>NZ_JBQQCC010000003.1:0-775036 GCF_052245635.1 Nonomuraea sp. KM88 | reverse complement strand
GATCGACTGGCTAGACACCGACGATCATCAGGGGTCGCGTTTGTCATCTCCGCACCGGGGCGCTCCTACTCGGCCACTCGACCCAGGGGTGCAGCAGTCTCATCAGCCGAGAACGCAACGGCCTTGCGATGCACACGCCCGCGTCGTGCATGACGGCACCGCCGCCGACATCCAGGCCCGGCGGATCGCGACTCTCCACGCGGCCTTCCTGGCCCATCCCGACCGGTTCCGCGGCCGACGCCCCTACCCGCCGGCACTACCGGCCAAGGTGTGGATCAACCAGCCACCCACCACGCTGCAGAACGACACTCCACCACAAACCACACAAGTAGTCTGACGTCTCATCCGGTTTGACAGGTTCCGTTCCTGGGGTACGGGTTTCGGGTGCGAAAGGTCCGGACGAAGCGGGGGAGCTACTTCTTCGGCTTCAATCCGGCTGTCAGCGACGAGGCCGCCAAACAGATCCGGGCGCAGATCCGCTCATGGCGGCTGCAACCTGCGCAGTGGAGCGACCCTGGAGCAGCTCGCCCGGGAGATCAACCCGGTCGTGCGGGGCTGGATCAACTACTACGGACGGTTTTATTCGTCCGCGTTGGACTTCAGCCTCAACCGCATCAACGACTATATGGTGCGGTGGCTCGTGCAGAAGTACAAGCGGTTTCGGCGCAAACGAGCCAAGGCGCGCGGCGCGCTGGGCAGCCACGCCAGGCTGTATCCCGGGCTCTTCGCTCACTGGAGGCTTATCAAGCCGTAACCGTGAACGGCTGGATGATGGGAGCCGTGTGATCGGAGACGATCAAGCACGGTTCTGAGAGAGCCGGGGGGGCTAGATTCCTCCCGGCTACTCGCTAAACGCGGTATTGGTGAGTAGGGCGGGTGGGACTTGAACCCACGACCCACGGATTATGAGTCCGATGCTCTGACCGGCTGAGCTACCGCCCCTGGATTCAGTTGTGTGACGTGCGGTGGGCGCCGAGAGGATCATGCCGCCGCCTCGCGCATGCTAAGGCTAGAGCATGGGAACCGCTTGTGGTGCCCGGCCGGACGGGAGACATCCCCGCACACATCATTCCACGCCCGGACGTGTCGGTGGAGCCTGAGGCGATCATATTCGGGTCCCGGCCGGGCCCTCCAGCACCGCGACCGCGGGCCGGGCGGGCATTCCCAGCAGGTACGCAGGTAAGCCCGGTACGGTCTGGGCGTGGTTGTCAGACTGATCTACGAGACCCACTCCACCACCGTGGACAACGAGACGGGCATCGCCACCGGATGGTTGCCGGGTGAGCTGTCGGCGCTCGGGCGTGCTCAGGCGGTGGAGCTGGGGGCGCGGCGGCGGAAGGTCGACGTCGTCTACTCGTCTGACCTGCGGCGGTCCGTGCAGACGGCGGAGATCGCCTTCGGGGACGGCAAGGAGCTCAGGCTCGACCGGCGGCTCAGGGAATGCGACTACGGGATCTACAACGGGCGGCCGGTGAACGAGGTGGCGGCGTTGCGGAGCAGGCACATCGACACCCCGTGGCCCGGCGGGCAGAGCTACCGGCAGGTGGTCGCCGAGACGGCGGCGTTCCTGCGGGACGTGATGGCGGAGTGGCAGGGGCGGACGGTGCTGGTGGTGGCGCACACCGCGAATCTCTGGGCGTTGCGGAACCTGCTGCACGGCACGTCGCTGGAGGATCTGGTCGGCTCTTTCGAGTGGCGGCCGGGGTGGGAGTTCGAGCTGGCCTAGAACGTTCGCGCCCGAGCGCCGGGGAGAGGGGGAGGGCCGGCGAATGTCGGGTGCTGCTCGGCACTCGCCGGCCCTCGGGTCTCAGGTGTCGGTGTCCGGCGCTCGCCGGCCCGCGGCCTCGGGGGTGGTGCTCACGGCCGGTTCAGGCCCAGCGTGTACGCGCCGGACCCGCTGTAGGCGTGCACGCGGTACCGGTAGTAGCCCGCGGTCCCGTTGTAGGTGATGGTCTCGTCGGCGTTCGGGCTGTCGCCGCTGGCCACCACGGTCCAGGAGAAGCCGTTCCACTTCTGCAGGTACACGTCGAAGTCCGTGCCGTCCGGCGCGTCCAGGCAGGCGGCGTGGGTGCCGGAGGTCGTGGCCTGGTAGTAGGAGCCGTTCGGCTGGTACGCGCTCTGGTTCCCGCTCAGCGATCCCGTGTAGGTGTCCTCGTAGCTCTGGCAGCCCTCCGGCGGGTCCGGGTCGCCGCCGGACGTGATCAGGGTGAGGCCGCCCACGGAGAGAAGTTCGCCGAGGGGCTGGAAGTACGTGGTGCCGCCGAAGCTGCAGTTCCCGGAGCCGCCTGAGGTCATGCCCTGGGCCTGGTCGCCGGAGATGAACGAGCCGCCCGAGTCGCCGCCTTCGGCGCACACGTTCGTCCGGGTCAGTCCGGACACGGTGCCCTCCGGGTAGTTGACGGTGGCGTTCAGCGCGGTGACGGTGCCGCAGTGCCACTGGGTGGTGGAGCCGGAGCGGCACACGGAGCCTTGGGGCTGGGTGACGGTCGAGCCGCGTACGGGGATGGTGCCGGCACTGTAGCCGTTGACCACGCCGGGCGCGGTCCAGTTGGAGTTCGTCGCCACCCAGGCGTAGTCGTTGCCCGGGAACGACGAGATCTGGAAGGTTCCCTGCGCGACCCGGTTGTACCCGGTGGTGGTGACGCCGGTGCCGCCGCAGTGGCCGGCCGTGGTGAAGCCGAGCTGGCTGCCGCGCCTGGCCGCGAAGCCGATCGAGCACCGGTAGCCTTCCGAGGTGTAGTACGCGTCGCCGCCGCGGATGTCGTAGAACGGGCGCGGGCGTTCGGTGGACCGTTCGAACTTCACGGTTTCCGCGTCCACGCCGCTGGAGGCGATCCACGATCGCGCCGCCGCTTCGTCGCTGGTCTGGACGACGACCGCGTTGTCCTGGGGCGAGACGGCCCAGCTGTGCACGGTGGCGGGCGGTGCGGCCTTGTCGAGGCTCTCCTTGGCCTGGGTGAGCTGGGCGAACGTACGGGTCACGATGCGTGCTCGCGCGCCCGCGCGGGTGATTTCGGCGGTGTCGGAGGGGTCGACGCTGGCGACGACGAGGGCGCTTTCGGCCCCTTCGTACCAGATGCCGGCGTAGTCGTCGCCGAGCCTCTTGCGCAGGGTGGGCGTCGCGGCATTGCCGCGGGACTCGTTGGCGAGGCGGTTGATCGCCTGTTCCTTGGTGATGCCGAGGTCACGCTGGATGGCGTCGACCACGCCGGAGGGGGGTTTCGCCGCTGCCGCTGGGGTCGCGGTCACGACCAAGGCGCCGATCGCGACGGCGATCAGCGCGGGGGCTCGGAGCATGGGGATCTCCTTGCTGCTGGGGGTGCCGTAAAGGTAACGGCGAACTCAGAAGCGGAGGAGTACTAGCTTGCCCCTATCGCGACGTTATGGAGC
Organism: Nonomuraea sp. KM88; assembly: GCF_052245635.1. Classification (NCBI taxonomy): domain Bacteria; kingdom Bacillati; phylum Actinomycetota; class Actinomycetes; order Streptosporangiales; family Streptosporangiaceae; genus Nonomuraea; species Nonomuraea sp. KM88. The sequence goes on along the minus strand of NZ_JBQQCC010000003.1, from coordinate 771,646 downwards.
TGTTCCATATCCCGGGTTACGTACGAGCCAGTCGTTGTAGACCGGGCTCTTGCGTACGGCGTCCATGTGGGCCTGTTTCGCCTGCGCCGCCACCCAGGCGGCGTCGGGGGCGGTGGGGTGGCGGCCGAGGAGTTGCCGCCAGCGCAGCGGCGCGCCGGCCAGCGGCACCATGACCAGGCCCTGGGCGGGCTGGTGGGTGGCCTGGCACAACACCGCGGCGCGGCCGACCTGCGCGAGGTGCGTGCACGTCGGCACGTCCGTCTCGTAGATCGTGCCGGGCGTGAAACCGGCCCTGGCGCAGGCCATCGCGAAGCAGTCGGCGAAGCAGCCGTCTCCCGGCGTGACCGCCCACTGCTCCTCGGCGAGCTCGGCCAGCTCGATCTCTTTCTCCTTGGCGGCGGGATGGTTCTCGGCCACCAGGCAGAAGACGGGGTCGACGCTGATCGTCTCCCACAGCAGCGAGCCGGTGGGGGTGCCGGAGTCGCCGCAGGCGCCGGTCAGCACGTAGTCGAGGCGGCCGAGCTCGGCCATGCTGTTCAGCTCGTGCGCCGACCAGGAGGTGAACGTGCTGATCGTGCGCTCCGCGGCGAGGCGGTCGACCAGGCCGCCGAGTATGGGGCCGTTGGTGGAGCCGATGCGGAAGCCGGGGGAGGGAGCCTGGGCGAAACGCAGCGCTTCGTCCTGGAGTTCCTTGGCTGCGGGTAGCAGCACGCGCGCCCTGGCGAGCACCAGCTCGCCGAGCCGGGTGGGCCGGGCGCCGCGGCGGTCGCGCTCGAACAGGGCGCCGCCGAGCACCCTCTCGATGCGCTTGAGCTGGGCGGTGAGGGCCGGTTGTGCCAGCCCGAGCAGGGACGCGGCCTTGCTCACACTTCCCGCGTCCGCGACCGCGCGGACGATCCTGAGGTGCCTGAGCTCGAGGTCCATAACGGGAAGGTAAGGCGGCGATGTCTTACAAACAATGCCTAAATGTCAGGAAATGTGACAGATATTGTTGCTGGTCTTCCGGGGTAGAGGGAGCCCATGACGACGATGGGAATAGACGCGGGCGAGCTCAGCGACGACGATCTGCTTCGTGAGCTGCGGCAACTGCACGCCACCCGGAGTGAGACGTTCTTCCACGGGTCGGACGACGCTCTCGCGACGCACACGTCGCGTACCGACGAGCTGGAGACCGAATACCTCCGCCGTTACCCCGAGCGCGAGATCGATCCGATGCGGCTGAGGGAGGGAGCGAGGCAGCGATCATGACAGAAGGCCACGATGTCCAGTCCCTGTCGGACGTGGACATCCACGTGTACGAGGCGGTGGCCTCCGAGGCGGTGGAGCACGGAGGCGCGGGGCTCGCCAGGCTGGTACGGGCGACGGGCCTGGACGAGGACGACGTGCGGGAGAGCCTGACCACGCTGATCGAACACGGTCACGTGGTGCCCAAGGGCGAAGGGTACGCGCTGGGCCCGCACACGTTCGAGGTCGAGTACTGACAGGCCCCCACATCCTCCTCAGAGCCGGACGAGCCGGACGAGCCGGCAGCCCGGCGAAGTCGCCCGGCTCTCTGATCGAGCCCACCACGACCTCCACCGGCGGCCCGAGTCGCTCTCCGAGCGCGAGCACCGCGGAGATCTCTCCGCTTCCCGGCGACCCTGCAGGATCACCGGGAGGTTCGCCGCCACCGCGACGGACAACGCGTTCACCGAAAGCCTCTTGGCGTCACCTTAAGTTGATGCGTCTTTCGGGAGGTGGGCTGTCAGATCTCGAGCACGAGCTTGCCGGTGAAGTCGCCGCTCTCCATCAGCGCGTGTGCCTTGGCGGCCTCCGCCAGGGAGAACACCCGGTCCACGTGCGCGGCCAGCCGGCCGTCGGCCGCGAGGGCGGCGATCGCTCCCAGCGCCGCGTGGTCGGGCTCCACACTGAACTTGCCGAACCGCAGCCCGGCGCGCGCGTACGCCTCCATGTCGGACGTGGTCATCCCCGCCCCGCCGATGAACGCGCCCCCGGGACGCAGCACCGGCAGCGAACGGGCCGGGTAGTCCCCGCCCACCATGTCCAGCACGACGTCCACGTCCGAGACGGCTTCGGCGAAGTCCACGGCGGTGTAGTCGATCAGCTCGTCGGCCCCGAGCCCGCGCGCGAACGCGTGCTTCGCGCCGCGGGTGGTGCCGATCACGTACGCGCCCCGCAGCTTGGCGAGCTGGACGGCCAGGTGCCCGACCCCGCCCGCCGCGGCGTGGACGAGCACCCGCTGCCCGGGCGACACCTCCGCGATGTCCTCGAACGCCTGCCAGGCGGTCAGCGCCGCCATCGGCAGGGCCGCGGCCTGGACGTGGTCGATCTCGGCCGGTTTCCTGGCGAACTGCCGGGGCCTGGCGACCACGTACTCGGCGTACGCCCCGGCGTAGGAGGGGAAGTTGAGCATGCCGAACACCTCGTCGCCCGGCTTGAACCGGCCGACGTACTCGCCGGTCTCCTCGACCACGCCCGAAACGTCCCAGCCGGGAGTCAGCGGAAGCTCGGCGTAGTCCGGCGGGTACGGATTGCGGCGCAGCTTCCAGTCCGGCGGGTTGACGCCCGCCGCACGGACCCTGACCAGCACCTCATGCCGCAAGGGGACCGGCCGGGGAACTTGTGCGAGCTCCAGCACCTCGGGCTCGCCGAATGAGCGATAAACGATCGCATGCATGTCTGTCACAGCGGTAATGCTGGTCGCCCACGGTATCCCTTGTGAAGAAGGCACCTGTTTGGTATTGAGGTACCTCATGGATACCAGGTTCCCTGACCTCCGGCGGTTCGGCGGCGCTGACGCGTTCCTCCAGGCGTGCAAGCCCCGCACGGTGCTCGACATCTTCACCGGCAAGTGGGCGGGGCTCGTCATGGGCGCGCTGCTCGACGGCCCGAGGCGGTTCAGCGAGTTGCGCAGAATGCTCGACGGCATCACGCAGAAGATGTTGTCCCAGACGTTGCGCACCCTCGAACGCGACGGCCTGGTCACCCGCACCGTCTACCCGACGATCCCGCCCCGGGTCGACTACGAGCTCACCGCCCTGGGCCGCAGCGCCGTCGACGTCCTGCGGGCCATCGGCGTGTGGGCCGGCGAGCACGCCGACCAGGTGCTCGCCGCCCGCGAGGCCTACGACGAGCGGGCCAAGGAGCCGGTCGAGGCGGCGAGCGGAGCGTAGCCGAGGAGGTTCACACTAGCCGCACCGCCACCCGCCACCCCGGAACTCACCACATCACGTGGCGAGCGCGGTGATGGACCGAGGTGCGCGGGGGTCATAACGTCAAGAGGTGGACGTCGCCGACCTGAGTCCCGAGCAGGCGCGAGAGCGCTTCCGCGCCGGCGAGCGGGTGCCCACCGCGGGCTGGTGCCGGGGCTGGACGCAGGCCAACCTCATCGCCGTGCCCGAGCGGCTGGGCTACGACCTGCTGCTGTTCGCCCACCTCAACCCGCAGGCGTGCCCGGTCCTCGACGTGGGTGAGCCGGGGGCCTGGTCCACCCGCCTGTTCCCCGGGGACCTGCGTACCGACCTGCCCGGCTACCGGCTCTACCGCGACGGCGCGGCGGTCGCCGACCTCGACGACGTGGTGGCCGAGTGGCGCGACGACCTGGTGCCGTTCCTCATCGGCTGCAGCTTCACCTTCGAACGGGCGCTGCTGGCCGCCGGGGTGCCGGTGCGGCACCTGGAGCTGGGGACGAACGTGCCGATGTACGTCACCGGCATCCCCTGCCAGGCCGTCGGCAGCCTGTCCGGGCCGCTGGTCGTCTCGATGCGTCCGGTGCCGGAGGAACGGGTGAGGACCGCCGTCGAGGTGAGCGGCCGCTATCCGATGGTGCACGGCGGGCCCGTGCACGTGGGCGATCCCGCGGCGCTCGGGATCGGCGACCTGGCCAGCCCCGACTTCGGCGACCCCGTGGAGGTGCGGGCGGGGGAGACGCCGGTGTTCTGGGCGTGCGGCGTGACGCCCCAGGCGGCGGTGATGGCCAGCGGGGTCGAGTACGCGATCGGCCACCTGCCGGGGCACATGGCGATCATGGACGCGCGGGACGACGACTATCGGGTCGCCTCCTGATTTCCCTCCGTCCGCCATCGGGTGACCCCGTGATCTCCGGAACGCGAGGCCGATATCCCCGCCGCCGCGAGCTGTTCGGCGATCGGCGGCGCGCCCCGGCGGTTGTCGATCTCCAGGTGGGGCACGACGGGCGGCTCGTCCACCCGGATGTCGCGCAGGTAGGCGTCGAACGCCGCCAGCTTGCCCGCGTCGCGCGCGAACCCCCGGGCCGTGAGGCGCTCGCGCAGCGTCGCGCCGTCGGACCGGACCCACAGCAGCCGCACCGGCGGCCCGCCCAGCTCCGCCACCCACTCCGCCCACCGCGCCGCGTCGTGCACCTGCGTGGTGAACGGGCCGTCGAGCAGCACCGGGCAGCCGTGACCGCGGATCTGCCTGGCGGTCCTGGTCAGGCCGGCGTATTCGAAGCGCTTGACGTTCTCGTCGTACCAGGGGCCCTCGCGCTCGCCGTCGGGCCTGCCGTGGCCGCGCAGGACCCGCGCCACGAAGTCACCGTAGACGGTGTCCTTGTCGAGCAGGGCGGGCACCGGGTCGAGCCGGGCGAGCAGCGCGGCGGCCACCGAGGACTTGCCCGCGCCCGGCGGCCCGCTGACCACCCACACCGAAGCCATACGATCAGCTTAGGGGCGCACCGTACGGCTCTTCCGCGCCCCGTCCACACCCCACGAGATGATCTTGGTGGGAGTGATCCGGATGATCTCCCTCGAGAAGAACGCCACGGGGGGCTCGTGGTCCGTCAGGGCCTCGGCGGTGCCGCGGATCTCGATGCCCCGCGGCACCCAGGGATCCACCGTGGCCAGGTCGTCCACGACGAACGCGACCGTGCTGCCCGCCTGGATGTTCCTGAACTTCTTCGACTTCCCGAGGGCGTGCCCGCCGATGGTGATCGTTCCGGTGGCCGCGTCGACGAAGAACCCGGTCGGGCTGTTCTGCACCTGCCCGTCGGGCGCGACCGTGGCCAGGCGGCCGAGGTGCTGGGTGGACAGGTAGTCGAGTTCCGCTTGCGTGAAGATCATGCACATCAGTCTGCAACCTTGACATAGGTGGAGGTCAAGTAAGCCCAGAGGTCAGCCAGCGCAGCGGGTTGTCGTGGGTGATCAGGCGGAGGGTGTCCTCGCCGGTGCCCGCGTCGCGCAGGCGCGGCAGCAGGTCGTGGAAGAGGTGGGCGTAGCCGGGCCCGCCGTACTTGCGCGTCTGCGCCACCCGGCTCAGCCCGGTGCTGAGGAGGAGGCGGTCCGCGAGCCCGTCCTCGATCAGGCCGAGCGCGATCCTGGCCGCCTGGTCGGGGCCGTGCCGCCGGGCGAGCCCGAGAGTGCCGAGGCTCACGTACGCGCCCGCTTCGGCGATCTTCCTGGCGGCGGCCGGCTCGGCGCCCGCATAACCGACGGCGACCCGGGAACCCGGCAGGTTCTGGCCGAGCAGGATCTCCAGCACCGACAGGGCGTTCCTGCCGTGCGTGGCGACCGGCAGGCGCGAGCGGAGCGAGGCGCGGGCCGCGGCGACCAGGAACCGTTCCTCCCGGGGGGTGGGTTCGGCGCCCCAGCAGCCGACCTCGCCGATCACGCCGGGGAAGACGCCCGTGCCGTCCACGCCGCTGGAGATCTCCTCCATGAGCAGGCCGGTGAGCGCGTCCACGTCGGCGTCGCCGACGGTCGTGTACGGCTCGGCGAACAGGCCGGTCGAGGCGATCACGGCCACCCGGCTGCCCGCCGCGACCCTGGCCAGGGTGCCGGCGTCGCGGCCCATGCCCAGGCACGTCAGGTCGACCGCCAGGGAGAGCCCGCCGGACTGCCGCAGCTCGCGCAGCTCCGCGGTGACGGAGGGCTCCTCGTCGAGCCACCGGTGCGGGTCGGAGTCGATGCCGACCGCCCAGCGCATGTCGGTGCGCAGGTGTTCATGGGGGAGCACGGCGCCCTCGATGGAGGCCGCGCGTACAGGGCCGGTGACAGTGCGGAGCAATACGTCGGGCATAGCAGACATTAACCGATATTTGCCGGTGAGAGCCTGCTCTAGCAGGAGATTTTACCCGTTTGCGGGTTTGGTGATTTGCTAGCCGTCTGCAAGTGTGGCTGAGGGCAGCACCGTATCCTGGGGGGCACACCGACTGCCGGGGGGAAATGTGACGATTCAGAGCTCCGACACCGGCGACGCCGACGTGATCAAGCGGGGGGCCGCCGATCGGTCCGGCATGCCTGGTCGGCGCAGGGGGATCCACGGCTGGCTGGACGGCATCCGCTCGACCCGTACGGGCGCGCTGACGCTGAAGATCGTGGTCGGCGTGATCGGGACGGTCATGGTGGTCGGAGGGCTGATCATGGTGCCGTTCCCCGGGCCGGGGTGGCTGGTCGTTTTCGCCGGGCTGGCGGTGCTGGCCACGGAGTTCCACTGGGCGCACAAGCTGCTGGAGTTCGGCAAGCGCGTGTTGCACGCCTGGACGGAGTGGTACAAACGGCAGGGCTGGACGGTGCGCATCGTGGTGCTCGCCGTGACCCTGGCCGCAGCGGGTCTGATCGTCTATCTCGGCCTGCGCACGGTCGGCTTCGACGTCATCGGGTTCGCGCTGAACTACGTGCATACCTAGTCGGCATCACGCCGGAAAACCCGCGGATTCGTGCCTATTCTGCGGGCGTGATCGCCACCATCGCCATCGCGCTGTCCCTGACGTTTCCCACCCCCATCGCGGCGTCGCCCACGCCGGCCGCGTCCCTGCCCGCACCGGCAGCCGTACGGGCAGACCTGGAGCTTCCCGGCACAGGCGGCATGAAATATCGCGAAAAAGCGGGCGATCCCGTACGGCTCACGGCCTACGGCCTCGGCACCCGGGACACCTATCTGAGATCCGCCACCGGCAACGCCTTCGCCCGGCAGAAGACCCTCTCCGAGGTGTCGGTCTCGCCCGGCGGACGGCTGGCGGCGGGGGTGCCCAGGGCGTACCGATCCGGCCACGACGCGCTCCTCGTCACCGACCGCGCCACCGGCGAGACCACCACGATCCGCACGGTCAAGAAACCCATGACCGCCTCCTACGCCTCCTGGTCCCGCGACGGCAGGAAGGTCGCGCTCACGGTCGAGCAGAAGGTGAGCGGCACGTGGCGGGTGCTCGGCTTCGCGGTCGTGGACGTGGCCGCCAAGACCGCCCGCACGGTCAGGATCGCGGGCCTGAGCGCGAACGCCGGCTTCTGGTGGAGCCCCGACGGCCGGCTCGTGTCCAGGCACGGCGCCGGCCTGCGCGTCTATCGGGCGTCCGACGGCGCGGTCATGCGCACGTACGCGGACGCGGGCCCGCCGACCGGCCCTGAGGACGCCTTCTCCCCATCCGGCAAGCGGCTGGCCACGTGGTGCCCCGAGCGTTTCCGGGAGCAGCTCTGCCTGATCGACTCCGCCACGGGAAAGGTCGCCGCACGGGTCGGCGCGGCGCCGCGCGCGGTGTGGGGCTGGTGGGACGACGAGCACGTCATCGGCGTCCTCGCGCACGAGGACGCCTATCGCCTGGCGGTGCTCGACCTCAAGGGCAAGGTCACCCGCGTGCTGGCCGACGTGCCCGCGAGGACGTGGGACGCCGACCTCTGGCTCTCCTTCGTCAGGACGTCGCCGGCGTCATAGATAGAGGCCGGTGCCGTGGTCGGTCTCCTGGGTGGCCACCGCGTGCAGGTCGCGCTCGCGCATCACCAGGTAGACCCGCGCGTGCACCTCGACCTCGGACTGGTCCTCCGGGTTGAACAGTACCTTGTCGCCGACCTTGACCGAGCGCACGTTCGTGCCGACGCCGCAGACCTCGCCCCAGGCCAGGCGGTTGGCCATCTTGACCGTCGCGGGGATGACGATCCCGGAGCCGCTGCGCCGCTCCCCGGCCTCCTGCTCCATGCTGATCATGACCCGGTCGTGCAGCATCTGAATCTCGAACTTGGGCTCTTCCACAGGCCCAAGTTTACGATCCGCCGGACGCCCGATTTCCAGGTCGGCCGCCGCCCGCCACGGGGGCGCTTACCGGGGCGCCCGGATCGTGGCAGGATCACGTCATGATCATGGCCTTCGGGACCGGTTGGCAATGGCTCAACCCTCCCCGCGAATGGACCGCCGACGACGGCTTGAGGCTCTTCTGCGATCCCGCCACCGACATGTGGCGCCGGACCCACTACGGCTACACCTACGACAGCGCCCACATGTTCGGCCGCACCCTGCCCGGCGACCTGCTGCTCTCCGTCACGTTCACCGGTGACTACGCCGAGCAGTACGACCAGGCGGGCGCCGTGCTGCGGATCGACGAGCAGCACTGGATCAAGGCCGGCGTGGAATACGTCGACGGCGGCTTCCACCTCAGCACGGTCGTGACCAGGGAGTTCTCCGACTGGTCGGTGCTCCCGCTCGGACGCGCGGCGCAGCGGGTGACGGTCACGCTCGAGCGCGCAGGCGACGCGGTCACCGTGCGTTACGGTCTCGACGGCGACCCGCCGGAGACCATGCTCCGCCTGGCGCACTTCCCGCCGGGCCGGCCCGCGATGGCCGGCGCCATGGCCGCCGCCCCCGCGGGCAAGGGCTTCGCCGTGCGCTTCAGCGACGTGCGGGCCGAGGGCTGCTGAACGCCGCCCGCGGACGAACACCCCGAACGAGGCAACACGGGCGGCATGCGACAATGCAGCGTGCACGACGTAGAAGCCCGCGTACTCGACGCCATCGACACGGCGGAGACGGTCAACCTGCTGGCGGAAGCCGTCAGGGTCCCCAGCGTCACCGGCACCGACGCCGAGTCCGACCTGCAGCACCACTACGCCCGCCTGCTCGCCGGCACGGGCATGGACGTGGACGTGTGGAAGCTGGACCTCGCCGAGCTCGGCGACCGCCCCGGTTTCCCCGGCACCGAGGCCCCGCGAACCGAGGGGTACGGCGTCGTGGCCGTGACCGAGGGGGAGGGCGTCCCCGCGCTGGCGCTCCAAGGTCACGTCGACGTGGTCCCCACCGGCGACCTCGCCAAGTGGGAGGGCAGCGACCCGTTCGCCGCCAGGATCAGCGGTGACGTGCTGCACGGCAGGGGCGCGTGCGACATGAAGGCCGGGCTCGTCGCCAACCTGGCCGTGGCCAGGGCGATCCACCGGGCCGGGATCCGGCTGGTCAGGCCGCTGGCCGTGCACTGCGTGATCAGCGAGGAGGACGGCGGGCTGGGCGCGTTCGCCACCCTGGCCAGGGGTCACACGGCCGAGGCCGCGGTCATCAGCGAGCCGACCAGCGGCGCGGTCATCACCGCCAACGCGGGCGCGCTGACGTTCCGGCTGGAGATCGCCGGGCTGGCCGCCCACGGCGCCACCCGCCAGGAGGGCGTCAACGCGGTCGAGGTGTTCTGGCCGGTGTTCGAGGCGATCAGGCGGCTGGAGGCGGCGCGCAACAACGACGTGCCCGGGCTGTTCCGCGGCACCGCGCTGCCGTACCCGATCGAGATCGGCACCGTGCGCGCGGGAGACTGGGCCAGCACCGTGCCCGACCTGCTGGTCGCGGAGGGGCGGCTCGGGGTGCGGCTGGACGAGGACCCGGCCGCGGCGCGGGCGGTGTTCGAGGAGACGGTCGCGCAGGTCGCGCACCCCTGGCTGCGGGCCAACCCGCCGGTGGTGACGTGGCCGGGCGGGCAGTTCGCCAGCGGCCGGCTGCCCGCGGGGCACGAGCTGCTCGGCGAGGTGAGCCGGGCGGTCGCCGACACGACGGGCGCCGTGCCGGTGGAGTCGGCGGCGCCGTACGGCAGCGACCTGCGTCTCTACGCGGCGGGCGGCATCCCGACGCTGCACTACGGACCCGGAGACGTGCGGTTCGCGCACGCCCCCAGGGAGCAGGTCGCGCTGGGCGAGCTGCTGGACGTCACGCGCGCGCTGGCCCTGCTCGCGGTGCGCCGCTGCGGAGCGCGCTGACCCCCGGCGGGGCTAGCCGAGCGGGCGGGCCTTCTTCAGGTTGGCCACCAGCTCCTCGAGGAACGCCGCATAGCCCTGGTAGCTGAAGGGCACCTCCGCGCGCCACGGGTAGAACTGGCCAGCCTCGACCGCGGGCAGCTTGGCGAAGGTGGGCTTCTTCAGCATCTCCTCCGGCTTGAGCGACTGGGTGCGCGTGTCGTAGAGGATCACGTCGGCGTCGTAGGTGTCGGCGTTCTCCCAGCTCAAGGTCTGGAAGAAGCCGCCGTCGTCCACCTTCGACGGCGTGACGACGTCGAGCCCGGCCGCAGTGAGGTGCACGATGTCCGGATATTCGGGCGGGTTGACCACCCACATCTGGTCGGGGCCGCCGGACATCATGAGGATCTTGAGTTCCTTGGACCGCGCGAGCTCCTCGGTGGCGGCCTCCATGCGGGCCTTGGCCTCGGGCACGCCCGACATGTCCGCGCCGAGCGACGTGGCCAGCTCCTCGTACGTGCCGATCACCTCGGTGGCGCTCCTGCCGGTGAGCATGATGCCCGCGGTCGGGGCGACCTGCTCGACGGTGTCCTTGGACTTCTCGGGCACGTACCAGAGGGTGCCCTTGACGTACATGCTGCTGACCAGGAGTTCGGGCTGGAGGGAGATGTACTTCTCGACGTTGAACTCGTCCCACACGTTGCCCAGGCCCTCGACCTTGGTGATGTCGACGTTGCCGACCTGCGGGTCCTTGGTGCCGTCCTTGAGCTTGTGCGGGCCGAAGACGGCGATAGGGCGCACGCCGAAGTCCCACAGAGCCGCGGCCGAGCCCACCTGGGCGACGATCCTGGCAGGTGGCCGGGCCAGCTTCAGCTTCTTGCCGCGGTCGTCGGTGAACGACCAGCCCTGGCCGGCCGGCGCGGAGGAGCCCGCCGCGGTGGGGGCCGTCTCCGTGCCGCCTCCGCACGCCGCGAGTGTCAGGGCCGCCGCGAGGCCTGCCGTGGCCGACAGGAAACCCCTGCGCGGCAGTACGGGTCCCGACATCTGCATCTCCTCCGTGGTTGGGCTTGCCTTGTTTACAGGCCATTAGATTAGCCTTGCCTAAGTTTGACTGCTACGAGAGGGGGCCGGGTGCGTCCGGCTGAAGACACGGCCGTACCGGTCGCCGGGGCCGGTGAGGAGGCGAGCGCCGCCCGCGACCGCAAAGGGCGGCCCGCGATCCTGGCCACCGGGCTGGTCGTCGCGGTGGGGGTGCTCGCACTGATGGCGATGGCCAGCGTGGCGCTGGGAGCGCGCGGCGTGTCGTTCGGCACCGTGATCGACGCCTTCCTGGCCCCCGACGGTTCCAACGACCACACGGTCATCCGCGAGCTGCGCGTCCCGCGCACGCTGCTCGGCATCGGCGTGGGCGCCACCCTGGGGCTGGCGGGCGCGCTCATGCAGAGCCTGACCCGCAACCCGCTCGCCGACCCCGGGCTCCTGGGCATCAACGAAGGCGCCGCGCTCGGCGTCACGCTGGCGCTCGGCCTGTTCGGGCTCTCCGACCCCGCCGTCTACGTGTGGTTCGCGTTCGGCGGGGCGGCGCTGGCCTCCGCCGCCGTCTACGCCCTCGCCTCCTCCGGCCGCTCGGGCTCCAGCCCGGTACGCCTGACGCTCGCGGGCGTCGCGTTCGGCATGGTGTGCACGGCGATCGCCTCGGCCATCCTGCGCATGGACTCCCAGACCTTCGACCGCATGCGGTTCTGGCTGACCGGCTCGCTGGCCGGGCAGACGGCCGACACGCTGGCGCGGCTGGCGCCGTTCATGGCCGCCGGCCTGGTGCTCGGCCTGATGCTGGCCCGGCCGCTCAACACGCTCGCCCTCGGCGACGACGCGGGCAGGGCGCTCGGCGTCGCCGTCAACCGCACCAGGATCCTCACCGGGGTCGCCGTCACGCTGCTGTGCGGCGCGGCCACCGCCGCCGCGGGGCCGCTGTGGTTCGTCGGGCTGATCGTGCCGCACGCCGTGCGCGCGGTGGTGGGGCCCGACCAGCGGTGGGTGCTGCCGTACTCGGCGCTGGCCGCGCCCGTGCTGCTGCTGGCCGCCGACGTGGCGGGCCGGCTCATCGCGCGGCCGGGAGAGGTCCAGGTGGGCATCGTGTGGGCGGTGATCGGCGCGCCGATCTTCATCATGCTGGCCAGGCGGAGGCGGGTGGCGGCGCTGTGACCATCCGCGTCGGATCCTGGTCCGTACGGCTCGCGCCCCGCGCCCTGCTCGTCGGCGCCGCGCTGGTCGTGCTCGCCTGCGCGGTGAGCGTGGCGGCCCTGGCGACGGGCGAGTACACGGTGCCCGTACCGGAAATCGTCACCGCGGTCTTCGGCCAGGGCACGCCCGTCGCCGAGCTGATCGTCGGCAAGCTCCGCGCCCCGCGGGTGGTGACGGGGCTGCTGGTGGGGGCGGCGTTCGGGCTGAGCGGCGCGATCTTCCAGAGCCTCACCAGGAACCCGCTGGGCAGCCCCGACTTCATCGGCTTCACGGCCGGGGCGTCGACCGGCGGCATCATCGCGGTGGTCGCCGGCGGCTCCGCCATGACGATCGCCGGCGGCGCCCTGGCGGGGTGCGTGGTCACCGCCGTGCTGGTCTACGCGCTGGCCTACCGGGGCGGCGTGCAGGGCTACCGGCTGGTGCTGGTCGGCATCGGGGCGAACGCGTTGCTGCTCGCGGTCAACTCGTACCTGCTGACCCGGGCGAACATCAACGACGCCGCCACCGCGGGCGCCTGGCTGACGGGCAGCCTGAGCGGGCGCGGCTGGGACCACGCGGGGCCCGTGGCGCTGGCGCTGGCCGTGCTGCTGCCCGTGAGCGCGTACGTGTCGCGGCCCATGCGGATGATCGAGATGGGTGACGACGCGGCCAGGGCCATGGGGATCAGGGTCGAGGCCGTGCGCGCGGTGGCCATCGCCGCGGGGGTGCTGCTGTCCGGGGTGGCCACGGCCGCGGCGGGCCCCGTCATCTTCGTCGCGCTCGCCGCGCCCCAGCTCGCCCGGCGGCTCACCCGCTCGCCGGGCGTGACGATGGGCACCTCGGCGCTGACCGGCGCCGTCCTGCTGACCGCCGCCGACCTGGCCGCGCAGCGGCTGCTGGCGCCCACGCAGCTGCCCGTCGGCGTGCTGACCGCCGCCATCGGCGGCACCTACCTCGTCCTGCTCCTGCGAAAGGACCGCCACTGATGGCCACCGCCCCGGCGAAAGGATCTCCGCTGATGGCCTCCCGCCTGTCCGGCACCAGCCTCACCCTCGCGTACGACCAGCGCGTCGTGGCCACGGGCCTGAACGTGTCGATCCCCGACGAGTCCTTCACCGTGATCATCGGTCCGAACGCCTGCGGCAAGTCCACCCTGCTACGGGCGCTGGCCAGGATGCTCAAGCCCAGGACGGGCGCCGTGCACCTCGACGGGAGCGTCATCACCTCTCTGCCGTCGAAGGAGGTGGCCAGGCGGCTCGGCCTGCTGCCGCAGACCTCGATCGTGCCCGACGGCATCACCGTGGCCGACCTGGTGGCCCGCGGCCGCTACCCGCACCAGGGGCTCATGCGGCAGTGGTCGAAGGCCGACGAGAGGGCGGTGACCGAGGCCATGCGCGCCACAGACGTGACCGAGCTAGGCGACCGGATCGTGGACGAGCTGTCGGGAGGCCAGCGGCAGCGGGTGTGGCTGGCCATGGCGCTGGCGCAGGAGACGCCGATCCTGCTGCTGGACGAGCCGACCACGTTCCTGGACATCTCCCACCAGATCGAGGTGCTCGACCTCTGCGCCGACCTGCACGAGGCCGGGCGGACCATGGTGGCCGTGCTGCACGACCTGAACCAGGCCTGCCGCTACGCGACCCACCTGATCGTGATGCGCGGCGGCGAGATCGTCGCCGAGGGGGAGCCGGGCGACGTCGTCACGCCGGAGCTGGTGCGGCAGGTGTTCGACCTGCGCTGCGAGATCATCCAGGACCCGCAGACGGCCACGCCGCTGATCGTCCCGGAGGCCCGCCGCCGCGTCACCGCCTCCGCCTGACAGGCGCCATCGGCCGCCGCCTCCACCAGGCGCGCCGCCTTTCGCCACCGCCTCTGCACCGCCTCTGCCCGGCGCGCCTGCGGCCGCAGGGCGCGCACCGTCAGTGCGCGCCTCTGACCTCGACGATCTCGGCAAGGGGGAACTCCAGGTAGTCGCCCGCCTCCTCGCACCACGCGTCGAGCGCGCCGCCCTTGAGCTCGCCGTGGCTGATCGTGGCGGTCAGCCCGTCGGTGAGGGTGATGCCGGCGCGCACGCCGCGGTCGACCACGAAGCCGAGCAACGACTGCTGGGCCGTCGGCAGCCTGGTGGCCATCCGGCCGATGACCGCCCAGGTGCGGCCGCTCGAGCCGCCGTCGGCCCGGCTGGCGACGATCAGGCGGCGGGCGTGCTCGAAGGGGTCGGGCGGCGGCTCGGCCAGCATGTAGGGGGGCGCTTCGAGTTCGGTGATGCCGGTGAAGTCGGACAGCTCGGCCACCTGGCCGCCGGGCAGCAGGATCAGCTTGCCGTTGTGCGGCTCGTCCAGGTGGGTGGACCCGGCCCGGTGGATGGTGATCTCGCCGGTGTCGGCCACGGGCACGGGGGAGTAGCCGACCTCGCGCAGCGCGGCGAGGGTGCGCTCGGCGGGCGCGGCGCTGACGAGCACCGTGGGGGCGAGCAGCCGCAGGCCCAGCTTGCCCAGCCGCCGGTGGGCGGCGATCTCGGCCAGCAGCGTCGGGTCGGCGGCCTGGACGACGCAGCCGACCGTGGTGACCGTCACCTCGCCGTGCCGGCGCGCGGTGTCGCGCACGAGGTATTCCAGCGGCTGGGGGATGGTGCCGACCCCGGCCAGCTCGTCGAGCAGCTCGTCGGGCTCGTGGCCGCGGTCGAGCGCGCGGCGCACGCTCTCCGTGGTGAACCGCCACACCGAGGCGGCGCCCCGCGACTCGCGCTCGGCGGTCCGGTCGAGCAGCTCCGCCAGCTCGGCCGACGGCGGGCCGGTCACGACCGCGGTGAGGTCGGGGCCGAACAGGGCGCTCCTGCGGACGCTCGCCAGCGCCCTCGTGGCCGCCTCGGACAGCACCGGGTCGTGCTCGACCATGGGCACGGCGGCGTCGTTCTCGTCGCCCGGCCTGGCGGTCAGGCCCGCCAGCGCGCGGCCCAGGTCGGTGAGCGCGTTGTTGGCCAGCAGCCCCAGCAGCCTGGCCTCGTCGAGCACGGCGGGGGCGCACTCCCGCAGCAACTCCAAATCGATCAGCGGCGCGTGCCAGTGCACGCTGCCCATGAGGCTGTCGCGGCCGGCGAACGCCGTGCCGGCGGGCAGATGGGCCAGCACCGACAGCACGGCCCGGCGAACCCTGGCCACCGCGCTGCCGGTGGGGTCGTCGCCGAGCACGGTGCCGTACTTGCCGTCGACCCTGCGCAGCGACGAGCGCTCCATGCGCCACCACGCCGACAGCAGCACCCTGAGCCTGGCCGAGCCCTCGTCGAGCCGCCACCGGTCGTAGCGTTCGGTGGGGATCATGCCGCCGGACTGCTCGTCCCAGGCCAGCAGCCTGGCGACCGCGCAGATCTCCAGCAGCAGCCGCGTCTCGTCCTCGTCGCAGCCGGTCTCCTTGGCGATCCTGCGCACCTCGCGCACGCCCACGCCGCCGGTCTTGAGCAGCGGCAGCGGCGTCTTCGCGGTGTTGTCCAGCAGGGCCGCGCACCGCTCCACCACGTGCGGCGCGGCCAGCGTCATCAGGTGGTCGACCTCTTCGGGGTCGACCGGGATGGTGGCCACCTCGGGCGACTCGGGCATGTAGGGCGGGTGGTAGCCAGGGCCGCGCAGGCAGATCGCCACCTCGCGGGGGATCTCGGCGACGTGCCAGCTCGGCCGGAACAACAAGCCGTGGTCGGCGCACCACTTCTCCGGCGTGCCGGGGATGACGAAGCGGCCTCCGTCGACGTTGAGCGTGGGGCCCTCCCACGCGAACCGGTCGAGCAGCGGGACGGTGCCCTTGGGGGCCTCGGGCAACATCGCCCGCACCCGCTCGCCGTCGCCGAGCGCCTCGGTGACGCGGGCGATCGCGCGGCGTTTGTTGCCCTGCGCGGGCAGGCCGAGGTTGCGGGCCAGCGCGTGCAGCGCGTCGTTGCTGATCGTCCAGGAGTTGAGGTAGTGGTCGAGCGGCTCGCCCAGGCTCAGCGGCGCCGACCACCAGCGCGTCACGCCCTCGGCCAGATGGATCACGCCGTCGTCGCCGGGCCAGGCCAGCGCGTGGTCGTAGAGGTGTTCGAGCCAGGGGGTCACGTCGTCGACCCGGGCGTCGACGAATGTCGCCAGCCGGTCGGCCGTGGGACGGCTCATGGCCAGGGCCACCTCGGCCAGTTGCAGGCAGGGGAGCGGGAGCCTTCGCAGGGTCTCCATGACGGCGAAGCCGTTGCCCAGTCGCTGGGCCAGGGTGTCGAGCCGCCGGGGCCAGGGCGCGGCGATGGCGTCAGGCCTGTTGGCCAGGACGCGGCCGAGCCGGTCTTCCTCTAGTGTTCGCAGCCAGCCGAGCAGGTGATCTTCCATCTGTCAGCACTCTCATGGGGTCGCGCGCAAGGGACTCACCGTGAGCCATGACCATCCACGGTAATGCAGATCACCCCCGGTCAGGAGAGGACTGCCCAGACGATCTTTCCGTGAGGTGCGAGTGCGGACCAGCCCCAGCGGAGGCTGAGTGATTCGACGATGTGGAGTCCGAGGCCACCGGTGTCAAGGGGGCCAGGGTATCGCAGCACCGGCACCGATGACCCTGGATCGGTGAACGCGCTGGTCACGAGCGGCCCGCGGCGCACCAGGGACATGTGGACGGCGCGTTCGCGGCGTGGGTCGTCGAGGCAGAGGCCGTGGCGGAGGGCGTTGGTGGCCAGCTCGGAGACCACCAGTTCCATGTTCTCGATGAGTTCGGTCAGCCCCCAGCCGGTCAGGACGCCGGCGCCGAAGCTGCGGGCCGAGTGGACCGAGGAGGCGGTGGGCGGCAGCACGAACGTGGCGCTCGTCGACGGGCCAGGGGCCAGCAGATCGCGGGCCGCCTCCGGCCACCAGCCGACCGGAGGCCACCAATCGAACGTCGTCCACTGGCCGGGCGCCGTGGTGGATTGCACGTAGATCATTCTGCGTCAAACTCTCGTGCAACTGCAAGAGCGAATGCACGTGCAGACTACGCGTGCACGCGCTACGGTTTCCCAAAAGGTCAATATGGGGGAAAGGGGATCTTGTCCGCGGCCCATGATCTTTGGGCTGTGAAGTGACAGACTGAGTCGCAAGGAAACGACCAAGGAGCGGCACGTGTCCATTGATCCGCCCGGTTCCGGCTCGACCGTTCGGCGCATCATGCTGGGGGCGAGTCTCAGGCGCCTGCGTGAAACCAGCGGCCTGGACCGTGCTCAGGCCGGATTTCACATCCGGGCGTCCGAGTCCAAGATCAGCCGCATGGAGCTCGGGCGCGTCGGCTTCAAGACACGTGACGTGGAAGACCTGCTCACCCTGTACGGCGTCGTCGACGATGCCGAGCGCCGTGCCCTACTGGAAATGGTTCGCGAGGCCAACACCCCCGGGTGGTGGCACAAGTACTCGGCGGAGTTGCCGACGTGGTTCACCACGTACGTGGGCTTGGAGGAGGCCGCCAGCGTGATCCGCACTTATGAGGTGCAGTTCGTGCCGGGCCTGCTGCAGACGGCCGCGTACGCGCGTTCGGTCTTCCAGCTCGGCAACCCCGATGCGAGTCTGGAGAGAATCGAGCGCCGCGTGCACATGCGCATGCAACGCCAGGAGCGCTTCACGCAGAAGGACGGGCCCCGGCTGTGGGCCGTCGTCGACGAAGCGGCGCTCAAGAGGACCATCGGCGGGCGGGAGGTCATGGCCGAGCAGCTCCAGCATCTGCTGGAAGTCGCTGCCCTTCCCAACATCACCCTTCAGGTGATGCCCTTCAGGTTCGGCAAACATGCCGCTGAAGGGGGCGCGTTCAGCATCTTGCGGTTTCCCGAGTCCGACTTGTCGGACGTTGTCTACGTCGAGCAGCTCTGGGGTGCCCTGTACCTGGACAAGCGTGAGGACATCGATCCGTATCTCACGGCAATGGAGCAACTGTGCGTGGAGAGCACCACGCCAGGGGGCACCGTCGAGCTCATCGGCGGTCTTCTCAGAAAGATGTAGATGAACCAGACCTACAACGGCATGCCCGCGGCGGACCTGACCCAGGTCGCCTGGCGCAAGAGCCACTACAGCAACTCGCAGGGCAACTGCGTGGAGCTCGCGGAGCTTCCCGACGGAGGGATCGCGGTGCGCAACTCGCGTTTCCCCGACGGCCCTGCCCTCATCTATACCCGCGACGAGATCCGGGCCCTGGTGCTCGGGGTGAAGGACGGAGAGTTCGACGGACTGCTCGTGTAACACCGTGTTCACCTGCGGCTCGCCCGCTTAACGGGGGCGAGCCGGAGGTGTAACCGCCCCGCCTCCCGCCGGGGTGAGGATCGGGGTCATGCTCGACCAGATGACGTGGTACCCGATCGCCGACGACGTGTTGTTCGCGCCGGGCGGCAAGGTCGTGATCCGCACCTACGGCGTGGCTCCCGCCACCGCGGGCGCCTCCGTCTCCTACCGGACCTGGGTGACCGGCATCCGCGACCAGCCGCGGTACTGGCACTGGGGCCATTTCGAGGACGCCGCCGCCGGGCACCGCAGGGTCCTGGAGTGGCTCACCGGGCGCGGCCCGCGACCTTCCCCGGAGCCGGCCGACGGCGAGCCGGGCGCGGTCAGGACGCCGGGAGGCAGCCGGCCGGGGCGTTCCACGTCATGAGCACCGGCTCGGCGTGCTCGAAGCCGAGCCGCGAGTACGTGCCCGTGTCGAGCCTGAACAGCCGCCCCTCCGCGGGGCCGAGCCCCAGCCAGCGGGCGGCCAGGACGCGCAGGAAGTGGCCGTGCGCCACCAGCGCCACCCGTCCCCGCGCGGCGCGCGCCCGTTCGATCACCCGGTCGGCGCGGGCGGCGACCTCCGCGGCGCTCTCCCCCGGGTGCTCGGCGTCGCCGGGGATCACGCCGTCGCGCCACAGGTACCACCCGGGGCGGCTCTCGCGGATCTCGGGCGTGGTGATGCCCTCGTAGCCGCCGTAGTCCCACTCCCACAGGTCGGCGTCCACCCGGTAGCCGTCGAGCCCGGCCAGGTCCGCCGTGCGCCGCGCGCGCTGGGCGGGCGAGACCAGCACGAGGCCGAACTCGCGCCCCTTGACCAGCGGCGCCAGCGCCCTGGCCTGCTCCTCGCCGTCGCCGGTCAGCGGCAGGTCGGTGCGGCCGGTGTGCTTGCCTGCCTGGCTCCACTCTGTCGCGCCGTGCCGGAGCAGCAACATCTCGTCCATGCTGTCCATCATCCGGTACGGCTTGTCGCGGCCCGGCGCCAGGTGGCGAGCGCGCGCAGGCACGGTTGTGACGTCCGGATATAGCGGCGCGCGTCGTTTTCAGGGTGATATGGGAGCGTAAGAACGCTACTGGAGGGTTAAATGTCCAATATCGCGGGTTTTGTATAGGTCGAGGAGGGGCGCATGGAGCCGGTGGCGGTCGGGCTGGTCGGAGCGGGGCCGTGGGCGGAGCTGGCGCACGCGCCGATGCTGGCCAGAGGGCCGCACACGCGGCTGGCCGGGGTGTGGGCCCGCAGGCCGGAAGCGGCGGCCAGGTTCGGCGCGCCGGTGTTCGAGCGGGTGGAGGACCTGTTCGACGCCTGCGAGGCCGTCGCGTTCTGCGTGCCGCCCGCCGTCCAAGCCGAGATCGGCGTCCGCGCGGCCCGCGCGGGCAAGGCGCTGCTGCTGGAGAAGCCGCTGGCCGACTCGCTCGAAGCCGCCGAGCGTCTGGCCGGCGCCGTGGCGGAGGCGGGCGTCGCCTCCCAGATGGTGCTCACCATGCGGTACGCCACCCAGACCCGCATCTTCCTCGCCCGGTGCGCCGAGATCGAGGCGTTCGGCGGCCACGCCGCCAACATCTCCGGCGCCCTCCTCGGCGACCACCACTTCGCCACCCCGTGGCGGCTCGAACGCGGCGCGCTCCTGGACGTCGGTCCGCACGTCATCGACCTGCTGGACGCCGCGCTCGGCCGGGTGACCGGCGTGCGCGCGCACGGCCACCCCCTCGGCTGGACCGGGCTGCTGCTGGAGCACGAGAACGGCGCCGTCAGCGAGGCGTCCCTGTGCATGACCGCCGTCGGCGACCTGCCCCCGTCGTCGTTCGCCGTGTACGGCCGCACCGGCAACGCCGTGCTGCTGCCGTTCGACGACGACCCCCTCGAGAACGTGGCCGCGGAGTTCGCGGAGACCGTGCGCGACGGCGGCGGGCACCCGCTCGACGCCGCCCACGGGCTCCGGCTCCAGCGGATCATCGCCGAGGCGGAGGCCCAACTGGCCCCTTGACGCCCGGCGCCATCGGGGGATTGATAGCGTTTGTCCGACGCGCAGCGTTGCAGCGAAGTCCGGTGCGAATCCGGCGCTGTCCCGCAACTGTCATAGCCAGGTCGCCTGCCGCTGCGCCGACGTCATCAGCCCTCGTGGAAAAGGGTGATCCGTCGCTCCATGCGGGTCTCTCGGTTCCGACAGTGTGAAAGGACTACTCGTGAGGCCCGTACGAACGGCCTTCGCGGGCGCGCTGCTGGGAACGCTCGTCCTGGCCGGCTGCGGCCAGGCCGGCACGACAGCCACCCCCTCCTCCGCCCCCGCGTCCTCGGCCCCCGCCGCCCCCTCGGGAGAGTTCCCCGTCACGATCGAGGCCGGCAACGGCCAGGTCACCATCGGCAAGAAGCCGGAGCGCATCGTCTCGCTGTCGGCCACCCACACCTAGACGCTCTTCGCCATCGGCGCGGGCCCCCAGGTCGTCGCCGTGGACAACCAGTCGAACTACCCGCCGGAGGCCCCCAAGACCGACCTGTCGGGCTTCGAGCCCAACGTCGAGGCCATCGTGGCCGAGAAGCCCGACCTGGTCGTCGTCTCCGACGACCTCAACAAGATCGTCGCCGAGCTGGGCAAGGTGAACGTGCCCGTCCTGGTGCAGCCCGCGGCCACCAAGCTCGACGACACGTACGAGGAGATCCTCGAGCTCGGCGCCGCCACCGGCAACAAGGCCAAGGCCGAGGAGGTCGTCTCCGGCATGAAGACGGCCATGGACAAGCTGGCCGCCGAGGCGCCGAAGGACACGAAGCTCACCTACTACCACGAGCTGGACCAGACGCCGTACGCCGCGACGTCGAAGACGTTCATCGGCCAGATCTACGGCATCTTCGGCCTCACCAACATCGCCGACAAGGCGCCCGCGTCCGCGGGCGGCTACCCCAAGCTCTCCGCCGAGTTCGTCGCCCAGGCCGATCCTGACCTGATCTTCCTGGCGGACGTCAAGTGTTGCGGGCAGAGCAAGGAGACGCTGGCCAAGCGGCCCGGATGGAAGAACCTGGCGGCGCTCAAGAACGACCAGGTGATCCAGCTCGACGACGACATCGCCTCCCGCTGGGGGCCACGCGTCGTCGACCTGGCCGAGGCGATCGGCGCAGCCGTGACCGAAGCGGGCGCGGGGAACGGCACGAGCTGACCGTGACCACGCAGGCCCGCCCGTCCAGGGCCAGACCCGCCTGGGTGGCGAGCGCCCTGGGCGTGCTGGCCGCCACCATGGTCGCCGGGCTGCTCGACGGTGCCGCCGACATCTCGCCGTGGCAGGTCGTGCTGCAGGTCGCGGACTGGCTGCCGCTCGTCCGCGTCGACTCCGGGCTCGCCCCCGTCGAGCAGGGGCTGCTGTTCGAGCTGCGGCTGCCCCGGGTCCTGGTCGCCGCCGTGGTCGGCGGGCTGCTGGCCATGGCGGGGGCGGGGTACCAGGGCGTGTTCCGCAACCCGCTCGCGGACCCCTACCTGCTGGGCGCGGCCGCCGGCGCGGGGCTCGCGGCGACCGCGGCCATCGTGCTGCTGCCCGCCGCGGAGGGCAGCGTGCCGATCGCGGCCTTCGCCGGGGCCGTGGGCGGCGTCTTCCTGGCGTACACGCTCGGCAACGCCGCCGGGCGCGCGGGCGGCACCGCCACGCTGGTGCTGGCCGGAGTGGCGGTCACGTCGTTCCTGACCGCGATCCAGACGTTCGTCCAGCAGCTCAATGTCGAGGAGCTGCAGCGCATCTACTCCTGGATCCTCGGCGACGTCGGCGGCGGGTGGGACCAGCTCTGGCTGGTCCTGCCGTACGGCGCCGTCTCCGCCGTCCTGCTCCTGCTGCACGGGAGGATGCTCGACGTGTTGTCCGTGGGCGACGAGGAGGCCACCAGCCTCGGGGTGCGCGCGGCGAGGGTGCGTTTCACGGTGTTGCTGGCGGCGTCGCTGGCCACCGCATCGGCCGTGGCGGTGAGCGGGCTGATCGGGTTCGTGGGCATCGTCGTCCCGCACGTCGTGAGACGGCTGGCGGGCGGCTCGTACCGGAGCGTGCTGCCGCTCTCGCTGATCGGCGGCGCGGCCTTCCTGGTGCTGGCCGACCTGGTCGCGCGCACAGTGCTGGCGCCCGCCGAGCTGCCGATCGGCGTGGTGACCATGTTCGTGGGAGCGCCGTTCTTCGTCGGCATCCTGCGCGTGACCAGGCGGGCGGCCACATGATCGGGGTCAGCGCCGTCTCCGTGCTGCTCGGCGGGCGCGACGTCGTCGCGGACGTCGGCCTCGACGTGCGCCGCGGCGAATGGCTGGCCATCATCGGGCCCAACGGCGCCGGCAAGTCCACGCTGCTCAAAGCGGTCATGGGACTGGTCGCGCACCGGGGCGAGGTCACGATCGACTCCCGGCCGGCCGCCGCGCTCAAGCCCCGCGCGCGGGCCAGGCTGGTGGCGTACGCGCCGCAGTCGCCGGCCCTGCCGCCCGACATGTCGGTCTTCGACTACGCGCTGCTCGGGCGCACCCCG
Organism: Nonomuraea sp. KM88; assembly: GCF_052245635.1. Lineage (NCBI taxonomy): Bacteria > Bacillati > Actinomycetota > Actinomycetes > Streptosporangiales > Streptosporangiaceae > Nonomuraea > Nonomuraea sp. KM88. The sequence continues at coordinate 748,775 of NZ_JBQQCC010000003.1, read as the reverse complement.
TACATCCCCTACCTCGGGAGGGAGAGCGGGCACGACCGGCGGGTCACCACCTCCGTGCTCGACCGGCTCGACCTGACGGGGCTGGCCACCCGCCGCGTCGGCGAGCTGTCCGGCGGGGAGCGGCAGCGCGTCGTGCTGGCCAGGGCGCTCGCCCAGGAGGCGCCCGTGCTGCTGCTCGACGAGCCGACGACGGCGCTCGACCTCGGGCACCAGCAGCAGGTGCTGGAGCTGGTCGACCGCCTGCGCAGGGCCGACGGGCTGACCGTCGTCACCACCCTGCACGACCTGACCGTGGCGGGGCTCTACGCCGACTCCCTGCTCCTCATGGCCGGGGGCCGCGCGGTGGCCGCGGGCAAGCCCGCCCAGGTGCTGACCGAGGCGCTGGTGGGACGGCACTTCGACGCCCAGGTCAAGATCGAGCCCGGGCCCGACGGGCAGCCCGTCGTGCATCTGGTCAGGGGAGGACCGTGAAGCTGACGTACCGCGTGGAGGAGGACGCCCGGCTCGGGTCGCTGCTGTGGGAGTTCGGGCCCGGGTGGCGGATGATCTCCTCCGCGATGCTGGGCGGCGGGATCGGGACCCGCGCGTGGGTGCTGAACGCGCAGGTCGTGGCCGGCTACGCGCGGATGGACCCCGCCGAGCACCTGCGGTCGTTAGGCCCCCCGGGTGACGGGGTCGGGATGATGACCGCCGCGTCCGTCGACCGCTACACGCGCGCCGCGGACGGTGGAGTGGAGGCGGTGGCCACCGTCGGGCTGCGGGTGCCCACGTGGGCCGCCGCGCCGGAAGGCACCGAGGATCCCGAGCTCGCGCCCATGCGGGTGGGCACGGTCAACATCGTCACCGTGCTGCCGGTGGCGATGACGGACGCCGCGCTGGTCAACACGGTCATGACGGTCACCGAGGCGAAGACGCAGGCGCTCATCGAGGCCGGGTTCCCCTGCACGGGCACGGCCTCCGACGCGGTCTGCGTGGTGGTGCCCGCCGATGTGCCCGCCGGCGGGCCGCGCGAGGTGTTCGGCGGGCCGCGCTCGGAGTGGGGGGCGCGCGTGGCGCGCGCGGTGCACCAGGCGGTCCTGAGCGGCGCCGAAGCGTGGTGCCGCCATCACTCAAAGTGATGTTCTCCGGGGAAGTAGCATGTGGGCGAGGGCGTGACTCCCGATACTGGGTGGGTGACCGCAATGGCGACGATCGAACCGAAGAGCGGAACGGCCGCGCAGGAGCCGACCACGAGGCGCACGGTTCTCCCGGGTGCGCCGCCGTTCACCGTCGACGACCTGCTCGAGTTCCCCGACGACGGGAACCGATACGAGCTCTTCAACGGGAGCCTACTAGTGAGCCCTGCCCCCACCCCCCTGCACCAGCGTGTGATCACCCGGCTGATGATCATCCTCCAGAGCGCGGCCCCGCCCGAACTGGAGTGCCTGACCACGGTCAACGTTGGCCACAGCAGCGACAACTTCTACATACCCGACCTCGTCGTCGTCCCCGAGGAAGTGTCCGACGGGGTGGACCTGATGTACTCTCCCGGCGATCTGCTCCTCGCGGTCGAGGTGGTCAGCCCGAGCAGCAAGTCCGTCGACAGAGCGGCCAAGGTGGAGGCGTACGCGGAAGCGGGCATTCCCCTCTACTGGCGGATCGAGCCCATGGAAGGGCCGAGAATCTACGTCTACGAACTCGACGGTCGCACCTACGCGGGACCCGCCGTGCACAAGGCGGGAAACCTGGTCACCCTGTCGGCGCCCTTCTCCGTGACCTTCGATCCCGCCCAGTTGATGCGCCTCAGAGGGTGAACCCGTAGTCCTCGGCCGCTCCTCGAGGGGTGACGCGCCTCTCGTCGAGGTCGGCCAGGATCGCCTCCCTGTCCCGCTCGCCCGGCGGGCCGATGCCGCCCCCGCCCGTGGTCTCCACGATGAACGCCTCGCCCGCCGCGAACCGCACGTTGTTGACCTTCGACGCCAGGCGCTCCACGGTCCCGTCCGGATGACGCTTGAAGAACCCGCCCAGCCGCCCCGGCAGGCCGCCGTCGCGGCCCGGCGGCGGCAGCCGGAGCCGGTCGCCGCGGGTGGTGACGTGGCACTCGGCCAGGAAGCGGTAGACGGTCCGCGATCCCAGTCCGCCCCTGTGGCGTCCCGGGCCACCCGAGTCGGGGATCGTCTCGACCGACTCGACGATCAGCGGGCAGCGGCTCTCCACCGGCTCCGCCTGCGGCACCGAGTTGCGGCCGATCCCGAAGTGCACGCCCGTCGCGTCCGGCCCGTCCAGGCCCCGCCGGGCGCCCACGCCTCGCTCGCCGAAGTCGTACGAGAGGTGACTCCTCCGCTCCCTGAAGGGAGCGGCTTCTCGCTAAGCCGCTTGCGCAGCCTGGCGAAGGGCAAGCCCTGCCCTGAGGATGTTGATCGCCGCGTTGACGTCGGCGTGCGCGGCATGCCCGCACGCCGTGCAGGCGAAGTCGGCCTGGGTGGCGCGGTTCTCCCGTGCGCTGTGCCCGCAGTGCGAGCAGGTGCGGGAGGTGCCGGCGGGGTTCACCGCGATCAGCTTGCGACCGGCGCTTTCAGCCTTGTGCGCGAGGATCGTCAGGAACACCCCCCAGCCCGCGTCGGCGATGCTCCGGTTGAGGGCGGACTTGGCGGCGACGTTGCGGCCGGGGGTTTGGATCGTGCCGGACGCCGAGCGGGTCATGTTCGCGATCCGCAGGTCCTCGTGCACGATCACGTCATAGGTGCGGACCAGGGCGAGCGCGGCCTTGTGCGCGCCGTCCAGACGTTGCCTGCGCACCCTGGCGTGCAGCGCGGCCACGCGGGCCACCGCCTTGCGCCGCCGCACGGAGCCCCGACTCTTGCGGGCCAGAGCCCGCTGCGCGGCGGCCAGCCGGCCGGCGGACGCGGCCAGGTGGCGGGGGTTGATCAGATGCTGTCCGTCGCTGGTCGTGACGAGCGACGCCACACCCATGTCGATCCCCGCGACCGCGCCGGTGACGGGGAAGGACTCGGCGGGCACCTCGTCGCACGACAGGACCACGAACCAGCGAAAGCCCTCGCGCTTGACGCTGATCGTCTTCACCTGGCCGCGCACGGGCCGGTGCCGGTGGACGCGGACGTGCCCGATGCCCTGGAGCCGCACGTAGGTGGCTGTGGGGTGCTCGGGCTGGGAGTTCCACCGGCAGCCGTCGCCGTCCTTCGGCCACTCGACCGTGTCGAACCGGCCGCGCCCCTTGAACCGGGGGAAGCCCGGGGTGCGACCCGCGCGGACCCGCTTGAAGAACGCGGTGAACGCCTTGTCGAGCCGTCGCAGGGTGGCCTGCTGCGAGGAGAACGACCAACACCCCTGCCCGTCCGGGTCATCACCCCGGATGTGTTTCAACTCGGCCGACTGATCGCCGTACCGGACGCTCACCCCCGCCCTGGCGTAGGCGGTGCGGCGGTGCTCCAAGGCGGCGTTGTAGAGCTGGCGGTGGTCCTCCAGGCACGCCGCGAGCGCCGCCGCCTGCCGGGCGGTGGGGCGCAGCAGGAATCGGAACGACCTGCGCACACCCCACCCCCCATTACGCTCGGTAATGACACCACCACAATATCGGCTGGCGCCGACAAAATCAGGAAGGACATCCGTGATGCGCGGACCTGACAGGTCAGGGCACGCTCGGGCCTTGACGGCCCTCCCGCTACCGATTCACCCGTCGCCTCAAGGCGACGGTCCCCTCGGGAGACTCTGATGGGCACGCCGGTGCCCGCCCGGTGCCCGCCCGGTGCCCGCCGCGGCCAGCACTCCCGCGGCGGGGCCCGACTCGATCGTGGCCACCGCCCGCCGGGCGGCCAGCTCGGCGGAGATGACACCGCCGCTCGACTCCATGACGTGGATGGGCGCGTCGATGCCGATCCCGGCCAGCCGTTCGCGGAGCCGCGAAAGGTAGGAGGCCATCAATGGGCCGATATAAGCGGACATGATGGTGGTGGTGGCGCGCTCGTACTCCCGGATCTCCGGCCAGACGTCCGAGGACGTCACCACGTTCTGCACCGATTCGCGCAGGATCGCCGCCACCTGCCGCTCGTGCGCAGGATTGGCGTACGCATGCAGCAGGCACACCGCCGCCGACCCGATGCCGCGCCGGACGATCCCGGCGGCGGCCGCTCGTACGGACTCCGGGTCCAGCGGCGTCAGCACGGCGCCGCGCGCGGACATGCGCTCCACCACCTCGAAACAGTCGCCCGGGGCCACCGGCGGGGGAGGCGGCGTGAAGCGGAGGTCGTAGCGGTCCTCCTCGACCCGGGCGTACCGGCCGAGCGGGACGGTGGCGCGAAAGCCCTGGGTGGTGACGAGAGCCACCCGTACGCCTGTGCGTTCGAGCACCGCGTTGGTCGCCAGCGTGGTGGCGTGCACCACCCGTTCGACCTGGGCGGGGTCGCGGTCGCCGAGCGCGCGCGTAACGCCGGCGAGGATTCCCGCGATGGGGTCGTAGTGGGTGCTCAATACTTTGGCCACGGCCAGCGTGCCGCGCCGGGTCTCCTTGGCGCGAAGGACCACGTCGGTGAAGGTGCCACCGACATCGACGCCGATCACGAACCCCATCCGCGTACGTTACGTCCCCTAGCAAGCGCTTGTCTACGTAGTCGTCTATTGACTTACGGCACCCGATTGGGACCCTGGTCTTAATCCAGCCTTTGGGAGCGGAGAGATGGCGCGCCTCAGAGCACTTGCCAGTGGCGTCGCGGCGGCGCTCGTGCTGGTCGCGATGCCGGTCGCCGCACACGAGCATCCGAGCGGGATCACCGACCTGGTGAGCCCCGCCGTGGTACGGCTGGAGGCCGTGTCCCACGTGGAGATCACCCTGCTCGACCACGTCGGCCGGCTCAAACATGTGGAGCGGTCCTACGACTTCCCGTTCGCCGAGGGAACGGGGACCGTCGTCAACCCCGACGGGAGCGTCGTCGCGCTCCGCCGCCTGGCGGTGAACGACGACGACGTCGCCGTACGCGCCGCGAACAAGATCTTCGCCGAGCACCACGACGTCGAGATCCCGGCCGACGACAAGAAGCACGAGCTCCCGAACGAGCTGCTCGACCGGCACCTGCAGGACTGCTACCCGCCCAGGAGCGACACGGCCACCTGCATCATCAACGTGACCACGGAGATCACCGCCTTCCCCAACGTGTCGCCGGCCAGCGCCGACGGCTACCAGCTCAAGCTCGCCAAGGCGGGCGGGAAGGCCGACAGCCCCGCCGTGCTGGTGCCGCTCGACCCCGTGGCGGGAAGCGTCGGCATGCCCACCGCGCCGCTCGCGGACAAGGTGCCCGACCAGCAGGGCGCGCCCACCAGCGTGGCCGGATTCCTGGGCCGTCCCGGACCGAAGACCACCCACACGGTCGAGATCGCCCACCTGGGCCGGGGCGGCACGTCGGGCGACGCCGGCAGGCCCTTCACCGACCCCGACAAGAAGGTGAACGAGCCGGTGAAGCTCGGCGGCCTGGCCGACAGGGGCATGATCGGCGCGCCGGTCATCGGCGACAAGGACGGCCACGTCATCGGCCTGCTCGTCGGCGGCGGCGACGACGCCAGGATGATCGGCGTCAGGGAGATCACCAAGACCCTCACGGAGGCCGGCGTGGAGCCGCGCAGGGGCGCGATCGACACGGCGTTCGAGGCGGCGCTGACCCGCTACCACACGAAATACTTCACCGAGGCGGCGCCGGGCTTCCAGCGGGTGCTCGAGCTCTACCCGGGCAACGTGGTGGCCGCGGAACTGCTCAAGACCTCGCTGGCCAAGCGGGGCGGCCCCGAGGACCAGGGCACGCGGCAGGCGGCGGCCGAACCGGCCGGCTCCACACCGCTGTGGCCGTTCCTCCTGGCGGCGGGGATCCTCTTCCTGGCCGCGGGCGGCGGAGCCTATCTGCTGTGGCGCCGCCGCGCTCCCGAAGAACCGACCACACCGGCGCAGCCGCTCGCGGCCGGTCCACCGCCCGACGACGGCGCCCACCAGACCGTGGTCGTACGGCGCTCCCAGCCGTTCCACGTGGCCCCGCGGCAGCAGCAGGTGATGACCGCGCCGGACCCGGCGATCACGTACTGCACCTCGTGCGGTATGAAGCTCGGCCCCGCGCATCGTTTCTGCGGCTACTGCGGCCACCCCATCGAGACGTGATGCACGTGAACGAAAGATCGCTCATCGGCCAGGAGGTGGCCGGATATTACATCGAGGACATCGTCGGCAAGGGCGGCATGGCCGTCGTCTACCTGGCGCTAGACCCCCGGTTGAGCCGCCGCGTGGCGCTGAAGATCCTCAACCCGGTGCTCAGCGTCGACGACCGGTTCAGGCAGCGGTTCATCCTGGAGTCCAGGACGGTCGCCAGCATCGAGCACCCCAACATCATCCCGATCTACGAGGCCAACGCCGACGCCGACGGCGTGCTCTACATCGCCATGCGCTACGTCGACGGCCTCGACCTGCGCCGCCTCATCTACGACCGCGGGCCGCTGCCGCTCGGCCCGGCCAACCACATCTTCGCCCAGGTCGCCGCCGCGCTCGACGCCGCCCACGCGCACGACCTGATCCACCGCGACGTCAAGCCGGCCAACATCCTGCTGGCCGGCGACCACGTCTACCTCACCGACTTCGGCATCACCAAGCACCGCTCGTCGATCTCCGGGCTGACCCAGACCGACCAGTTCATCGGCACGCCCCGCTACATGTCGCCCGAGCAGATCAACAAGGAGACCATCGACGGCCGCTGCGACCAGTACGCGCTGGCCTGCGTCGTCTACGAGGCGCTGTCGGCGCGGCTGCCGTTCCAGCGTGAGAACGACATCGCGCTGCTCTGGGCCCACCTGGCCGAGCAGCCGACGCCGCTGTCGCAGCTCAGGCCCGACCTGCCGCCGCAGGTCGACGCCGTGATGATGCGGGCGCTGGCCAAGGCGCCCGAGCAGCGCTACGCGACCTGCGCGGAGTTCGTGACCGCGCTGCGCGAGGCGATGAGCGGGCGCCAGGGGGAGCCTTCGCCGGGAGGGTCCTCGGGGCCGCATCTCGTGCCCCGCCCCACACCGGGCTCGGGCCCGCACCCCGTACTCCGGCCAGGGCGGCACGCCGCCCACCCGGGCCAGCAGTCCGGTTCGCACGCCGACTCCGACCCTGGACCGCACGGGGATCCCCGCTCCGGTTCGCCTGGGGGCCCTCGTTCTGGTTCGCCGGTGGATCCCTACTCCGGTTCGCCCGCGGACCTCCGCTCCGGGCCGCAGGCGGATTCCTACTCCGGTTCGCACGCCGGGTCTCACGCCGGGCTCGCGTTCGCGGGTTCTCCGGGCGGTGCCGCGCCCACGCAGCCGTCCGCGCCGAGGCGTCCCGGACGCGTCCCGATCGTGGTGGCCACGCTGGTCGCCGCCGCCGCGGCGCTCGCCCTGGTCGTGATGATCGTCGTGAACCACCAGGGGGAGACCTGGTCCCGTTACAAGACCAGCTCCGCCGCGCCGCTCACGTTCGAGTACCCCGGCGACTGGGCCGTACGCACCCATCAGGACCTGTTCGCGGTGGCCTCGCCGCATGCCACCGAGTTCGAGAAGTTGTTCGTCGCCGGCCCCGCCGCCGACTGGTCGACGGTCTCGGAGATCGTCGCCGATGAGCCCGAGAGCGCCTCCGGTCTGTACGTCCAGGTCTCCGACACGCTCGACGCCGGCGGCACCTCCGAGCAGATGAAGGCCAAGATGGACGCCCTGCTGCCCGGCCAGGTCGACGTCGGCAGGCCCGTGCCGGACCAGGCCGGCAACAGCCCCGCGACCCGCTTCGACGGCGCGCTGCGCGACCCGGTCACCGGCACCAGGCTGGGTTTCGTCAGCTACGTGATCGACCGCGAGCCGAAGACCATGCTCGTCATGTACTTCTGCGCCAAGGCCACCTGTGACGACGCCACCCAGGCGCGCATCAGGCAGAGCGTCCACGTGTCCTGACGGCCGGCCTGTCTCATCATTCGGGAGGCTTTGGCGAAGAATGCCGGATCTGTGTGTATATTTTGCGCCTGAAAGCGGTAGAAGCAGGAGATTTTTCATGCATGCGTTCCCTCGGGTGTTGTTCGACGAGGCTCACAACGAGTCGTGGACCGTCCGGCGCGAGGTGGCCGAGGCCATCAACCCGGCCCATCCCGACGACAACAGCTACGCCCGCGCGGCCGGACTGCTGCGGCACCTGGGGCACACGGTCGCGGCCCACACGGCCGGAGCGCTCGGCCCCGAGGTGCTGGCGGACCAGGACGTCCTGGTCATCGCGCACCCGTCCGGGGAGCGGTGGGAGCGGACGACCGGCCAGGGCAGCCCCGTCCTCACCGCCGCCGAGCTGGACGCCGTCCAGTCCTTCGTCGCGGCGGGCGGCGGCCTGGTGGTGCTGGCCGAGGAGGAGCAGGACAAGTACGGCAACAACCTGAACGAGCTGCTCGCACGGTTCGGGGTGGGCGTCGAGCACACCACCGTGCGCGACCCGAAGCGCGCCCACCGGGACGTGGCCACGTGGGTGCTGGCCGAGCCCGCCACCTCGGGCGGGCTGCTCGCCGGCGTCGGGACCGCCTGCTTCTACCGTTCCGGCGCGCTCACCGTGACCGCCGAGGGCGGGCTCGCGGGGGGCGCGACCGTGTTGTTCGCGAGCTCGCCGAGCGCCGACCCCGCGGGCGCGCCGCTGGCCCTCGCGCTCCGGTACGGCCAGGGCCGCGTCGTCGTGTTCGCCGACTCCGACCTGTTCGGTGACGACTCCATCGACGACTACGACCACCGCACGCTCTGGGGGAACGTCGTCACCTGGGCCGCCCGCGTCCCGGCTCCCGGTGCGGGATCCGCGCGTGAGGAGGCCCGTGGCGGAAGGGCGGCGGTGTTCGGCAGGCTCAAGGAGGCCGTCGAGGAGCTCAGGCCGCTGCAGGTCAAGGACGGCTCGGTGCCGGAGCAGTCGAAGGGCAGGGCCGGCGAGCTGGTGGAGGCGATCGCGGGGCACCTGGGCGAGATTTCGCCGTACTTCCCGCATGACGCCGCCTACCTGCGGGCCGTCCAGGCTGACCTGGCCACGTGGGCCGAGCAGGGCCTCGGCGTGCCCGACTTCCTCGACTCGCTCGACCTGTTCCACCCCGACCGCCAGCGCGAGGACGGTCTGGAACACGTCGTCGTCTTCCCCATGTACACCCAGAACGGCAACCCGAACCGCAACCTCGAAGCCGTCTGGATCCGCACGATCTGGCCCGGCTGGCTGGCCGAACTGGAGGCGGACGGCTACGACAACCCAATGTTCGTGCCGATCGCGTTCGAGGACTTCACCTCCGGCTACGACACCCACTCCGCCGTGCTGTTCCCCGAGACGGTCGCGGTGCGGACGGCGCCCGAGCGGTTCACCTGGGGCGGCATCTTCGCCGACCGGGAGGCCGCCAGGTTCCGGCGGGTGTCCAGGGCCGCGACCGAGACGCTCCGGCTGGACCTGCCGCCCGACGCTGCCAGGCTGCTGGAGTCGCAGCGGCTCGCGCAGGACACGTTCGTGCTGTGGGACCTGGTGCACGACCGCACCCACAGCCACGGCGACCTGCCGTTCGACCCGTTCATGATCAAGCAGCGGATGCCGTACTGGCTGTACTCGCTGGAGGAGCTGCGCTGCGACCTGACCGCGTTCGGGGAGGCGGTGAAGCTGCAGGCGCGGGGAGTTCCGTACGCCCGGTACGTGCAGCTCGCGATCCTGTTCGACCGGCTGTTCAGGTTCCCGATCACGGGGGAGCGGGTGCGGAACTACGACGGGCTCGGCGGGCAGCTGCTCTTCGCGTACCTGCACCGCAACGACATCGTGCGGTGGACGGACAACCGGCTCACCATCGACTGGGAGCGGGTCGCCGACGGCGTGGCCGACCTGCGGGGCGAGGTCGAGAAGTTGTACCGCGACAGCATCGACAGGTCCAAGCTGGCGCACTGGCTGGCGGCGTACGAGCTGGTGAGCGCGTACGTGCCGCCGCACCCCGCCTCGACGTGGGCGCAGGGGATCCAGGCGCTGCCCGAGGAGCAGAAGGCCAAGGTGGACGCGGTGCTGCCGGACGAGTTCCCCCTGAGCATGTTCTACGAGGCGCTCCGCCGTAAGCTGGCCGACGTGGTCGAATCGACTAAGGGACTCCGAGCATGATCATTCTGGTGACCGGGGCCGGCGGGCCCACCGGCGAGGCAGTTACCGGATATTTCCGGAAGAATGGGCACACCGTGATCGGCGTGGACAAGCAGGACGTCGACCTGCTCGACCGCGCCGCCGTCCACGACCTGGCCGGCCGGATCGACCGTGAGCACGGGCGCGTCGACGGCGTGGTGCACCTGGTCGGCGGGTGGCGCGGGGGCGGCTCGTTCGCCGACACCGACCTCGCCGACTGGGACGTGCTGCACGACCTGCTGATCCGCACGCTCCAGCACGTGTCGCTGGCCTTCGAGCCGCTGCTGCGCCGCAGCGACAACGGCCGCTTCGTGATCGTCTCGGCCAAGGCGGCCCAGAACCCGGAGGCGGGCGGCGCCGCCTACGCGGCGGCCAAGGCCGCGTCGGAGGCCTGGACGCTCTCCCTGGCCGACGCGCTCCGCGGCACCTCGAGCGCGGCCACCATCCTGGTGGTCAGAGCCCTGGTGAATGACGCCATGCGCGCGGCCAGGCCGGACGCCGCGTTCGCCGGCTTCACCGACGTCAACGACCTGGCCGCGGCGGTCGGCAGCCTCTACGACCGGCCCGCGGCGGAGATCAACGGCACGCGATGGGACCTGACTTCTTGATTCCCCGGCACGACCCCCAGCTCATCTCGTTCGCCAGCGACAACTACGCCGGCGTGCACCCCGAGATCCTCGAAGCCGTCGCGGCGGCCAACGGCGGGCACCAGATCTCCTACGGCGACGACGTCTACACCGAGGCCCTGCAGGACACCTTCCGGCGGCACTTCGGCGAGCGCGCGCAGGCCTGGCCGGTGTTCAACGGCACGGCCGCGAACGTCGTCTCCCTGCGCGCCATGACCGCCCACTGGGAGGCGGTCATCTGCGCCGAGAGCGCCCACATCAACACCGACGAGGGCGGGGCGCCCGAGGTCACCGGCGGCATCAAGCTGCTGACCGTCCCCACACCCGACGGCAAGCTCACCCCCGAGCTGATCGACCGGCAGGCGTGGGGGTTCGGCGACGTGCACCGCGCCCAGCCGCGCGTCGTGTCCCTGTCCAACACCACGGAGCTCGGCACCGTCTACACCCCCGACGAGATCGCCGCCATCTGCTCCCACGCCCACGACCTCGGCCTGCTCGTCCACCTCGACGGCTCCCGGCTCACCAACGCCGCCGCCGCCCTCGACGTACCGATGCGGGCCCTCACCACGGACGCCGGGGTCGACGTGCTGTCGTTCGGCGGGACCAAGATCGGCCTCCTGTACGGCGAGGCGGTCGTGGTGCTCAACCCCGACGCGGCGCGGGGCGTCGACTACATCCGCAAGACCTTCATGCAGCTGTCGTCGAAGATGCGGTTCGTCTCGGCGCAGTTCGAGGCGCTGCTGGACGGCGACCTGTGGCTGCGCAACGCCCGCCAGGCCAACGCCATGGGCCGGCGGCTCGCCGAGGCCGTGCGCCCCATCCCGGGGGTGCGGGTGCCGCGCCCCGTCGAGGCCAACGCCGTGTTCGCCGTCCTGCCCAAGGACGTCGTCCTGCGGCTGCAGAAGCGGTTCCGTTTCTACATGTGGAACGAAGCCGTGGGCGAGGTGCGCTGGATGTGCGCGTTCGACACGACGGAGGCGGACGTCGACGCCTTCGCCGCCGCGGTCGCCGAGGAGATGACCGCCGCCGCCTCCTCCCGGCCCACCACCTGACACCACACCGTTCCGGACCCGCCCCGGCGCGCGGGGTCCGGTCCGGAACGTCGACGCCGGTCGGGCGCGGAGGTCAGGGGCGGAGGGCGAGGCGGGCCGCCTGCCAGCCTCCCATGCCGTGCGCGCCCGGCCCCGGCGGCGTCGACGAGGAGCAGAGGAACACCCCGGGCAGCGGTGTACGCCAGGGCGCGGGCGACCAGACCGGGCGCCTGACGAACTGCCCCAGGCTCGCCAGGCCGCCGCTGATGTCGCCTCCGACCAGGTTGGGGTTGGCCGCCTCCAGCGCCGCGGGCCCCATGGCGTGGCGGGCGAGGACGCGGTCACGGAAGCCCGGGGCGTACCGTTCGATCTGGCTCTCGACGGCGTCCGTCATGTCGACGTCCGAGCCGTGGGGGACGTGGCAGTAGGCCCACAGCGTGTGCCCGCCCCGCGTGGGGTCGGCCGCGTACGGCTGGACGAGCAGCACGTACGGCCGCGGCGAGTGCCGCCCGGCGGCCGTCTCCGCCTCGCTGAGCACGATCTCCTCCAGCGTCCCGCCCAGGTGCACCGTGCCCGCGCCCGCCACCGCGGGATCCCGCCACGGCACGGGCCCGTCCAGCGCCCAGTCCAGCTTGAACACCCCGGGCCCGTGACGGAAGCGACGCAGGCGCCGCAGGTAGCCGCCGGGGAGGTCGGCCATCGACATGAGCTGCCGGGGCGTCACGTCGAGCACGATCGCGGGCGCGTCCAGCTCCGCGAGCCGGTGCACGCGGTGGCCGGTGACGGCCTCCCCGCCGAGGGAGCGCAGCTCGGCGACGAGGGCGTCGGCGAGGACCTGCGACCCGCCCCGTACGAGCGGCCAGCCCACCAGGTGGGCCAGGGACGCCAGCAGCAGGCCGTAGCCGGCGGTGATGGGTGAGCGCAGGTCGAGCACGGAGTGGGCGGCCATGCCGGCGATCACCGCCCGTCCTTCCACGGTGCTGAACGCGCGCCTGGCGAAGGTCGTCGCGGGCAGCGCCGCCATCGTCCCGAACCTGGCCGCCCGCGCGAACGTGGACGGCGGGACCGTCCACGGCCCGAGCGGTTTGAGCAGCAGCTCCACCAGGGGAAGCCCGGCCCTGGCGGTCGCCCCCGCGGTCGCCAGCCACGCGCCCGCGTCGCGCCCGAGCCCTTCGGCGGTGCGGCGGGCGCCGCGGTGCACGAGTACGGCGGGACGGTCGTCGAACGGATGGGCGGCGGCGACCGGTGGATGGGCGAACTCGACGCCCTGGAGCCGGAGCTCGCGGAAGGCGGGGGAGGCCAGGGTCATGGCCATCACCGTCGCGCCGAGGTCGTGCACCCGGCCGGGGAGCGTCAGCTCGCCGGAGCGCAGACCGCCGCCGAACCGGTCGGCGGCTTCGAGCAGCAGCACCCTGCGCCCGGCGCGGGCCAGCAGGACGGCGGCGACGAGCCCGTTGGGCCCGGACCCCACGACGGCGACGTCGGGGCTCATGGCCCTATCGGGGGGTCAGGATCGACGGGTAGGGCCGCGCGCCCCGCTTCTCGAGCAGCTTGGTCATGAGCTCGATCTCACCGCTCTGGCTGGCGACGATCTTCTGGGCCATGTTGACCACCTCGGCCCGCGTGGAGAGCTTGAGCAGGCCCTCGGCCATCTCCACGCCGCCCTCGTGGTGGCGGATCATCAGCTGCAGGAAGAGCACCTCGGCGTCCTTGCCCTGCGCCTGCCTGAGCTTGGTCAGCTCCTGCGGGCTCGCCATGCCGGGCATGGTCCCGGGGGCGCCGGGAGCGGGTGACGCGCCGCCGTGTCCGTGACCGCGCATCCAGGTCATCGCGGGCTGGTCGGTCGACTGCGTGAGCTCCCACTGCTGCAACCACCCCAGGAACATGCCGCGCTGGTTGGCCTGGGTGTTGATGATGTCGAAGGCGAGGCTGTCGATCTCGGGGGCGGGGCCCTTGTCCCTGATCTTGAACGCCATGTCGACGGCCTGCGCGTGATGGGTGGCCATGTCGCGGGCGAAACCGGCCTCAGGGGAGGTGTCGCCGGGGGTGCCGCCGCGGCCGAACAGCAGGAACGCCGCCACGGCCAGCACCAGCACGCCGGCGATGGCGAGCAACGATTTCCGCGCGGGCGTTTCCATGGTCAGTACAGCGTACCCACCTGGGGCAGCGCCCGTGATCGGACCCTTGTGAGGCTCTTATTACCCCCATACGCCCGGAGGGCATAGGGTGACCGGAGTTTGGTACGCCGATGGAGGAACGATGGCCAAGGAGAAGGCGCAGGCACGGCGCGAGCATCTGGACAGGATGCGGGCCGAGCAGCGGCGCAAACAGCGCCGCGCAGCGCTGCTCATGTGGGGCACCGGCGGTCTCATCGTCGTGGTGCTCGTCGGCGTGGTGGGCTTCTATCTCGTCAAACAGGCCCGTGAGACCTCGCTCGACGCGGTGACCAGCGCGAAGTACGAAGGCGGCCAGCACGTGTGGGCCAAGGTCTCCTACAAGGAGACGCCGCCGGTGGGCGGCCAGCACCACAACAACTGGCAGCAGTGCGCGATCTACGACAAGCCGATCCACAGCGAGCACGCGGTGCACTCGCTGGAACACGGGGCGATCTGGATCACCTACCGGCCCGACCTGCCGAAGGCGCAGCTCGACGCGCTGACGGAGGTCGCCTCCTCCACGGGCCAGCAGGACTACATGCTGATGAGCCCGTTCCCCAACCTGCCGTCGCCGATCGTTGTCTCGTCGTGGGGCCACCAGCTGAAGCTGACCGACGCCAACGACCCGAAGCTCGGGGCGTTCATCAAGAAATACCAGAACGGGCCCGACACTCCCGAGCTCGGCGCCACCTGCGGCGGCGAGGCCGCCGTCACCACCACGGCCGACCAGGCGCCCCTGCCGCCCGAGCCCACGGGCCAGCAGCAGTCGCCGATGGAGACCACCTCCCCGGCGCCCGGCGAGTCCCAGCAGTAGGAGCACTCAGGCGAGCACGTCCTCCGGCGGCGTCCACTCCAGCGCGTGCGCCTCGGCCACGGGCCGGCTGGTCAGCCGGCCCCCGTGGGTGCTCAGGCCGAGCGCCAGCGCCGGGTCCTCGCGCATGGCCCGCTGCCAGCCCCGGTCGGCGACGGCCAGCGCGTACGGCAGCGTGACGTTCGTGAGCGCGAACGTCGAGGTGTGCGGCATCGCGCCCGGCATGTTGGCCACGCAGTAGAAGATCGAGTCGTGCACCCGGTAGGTGGGCCGCTCGTGGGTGGTCGGGCGGGAGCCGGCGAAGCAGCCGCCCTGGTCGATCGAGATGTCCACCAGCACCGAGCCCGGCTTCATCCGGCTGACCAGGTCGTCGCTCACCAGCGTCGGCGCCTTCGCGCCGGGCACCAGCACGGCGCCGATGACGAGGTCCGCCTCCAGCACCGCGCGCTCGACCTCCAGCGTGTTGGAGGCGATCGTCTGGCAGTGGCCCTGATAGATCAGGTCGGCCTGGCGCAGCTTGTCGATGTTCTTGTCCAGCAGCACCACCTCGGCCTGCATGCCGAGGGCGATGGCGGCGGCGTTCATGCCGGACACCCCGGCGCCGAGCACCACGACGTGTGCCGCCCGCACGCCGGAGACGCCGCCCATCAGCACGCCTCTGCCGCCCTCCGAGCGCATCAGATGGTAGGCGCCGACCTGCGGCGCCAGCCGGCCCGCGACCTCTGACATGGGCGCGAGCAGCGGCAGCGCGCCGCCGGGCGTCTGCACGGTCTCGTAGGCGACCGCGGTGCAGCCCGAGTCGATCAGGGCTCGCGTGCACTCCTTGTTCGCCGCCAGATGCAGGTACGTGAACAGCACCTGGCCCTTGCGCAGCCGGTGGTACTCCTCCGGCATCGGCTCCTTGACCTTCATGACCAGGTCGGCCGCGGACCAGAGCTCGTCGGCCTCGGGGACCAGCACGGCGCCCGCCGCGGCGAAGTCGGCGTCGGGGATGGACGAGCCGGCGCCCGCGTCGCGCTCGACGTAGACCTGGTGGCCGTGACGGACGAGCTCGTGCACCCCGGCGGGCGTCAGGGCCAGGCGATATTCGCTGTTCTTGACCTCTTGGGGTACACCGACCTTCATAAGACAACTCTTTTCGCCAATATGGTGATTTACCCTCAGTCTTCCTTCTATAGCGGCGAGAAGTGAGGATTGTTCGGCTGATTACCTGCGTGCCGCCCGTCCTCGATAAGCTCACCCGCATCCCGAACGTCAGGATGAGGTCGTCATCGATGGACAAACCCGAAGAGCCGCCACCCGCGGACCCGGGAGAGCCGCAGGCCAGCAGGCTCACCACCATCGTGCTGATCGTCTCGCTCGTCCTCGTCGTGCTCGTGGCAGGTGTGCTCGGCACGGTCGCGGTCCTGATGACCCGCAGTCCCGACACCCCGCTGTTAGGCGGCACGCCGCCCACGCGGCTGTCCGTGCCGATCCACTTCGCCCCCGTCAGGGAGGCCAAGCCCGCCCCCTGCCCCGGCGACCCCGCCGTGCTCGACGCCGAGCAGACCACCTGCTACCTCCTTGAGGACGGCGTCACGGTCGGCGCCGTGCAGAAGATCGAGCCGGTGCGCGAGAGGGACGGCCAGTACTCCGTGCGCATCGCGATCGCGCCGGCGTTCAAGGAGCGGCTGGTCCAGCTCATCGACGAGCAGGTGCCCGAGCAGCGGCAGGTCGCCGTCGTGCTGGCGCCGGAGAAGCCCGAGGTGCCCAAGACCGTGCTGGCCGCGCCCATCGTCACGCAGCACATGGACGGCGACAGCATGAGCATCGCGGGATACACGAAGGAGGATGCCGACGCGCTGGTGGCGCGCCTGCTGGGCGGCACGCCGAGCGCGACCCCGTCCGGCCCTGCCTCCAGCGATCCCGTTCCGACCGGCCCCGCGTCCACGGGCCCCACCTCCACCGGGCCGACCTCCAACGGGTCCACCTCCACCGGGCCGACCTCCACCGGGCCCACCTCCACCGGCGTTCCGCGGACGACCCAGACCGGCGGCACCGGCACGACGCAGACCGGCGCAGCGCGCTCCACCGACCGCCGCTACGCGAGCTGCAAGGAGGCCGTGGCCGCCGGCGACGGCCCTTACTACCAGGGCACGCACGCCGAATACGGCTGGTACACCGACGTCGACCGCAACGGCGTGGCCTGCAACAGCGCCGACATCCGTTAGGTGAACAGCTGCTCCAGCCCGTCGATGGCGAAGTAGGCCAGGAAGACCAGCGAGACGATCCAGAGCAGCCACGGGATCTCCGAGAAGCGGCCCCTGGCCGCCTTGATGAGGGTGTAGACGATCACTCCGGCGCCCACGCCGTTCGTGATCGAATAGGTGAACGGCATCAGCGCGATCGTCAGGAACGCCGGCACGGCGAGGTCCGGATCGTCCCAGGGCACGTTCCTGCTCTGCATCATCATCAGCGCCCCGACCAGCACCAGCGCGGGTGCGGCCGCCGCGGCGGGCACCACCCCGGCCAGCGGCGTGAACAGCAGCGTCACGCCCAGCAGCGCCCCGGTCACCACGCTGGCCAGGCCGGTCCTCGCGCCCTCGCCGACGCCGGCGGCCGACTCCACGAAGACGGTGTTCGCCGAGGCGCTGGCCGAGCCGCCCACCATGCCGGCCACGCCGTCCACGGTCAGGATCCGGCCCAGCTGGGGCACCTGCCCGCGCTCGTCGATCAGCCCGGCCTCGTCGCTGACGCCGATGATCGTGCCCATGGCGTCGAAGAAGCCGGACAACACCAGCGTGAACAGCACCACGGTCGCCGTCAGCGCCCCTGCCCTGGCGAAGCCGCCGAACAGGTCGAACGCGCCGACGAGCCCGAAGTCCGGCGCCGAGACCAGCGACTCGGGCACGCGCGGCGCGACCACGCCCCACGCCTGCGGGGGGATGGTGGCCAGCGAATTCACCACGATGGCGAGGACGGCGGTGACGGCGATGCTGATGAGGATCGCGGCCGGGGTCCTGCGGACGTACAGGACGATCATCAGGAGCAGGCCGAAGCAGAACAACGTGACCGGCCAGCCCGCGAGGTGGCCGGTCGCGCCGAGCTGCACGGGCGTGCCCTCGCCCGCCGCCACGAACCCGGCGTCCACCAGGCCGATCAGGGCGATGAACAGCCCGATCCCCACGCTGATGGCGTGCTTGAGCGCGAGCGGGATCGCGTTCATGATCAGCGTGCGCAGGCCGGTCACGGCCAGCACGATGATCACCAGGCCTTCCAGCACCACCAGGCCCATGGCCTGCGCCCACGTCATGTGTGGCGCGGCCTGGTAGGCGACGACCGCGTTCAGCCCGAGCCCGGCGGCCAGGCCGAAGGGGGCGTTGCCGACGACGGCCATCAGCAGCGTGGAGACGGCGGCGGCCAGGGCGGTCGAGGTGGTCAGCTCGGCGATCGAGAGCCGGGCGCCCGTGACGTCCCTGGCGCCGGCCAGAATGATGGGGTTGAGCAGGATGATGTAGGCCATGGCCATGAACGTCGTGAGCCCGCCACGCACCTCACGGCCGACGGTGGTCCCCCGCCCGGTGAGCTCGAAGAACCTGTCGAGCACGCCATCCCCCCAACGATCAGGGGGCATGCCGGGCCATTACCCGGCGGGGGACGAGATCACGCCTTCTCGTGCCGCCCGTGGCCTACCAGGCCGACGAACTCGTCGAGCCCGATCGTCCCGTCGCCGTCGTTGTCGGCGGACGCGATGAACGCCTCGATCTCGCTCTCGGACGCGCCCAGCCCGCCCAGAGCCTCGTTGGCCTGGCGGATCTCGGCGGCGGTCAGCAGGCCGTCGCCGTCGGCGTCGAAACGCCGGAACTCCGCCTCGGCCGCCTCACGTGCGCTTGCCATGAGAAACCTCCCCGTTGTCGAACAAGGCGATATCTTCTGGCCTAATCGGAACGCGAGTCAACCGGAGGCCGGTCGCCGCGCGCACCGCCGCCGCGATGGCCGGGGTGGAGGAGAGGGTCGGAGGCTCGCCGGCGCCGCGCAATCCGTACGGGGCCGCAGGGTCTGGATTTTCTAGGATTTTCATCTGCATGGGCGGCATGTCGAGGATGGTGGGGATCAGGTAGTCGGTGAAGGACGGGTTCAGCACGAGGCCGTCGCGGACCTGGATCTCCTCCATCAGCGCCAGCCCCAGCCCCTGCGCGGACCCGCCGTGGATCTGGCCCTCCAGCGCCTGCGGGTTCAGCACCCGGCCCACGTCCTGCACGGCCGCCAGCTCGACCACCTTGACCAGGCCCAGCTCCACGTCCACGTCCACGACCGCCCGGTGCACGCAGAGCGCGAGCTGCGTGTGCGAGTCGCCCTGCCCCGTGACCGGATCCATCGGGTACGTGGGGCGGTGCCGGTACTCACGCGTCTCCTCGATCGGCCCGGACCTCTCCAGCGCCTCCCGGGCGGGCCGGCCGCCGAACCGTTCCCGCACGGCCTCGCAGGCCGCCCGCACCGCGCCCCCGGTGACGTACGACTGCCGGGAGGCCGACGACGAGCCGGCCGAGCCGACCGCGGTGTCGGCGGTGGCCACGGTGACATTCTCGATGCCCAGCTCCGTGCGGGCGATCTGCGCCTGGAGCGTCACCAGGCCCTGGCCCACCTCGACCGCCGCCGTGTGCACGGTGACGTGCGGCTCGCCCCCGACCAGCTCGGCACGCACGCGGGCCGTGGAATAGTCGTCGAAGCCCTCGGAGAAGCAGATGTTCTTGATCCCGACGCCGTAGCCGACGCCCCGGCGCACCGCCTCGCCGTGGGTCGTCTGCGAGACGCCGCCCGGCAGCGCCCGCAGGTCCGTGGCGGGCGGCCCCTGCGGCAGCGGCATCGACTCCAGGTCGCGCAACATCGCGGCCAGCGGGGCCGGAGCGTCGATCAGCTGGCCGGTGATGAGGCGCGAGCCCTGCGCGACGGCGTTGCGGACGCGGATCTCGACCGGCGACAGGCCGCACGCCTCCGCCAGGCGGTCCATCTGCGACTCGTACGCGTAGCACGCCTGCACCGCGCCGAACCCGCGCATCGCGCCGCACGGCGGGTTGTTGGTGTAGACGCCGGTGGCGTCCACACGCACGTTCGGCACCTCGTACGGCCCCACGCCCAGCGAGGCGGCGTTGCCCACGACCGCGGGTGAGGACGAGCAGTAGGCGCCGCCGTCCAGCAGGATGTCCGCCTTGACGTAGACGAGCCGGCCGTCGCGGGTGGCGCCGTGCTCGTAGCGCATCAGGGCCGGATGGCGGTGCACGTGGCCGAAGAACGACTCCTCGCGCCCGTAGACGATCTTCACGGGGCGGTTCAGCCGCAGGGCCAGCATGCAGGCGTGCACCTGCATGGAAAGGTCCTCGCGCGCGCCGAACGCGCCGCCGACTCCCGACAGCGTCAGGCGTACCTTGTCGTGCGGCAGGCCGAGGCAGGGGGCGAGCTGGTCGCGGTCCACGTGCAGCCACTGGGTGGCGATGTACAGGTCGACGCCGCCGTCCTCGGCGGGCACCGCCAGCCCCGACTCCGGGCCGAGGAAGGCCTGGTCCTGCATGCCGACCTCGTACTCGCCGGAGACGACGACCTCCGCCTCGAACGTGTCGCCCCGGCGTACCGGCTGGTGGCGGACCACGTCCCTGGCCTGGCGAGGGTCGGTGACCGCCTCGCGTACCTCGTAGTCCACCACGATCGCGGCAGCCGCCCTGCGGGCCGTCTCCGGATGGTCGGCGGCCACCAGCGCCACCGGCTCCCCCTGGTAGCGGACCTGGTCGATGGCCAGCACCGGCTGGTCCCTGCGGTCCAGCCCGAAGAACTTGGCGCCCGGCACGTCCTCGTGCGTGAGCACCGCCAGCACCCCGTCGATCTTCAGCGCCGGGCCCGCGTCGATCGAGCGGATCCACGCCGACGGGTGCGGGCTGCGCAGCGTCACGCCCCACACCATGCCGTCCAGCCACAGGTCAGAGGCGTAGGCGAACTCGCCGGTCACCTTGAGCACGGCGTCCGGCCGCCGCGCGCTCTCACCGACGCCCTGTCCCGCGGTGGTGGTGCTCGCCGTCTCCGTCATCTTCCGAGTAGAGCACCGCCGCCGGTTCCGTCCTATGCGCCCGGAGTCAAATCCGGGTCAGCGGTTGTGCACACCTGCTTGTATATTCCTCCAAATGCGGATCTCTGACCTGCTGGCCATCGAGGAGCTGCGCCTCACGCTGCTCGCCGGCGACCCCGCCCGCGAGTTCAGCACCGTGCACATCACCGACCTGCCCGAGCCCGGGCGCTACCTGGGCGGCGGCGAGCTGGTCCTGACCGGGCTCATGTGGTGGCACGAGCCCGGCGACTCGGCGCGTTTCGTGGCCGCGCTGGCCGAGGCCGGCGTCGCCGCGCTCGGGGCCGGGCAGGCCTGGCTCGGCCACGTGCCCGGCGACCTGGTGACCGCCTGCAGGGCCGCCGGGCTGCCCCTGGTGGAGGTGCCGACCGAGGTGTCCTTCCGCACGCTGGGCGAGCTGGTCGTGCCCCGCCTGTCCGGGGACGTCCGCGAGGCGCTCGGCAGCCACCGCAGGCTCGTCGCGGCCATGGCCGAGGGCGCGGACCTGCCCGAGCTGTTCCGGCTGACCGCCGCCGAGCTGGGCGTCACCGGCGCCGTCGTGTCCGCGTCGGGCGAAGTCCTCGTCGGCGCGGCCGACGACCCGGTGCGCCTCGCGACGGCGTACCTGACGGCGCCCCGGCTGCCCGCGCTCGCCGGCGCCACCACGGTCTTCGCGGTCGGGCGCGGCAACCGGGCCGCGGGCTGGGCGCTGGCCTGCGACGGCGACCTGCTCGGCCGGGCCGACGTCGGCTACGAGCTGGCCGCCTGCGTGGCGCTCGAACGCAGCCGGATGGAGGAGGGGCGCAGGGTGGAGCGTCGCCTGGTCGAGCAGCTCGTCGCCGCCGCGCTCGCCGGGGCCGGTCTGCCCGAGCTGAACGCCAGGCTGCGGACGTGCGGCATCGGCGCGGCGGAGCCGTACACGATCGTGAACGCCACCGTGTCCGGGCAGGGCGTCCCCGGCCCGTCCGCGCTCGGCGGCCGGGTCGTCGAGGAGTTGCTCGGCCGCGAGGCGGTCGCGGCGGTGGTTCCGGCGGTGGACCCGGGGGCGGAACCAGGGGTGGGCCCGGAGGCGGACCCGGGAGTGGACCCAGCGGTGGATCCTGCGGCGCGGGCGGAGGGCGCGGTCGCCGTGGTGCCGCTGCGCGAGCGCACCGCCTCCGAGGTCGCCGGCCGGCTGCGCGCCGGCGTCCGGGTGCTGTCCGCCCTGCCGGACACGCGCGTCAGCGTCGGGCTGAGCGGCGCCCTGACCGGTGCCGCCGCCGTCAAGGGCGGCGTCGAGGAGGCCCGGCACGCCAGACGGCTGGCCGAGGCCCGCGCCGGCGGCGTGGTGACCAGCGACGAGATCTACACGCACGCGCTGCTGCTGGCCACCGTGCCGGCCGACGTGCGCCGCTCGTTCACCGCCCGGCTGCTGGCGCCGCTGCTCGACTACGACCGCACGCACCAGTCGGAGCTGGTGCGCACCCTGCGCGTCTACCTCGACTGCGCCGGCTCGTGGAACGCCTGCGCCGAGCGGCTGCACGTGCACGTCAACACCGTCCGCTACCGCGTCCGCAGGATCGAGGAGCTGACCGGCAGGGACCTGTCGGCGATGGCGGACCGGGTCGACTTCTTCCTCGCGCTCAGGGACACGGGCCCGCCGCGCTAGCGGATCAGACCTGGTGCAGCGCCTCGTGCACGGCCGCCTGCTCCTCCGCGAGCCGCCGCTCCCAGCGCGGGTTGCCGAGCGCGCCGCCGAAGCCTGCCGCCTCGGTCACGCAGGCGAGCGCCCGGTCCGGTCGCCCCATGACCCGGTGCGTGTACGACAGCCCGACCAGGCAGCGCAGTTTCCCGATCCGGTAGCCGACCAGCGTCATGAGCTCGGAGGCTCGTACGAGCTGCTCCAGCGCCTCCTCCGGCCGGCCCATGGCGAGATGGGTCTCCCCGAGCCCCATGCGGATCTGCGCCTCATGGGTGAGGTCGCCTGCCTCCTGGGCGTCGTCGAGCGCCGCGTGGAGGGGCTCACACGCCTTCTCGGGACGCCCTGCGCCGCAGTGGGCGTTGCCCGTCATCAGCAGCGCGTAGCGGATGCCCACCCGCGAGCCGATGCTCCTGGCCAGGGCGAGCTGGCGTTCGGCCCACGGGAGCGCCTCGTCGAAGCGCTCGCCCGAGATGTTCACGACGGCGAGGTTGCCCATCGCGCGCTGCTCGCCGAAGGCGTCGCCGCGGCGCCTGGCGATCGCCAGCGAGGCCCGCAGATGGGCGACGGCCTCGTCGGTGCGGCCCGTCATGCGCAGGGCGTTGGCGACGTGGTCGTGGGCGAGCTGCGCGTTCGTCTCGTCGCCGAGCCGCTCGCTGACCCGCAGGGCCTGCGTGTTCAGCGCGAGCATCGTCGTCATGTCGTAGGTCCGCTGCTGGTGCCAGGCGAGGCCGAACGCGAGGTTGATCCCCAGCCTGGCGATCGCCTCGTCGGGAGAGCCCATGGCCTGGGCGGCCGCGGCGACCAGGATGGGCTCCTCCTCGTAGAGCCACGCCTTGGCCTCCTCGAAGCCGGAGACCTGATGGGGAACCGCGTCCACGGGGGCGGCGGTCTGCACGCGGTGCGGGTCGATGACGCTGCTCGCCAGCCGCGCTGAGGCCGCGTAGTAGGAGAACACGCGGATGAGCGCGTCCGTGGCGCCGTCCGGCCGCAGCTCGCCCGCGAAGAGGCGGACGAGGTCGTGCAGCTGGTAGCGGCCGTGGCCGGCGCGGTCGAGCAGGTGGGCGTCGACCAGGCGTTCCAGCCCCGGCTCCGCCTCGGCGGGCGGCACGCCGAGCAGCGCGCCCGCCACCTCGGCGGTCGCTTCTGGCACGTGCAGCAGGCCGAGCAGCGCGAGGATGCGCGCGGCCTGCCGGTCGACGGCCCGGCGGCCGCGTTCGAGCGCGGTGTGGCCGGCCGCCAGGCTGGACCGCACCGCCAGGTCGCCCACGGCGAGCTCGTGCAGGCGCCGCCGCTCGTCGCTGAGCCGGGCGGCCAGCGTCGCCACGGTCCAGTCGGCACGGGCGGCCAGGCGCGCGCCCGCGATCTTCAGGGCCAGCGGCAGGCCCTCGCACAACCGGACCAGGCTCGCCGTCTGCCCAGCGTCCGCCGCCACCCGGCCCGCGCCGGCGAGCCCGGCCAGCATCGTGGCCGACTCCGCGTGGGACATGCGGTCCAGCTCCAGCTGGAAGTAGTCGTCGCCCCACGTCATGGTCTCGCGGCTGGTCACCAGCAGCGAGTTGCCGAACGGCGTGGCCAGCAGCGGCCGGATCTGCGCCAGGTCCCCGGCGTCGTCGAGCAGCGCCAGCACCCGCCGGCCGTGCAGGCGGCTGCGCCACACGGCGGCCGCCTCGTCGAGGTCGGAGGGCACGGCGTGGGGCGGCACGCCGAGCGCGCGCAGGAAGCGGCCGAGCACCTCCAGGGCGGTGAGCGCGGGCAGTTCGGGCGTGGCGGCCCGGCAGTTGACGTAGAGCTGGCCGTCGGGGAACCGCTCCTCCACCAGGTGGGCGACCTGCACCGCCAGCGCCGACTTGCCGACGCCCGGCGAGCCCGTGATGATCACCAGGGGAGCGGGCGGCGCGTCGTGCCCGGGCGCCAGCCGCTCCTTCAGCCGGCCGGTCTCATCCGCCCTGCCCACGAACACCGCCAGCCGCCGCGGCAGCTGGTGCGGCGCCGGCGGCGAGAGCGGGGCCGTGTCGGCGCGCAGCACCATCTCGTGGCACCTGCGCAGCCCCTCGCCGGGGGACAGGCCCAGCTCCTCGGCGAGGACGGCGCGGCCCTCCTCGAAGGTCTCCAGGGCCTCCGCCTGGCGCCCCGAGCGGAAGAGCGCCGTCATGAGCAGCTCGCGGGCCCGCTCGCGCAGAGGGCGCTGGCGGGTCAGGTCGCGCAGCTCCTCGATGAGCTCCGCGTGGCGGTCGAGGCGCAGCAGGCTCTCCGCGCGCTGCTCGATCGCCGACACCCTGAGCTGCTCCAGGCGGTCGCGTTCCTGCTCTGCGAACGGGCCCGACAGGCCGCTCAGCGCGATGCCGCGCCACATCCGCAGGGCCTGGTCGAGCGCGCGCACGGCCTGCAGGTCGTCGCCGCTCCGCTGCGCCTTGCGTGCCTCGGCGACGCGCTCGCCGAACAGCACCGCGTCCACCTGCCCTGGCCGCAGTTGAAGCACGTATCCGGCGGACGTGCCCGACAACAACCGCGAGGGCTCGCGGCGGCCGCGCGAGGGCTCGAAGGCGCGGCGCAAGCCGGAGATGTAGGTGTAGACGCTCTGCTCGGCGTTGCGCGGGGCGTCGTCGCCCCAGATGCCGGAGACGAGCCGGTGCATCGGGACGGGCCTGGCGGGGACGGAGGCGAGCAGTGCGAGTGTGACCTGTTGCCGGGCGGGGCCGAGATCGATGGGCTCGGCCTGCCGCTCACCGGTGACCGCGCCGAGCAGGCGGATGTAGATCTCTTCGCTCACGCGACCTCCCCGCTCCTTGATCGCCCCGAGCCGGCGTCGTCGAAGCGATCACTGTAGATCAAATGTAGACGGCGCCGGATAAAATCCTGGATCAAGGCCGGGCTGGAGGAACACTTCGGAGCGGGGTCGAGGGGCACACATGACGAGGGCGTGCCTCATCGTCCCGGGGAGTTGTCGGGAGCGAGGTGCGGTGTACGCGCCCCCGACGCCGGGAATGTGCCCCTCTGGCCGGGCGACCTCAGCAGCAGTCGCTGGAATCCTGATTGGCTCCGACGGGGGACATTTCGGCACTCGCGGCCGTAACATTGCCCGCAAGGGCCGCAGCGACCATCATCGCGGTGACCAGTGCCGACAGGGCAATACGCATACGCATGGGGGTTCTCCCTCGCCTATGTGGGGGTTGCTCGGACTATATCTTCTCAGGGAGCGACGACTGTGACCACATCTGACCTGGTCGGACTCCGCATCAAGACAGTTCGGCGACAACGCGGCCTGTCACAGGCACAGCTGGCGCATCCCGAGTTGTCGGACAGCTACGTCTCGTTGATCGAGAGTGGCAAGCGTACCCCGACTCCTGCCGTTCTGGAGCTCTTGGCCCAGAAACTGGAGTGTTCGTTGTCCTATCTGATCAACGGTGTGACCGCCGAGCAGATGGAGGACATCGAGCTGGCTCTCGGTTACGCACGGTTGGCGCTCGAGAACGGCGAGGTCGCCGAGGCCCGCACCCGGTTCCGCGAGCTGCTGGCCAACAGCAACCTGACAGGATTGCCCACACTTCGTCAAGACACCGAATTCGGGCTGGCCCTCGCCACCGAGGCGGCCGGCGACCTCGACGAGGCGATCTCCATCCTCCTCGGGCTCCGCGAGGAGGAGCTGTCGCCCGAGCGGCGCATCGAGGTCGCCATGGTGCTGTGCCGCGCCTACCGCGACAGCGAGCGGCTGACCGAAGCCGTCACGGTGGGGGAGCAGATGCTGGGCGGGAGCGCCCGCCTGCCGTGGACCGATCCGCTCGTCGAGCTGGCCGCGACCCTGCTGTCGGCCTACATGCACCGGGGCGACCTGCTCCGCGCCCGCCAGTTCGCGGCCGAGCTGCTCAACGCGGCCGACGCGCTCGGCACGCCACGCTCCATCGTGGCCGCCAACTGGATGGCCTCCAACGTCGCCTACAACACCGGCCACAACGAGGAGGCGCTGTCCTTCGCCGAACGGGCCATGGCGGTGCAACTGGAGAACGGCCATCCGCGCAGCGTCGCCAGGATGCGCCTCGCGCTCCTGCAGCAGCGGCTCAAGGCACGGCCCGCCGAGGCCGGCGCCGTGCGCGACGAGCTGCGCGCGACGGTCGCCGAGTTCGAGCAGACCTCCACCAGCACGATCGACAAGGCCCGGGTCCACGTGGAACTGGCCTACGCCGAATACATGACCGGCGACCTCGACAAGGCCGTCGAGCACGCCAAGATCGGCAGAGGCCTGGTCCCCGAGTACGGGCACGTGCTGGGCGCCGAGGCCAACCTCCTGCTCGGCCGGGCCTACGGCTCCGTCGGGCGCTCCGCCGAGGCCGCAGGTCACGTGGCGTCGGTGCGCGACTGGCTGACCCCGCTGCCCGACTCCCGCCGCTCCGCCTCCACCTGGCTGGCCACGGCCGAGACGATCGAAGAGCTGGGCGACGCGGAGGGGGCCGTCGAGGCCTACCAGCGGGCGCTGGCCTGCGCGGGTCTGTAGGCGGCACCGGCCCGTCCAGGGGGCCCATACATCGGGGTCCGGACCGGGCAGCGGCGTCGGTAGCCTTGAAGGTGCCATGAAGAGATCCTCGTTCGCGGTGCTCGCCGCGATTCTCACCGCCGCCCTGCTCGTGTCCGGCGCCGCTCCCGCCCTGGCCCACGACGCGCTCAAGAGCAGCTCGCCGGCCAAGGGCGCCGAGGTCAAGGCCCTCGACGAGGTCGAGCTCGAGTTCACCGCCAAGGTGCGCATGCCGTTCGTGATCGTGCGGGGGCCCGGTGACGACCAGCACCAGCTCGGCAAGCCCGAGCTGGACGGCGCGGTCGTGCGCCAGGCGGTCAAGGGTCCGCTGCCCGACGGGAAATACACGATCGCCTATCGCGTCGTGTCCTCCGACGGCCATCCGATCGAAGGGGAGATCCCGTTCCGGGTCGAGGGGGCGCAGACGCCGTCCCCCAGTCCCAGCCCCAGCGAGGAGGCGGCGACGAGCCAGGCGCCCGCGCCCGCGAGCAGCGTCGCGTCCGAGCCCGCCGCGCCCGCGGCCTCGTCGCCGGACGCCGAGCAGGCGTCGGCCGGGCAGGACGCCATGTTCCCGGTCTGGCTGATCATCGTGATCGGCGCGCTCGTCGGCATCGGCATCGGCTTCCTGCTCAGCGCGCGGAAGAAGAAGCCGTGAGCCGGGCGGCGCGTCTCGCGCTCGCCGGCGCGGGGGCCGCGATCGCCGCCCTGGTGATCGGCATGATGGCCGGAGGCAGCGCCTTTCCCAAGATCATTCCCGGGCTGCCCGACGCCGGGGCGGTCGTCAGGTGGGGGCTGCCGCTGTCCAAGCTCCTCATGGACGCGTCCGGAGTGCTCACCGTCGGCCTGCTGCTGATGGCCGCCGCGCTGCTGCCCAACGACAAGGGCGTGCTCGGCGGGACCGCCGTCGACTACGTCAAGGCCAGCTCGTGGTCGGCGCTGGCATGGGCCGGGTCGGCGTTCCTCGCGATCCTCTTCGGGGCCGCGGAGTCCATCGGCAGGACCGTGCCGCAGATCCTCGAGCGCACCATCCTGACCAGCTACGCCACCCAGACCACGCAGGGTGTGGCGCTGACGCTCGTGGTGCTGTTCGGGGTGGCGATCGCGCTGTTCTCCCGCGGCGCCATCACCGCGGGAGCCGCCGCGGGACTGCTGGTGTTCGCGCTGGCGACGATGTTGCCCGCGCCGCTGACCGGGCACAGCGCCTCCTCGCCCAACCACGACCTGGCCACCTCGTCGGTGGCGCTCCACCTGCTCGCCCTCGCTCTGTGGGTGGGCGGGCTCGTCGTGCTGGCCGCGCACGCGCTGCGCCGTCAGCCGCAGTTGGAGGTGGCCGCCGCCAGGTTCTCCCGGATGGCGGTGTGGTGCTACGT
Source organism: Nonomuraea sp. KM88 (assembly GCF_052245635.1). Taxonomy (NCBI): domain Bacteria; kingdom Bacillati; phylum Actinomycetota; class Actinomycetes; order Streptosporangiales; family Streptosporangiaceae; genus Nonomuraea; species Nonomuraea sp. KM88. Next base: position 720,382 of record NZ_JBQQCC010000003.1, on the reverse strand, counting down.
CGGCGTGGGGTTGTCCGGGCTGTTCAGCCTGGTGGCGCGGCTGGGCGCGGTCTCCGACCTGTGGACGTCCGAATACGGCCTGCTGGCCGTGGCAAAGATCGTGGCGTTCGTGCTGCTCGGCTACGTGGGCTACTGGCACAGGCAGCGCACGCTGGCCGACCTCGCGGCCGGCCGGCCCCGGGCCTTCACCCGGCTGGCGGGCGGCGAGACGCTGCTCATGCTCGCCACCGTCGGGCTGGCCGTGGCGCTGTCGCGCACGCGGCCGCCCGAGGTCGTCGTGCCCGCCGACCGGGCGTTCGAGCTGCTGGGCTTCCCCATGCCGCCGGAGCTGTCGCTGGCGAACGTGTTCACGCTGTGGTGGCTCGACCTGTTCTTCGCCGTGGTCGCCGCGGTCCTGGCCGGGCTCTACGGAGCCGGCGTCTACCGGCTGGCACGGCGCGGTGTCGCCTGGTCGTGGGGCCGCACCGCGTCCTGGTTCTTCGGCGTGGCGCTGCTGGTGTTCGCCACGCAGAGCGGGCTGGCCCGCTACGCCAAGGTCATGTTCGACGTGCACATGATCGAGCACATGACGCTCTCCATGGTCGTGCCGATCTTCCTCGTGCTCGGCGGGCCGGTCACGCTGGCCCTGCGCGCGCTCAAGCCCGCATCGAAGAGGGGCGATCGCGGGCCGCGGGAGTGGATCACCACGATCCTGCACAGCCGGTTCACCAAGGTCGTCACGCATCCCCTGGTGCCGACCTCCATCTTCGTGGCGTCGACGTACGCGCTCTACTTCACGCCGCTGTTCGAGTCGGCCATGCAGGAGCATCTCGGGCACATCTGGATGACCCTGCACTTCCTCATCAGCGGGTGCCTGTTCTTCTGGGTGATCGTCGGGGTCGATCCGGGGCCCCACCGGCTCCCGCACGTCTGGCGGCTGCTGATGCTCTTCGTCACCATGCCGTTCCACGCGTTCTTCGGCATCGCGCTGATGATGATGGGCGCGGTGATCGCCTCCGGATGGTACGAACAGCTCGGCCGCCCCTGGGGCGACACGCTGCTGCAGACGCAGCGCGACGGCGGGGCCATCGCGTGGGGGTTCGGCGAGATCCCGACGCTGATCGTGCTGCTGGCCATCGCGGTGCAGTGGTATCAGGACGACGACCGGCAGGCACGGCGCACCGACCGCAGGGCCGACCGCTCCGGCGCCGGAGACCCGGAGCTCGACTCCTACAACGCCTATCTCGCCCGTCTCAACCGTGCTGACAAGGGCGAGTAGCCGTTCGGACACGGCCTTCTATCTTCTCCGTCCGCGCCACAGGACCGCCGGGTAGCCTGACTTCCAGGGGAGACGGGCATAACCTCATTCGCTGGCATACGCAACCTTGAGGGGGGATTGCGTGCCGCGCGGTTGGGAGCGCCGGAGTGGGGTGCGGCGCGAGCCCGGGGTGCCAAGAGAGGCGAGACCATTGTCGGAAGAGACGCGGATGCGCGGGGGGCAGAGCCTGGCCGAGGCGCTGGAGGCCTGCCTCATCGAGTGGTCGGAGCGCACGGGGATCGAGGTCGAGACCTGGGCGCTGCCCGCCACGGACGTGCCGTCGCGCGTGACACGCGGTGTCATGGCCGCGATGGGCGAAGCACTGTCGAACGTCGAGCGTCACAGCAGGGCCAAGACCGTCTCCATCGCCGTCACCGCGGGCAGGAGCGGGCTGCGCATGACGGTCAGCGACAACGGCAAGGGTGATCCCGCGCCGCTGACGGGGCGCGGGATCGCCAGGATGCGGGCGGCCTTCGCGGAGATCGGCGGGAGCCTGTCGGTCAACAGCGTGCCCGGAGAGGGCACCACGGTGACCGGGGTGGTGCCCATGCGCCGGTGACGGTGCCTCGGAGCGCGGTCAGGGCAAGGTGAGGATCTCGCTGCCCGTGTCGGTGACGACGATCGTGTGCTCGAACTGGGCGGTGCGCTTGCGATCCTTCGTGACCGCGGTCCACTTGTCGGGCCAGATGTCGTAGTCGATGGTCCCCAGCGTCAGCATCGGCTCGATCGTGAACGTCATCCCGGGCACCAGCTCCACCCGCAACGACGGGTCGTCGTAGTGGGGGACCATGAGGCCGGAGTGGAAGCTCGTGCCGATGCCGTGGCCGGTGAAATCGCGCACGACGCCATAGCCGAACCGCTTGGCGTACGCCTCGATGACGCGGCCCACGACGTTGAGCTGCCGCCCCGGCGCGACCGCCTTGATCGCGCGCGTCATCGCCTCGCGCGTGCGCTCCACCAGCAACCGCGACTCCTCGTCGACCTCGCCCACGAGGTAGGTGGCGTCGGTGTCGCCGTGGACGCCGCCGATGTAGGCGGTGATGTCGACGTTGACGATGTCGCCGTCGCGCAGGACGGTGTCGTCGGGGATGCCGTGGCAGATCACCTCGTTGATCGACGTGCACAGCGACTTGGGATAGCCCTTGTAGCCGAGCGTGCTCGGATAGGCGCCGTGGTCGATGAGGAACTCGTGGCCGATCCTGTCGAGCTCGTCGGTCGTGACGCCCGGCCGGACGTTGTTGCCGACCTCTTCGAGCGCCTGGGCGGCGATCCTGCCCGCCACCCGCATGCGCTCGATCATCTCGGGGGTCTTCACGTCGGACTCGCCGGTGGTGGGGCGCTTCTTGCCGACGTACTCCGGCCGCTCGATGTGGGCGGGGACCTTTCGCATGGGCGAAACTCGCCCTGGCTGGAGCAGTGTCGTCATGAAACATGAGTCTACGGGGCAGAATTGACCTCGTGAGCGAAGGCCAGTGGTGGTTCTGCCTCAAGCACATGAGGGTCGAGCCCGACAAGGGGTGCCCCAACAAGGACCGGATGGGGCCCTACGCGTCCGAGCAGGAGGCCGCCGGGGCGCTGCAGCGTGCCGCCGACCGCAACAAGGCATGGGATGAGGCCGACGAGGAGGACGACTAGGGCACGACCGCGTAGGCCCTGACGGGGAACGTGCCGAGGCCGGCGACCATCGGCGGCGCGGCGTGGAAGCGGAAGCCCTCGTCGGGCAGCGCGCCCAGCCCCGTCAGGTGCTCCACGACGGGGATCCCCGCGCGCAGCAAGATCGAGTGGGCGGGGCGTTCGCCGTGCGGCGGGGTGTCGTCGATGTTGAGCGAGTCGATCCCGACCAGCGCCGGGCCCTGCTCGGCCAGCCAGGCCGCCGACTCGGGGGCCAGGTACGGGTGGCCCTGGGCGTAGGCGCCGGTGCCGAAGTGGCGGTCCCATCCCGTGTGGATCAGCACGGCCCGGCCGCGTACGTCGAGTGCCCGGTCGAGGGGCACCGCCCGCTGCCTTCCGGCCCGGATCACCAGGCCGGGAAGGTCGGCCAGTTTCGTCAGCGGCACCCGCGCGAGGTCGTCGCCGCCGGCGTAGCGGTGGTACGGGGTGTCCACGTAGGTGCCGGTGTTGGCGGCCAGCGTGATCACGCCGATGTGGAACTCCGTGCCCGGCGCGTACAAGCTGCGGGAGTCCTCCCGGCTCAGGTGCACCCCGAGCTTTGGAGCGGGGATGCCGGGATAGGTGGTCATCCCCTCGACGATGCGGTGGCTGAGCTCGACGATCACGCGGCGCCTCCTACTAGTCGGTCATCTGAGGGCCGCTGACCTTCTCCAGCAGCCGGGCCAGGCGTTCGCGCAGACCAGGACGCCGCTCCACCTCGCCGGCCGCCGCGCTCACCAGGTGCTGCGCGCCGTCGAACGACACCAGCCCGCCGCGCGGCACCGCGATCGCGTCATGGGCGAGGCCGGTCAGCTCGGCGTCGCCGCCCTCGATCGCCAGGATCGTCGCGCCCGTGCGCCGCGCGTCGTCGACGCGTTCGAGCAGCGGGACCGGGGCCTGCTCCTCGGCCAGCACGAACAACGTCTCGCCCCGGGCCGCCCGCTCCAGGCGGTCGAGGCCGACACGCAGGTGGGGAGGAGCGTCGGCCGGCGGTGTCCAGCGCACCAGGGTGGGTGAGAGCTGCGTCAGCCCGGAGTATCGGGCCTCGTCGCTGAGATGCGCCGTCAGGTGCCAGGGCTCGTCGTCGGGAGGGCCGACCAGCAGCAGGCCGCCGGGCGAGCGGGTGGCGCGCAGGGCGAGCCCCAGCTCGCGCGCGCGGTCGATCCAGCCGGTGTCGGCCAGGAGCTCGCGCAGGAGTGCCACCGATCCTGAGTCCATTCATCCATGGTGCCTGACGTCGTACTTCCGGGGTGGCTGATTCGGGAGTGGCGTGCGGACACGAGGTGGATTTATCGGTCAAATCGGGCCTTGACAGGGGGTTACTTGCGAGTAACGATCGGGCTCGCGGCGCCGCCGTCCCCGAGCGTGTGATCCTCAAGGAGAGGGGCGGCACATGACCTTTCGTGTCCGCGTCAGCATGTCAGTGATCCTGTTATCGATCATGTCTCTCATCGCCACCCCCGCCCGCGCCGCGACCCCCGGCGACGTGGTCTCGGCCCAGCCCACCACCGTCTACCTGCTGCCGGGCAGGCTGCTCGAGGTGCCGGTCAACGCCTGGCACGTCCTCTACCGCTCCACCTCCGCCACCGGCTCGCTCAACACGGTCTCCGGCACGCTGCTCGTGCCGAAGGGCCGCTACCCGTTCGGCACGCGCCCGATCGTCGGGTACGCCGTCGGCACCCACGGGCTGGGCGACCAGTGCGCCCCCTCCGCCGCCATGAGCCAGGGCCGGGAGGCCGAGCTCGCGCTGGTGAGCCTGTTCCTGCTCAAGGGGTTCGCGGTGGCGATGACCGACTACGAGGGGCTCGGCACGCCCGGGCCGCACACGTACATGGCCGGGATCTCGCAGGGGCACGCCGTGCTCGACTCGATCAGGGCGGCCACCCGCGTCCCCGGCTCCGGGCTGTCGAGCCGGGCGCCCGTCGCCGTCATGGGCTACTCCCAGGGCGGCGCGTCCGCCGGCTGGGCCGCCCAGCTGCAGCCCGCGTACGCGCCCGAGCTGCGGCTCAAGGGCGTCGCGGCCGGCGGCGTCCCCGCCGACCTGCACGCCGTGGCGAACCACCTCGACGGCGGCGACGACTTCGGGCTGGCCGCGGCCGCCGGTGTGGGCCTCGACGCCGCCTACCCCGAGCTCGGCCTCGAGGCCGACCTCAACGACCGGGGCCGCGCGCTGCTCGCCGACGCCGCCGACGACTGTGTGGGCGACCTGGACAGGCTGGCCGGGCTCCGCTTCTCCGACCTGAGCCCGATCGACCTGCTCGGCCAGCCGAAGTGGCAGGCGCGCCTGGCGGAGAACCGGCTCGGGTCCGCGGCCCCGCAGGTGCCGATGTTCCTGTACCACGGCACCGGGGACGAGATCATCCCGCTGTCGGTGGGATCGACGCTGCGCTCGGCGTACTGCCGGGCCGGGGTGACCGTGCGCTGGGTGTCGCTGCCCGCGCCCGACCACGTCACCGGGGCCGTCGAGGGCGGGCCGCTGGCCATCGAGTGGCTGGCGCTGCGGATGTACGGGCTGCCCGCGTCCGGCAACTGCTGACCCGCCGGGCCGTGCTCACCGGCGCTCCTTCACGCCGGGCTCGCCTGCGGCGAGCCCGGCTGCCGGTCCGGCGGGGTGGAGCTGGCATGATCTGGCTATGACTGACGTTAACGGGCTTTCCATCGGCATCCTCGGCGGCACCGGCGACCAGGGCAAAGGGCTGGCGCGGCGGTTCGCGCTGGCGGGGCATCCGGTGCTGATCGGGTCGCGCAGCGCCCAGCGAGCCCAGGAGGCGGCCGACTCCATCGGAGCGGGTGCGACGGGCGACGAGAACGCCGCCGTCGCCTCCCAGGCGGACCTCGTGATCGTCGCGGTGCCGTACGAAGGGCACAAAGCACTGCTGGAGTCCCTGCGCGCCGAGCTGGCCGGCAAGATCGTGGTCGACTGCGTCAACCCGCTCGGGTTCGACAAGCAGGGGGCGTACGCGCTGCCCGTCGAGGAGGGCAGCGCCGCGCAGCAGGCCGCCGCGGTGCTGCCCGACAGCCGGGTGGTGGCGGCCTTCCACCACGTGTCGGCCGTCGTGCTGATGGACCCGTCGGTGGAGAAGGTCGACCTCGACGTGCTGGTGCTGGGCGACGACCGCGAGGCCACCGGCACGGTGCAGGCCCTGGCCGAGGCCATCCCGGGAGTGCGGGGCGTCTATGGTGGACGGCTGCGCAACGCCTGCCAGGTGGAGGCGCTGACGGCCAACATCATCTCCGTCAACCGCCGCTACAAGGCGCACGCCGGACTGCGCATCACCGACATCTGACCGGCGGCGGGCGCGCGCCGGGGTTCCGGCTCAGAGCCAGCCGGCGTCCTCGGCGATGCGGATGGCGTCGATCTTGTTGCGGGCGCCCGTCTTGGTAATCGCCCCGGTCAGGTAGTTGCGTACGGTGCCGGGTGACAGGTGCAGGCGGGAGGCGATGTCCTCGGCGGACGCGCCTCCGGCCGCCTCTCTGAGCACGGTCGACTCCCTGGGCGTCAGCGGGCTCTCCCCGTATTCCATGGCCGACGAGACCAGCTCGGCGTCCAGCACGCGCAGCCCGGCGGCGGTGCGCCTGACGGCGTCCGCGAGCCGGTCGCCGGGGGCGTCCTTGACCAGGAACGCCTCGATGCCGGCGGCCAGCGCCCTGCGCACGTGCCCGGGCTGGCCCATGGCGGTGAGCACGAGGATCCGGCAGGACGGCAGGCGCTCGCGCAACGCCGCGGCGGCGGTGATGCCGTCGACGACCGGCAGGTCGATGTCGACGACGGCGACGTCGGGGCGGACCTCCATGGCCCTCGGCACGATCTCGTCGCCGCGGGTGACCTCCGCGACCACGTCGATGTCGGACTCGAGGCCGAGCAGGGCGGTGAGGGCGGCGCGGATCATGTGCATGTCCTCGGCCAGCAGCACCCTGATCATGCCGCGACCTCCACGGCCAGCAGGAAGCCGCCGGTGCCCGTCGAGGTGGCGGCGCAGGAGCCACCCGCCTGCGCGGCCCGCTCCGCCAGGCCCGTGAGCCCGCCGCCACGCGGCTCCGAGCCGGCCGGCGCGCCGTCGTTGGCCACTTCGAGGCGGAGCGTCCCGCCGTGCAGCGACGTGGTGATCGTGCAGGTCGTGGCCCTGCTGTGGCGCAGGACGTTGGTGACCCCCTCGCGCACCGCCCAGGCCAGCGCCTCCTCGGAACGCCTGGGGAGCGGTACGTCGGCCAGATGCGCCTGCGCCGCCACCCCGGAGGACTCCAGCAGCGCCACCGCCTTGTCGACCTCACCGGCCAGCGACAGCGCCCGGTAGCCCTTGGCCACCTGCCGCACGTCCTTGGCCGCCTCCCTCGCCACCTGCACCAGCTGCCCCACCTCCGTGCGGGCCGAGCCGGGGTCGCGGTCCATGAGGCGGGCGGCCAGGTCGCCCTTGAGCGCGATCGCGGTGAGGCTGCGGCCGAGCCCGTCGTGCAGGTCGCGGGAGATGCGCAGGCGTTCCTTCAGCACCGCGGCGTCCGCCAGCTCCGCCCTGGCCTCCTCCAGCGCGACCGTCACCCGGACGAAGCGCACCAGCGCGTACGTCATCGCGCCCGTCGTGGGCACGGTGACCACGTAGAAGGCGACGATCACGGGCACGGCCCCGCTGAGGGAGAGGACGGCGCCCTCGTACACCATCATGAGCCCCACCAGCGCGCCGCCCCAGCGCAGCGGCAGGAACACCAGCAGGGTCCCGGCCAGCATCGGGGCCGCCACGGCCGACCAGCCGCCGGGCAGCAGCTCGGGCAGGTAGGTGGCGACCGCCTGGAGGACGAGCGTGAGAGGGAAGAGCGGCGGGCGCCCATCGCGCAGCGCCGCACGCATGTTGACGGAGTAGGTGGTGACCACGGCCGTGATCGCGATGGCGGCCAGCACGCCGTAGCCCGCGCCGTGCTGGAAGTAGAGCAGCGCGATCATGGTGTAGGCGCATGCGACGCCGACGATCAGCCCGGTCGCGAGCCGCCTGGCGGATGACGAGACCACGGGCACGATTATGACCTGCGCGGCTCCCAGCGGAACCACAGCCGGATCGCGGCCAGCCCGGCCAGCGTCCACCCGGCCAGGACCAGGAGGGGCACGACGAGGTCGCCGGTCCTGACGGCGTCGACGACGGCCGTGGTCGGCAGCAGGTCGAGGGCGGGACGCAGCCATGCGGGCACCGGGACGGGGCCCATCGCGCCCGCGGAGACGCCCGCCACCAGGAACACCGGCGTGGTGAACGCCGCCGCCAGCTCCGCCCGCGGGATCGCGGCCGTGTACGCGGCGCCGAGCAGGGACAGCACGGCCGAGCCCGCGATGGTGACGGTGGCGAAGGCGAGGGGGTTCGCGGGCAGCGGAACGTCGGCCACGAGGTGGACGGCCAGCGTGCACAGCGCGATCACGGCCACGGTCTGGGTGGCGGTGCCGGCGATCTGGCCAGTGAGGATCTGCGCGTCGGTCAGCCGGGTCGCCCGCAGCCGTTTGAGGACGAGCTGGTCGCGGCGGGCGGCCAGGGCGACGGCGACGTTCATGAACGCGGTGATCGCCAGCAGCAGCGCGAGCGCGCCCTGGAAGATGTGGGTGGCGGCGGCGACACCGCCGGAGGTCACGTTCCGCATGAGGGCGGGCATCCCCACGGCCAGCCCGACGGGCGTGATCACCGAGGCGAACACCATGGACTTGTCCCGCCAGAACAGGCGGGTGCCGAGACGGTAGGTGGCGGTCAAGCTCATCGGGCGCTCCCGGACAGGTCGAGGAAGAGGTCTTCGAGGGTGGCCGTGCGGACCTCCAGGCCGGTCAGGCGCACGCCGCGCGACGCGGCCCAGCTGAGCAGCGTCTGCGCGGCGAGGTCGGGGTCCTCGGCGCGGCAGACGGCGTTGCCGCCCTCCAGGGTGACCGGCAGCGGCAGGTCCGCGGGACGGACCTGGGCGGGCATCCGGAACGCCACCCGCCCGCTCCGCGCCGCGAGCGTCTCGGCCATCCCGCCCGAGGCCACGATCTCGCCCCTGTCCATGATCGCCAGGGCGGAGGCCAGGCGCTGCGCCTCCTCGAGGTAGTGGGTCGTCAGCAGGACCGTAGTGCCCTGCCCGGCGAGGTCGCGGACGACCTCCCAGGTTCGCGCCCGCGCCTCGGGGTCCATGCCGGCCGTCGGCTCGTCGAGGAACAGCACGTCGGGGCGGCCCAGCAGGGCGAGCGCGAGGTCCAGCCGGCGCTTCTCGCCGCCGGAGAGCTGGCGCACCTTCGTACCGGACCTGCCCGCCAGCCCGGCCAGCTCCAGCGCCTCGTCGCGCGGGCGGGGCACGGCGGTGAAGTCACGCCAGATGTCGACGGTCCGGGCGACCGTCAGGTCAGGGAAGAACCCGGCCTCCTGCAACATGATCCCGACGCGCTGTCGCGCGGCGGCCCTGTCGGCCCAGGGATCGAGGCCGAGCACCCGCACCGTGCCGCTGTCGGCGCGCTGGAAACCCGCGAGCACCTCGACCGTCGTGGTCTTGCCCGCGCCGTTCCTGCCGAGCAGCGCGAAGATCGCACCCTCGGCCACCTCGAACGAGACGTCCTTCACCGCGGGGAAACCCTGGTGGCTCTTGCTGAGCCCGGTCACGTCGATCGCTGTCATGGATCCGACTATCGCCGGACCCGATCGCGGACGGCAGTGAAGAATTCACGACTTTCCGGAGAGCTTGAGCAGCGCGTCGGTGACGCCCTCCGGGTCGATCACCTGGTGCAGGTGCTGGCCGGGCAGGCGGGTCACGGGCCACCCGCGCCGCGCGGCCTCCTCGGCGATCGAGTCGTACGGCGGGCCGTACCACAACAGCGAGCACCTGACGTCGTCCCACCCCGCGGGCACGGGCAGGGACTGCGTGTAGTAGTCGAGCGGCAGCCGTGGTTGCTCCGCCGCGACCCGTACGCGTACCGCCGGATCGGGCAGCAGGGCCACCACGTCCTCTTCGTCCCACCAGTCGGTCCAGCGCGGAAGCATCCCGTCGGGGCCCGCGAGGTCGCGCAGGAACGGCAGGAACCCGTCCTCGGCGACCTTGACCGGCCCGTCGCGCGGCGGGAGGCTCGCGTCGGCGAACACGCAGGCCACCACCTGCCCGTCGAGCCCTTCCTTGATCAACGGCAGGTAGAGCCCGGCGTTGCTGTGCCCGGCCAGCACCACGCTGGTGCCGGGAGGGGTGGCCGCGCGCACCTTCTCCACCACCCGCGGCCAGTAGGGCGTCTCTCCCGCGGTCACGCCGGTCAGGTCGGGCACCACCGCCGCGTGCCCGCGGCGCTCCAGCGACTCGGCCACGGGAGCCCAGGTCGAGGGCCCGACCGCTGGGCTGTGCACGAGTACGAAGGTCGTTTTCATGTCCTCACCCTGTCAGATGACCAGGGTCCGACGGGAGACCGATTTGTCCGAATTATTGAAGACGTCCCAGGCGGCGGCCAGGGTGTTCACCGCCCGCGAAAGCCCGTCCCCGTGACTGCGCGCGGTCACGCCCGCAGCCTGGCGGCGAGCGGCGAGCACCGGCCCGCGTCCCGGCGGATCGATGGGATCGTCATGGCAGGCCTCTGGGGCGATTCCGGCGCGTGGGCTCTGCCGTGGAGTCCCTTTTATGGGCGATCCTTAACCTATGAGCGAATTCCGACCTGAAACGCGGGCCGTGCACCCGCCGCAGCCGGCCGTCGAGGGCAGCCGCCCGATCAGCGTTCCCATCTATCAGACCTCGGGGTTCGTGTTCGATGACCCCGCCGTGATGGCCACGTCGATGGGCCGCCCCGACGGCGCGTTCGTCTACGGGCGTTACACCAACCCCACCGTCCGCTCCCTCGAACTGGCCGTCTCCGGGCTCGAAGGCGGCGCCGGAGCGGTGGCCACCGGATCGGGCATGGGCGCGATCAACACCGTCCTGCTCGCCCTGCTCAAGCCCGGCGACCACATGGTGGCCCAGCGATCCCTCTACGGGGGGACCGCCGCCATGCTCAACGAGCTGACGGGCAGGTTCGGGATCGCGGTCACGTACGTGCCGGAGAACGACCCCGCGGCCCTGCGCGCCGCCGTGCGGCCCGAGACCAGGCTCGTCTACCTGGAGACGATCAGCAACCCGATGACCCTCGTGGCCGACCTGCCCGGGATGTGCGCGGCCGCACGCGAGCTGGGCATCCTGTCCGTGGTCGACAACACGTTCGCCACGGCCATGCTCTGCCGGCCGATCGAGCACGGGGCGGACGTCGTGGTCCACTCCACGACCAAATATCTGTCCGGGCACACCGACGTGGTCGGCGGGCTCGCCGTCTTCGCCGACGCGGCACTCTACGAGAAGGTGTGGCACTTCTCGATCGAGCTCGGGGCCTCGGCCGACCCGTTCGCGGCCTGGCTGACGCTGCGCGGGCTCCAGACGCTGGGACTGCGCATGGAACGCCACTGCTCCAACGCCCATCACCTGGCGGTCCGGCTCGCCGAGCACCCCGCCGTGACGGCGGTGCACTGGCCGGGGCTCGCCTCGCACCCTTCGTACGAGCTGGCGGGCAAGCTGCTGCCGGGGTTCGGCGGGGTGTTCGCGTTCGACCTGGCCGGCGGGCGGGTGGCAGGTGAGAAGTTCATGAGCTCCGTACGACTGGCGCTGCTCGCCCCCTCGCTGGGCGGCGTCGAGACGCTCATCCTGCACCCCGCCACCACCTCGCACCGGTCGCTCAGCCCGGAGGAACTGGCGCGCAGCGGCATCGGCGAGGGCACGGTGCGCATCGCGGTGGGCATCGAGCACCCCGAGGACCTGTGGTCCGACATCGCCCAGGCGCTGGCATAGGGTCGGGTTCTGCGATCAGATCCGCAACGACGAACAAGGGGACACCGTGACCACCGTCGCCCACGAGCAGGTGCTGGCCGCCGCCAGGAGGATCGGCGGCCTCGCGCTCCGCACCCCGGTGCTCGAGATCTCGCCCGGGCTGTTCTTCAAGCTCGAGCTGCTCCAGCACTCGGGATCCTTCAAGGTGCGCGGGGCGTTCAACCGCATCCTGTCGGCGGGCGAGCTGCCCGCGGGCGGAGTGATCGCGGCCAGCGGCGGCAACCACGGGCTCGCGGTGGCGTACGCGGCGCGAGAGCTGGGTGTGCGGGCCGAGATCTTCGTCCCCGAGGTGACCAGCCCGGTGAAGGTGGCGGGGCTGGAGGCGCTGGGCGCGCACATCACGCAGACCGGCGCCATCTATGCCGAGGCCGCCGAGGCCGCCGCCAAAGGCGCCGCCGAGACCGGCGCGCTGGCGGTGCACGCCTACGACCAGCCCGAGGTGATCGCCGGGCAGGGCACCACCGGGCTGGAGATCGTGGAACAGACCGGTGGCGTGGACACGGTGGTGGTGGCCGTCGGCGGCGGCGGCTTCGCCGCCGGCGTCACGCTGGGCACCGCGAGCACGGCGGGCGGTTCCGGCGCGGGACCGCGGATCGTCGCCGTGGAACCCGAGCGGATCCCGACCCTGGCGGCGGCGCTGCGGGCGGGCCGGCCGGTGCCCGTCGAGGTGAGCGGCGTGGGGGCCGACGCGCTGGGCGCCAGCAAGATCGGCGGCCTGGCCTTCGAGATCCTCTCCGGCCCCAGGGTGGAGAGCGCGCTCGTGACCGACGAGGCCATCCTGGCCGCCCGTCGCACTCTCTGGCAGCGGCACCGGATCGCGGCCGAGCCCGCCGGCGCGGCCGCGTACGCGGCGCTCCTGTCGGGCGTCTACACACCGAGCCCGGGGGAGCGGGTGGGGGTCGTCGTCTGCGGCTCCAACACCGATCCCGCCACCCTGGCCGCCTGACTGCCCGTGAGCCGCGCCGGCCCCGACAGGAAATTGCCGGTGCGCCGCGGTCAGCGGTAGGTGTGCTCGGGCGCGGGGAAGGCGCCGGATGTGACGTCGGCCGCGAAGGCGCGGACGGCGCGGTCCATCTCGGTGGCCAGATCCGAGTACTGCCTGACGAACTTGGCCGGCCGCGGCGTCAGTCCCATGAGGTCCTGCCACACCAGCACCTGCGCGTCCGTCGACGGGCCCGCTCCGATGCCGATGGTCGGGATCGCGAGCGACGTCGTCATCCGCTGCGCCAGATCGGCCGGCACGCACTCCAGCACCACCGAGAACGCTCCGGCCCCTTCCAGGTCCTTGGCGTCCGACATGAGCTCGTCCCCCGCCTGCCCGCGGCCCTGGACGCGGTAGCCGCCCATGACGTTGACCGACTGCGGGGTCAGGCCCAGGTGCGCCATGACCGGGATGCCCGCCGAGACGAGCGCCTCGACCTGGGGAACGACCCGGCGGCCGCCCTCCAGCTTGACCGCGTGCGCGCCCGCCTCCTTCATGAAGCGCGCCGCCGTCTCCAGCGCCTGCCGCGGGGAGGACTGGTACGACCCGAACGGCAGGTCGGCGACCACCAGCGCGCGCGACGACCCGCGTACGACGGCCGCCGTGAGCGGCAGCAGGTCGTCGACCGTGACGGGGAGCGTGGAGTCGTGGCCGTAGACGACCATGGCCGCCGAGTCGCCCACCAACAGGACGGGGATGCCCGCCGCGTCGAACACCCTCGCCGTCATCGCGTCGTAGGCGGTGACCATGGGCCACCGCTCTCCGCGCTCCTTGGCGGCGACGAGGTCGCGGACGGTGACGCGGCGTCCGGCGGCGCCGCCGTACAGCGTGGTTGAAGAGGACATGTGTCATCACTCCAGAAAGGTCTCGAGGCGCCCCGGCGGCGTCCCCGGACTCCTCCGATGATGGCACGCGCGGAAAACGAGTGGCAGAACTGTCGGTGCCTCTTGCCAGAATCAGCGCGGAGGTAACGAACACCATGGCTCTTGACCCCTACCGGCGCCTGCTCAGGATTCCGGGTCTCCCCACGTTGCTGCTCGTGGGGCTGCTGGCGCGCATCCCGTCCACGGCGGTCGGCATGGCGCTGACCCTGCACGTCGCCACCACGCTCGATCTGGGCTTCGCCAAGGCCGGGCTGGTCACCATGGCCAGCACGATCGGCATGGCGATCGGCTCGCCCCTGGCGGGCAGGTTCGTCGACAAGCACGGGCTGCGTCCCGTGGTCGTCGTCACGACCGTGGCGCAGGCGGTGTTCTGGGCGTGCGCGTGGGCGCTGCCGTTCCCCGTCCTCGCCGTGGCGGCGGCGGTGGCGGGGCTGCTGGGGCTGCCGGTCTTCAGCGTGACGCGGCAGTGCCTGGCCGCCATGGTGCCCGAGCCCCAGCGGCGCAGCGGCTTCGCGCTCGACTCGATGCTGGTCGAGCTGTCCTACATGACCGGTCCCGCGCTCGCGGTGGCCGGCGTCACGACGCTCGGCAGCGGCCCGACGATGGCCGTCATCGGGCTCGGGGTGACGTCGGCGGGGGTGGGGCTGATCGTGCTCAACCCGCCCACCCGCTCGGCCGACGAGATGGCGGAGCAGGCGGTCAAGGTGCCCAGGAGGCAGTGGATCACGCCGGCGTTCGTGGCGCTGCTCGGCACGGTCGCGGCGGCCACGTTCGTGCTCACGGCGGCCGAGCTCGCTCTGGTCGCCACCATGGAGCACGCAGGCCAGACAGCGTGGGTCGGGCTCGCCGTGGCTATCTGGGCGGTCTACTCCCTGATCGGTGGTTTCCTGTACGGTGGCCTGTCCCGCGGCTTCTCGCCGCTGGTCCTCATCGGAGCCATGGGCCTGCTGACCGTCCCCGTGGCGTGGGTGGGCGGCGGCTGGCACTGGCTGGTCCTGGCGTTGCTGCCCTCGGGCATGCTCTGCGCGCCGTCCCTGTCGTCCACCGTCGACATGCTCAGCCGCTGGGTGCCCGCAGGGGCGAGGGGAGAGGCGATGGGCTTCCACGGCACCGCGCTGCTGGTGGGCGGTGCCGTCTCGGCGCCGATCGCGGGGGCCGTCATCGACGGGACGGGTCCGGCCTGGGCGTTCGCCGTGGCCGGCCTGGTGGGGGTGGCCACGGTGGTGATCGCCCTCCCGTTCTGGCGCCGCCGCCCGATGACATCCACCGCGTTGAGCCGGTCCGCTGCGCCGCGGCCGGAGGGCGGGTCCGCGGCGGCGGAGGGGACGTCCGGCGTGCAGGGACATGAGGTCGTCCGGGCACTGGAGAACGACGCCTCGCTCACGCCGATGGGGGAGCCTCCAGTCCTGGTGGAGGACGCACCGCTACGTCAGGAAGGACCTGCCGCACTCACTTGAGCAGGTCGTCGCGGGTCCGCGTGGTCGCACGTGAGCGGGCGCGGTCTGATCGGGGGTGTTCGGCGGGTTCCCACGCGCCTGCGACGCTCCGGCGGCAGAGGCCGGGGGCGCCGCTTCTCGAGGCGGGAGGTCACCGATGCCGGCGGTGGAGTGCTCGTTGCTCGGCGGCGTCGAGTGCGGGTGCGAGGGGTGCGAGCGTGGTGCGAAGGAGGTCCGGTAGCGAGCCGGACGGCACGACGAGCCCGCTGGTCGTGAAGGACGAAGCAGTCGTCTGCAGCCACTGCTCGAGCGCCACGCGAACTGCGGCGGCCACGCTCGCCGCGAGCACCCGTGCGGTGTGCGGGTCGCCATCGCCCAGACGGTCGGCGATCGCGTCGGTAAGAGGATGTTCGATCGCGGTGGTGGTTTCGACGAACGCGTCGCGCAGTGCGGGACGGGTGGTGATCAGCAGCAGCGCGTCCCGGCCGGATTCGTCCGGGACGGTGTACTGATCCACGATCGCCTCGATGACGGCGTCGGCGAGGCCGACGCCGGCGGGCCGATCGGCCACCGCCGCCGCGGCTCGCGCTTCCCGTTCGCCGGCGACGGCGGCGACGATCGCCTGCTCGCGGCTGGAGAAGTAGTTGTTGTACGTCCTCGGTGAGACGCCGGCGGCCTCGGCGATGTCATCGACGCGCACGTTGTCCGGCCCACGCTCGAGGGCCAGCCGCAGGGCCGCCGCGCGCAAGGCCTCTCGGGTGGCCTGCTTCTTCTGCTCGCGCAACCCCGTCCGTCTCGTCGTCACCGTCCCAGCATCCCAGCTGGAGTGCGTGTGCGCAAACTTGCGTGCACGCAAGTTTCTTCATAGCCTGGGCGTCCTCATCCCACAGGAAGGACCCGTGCAATGAGGGCCAAGGGCATCACCTACGACACCGGCTTCATCCGCAATGGAGGGTCCTCCCGCGAGCGCTTCGACCCGGACGTGGTCAAGCGCGAGCTGGAGATCATCAGGGACGACCTGCACTGCACCGCGGTCCGCGTCATCGGCGGTGACCCCGGGCGGCTGGAGCTGGCCGCGACGTACGCCGCCGACCTCGGCCTGGAGGTCTGGTTCTCGCCCTACCCTCTGGAGCTGACCCCCGAGGAGACGCTGTCGCTGTTCGCCGACTGCGCTGAGCGGGCGGAGCGGATCCGGCAGCGGGGCGCCGAGGTCGTGTTCGTCACCGGCGCCGAGCTGAGCCTGATGAACAAGGGATTCCTGCCGGGCGACACCCAGGAGGACAGGCTCGGGCTGCTGGCTCGGCGAGATCGGCTGGCCGAGCGGGCAGGCGAGCTCAGCGCGCGGGTCAACGACTTCCTGTCCGGCGCCGTGGCACTCATTCGCGAGCGATTCGGCGGCCGGATCACCTACGCCTCCATACCGCTCGAGCGCGTCGACTGGGCCCCCTTCGACATCGTGGGCGTGGATCTCTACCGGTCGGCCGAGGTCGCCGGCCCGTTCGCCGAGGCCGTACGCACCCTCGTCGCGCAGGGGAAGCCGGTCGCGATCACCGAGTTCGGCACCGCCGCCTACCGCGGTGCGGGTGACAGGGGCGGCCGCGTACTGGAGGTCGTCGAGTTCGGCGAGGACACCGGCGTGCCGGTCCGGCTGAACAGCGAGTGCATCCGCGACGAGCCCGGCCAGGCCGCATACCTGCGGGAGCTGTTGGAGATCTACGACGCCGCAGGTGTCGACAGCACCTTTGTCTTCCTCTTCGCGCTCGACAACTTCCCGCACCGCCCCGACGGCGATCCCCGCGACGATCTCGACCTGGCCAGTCCGGGCATCGTCAAAGTCCTCGAGGACCGCCGCGGGGACACCTACCCCGACATGTCCTGGGAACCCAAGGCCGCCTTCATCGCCCTCGCTGAGTGCTACCGCGGCTGACCGCGTCGCCATGCCCGCGTCTTGCGGCGAGCCTCGCCGGCCGCCGCCCGCCGGCCGGGCGCTTCAGCGCCTCATCCGTCCCGCCCCTCCTGCGGGCGAACAAGGGAGTACATATGATCACAGATGTTGTCATCGTCGGCGGCGGCCCCAACGGGCTGATGCTGGCCTGCGAACTGAGCCTGGCAGGGGTCCGGCCGCTCGTGCTGGAGCGGCTGCCCGAGCCCAGCCGGGAACCGAAAGCGAACGGACTGCTCGGCCAGGTCGTGAGGATGCTCGACCACCGCGGGTTGCACGAACGTCTCAGCGGCAGCCAGGAACCGCCGCGGCCGAACTCCGCGTACTTCATGTTCGGCGCGATGGGCCTGGACCTGAGCCTGCTGGAGGACAGCCCCGTCCACGCCCTGCCGGTGCCGCAGCGACGTGTCGTGCGGGTTCTGCAGGAGCGAGCGGTCGAACTGGGCGTGGACATCCGGCGGGGGCACGAGGTCGTCGGCCTGGCGCAGGACGACGACGCCGTCACCGTCGACATCACGAGCCCGGACGGGGAGTACCACCTGCGGGCCCGGTACCTGATCGGTGCCGACGGAGCCCACAGCGCCACGCGCAAGCTCTCCGGCATCGGGTTCCCCGGAATCACCTACGACCGGATGACCGTTCGCTCGGCGCATGCGACGATCCCAGAGGACTGGGTCGATCCCGCGACCGGCGCGCTGAACGTGCCCGGCTACGGCGCCGTCATGCCGTTCATGCCCCACCGCACCGAGCACGGGGGGTTCTCCTACGCGCCGATGCCCGGCCATCCACCGCTGGTCAGCACCACCGAGTGGGACCAGCCCGCGACCGACGCTCCGATGAGCCTGGAGGAGCTGGGGACGAGTATCCGCCGCGTGCTCGGCGTCGACGTGCCGCTCGGGCCGCCCGACGGCCAAGGACCGCACGCGCTGCGCCGGCTGACCGGCGGTAACACCCGGATCGCCGAACGGTTCGCCGACGGCCGGGTGTTCCTGATCGGTGACGCCGCCCACGTGTACGCCGCCACGGGAGGCGGTCCGGGGCTCAACCTCGGCCTGCAGGACGCGGTCAACCTCGGCTGGAAACTCGCCGCCGAGATCCGGGGAAGCGCCCCGCCCGGGCTGCTGAACAGTTACGAGACAGAGCGGCGATCGGCCGCCCGGCGCATGGTGCTGAACGCGCAGGCACAGGCGGCCCTGGTCGCCCCCGGCAGCGATGTCACCGGACTGCGCGAGGTGTTCGCCGAACTGCTCCGCGACCCGAGCGCGGTGCGGCGCCTGGCCGAACTCACCGCAGGCGCCGACGTCCGCTACGACATGGGCGTACCCGAGGCGCACCCGCTGACCGGCCGGTTCGCCCCGGACATGGACCTGCACACCGCGACCGGGCCGGTCCGGCTGGCCGAGCTGACCAGAACCGCACGCCCTCTGCTGCTCGACCTGACCGAAGAATCATCACTGGCGGAGACACTCGCCCTGGGGCACGACCAGGTCGATGTCGTCACGGCGCGCTCCCAGACCCCCGCGCCCACCGCCCTGCTCCTCCGGCCGGACTGTTACGTGGCCTGGGCATCTGCATCGCCTCGGCCCGATCCCATGGAGATCGGGACGCTCCGGGCAGCCTTGCAGCGGTGGTGCGGAGTCATCAAGCCCGCCCGCACCTGACTCGGGCACCTACGGAGGCGGCCGACGCGGGCCGGTGGCAGGCTTGCGGAGGGCCGAGACGGGGTCAGGACCCGGCTGCGGCGCGGTCGCGGTGGGCGCGGATCTCGTCGTGGTGGTCGGAGGCCCAGCCGATCAGCTGTTTGACGATGTCGAGCAGGCCGCGGCTGAGGGGGGTGAGGGTGTACTCCACGCGCGGCGGGACCTCCGCGTAGGCCGTGCGGGTGATCAGCCCGTCCTGCTGAAGCTGGCGCAGGGTGTGGCTGAGCATGCGCTGGGAGATGCCGGGGACGTCGCGCTGCAGGTCGGTGTAGCGCAGGGCGCCGTCCTCCAGGATCGCGATGATCAGCATGCTCCACTTGTCGCCGACCCGGTCCAGGATCTGGCGGATGAAGGCCATCTGGTCGGCCGGGATCGCCGCGCAGGGCCCCCGGCTCGCGGCGGCCGCCGATCCCCCTGCGTGCTCCATGACGCACATTCCTCTCCGTGACGCACAGTGATGTGCCTTTTGTAGGCCCCTCCATGCTGTCCTATCTTGACGTTACGCACAAATAGTAAGAATCGGAGGGGATGCCATGAAGGTCGAGCTCTGGTCCGAGGCGGCCTTCCCCTGGTGCGGGCTGGGCGGCCATCGCCTGGCGCGAGCCGTCGAGCACGTGGAGGTGGTCACCTTCGCCCCCGGCGGCCACGCTCCTGTCTGCGGCTCCGACGGCTGCGCCGTCCCCTCCGCAACCTCCTGACCCCGTACTCAAGAGAAAGTGAACTGATCATGCCTGCTCTCGCCATCGTCGGCGCCGGCCCCGGCATGGGCCTCGCCATCGCCCGCACCTTCGGCGCCCAGGGCTACGATGTCGCTCTCATCGCCCGCAACCGGGCCAAGCTCGACGACCTCGTCGGCCGGCTCACCGCGGAGGGCATCGCCGCCGCCGCGTTCCCGGCGGACGTGCTCGACCACGACGCGCTGGCCCAGGCCCTCAAGGACGCCGCCACTCTCTTCGGCGGCATCGATGTCCTGGAGCACTCCCCGGCCCCGAGCGTCGGCTCCATCGCCCTCGCCTCGCCGTCCCAGACCAACCCGTCCGACGTGCAGTGGCTGATCGACTTGCTGCTCTACAGCGCCATCACCGCCACCCGGGCCGTTCTCCCCGCGATGCGTGAGGCCGGCGCGGGCACCCTGCTCTACACCAACGGAGGCGGCTCGCTCGACCCGCACCCGATACTCGGCAACGTCAACGCCGCCCAGGCGGCGCTGCGCAACTGGGTGCTCAACCTGCACAAGGAGCTGGCCGGCACCGGTGTCCAGGCCGCGCACGTCGCCATCGACGTGTGGATCGGCGGGGGCGGCCCTCCCGGAGCCCCGACCGCGGAGCCCGAGGAGATCGCCCCTCTCTACTGGGACCTGCACACCCGACGCGACGAAGCCGAGCGCGTCTTCTCCGGCTGACGTCTCCCAGCTCGCCCCATGTAGCCCGCCGCGTGGCGGGGGTGGCGGCAGTGATCCGGTTCGGTCGCGGAGTTCGCACGGATTAACGAAACGGGACCGTTGCGTATCGGAATGCATTGCGCTACGGTGTCGTTGCGAAACTTAGGCGTATCGAAATTAAGGACCTTTCATGGACCCGAAAACGGGGCATCCACGCCGATGGGCGATCCTCGGCGTGCTGGTGTTCAGCCTGCTGGCCGTCGTGTTGGACAACACGATCCTCAACGTCGCGATGAAGACCATCGCCGACGAGACGGTGGGCTTGGGGGCGACGCAGAGCGAGCTCGAATGGGCGATCAACTCCTACACGCTGGTGTTCGCCGGCTTGTTGTTCACGTTCGGCGTGATCGGCGACCGAACAGGGCGAAAGCGCATGCTGTTCATCGGCATGGTGCTGTTCGGGCTGGCCTCCCTGGCCAGCGCCTACGCCCAGGATCCGACGCAACTGATCCTGGCGAGGGCGGCGATGGGCATCGGCGGCGCGGCCATCATGCCGGCCACGCTGGCGATCATCTCCAACGTGTTCCCGCCCGGTGAGCGTGGCAAGGCCATCGGCGTGTGGGCCGGCGGCGTCGGTCTCGCGGTGGCGATCGGCCCGATCACGGGCGGCCTGCTGATCGAGCACTTCTGGTGGGGCTCGGTGTTCCTGGTCAACGTGCCGATCGTGCTGGTCAGCCTGGTCCTGATCTCCATGGTCGTGCCCGAGTCGCGTGACCCGAAGCCGTCCAGGCTCGACCCGCTGGGCGTGGCGCTGTCGATCATCGGTCTGGTGGCCATCGTGTACGGCATCATCCGCGGCGGCGAACTTGCCACCGTGGCCAGCGCCGAAGTGCTGGTGCCGACGTTGTTCGGCCTGGCGGTGCTCGGCGTGTTCGTGTGGTGGGAGCGGCGCATCGACCACCCGGTCTTCGACGTCCGTAACTTCGCCAACGTCCGCTTCAGCTCGGCCATCGGCATGATGGGCATCGTCTTCTTCGCGATGATGGGCGGGATGTTCTTCCTGACCTTCTACCTGCAGATCGTGCTGGGGTTCACGCCGGTGCAGGCGGGAGCGCTGATGATCCCGTTCGCCGCGGCGCAGCTCATCTTCGCGCCGCTCAGCCAGCGGGTGAACGAGCGGTTCGGCGCCAAGCTGTCGGCCACGGTGAGCATGATCGTGGTGACCCTGGCGTTGAGCAGCTACGCTCTGATGGACCAGAACACGCCGATCCTGCTGATCGAGATCGTCTTCTTCGTGCAGGGTGCGGCGATGGCCAACATCATGCCGCCCGCGACCACCGCCATCATGGAGTCGCTGCCCAGGGAGAAGGCCGGTGTCGGATCCGCGATGAGCAACACCGTCCGCCAGCTGGCCGGCGCGCTCGGCGTGGCGGTGCTCGGCTCGGTGCTGTCCTCCAGCTACCGGGGCGAGATGGCGCCGGTGCTGGCGGGCCTGCCCGCCGACGCCCAGCACGCCGCCGGTGAGTCGATCATGGGGACGATGGGCGTCGCCCAGGCTCTGGGGGAGCAGGGCCAGGCGCTGATCAAGCCGGCGTTCGCCGCGTTCGTCGAAGGCATGCACGTCACGGCCATGGTGTCGGCGGTGGTCGGCTTGCTCGGCATCGTGGTCGTGGCGAGGTGGATGCCCGGCAAGCCGCGACCGGTGCGGCAGACGGAACAGAGGGAACCCGCTACAGTGTGAGGCCGCGATGACGATCCAGGAACCAGCGGTTGCCCGCCCGGCGGGCCGTCCGCGCAGCGAGAAGGCCGAGAAGGCGATCATCGAGGCGACCCTCGACCTGCTCGGCGAAGGCATGGGTGTGTCCGAGCTGTCCATCGAGGCGATCGCGTCGAGGGCCGGCGTCGGCAAGACCACGATCTACCGGCGCTGGTCCAACAAGGAAGATCTGGTCGTCGACGCCCTCGCCACGCTCAAGGCGCCGCTGCCGGAGCTCGGCGGCACATCGGTGCGCGACGACCTGATCAGCCTGCTCGACGCCATGCGCAGGGAGGCGGGCCAGCCCCGCAGCCGCTGCGTGATGAACATCGCGATGAGCGAGGCCGATCGTTATCCGCAGCTGATGGAGCGGTTCGTCAAGCGGGCCATCACACCTCGCAGGGAGGCGATGCGCGCGGTGATCGAGCGCGGCATCGCCTCCGGCGAGCTCAATCCCGACCTCGACGTCGACATGGGCATGGCGTTGCTCTCGGGGACGATGCTCTGGCACACCAAGTGGGGGCCCGGTGGCGAGCTCGCTCCCGACCTCGCCGTACGGGTGGTCGACGTGGTCCTGGCCGGGATAACGCCCAGGCCCTGATCGGCGGAGCGGCCGTCAGGCGGCGGTCCTGCGGCGGAAGAGCAGGGCCGCGACCGGGACGCTGATCACCACCACACCGATCAGCCACGCCGCCGCCACCGCCCCCGACGAGCCCACGGGCCGGTCGAGGAGCAGTGCCCGCAGCGTCTCGATGATCGGTGTGGCCGGCTGGTTGTAGGCGAAGTCGCGCAGCACGCCCGGCATCGTTTCCGCGGGGACGATCCCGTCCGAGACGTACGGCAGGAAGAGCACCGCGAAGCTGAACGCTCCCGCCGCCTGGGTCGACTTGACCAGCAGCCCCCACACGACCGCGAGGGCGGACATCGCCAGGACGTATCCCGCGACCAGCGCCAGCACCAGAGCCCAGCCGGTGAGGGTGGCCTCGGGGCGGAACCCGAGGACGATCGCGGCGAGCAGGGCGATGGCGGACGATGCCACGTTGCGCACGACCGATGCCACGACGTGCCCCGCGGGCACCACCCACCCGCTGATGGGCAGGGTGCGGAAACGGTCGATCATGCCTCCGGTCAGGTCCTCGGAGATGTTCACGGCCGACAGGGCGGCTCCGTACCCGCCTGACATGAGCAGCACGGCGGGGACGACGAAGTCGATGTAGGCCAGGCCGCTGGAGCCGGTGGTGATCGCGCCGCCGAACACGTACACGAAGAGCAGCATGATGATCACGGGCAGCGCCGTGTTCACGATGAGGCCGTCGAGGACGCGCAGTTCGCGGCGCAGGTCGCGGACGACGAGGCGGCGAAGGTCGCCCGCCGAGGTGACGAGGGCGCTCACGCCGCGGCCGCCGTGAGCTCGAAGAACACGTCGTCCAGGGTGGGGGCGCGCAGGGCCACGTGCTCGACGTCGATCCCGGCCCGGTCGAGCAGGTCCAGCGTCCTGTGCAGGTGCCGGGGGCCCTGGACGGCCACGGTGACCTCGCGGGAGTCCTGGCCGAGGTGGGCGTCGGCGAGCGCGGCCCCGGCACGGGGCACGTCATCGGCCCGCGACAGGCGCATCACCAGGCGTTCCGCGCCGACCTGGCGTTTGAGCGCGGTGGGGGAGTCGTCGGCCACGACCCGCCCGCCGTTGATCACCACGACGCGGTCGGCGAGGTGGTCGGCCTCGTCGAGGTACTGGGTGGTCAGCAGGATGGTGGTGCCGGAGGCGAGCAGTTCGCGGATCACCGACCACAGTTCGGCCCGGCTGCGCGGGTCGAGCCCGGTGGTGGGCTCGTCAAGGAAGAGGATCCTGGGGTTGGAGATCATGCTGGCGGCGAGATCGAGGCGGCGGCGCATCCCCCCGGAATAGGTGGAGACCAGACGGCCGGCCGCGGCGGTCAGGTCGAAGCGTTCGAGCAGTTCGCCCGCTCGCCGGCGGGCCTGCCTCCCGCCGAGGTGGTAGAGGCCGGCGAACAACTCGAGGTTCTCCCGGCCGGTCAGCAGCCCGTCGACCGTGGCCTGCTGAGCGGTCAGCCCGATCACGCGGCGTACCGCGGCACCCTCGCGGGTGACGTCGTGGCCGCCCACGGTGACGGTGCCGCCGTCCGGCGCGAGCAGGGTGGTCAGGATGCGCACGGTGGTGGTCTTGCCGGAGCCGTTCGGCCCGAGCAGGGCCAGCAGGGAGCCGGTGGGCACGGTCAGGTCGATCCCCGCGAGCACCGGCCTGCCGCCGAAGGACTTGGTCAGTCCTCTGGCGTGCACAGCTTCTGTGAATGGCGTACTGTGTATGACGTTCATAGTTTTAAGGTAATGCAGAATCCTAGGAGTGAGTCAAGGAGGAACCCGAATGTCGCAGGAGCGGTCGTTGCCGCCCGTGGTGGAGCGGTTGTGGGGGCGCGAGCCGGTCTCGCGCCGAGGCCCGAGGCCGCGGCTCGACCTGGCCACGATCGCCTCGGCCGCCATCGAGATCGCCGACGCCGAAGGCCTGACCGGGGTCTCGATGGCGAGCGTGGCCTCGCGGGCGGGGGTGGCGGCGACGGCGCTCTACCGCTATGTCGGGAGCAAGGAGGACCTTCTCACCGCGATGGCCGACTTCGTCGTGCCGATGCCGCCCGACCCCGCGGGCCGGCCCTGGCGCGACTATCTCGAGCTCTGGACCCGCGCCCAGCGCGACACCCTCCTTGAGCACCCGTGGTTGTTGCCGATCGCGCGGCTCACCCCGCCGCTGGGCCCTCGGCGGCTGCTCTGGCTCGACCGCCTGCTCGCCGCGCTCGACGGCATGGGGCTGGACGGCGGGGAGAAGGTCAACGTGGCCAGTGTCCTGGCGGGCTACGCGCTGACCGACGCGGCGCTCGTGGCCACGTCCGGAGAGCCGCAGGCCGACGGCCCGGGCGTCGAGGGAGCCGAGGACTACGGCGAGGCCCTGGCCGGGCTGCTCGACGCCGGGACCTACCCGGCGCTGTCGGCCGCCGTGCGCGCGGGCGCGCTGCGCGGCGCCGAAGGGTGGGTCGACGACAGCGACTTCCGCTTCGGCCTGGAGCTGCTGCTCGACGGCGTCGAGGCGCTGATCGCGCGGCGCGCGTCAGGGGATGACGTCGGCGGGAAGTAGCTGCTCGGTGAGCAGGCGGCGGACCCGGTCGGGGGTGGTCGCCCAGGGCCGCAGAAGCTCCCATCCATGGAAATATCCCAACAGGTACGGGCTCGTCGGCGACGGCTTGAGCAGCCCCATGGCCAGCGCCACCTCGCTCTCGCTGTACAACGCCCACCGGCCCAGGTACGCGGCCAGCTCCGCCTCGCCTCTCCCTTCCTCCGCCATGAACACGGCGTTGCCCCAGACGCCCCACAACACGTTCTTCGCGTGGTGGATCGCGGCCAGGTCGCTCCCGTCGGGCCGGATGCCGGCCTCGGGAAAGACGTGCTCGTCCAGCCAGGCCCGCGCCTGTTCGCCGGGGAAGACGAGCTCCTCGGCGAGCAGGCCGAGGCCCTCGCTGAGCACGAACGACGGCGACAACATGAACCGTACGCTCTGGCTGTCCCGGTGCTCCTTGAGCAGCGACTCGGCGATGTGCCCGGGATGGCCCTCGTGCGCGATGACGTACAGCAGATCGGCCAGGTTGAACGGGATCGCCTTGTTGACGTGGATGGTGGACTTCAGGCCGCCCTCGTACGCGCCGGCCGCGTGGAACGCCACCCCCTCCACGAGCCGGACCTCCACACTCTCCTCCGGCAGCGGGATGATCGCGCGCGTCCGCGCCCGCGTCTCGGCCACCGCCCTGGCCGCCAGCTCCGGCAGCCGCTCGATCGGCTCCAGCGTGTGGGCCGCCTGCCACGCCCGCATCCGGTCGGCCAGCGACCCGCCGGTCCTCGGGAGCGCCGCGTCCAGCTCCGCGTGCGCCTGCTCGAACACCTCCTCGGGCAGCCGTCGCGGCTCCAGGCCCAGGCACTCGCGCGCGTACTCGGCCAGGGGCAGCCGCTCGCCGTCCAGCCGGCGGGCGACGGCCCGCAGCGCGCGCACCTGTGCGGCCAGGTATGCCGACGGGGCGGACTCCAGCAGCCGATCCGCCTCCCCGGCCAGCTCGCCCGGGGCGGCGGGCGGCTCCGACGCCGCCGTCGCCCTCCACTCCGCCGGACCCGAGTAGATGAGCATGCCGCCGCCCAGCGCCTGGTCGACCCGCAACGCCAGCATCGCGAAGTCGTGCTGCCACCGCTGCTCTGCCATGGATTCTCCTCCTCTGTCCTGGGCGCCCTAAGCTAGCCGTACGGTTTTCCGTACAGTGCACGGAAACGCGCGCGGAAAGGGGAGCGGGAGCGTGCCGGAATCCATCTGGTTCCGCGACGACGACCGGCCGCGCCGGCCACGGCTGACGCGCGAGCGCATCGTCACGGCCGCCGTCGCGCTCCTCGACGCCGAGGGCGTGGCCGGATTCTCGATGCGGGCGCTGGCCGCGCGCCTGCGGGCGGGGACGATGTCGCTCTACGAGTACGTCAGGAGCAAGGAGGACGTCCTCGACCTGGCCCTCGACGAGGTGATCGGCGAGATCGAGCCGGCGGAGGCGGGCCCGTGGCGAGAGCTCCTGGTGCGCCAGCTCGCCCAGAGCAGGCAGGTGATGCGCCGCCACCCCTGGGTGCCCGCGCTCACCGCCACGCGTCCCCTGCTCGGGCCGAACGCGGTGGCCCGCTCCCGCGTGTTCTACTCCGCGCTGGCCGGCGCCGGGCTGAGCGGCGCCACGCTCGTCGCCGCCGTCGGCACGCTCAGCTCGTACGTCAACGGCTTCGTCGCGTCGGAGAACACCTGGTGGGACACCGTACGCACGGCCGGAGCCGACGCCGAGATCCGCGGCAAGGTCACCCGGCATCTCGACGACCACGCCGGCGAGCTCGCCCGGCACGCCCAGGTGGACAACGGCGACTTCGACGCCCAGTTCCTGCTCGGGCTCGACCTCATCCTCGACGGCATCGCGACCCGCCTGCCATCCGGCTGAGGTCGCCGGCTCGGGCCAGGCCCGTCCGCGGTCACCGCTGTTCCGCGACGGCGGCCAGCAGGGAGTCGAGGGCGCGCTGGGACGTCTGGAGCCGTTCGATGGTCTCGGCGAGGCGCCGGCGTTCCCTCCGCAGGCTGCCGGCCATGCCCTGGCAGCCGGACGGCACCATCCGTCCGCCGTCGTCATGCACGCAGTCGAGCAACCGCGCGATCACCGACGTCGGCAGCCCGGCGGCCAGCATCATCCGGATGTGGCGGACGGCGGCGACGTCCGCGTCGCCGTAGTCGCGGTAGCCGTTGGGCAGCCGCACGGGCCTGAGCAGGCCCTGCTCCTCGTAGTAACGCAGCAACCGCCTGCTCACCCCGGTCTCCCGGGCCAGGTCACCGATCCGCATGTGCTCCCTTGCCCTTCACACTTGACCTTCACATCGATGTGACGCCTTACCGTCCCATTGTTCTAGAGCAACAACACGAAGGAGCTGATGATGCCGGGTGCGGTGGTGATCGGGGCAGGACCGGGGATCGGGCGGTCCGTCGCCCGCCGGTTTGCGAAGGAGGGCATGGAGGTCGCCCTCGTCTCGCGGTCAGGGACGACGCTGGACCTGGAGGGTGCGCGCGCCTACCGGGCCGACAGCGCCGACGAGGACGAGTTGCGCGCGGCGCTCGACGCGGCCGCCGCCGAGCTGGGCACGCCGGACGTCGTGGTCTACAACGCGGCCGTCATCCGGCCCGACACGCCCGCCGAGGCGAGCATGCGCTCGCACCTCGACGCCTGGGCGGTCAACGTGGTGGGTGCGCTGATCGCGGCCGCGCACGTCGTACCGGCCATGGCCGGGCGCGGCGGCGGCTCGTTTCTCATCACCGGCGGGATGCCCGAGCCCAAGGCGGCTTACACCAGCCTCTCGCTCGGCAAGGCCGGCGTGCGGACCCTGGTGGACATCCTCGACCAGCAGTGGGGATCGTCGGGCGTGCACGTGGCCGGCGTCACCGTGGCCGGGCCCGTCGCGCCCGGCACGGACTTCGACCCCGACGACATCGCCGAGCACTACTGGCGCCTGCACACCCAGCCGAGGTCCCGCTGGGACCGGGAGGTGCTGCACGGCGGCGCCGGCGGGTGAGCCGGGTACGCGCCGATGGCGGCGTGCGGGGAGCTGATGCCGGTGATGACTCCGGATGATCTGGCCGATGGTCGGCTTCGCGACGGTGGCCGGGGCGGGGCCTTGGCCAGCAGGGCGAGCACCGCGTTGGAGGCCAGGGCGGCCGGGAAGTAGTCCCGCAGCGCCGAACGCAGCCGGAGTATGTGACGGGTGCGTTCCCAGACCAGCGTCTGATGGGCGCGGGCGACGACCCCGGCGGTCACGGACAACGAGCCGAACCCGTAGTCCGGCACGGCGCCCTCGTCAGCTCTCGATGACCTCCAGGTGGAGTTCGTGAAGGTGGTCGAGGTCGGCGATCAGGTTGATCTCGGTGATCCGCCCCGCCGCGATCGTGAAATCGAACGCCACGCGCGGCTGCCCGCCCGCTGACCAAAGGGCTCCGGCGGCCCCGTCGAGCAGCGCCAGTCGCGCGCCTCGGGCACGGCCGCGGAAAGTCTCGGCCACCGCCGAAGCGCCGCGGAGCCGCCCGGAGGCGCCCGTCAGCACGGCCGCACGATCAGCGTGCAGCACCACGTCCGGGTCGAGCAGAGCGAGCAAAGCGCCGAAGTCGCCGGCCCGCGAGGCCGCGAGGAAGGCGCTGACGACCTCCCTCTGCCGCAGCAGGTCGGCACCGGACAGCGGGTCCGCCCCCTGGACCCGCCGCCGGGCCCTGCTGGCGAGCTTCCTGGAGGCGGCCGCGGAACGATCCACGATCGGTGCGATCTCCTCGAACGGCACGGCGAAGACGTCGTGCAGGACGAAGGCCAACCGCTCGGCGGGAGCGAGCTTGTCCAGCACCACCAGCATTGCCAGGCCGACCGAGTCGGACACCAGCGCGGCCTGCTCCGGATCGCTCCCGCCGTCGCCGGGGGAGTCCGGAGCCACCGCCTCCAACGGGTCCTCGCGCAGAGTGGTGCGCGAGCGCAGCATGTTCAGCGACACGCGGGCGACGACCGTGGTCAGCCATCCTCCCAGGTTCTCGACCTCGCTGGTGTCGGAGCGGCTGAGCCGCAGCCACGACTCCTGAACGGCGTCATCGGCCTCGCTCTGTGACCCCAGCAGTTGGTAGGCCACCGCTCGCAGGTGACGGCGATGCTCCTCGAATCGGTCGGCCAGAAACGCGTGGTCATCCATCGGTCACATTCCTTGATCGGGTCGTGTCATATCTATGACCCATCGGCCTTCGCCGATGTGACCGGCACACCAGGGGAGTACGTCATGAACCATGGCATCAAGACCGTCATTCACCCGGTCAAGGATCTCGCCGCCGCCAAGGCCGTTTTCAGCGTACTGCTGGGCGTCGAGCCGTACATGGACGAGCCCTACTACGTCGGTTTCTCCGCAAACGGCCAGAACATCGGCCTGGACCCGCAGGGCCATCAGAAGGGGATGTCCGGGCCCGTCTCCTACTGGCACGTCGACGACATCGAGGCGAGCCTGCGGGCGCTCCTCGACGCCGGGGCGCAGACGTCGCAGGAGGTCAAGGACGTCGGCGGGGGCAAGCTGATCGCTTCGGTGACCGACGCGGACGGCAATGTCATCGGCCTCATCCAGCCGGCCTGAACCGGCGGCATGCATTTTCCGGACAAGTTACTTTGGAGGAAACCATCATGTCCACCCGCATGTGGCCACGACGACTGCTCACGGCCTTCTACTGGTTCGTGGCATTCACGTTCTTCATGGGCTTCGTCACGAAATACTGGCCCGGCCCCACGTTCTTCGGGCCGGCGTACTCGGTGAAGTTCGTCGAGTGGGGCTACCCGTCCTGGTTCAGGTTCGTGGTCGGGGCCATCGAGGGGGTGTGCGCCGTGTTGCTGGTCCTTCCCCGCCGGCGATTCAAGTTCATCGGCGCGACGGCCCTGATCCTAGTCCTCACCGCCGCGACCACGACGCACATCATCGCCGGCAGCGAACTCTACGAACGCGTCGCCGCGCCCACCAACCTGGTGATCATGATCGTCTTCGCCCTGATCAACTGGCCGGATGATTGGCGGGACCTGCTGCGCCGGGAACGACTGCCCAGGGTCTACCAGCGTGCGTGAAACGACCCGCATCCGTGCCGTCATCTACTGGATCGCCACCTCGATCATCGCCGTGGAGTCCGCGGTCGGCGGCGTATGGGACCTTCTGCGGACCGACTACGTCCGCGACGTCCTGGAACAACAACTGGCCTATCCGTGGTACGTCGCCGTCATCCTGGGCGTGTGGAAGATACCCGGTGCGGTGGTGCTGGTGATCCCGCGCTTTCCCCGGCTCAAGGAATGGGTCTACGCCGGCGCGATATTCGTCTACACGGCGGCCGCTGCCTCCCATTTCTTCGTCGGGAACGTCGGCGCGGGCATCGGTCCGCTCGGCTTCGCCACCGTCACGATGATCTCCTGGGCGCTGCGGCCGGCGGCCCGCCGTGACTTCGCGCTGCACCCCACGCCGTTCCTCCGCCTGCCACCGTTCGCTTCGCGGCGCGGCAGGGGTACGACGATCATCTACTGGGCGGCCACACTGGGCTTCACGGGAGCGTTGCTGAGCGGCGGCGTGGCCGACCTGATACACCGGCCGGAGACCGTCGCCGGAATGGCCGTGCTCGGCTATCCAGGCTATTTCCTGTATATCATCGGATTCTGGAAGGTGCTGGCCCCTGCGGCAATTCTCCTGCCGCAATTCACCCGGCTCAAGGAATGGGCCTATGTGGGCGCCTTCTTCAACTTCTCGGGCGCGGTCGTATCACACCTGGTGTCCGGCTCCGAGTGGTACCACGTGGCCTACACCTCGCTTTTCACCTTGTGCACTCTCACATCCTGGGCGCTTCGGCGCCACGAACACGGCGTCATGAAGCCGGCGATCCCGCAGGACGCAACCGTACGAACGCCGAACTGACAGAACTGCTCGCCCGCTTCCAGCATCCCGGGAAAGTGCTCGGTCACCTCGGCAGACTCGACGGACGAGTTACTCGTTCCATTTCACTGAACCTATTTCAGACTCTGCGGCGAGTGTCCTGGTCACAGCATGATCGCGATGCCGTGGTTTGACCGGTAACAGCAAGAAGCTCCTGGTAGACGGGTTGATCACCACAATCCACACCGTCGCCACCAGGAGCTTCAGGTGCTTTTCTATCGTGCCGCCGTCGATTTGTCGCATCAGACCCTGGACTACGTCGCCGGGGTGATCCACCGGCACCGCAAGACGATGAGGTCGCCCTGGCGGCGGCTCAACCCCGGCCGGCAGGCCCTACTGGTGCTGGTCTAACTGCGCAAGGGCGAGACCTACGCCGAACTGGGCGCCGGCTTCGGGGTATCGACGGCAACCGCGTGGCGATACGTGGAGGAGACGGTGGCATTGCTGTCGGCCCGCTCGCCCAAGCTTGGCCAGGCACTGCGCAAGGCCAAGCGGGACGGGCTGCACTACCTGGTGCTGGACGGCACCCTGATCTGCACCGACCGGATCAAAGCCGACCGGCCGTACTTCTCCGGCAAGCACCGCGTGCACGGCATGAACATCCAGGTCATCGCCTCACCAGATGGGACAATCCTGTGGACCTCCGGCGCTCTGCCCGGCAAGGCCCACGATCTGACCGCCGCCCGCATCTGGGGCATCCTGCGCGCGCTGGAACAAGCCGGGATCATCACCCTGGCGGACAAGGCGTACCAGGGAGCCGAGGGCCCGGTGTTCACCCCGTACAAGGGCAGGAAAAAGCCTGACTCCCAGAAGCAGGCCAATCGCGCCCACGCCAAGCTCCGCGGCCCCGGCGAACGCGCAAACGCCCAGCTCAAAAGCTGGAAGACCCTCCGAAAGCTCCGCTGCAGCCCGTCAAAGGCCGGCCACCTCTGCAAGGCCATCGCAGTCCTTCAAAACCATCGCGTCGCTCAAGCCGCGTGAGCCTGAAATAGGTTCACTGATGATCGAGTCGGCTCTGGGGCAATCGAGGTCAGGCGATATGGCCGAGGTTGATTCACATGTCAGCGGGTGAGCTTCCACAACCAGCCGATGGAACGGAGCCCGAGCCGCGCCGCCACCCGCTGCGAGGAGTGGTTGTCCGCACCCGTGCTGTAGAACAGGCGGGTGCCCGGCAGGAGACCGGCCCAGGTGGCGGTGGTCGCCGCGGCGAGGCCACGACCACGGAACGCGGGTGCGGTCCACACCCCGGCCTCGGCGCCGGCCGCTGTCAGGCGCGCGGTGTGGCAGACGGCGGCCACCTGGTCGTCCGCCGCGACCATCGCCCAGGGCGCGCCGTCGCGGCCGTCGAGGAGGTCGTGCCACTCGTCGCGGGCCCAGTTCGCGGGCCGCAGGGGGCGTACGCGCTCGGCGTGGGCCGGGTCGTCCGACCGCAGCACCTCGGCTGCGGGAGCGTCGAAGGGCACCGGTGGCGGCGGGATCAGATAGCACGGCCCGCCGGACACCGTCGCCTCTCCGAGGAGCGCGCGGCACCGCTCCAGCACCTCCGGCGGCTGGCCTGGGGAGGAAGGGAGGCCGCGGGCGACCAGATCGAGCAGCCGGGCGGCGAGCGCGCCGGGCACGTCGGGCCCCACCGCCGCGGTCATGTCGTCGGCCGCCACACCCACCACCAGGTCTTCCGGCCCGGGCAGGCGGCCGCGGTCGTCGAGGCGCCAGATGACACCGATCTCGATGGCCAGCAGGTCGACGTCGGGGGTCACGGTGGGTCCGCCTCCAGGTCGGTGCGACGGCTGCGCACAGCCCGGGGCAATTTACCTGAAAGCCGCCTGCCTTGCCCGCTCGTTTCCGCGCCGGCCGCCGGATCCTTCTGTCTTCACGAGCACGACGACTACAAAGGCGGCCATATCTGTTTCACAGGCAGTGACGTGTCCCTGAAGAAGGACAACTAGCCGACGCTTCCACGTGGCCCGGGTGCGGGATCGACGAGGGTGAACGCGGTCGTCGCGGCCACCCTGCCGTTGACGATCACGTCGAGCTCCCTCCCGCCCGGCGGCTCGTCACGGGTGGTGACCGGGCGGAAAGAATGGCTCTTGCGCAGGGTGAAGACCGCGCCGGACCCGTCGGCCGCCCGCTGGCCGAGGTGGAACACGCGGCGCGAGCCGGGCCGCCGGATCGCGTATTTCAGCAGCATCGGCCCCGGCGCGCCGGCCGTGACCGTGACGGTGAAGGACAGCTTCCCGCCGATGGTCACGGTGTCGGCCTCCAGGGCCAGCGCGTCGACCGCGCCGCTGCCCGGGGTGACGCCCATGAGCGCGAGCGCCTCGGGGTGGCCCGTGCGCAGCAGCCCGCGCGCCGCGTGCCGCAGCACCTTCTCCACGTGGGAGCCGCCGTCGGAACGCCAGCGGGCGAGCAGCTCCAGAGCCACCTGGGGATGGTCCTTGGCCAGGTCGTTGACGTGGTTGGCGACCGAGCGGCGCACGTATTCGCTCGGGTCGTCGCGCAGGCGGTCGAGCAGGGGCAACGTCGGCCCAGGCGTCATCAGCCAGGCCACCCGCCCGGCCCACGGCAGCCGGGGCCGTGAGCCCTCTGAGGCCAGACGGCGCAGGTGCTCGTCGGGGGACTCGGCCCAGGCATGCATGATCCTGAGAGCGTCGTCGCGATAGCGCTCCAGAAAGGGGCGTACGGCGAACTCGCCCGTCGCGTACGGCGTGAGCGCGGCCAGCGTGGCCATCGCGGGCTCCAGATGATCGAGCCCCGCCGCGGCCGTGTGGTCGGTGGCCGGCCAGCCGCTCCACATGTCGAGCCGCACCCGTGACGCGCACGCGCGCACGATCTCGGCGGCCTGGGGATAGGGCAGCGGCAGCGCGTCGTGCAGCGCCGCCGAGACATGCCTGACGCGGTCCTTGAGCTCCAGCCCGCCGAGCCCGGCCAGGGCGCGCTCGGTGAAGCGGGCGCGGGGGAACGGCGCCCAGGCCGCGCTCAGCCCGTCGGCCAGGACCTGCACGGAGGCGGAGTTGATCATGTCTTTCAGGGGTTGAGCCACGGCGATACTGTGCCAGCTGCCACCGACAGTTCTCACCCCCCTGGAGAAGCCGCGGGCGGCGCCGCGCCGGCGACCTATGCGCCGTTCGGCGTCTGCGGCGACAGGCCGCGGTAGTACGCCTGCATGGCGGGGTGGTAATCGTGGAAATCAGGTGTGGGGGAGCCGTCGCGGGAGGCCACCAGCATGTCGAGGTAGTACTCCCAGCCGGGTCCGACGTCGCCGGCCAGGTCCGTGCCGTCCAGGTGCTGGACGAAGCGCAACTCCGTCATGCCGGCGGTCTCCGACAGCAGCAGGTCGATCCGCCAGGCCCCGTGCGCGTCGAGCGCCGACACGGTCAGCCGGTGCGGCGGCTCGCAGGCCTCGATGCGCAGGTCGTACCAGGGCTCATGCTCCTCGTGCACCATCCGCACCTTGATCGTGCGGCCGGGCGCGGCCTCGCCCTCCCAGGGCCCGAACCAGCGGGCCGTGCGCTCGGACTCGGTGATGCTCGCCCACACGTCCTCGGCGGGTGCGCGGAACGTCCGGGTGAGGACGAGATCGTTTCCTGAGGCCGTGCCGAACAGCCTGCCGGTGGGGATCGGGCTCATGCGGTGTTCTCCTCGCTGCTGGTGCTGGTGGTGGTGCGGCGCTCGCGGCGCGTTCGGTGCACCTCCGTCTCCAGCGCGTCGAAGCGGTGCTCCCACCCGGAGGGCCGGGCGAACTGGGAGAGCCAGGCGAGCAGCTCGCCGAGCCTGCCGGGGTCGAGCGCGTAGAGGCGCTGCCTTCCGACCAGCTCGTCGCGCACCAGGCCGCTCTCTCTGAGCACGCGCAGGTGACGGCTCACGGCCGGCCTGCTGATCGCGAACTGCCCGGCGATCTGACCGGCGATCTGACCGGCGGACAGCCGCCCGTCGCGCAGCATCACCAGGATCCGCCGCCGCACGGGGTCGGCGATCGCTCCCGCCACTTCGTCCACCCAGAAAGCGTAACCTACTGGTTACGTGTTCGGCCAGAGTTGGGGTGCCACGTCGGGGCAACCTCCCGTGGGCCCAGATACATGAAGAACCTTCTTCGCAGCGGCCACGGATGGCGGAGGTACGCAGCATGAGCAAGCCGCAGGGCGCCGTAGACCTCTCCGCATCGATCGACCACGGCGGCGCGGGCTCTCCCGGTGTCACCGATGCGCCGGATCGGGCCTTCCGCTCCCATCCGACCCTCCAGCCGGCCGTCCGCCAGCTCCAGGTGCTGCGCGACACCTACCCGGGGTGGCGGATCTGGCGCGAGCGCACCTCCACGGCCGTGGTGTGGCACGCCGAGTTACGGCGGCAGGTCAGCGCGGGCATGCGCGGTGCCGGGGTGGCCGAGCGGATCCAGCGCGGTGGAGCCCTGGAGCTCGCGTCCGCGCTGGCCCACCAGGCGTCGCTGGTGCACAACTCCCGGGCCTGGGCCCGGCCGTCATGAGCCGGGGTGGGGGATCAGCTCGTGGTCTCGCGCCACCTGTTGGTGATCGGCAGGCGGCGGTCCCGGCCGAAGTTCTTGGGAGTGATCTTGGGGCCCGGCGGATACTGCCTGCGCTTGTACTCGGCCACGTCCACCAGCCTGATCACCCGCGTCACGAGCTCGGGATCGTGGCCGGCCGCGATGAGCTCCCGCGAGCCCATGTCCTTCTCCACGTAGTCGTCCAGCAGCCGGTCCAGCACCTCGTACGGGGGCAGCGAGTCGGTGTCGCGCTGCCCTGGCCGCAGCTCGGCGCTCGGCTCCTTGGTGATCGAGTTCTCCGGGATCGGCCGCTCGGCCTGCAGCAGGAAGGAGGGGTCGGAGTGGGTGTTGCGCCACTTCGACAACTCCCAGACCATCGTCTTCGGCACGTCCTTGATCGGCGCGAAGCCGCCCGCGGAGTCGCCGTACAGCGTGGAGTAGCCGGTCGCGAGCTCGCTCTTGTTGCCCGTCGTCAGCACCAGGTGGCCGTGCTCGTTGGACAGGCCCATGAGGATCATGCCCCGCACCCTGGCCTGGATGTTCTCGGCGGCCAGGCCGGACAGGTGGATCTCCTTCTCGTACGCGTCGACGATCTCGGCGATCGGCACGACCTGCGACTGCACCCCCTGCCTGCGCACCAGCTCTTCCGCGTCGCGCAGCGAGTGGTCGGAGGAGTAGCGGGACGGCATGGGCACCACATGGACCCGCGAGGGCCCGATGGCGTCCGCGGCGATCGTGGCCGTCAGCGCCGAGTCGATGCCCCCAGACAGGGCCAGGATGACCGACTCGAAGCCGTTCTTGGCCACGTAGTCGCGGACGGCCAGCACCAGCGCGGAGTAGACCTCGGCGTGCGGGTCCAGCCGCTCGGCGATGGGGGCGGGCACCGGGGGATAGGGGGCGACCGGGTCGGCCGACACCACCAGGCGCTCGACCGTGATCGTGGTGCCGTCGCCCGCGTCGTACGGGAACGTCCCCGTCCGCGCCTGCGAGGGCGGCAGGTCGAGATCCACGACCAGCAGCTCCTCCTTGAACTGCCCGGCCCGCGCCAGGAGCTCTCCCGAGCCGTCCACCACGATCGAGTCGCCGTCGAAGACCAGCTCGTCCTGCCCGCCGACCTGGTTGACGTAGACGAGCGCGCAGCCTGCCTCGCGCGCCCTGCGCGCGCACAGCTCCAGGCGGACGTCGTCCTTCTCCTTCTCGTACGGCGAGGCGTTCGGGACGACGAGCAGCCCGGCTCCCGCCTGCCCGACGACGGACACAGGACCGCCGTCCTGCCAGAGGTCCTCGCACACCGCGATGGCCACGTCGACCCCGTGCAGGCGGAAGACGGGCAGGCGGTCGCCGCGCACGAAGTAGCGGTACTCGTCGAACACCCCGTAGTTGGGCAGGTGGTGCTTGGCCGTACGGGTGACCACCTCGCCCTTGAACAGCAGCGCGGCGGCGTCGAGCGGCGCGCCCTTCGGCTGGCCGGTCCTGGGAGCGCGGGCGGCGCGGTCGACGTAGCCGACCACCACGGGCAGCTCGCCGAGCCCCTCCCGGTCCAGCCTGCGCGCCACCTCTTCCAGGGCCCTGATGCTGGCGTCCACGAACGACGTACGCAGCACGAGGTCCTCGACGGGATAGCCGGTGAGGAACATTTCGGTGAAGACGACCAGGTGGGCACCGCGTTCGGCGGCGTCGCGGGTCCACACGATCAGCCGGTCCGCGTTGGCCGCCAGATCGCCGACGGTCGGGTTGGTCTGTGCCAGGGCAATCCGCAGTTGAGCCACGCGCTCAGCCTAATACGTCACGCTTTTTATCGTCCAAGCGACGAAAAGTGATATATGTCGCTCAGCGGCGCCGGATCGCGGGTCCGAGCGCCAGCATGCCGAGCGCCGACACCGCGCCGACCCCGCCGACCGTGAACCACAACGCCTTCGAGCCCAGCTCCAGCAGCGGGCCGCCGATCAGCGGCGCCAGCACGGCGGCCATCGACCACGCGAAGCCGAACAACCCCGCGTACCGACCGCGCAGGTGCGCGGGCGCGAGCGCGGCCACGACGGCGCCGGGGACGCCGGCCGTGATGATCTCCCCCGTCGTCCACACCGCGATCGTCACGACCAGCCCGAGGGTGCTGGTGACGAACGCCGTCATCGCGAACCCCAGACCCATCACGGCCAGCCCCGTCGCGAGCGTGCGGGAGGCGTCCCTGCGCCCGAGCCAGCCCGACACGAGCGGCTGCACGAGCACGATGAGCACCCCGTTGAGCGCCATGGCCAGCCCGAACTGCCCCGGCGACAACTTCACGACCTCCGTCATCGCCACCGGCAGCATGGTCATCGTCTGCCCGTAGACCAGCGCGTTGCCCAGTACGACCAGCGTGAACCCCACCATCACCCGGTCGCGCAGCACCACGCCGAAGCCGCCGGCCGACCCCCTCGCCTCCGGCCTGGTCTCCGGGACCGCCCGCCACACCAGCGCGGCGAAGACCAGGCAGGAGACCGCGTCGATCCAGAACAGCCAGACGAACCCGAGCTCCGCCAGCCGGCCGCCGCTCGTCATGCCGATCGCGTAGCCGAGGTTGATCCCCCAGAACAGCAGCCCGTACGCCCGGGGCCGTTCAGCGGGGGAGACCAGGTCGGCGACCAGGGCGGTCGAGGCCGGCCTGTAGACGTCGATCACCAGGCCGAGCGCGAACATGGAGACCAGGATCGCCGGCAGCGTGGAGCTGTAGCCGAGCGCCAGCATGCTCACGGCGGTGGCCACCATGCCGCCCGACAGCGTGGCCCGGCGCCCGATCCGGTCCGTGAGGATCCCGGCGAGCAGTTGCGACAGCAGCGAGCCCGCGCCGTAGACGCCCATCACGAGGCCCGCCGCGGCCAGCGACAGGCCACGGCTCTGCGTCAGGTAGACGCCGGTGAAGGGGACGACCATGGTGCCCAGGCGGTTCACCAGGGTGCCGCCCCACAGGGCCCAGAACGGGCGGGGCAACCCGCCCACCATGGACTGGAGGAAGGACGGCTTCCGCTGCGGGTCTGACGGCTTCTCGGCGGTGGTGTGTGACACGCAGGAATCGTGATATTTGGTTCTTCAGGGTGCGAACGATTTAGGGGAGACTAAAAGCATGTCGCTTACCTGGGCGCTCACCCCGGAGGACGTCGCCCGCATCCGGTTCGCGTTCTCGCCCATGTGGGAGCTCGTCGCGAGCCTGCGCACCCTCCAGAGGCCCGCCCGGCAGTCACTCCACCTGCAGTGGATCAAGGCCGTCCGGCCACGGCTCGCCGGGCTCGACCTCAGCGAGCTGTTCGCCCTCGTCCCGCCGGCCGGCTACGTGGCCGACTTCATCACCCCGCCGCCCGACACGCCGATGCCCGACTTCACCGCCGAGCTCGACCGGGTCAGGCGTACGCCGCCCGAGACGGCCCGGCGGGAGGCCCTGCGGGTCGAGGGGACCGACCGGGCGGTGATCGAGCGGTTCACGGCCGACCCCGAGGCGGGCGTGGCCAGGGTCGCGCGGGCGCTGGAGGCGTACTGGGAGACGTGTTTCGCGGAGTTCTGGCCGCGCGTGTACGGGCTGCTGGAACGCGACGTGCTGCGCCGCTCCCGCCTGCTGGCCGAGGGCGGCGCGCGCCAGTTGTTCGCCACGCTCGACCCCGCCGTCACCTGGACGGGCGAGAAGCTGCTCATCGACCGGCCGTGGTGCGCCGACGAAGCGGTGCGCGGTGACGGCCTGGTGCTGGTGCCCAGCGCGTTCTGGTGGCCGTCGGTGGGGGTGATCGCGCCGCCGTACCAGCCGATGCTCGTCTATACCGTGCTCGGCGTGGGCACGCTGTGGGAGCAGGGGCCGCCGCCCGCGCCCGGCGCGCTGGCCGCACTGATCGGCAGGAGCAGGGCGCAGATCCTCCTCGCGCTCGCCGAGCCCGCCACCACCTCGGCCCTGGCCGCCCGGATGTCGCTCACCCCGGGCGCCGTCAGCCAGCACCTCGGCGTGCTCAGCGGCGGCGGGCTCGCGGTGGGGATGCGGGTCGGCAAGCAGGTCGTCTACCGCCGCACCCCCACGGGCGACATGCTCGCGTGCGGCGCCGCCTAGCGCCCAGGCGCCGCGGCCGTGACCGTGCGGTCAGGCGTAACGCTGGGACTCCAGGAGCCAGTCGAGGTGGGCGCGCGGCGCCGCCAGGTAGGCGCAGGCGACCTTGCTGACGTCCCTGGCCGCCTTCGGCGCGAGATCCGCGAGGGGCAGCCGCCTGGCCGCCTCCTGCATGTCCTGGCACCGATCGGCGATCCGGTCCAGCACCCACGCGGTCGCCTCCCGCTCGCCCAGCCCGAGCTGGCGCATCGCGAGCACGACGAAGTTGTGCACGTCGCCGCGCTCCTTCGGCCGGGAGGCGACGTCGTTGCACCACGCGGTGACGTCGCTGCAGGCGTCCACCAGCCGGCGCCAGGGCTCGCCGTCGTGGACCCAGCCCGGCACCTCCACCCGCAGGCACGGCTCCACCAGGTCGTACAGGTAGGGCCCCACCGTGCCCCTGCGGAGCTCGGGATATTCCTCCAGCGTCGGCATCCGGCCGGCCGCCCTGTTGTCGGCCTCCGTGCGGCACGCGTCGTGCTGGCGCTGCAGCCCCACCGCGAACCTCGACCGCCACCGGTCGCTCATCCGCGCGCTCGTCACCCGCCACAGATCGGCGAAGGCCGCCTCCAGCGGATGGCCGGCCGCGCCCCTGAGCATGCCGTCGAAGATGTCCAGCCGGCACGACCCCTCGTCCAGCTCGTCGTCCAGGTGGAACAGCCACGTCAGCCACTGCGCGAACAACGCCGCCGCGGCCGCGTCGAACTCCGCGAAGGCCCGGCTCGCCATCCGGTGGAAACCGACGCCGGGGTCGGCGCGCAGGCCGGTGCGCCTGGCCCAGTCGATGACCGCGGCCTCGATCGCGTACACGGCCGGGTGCATCCGGCACGGCGCCGCCATCGCGGGCACCCGCTCGGTGAGCGGCAGCAGCGCCACGGCGGCCGAGTGGCCCCTGCGCGGCAGGGGCAGCATGGACGTCAGCGCGGAACGCAGCGCGGTGCGCACCGTGGCGAACACGGTGGTGCTCGCGGTGGTGTTCACACTCGTCCTCACGGTCGTCTTCAGCGGAGTCTTCACAGCGGTCCGAAGAGCCAGTTGCCCGCGGCGTTGGGGTCTCCGCTCGTGTAGTAGTCGCAAGCGGCCCGGACCAGCCCGTCCACGGTGAGCGTGCCCCTGCCCTCCCTGTCGAGCCGGTCGAACGCCTCGTCCACGTCGTCGTAGGCCACGCCGAACGCGCACAGCAGCGTACGGAACTCGGCGGGGCCGATCTCTCCGTCGCCGTCGGCGTCGCACAACTCCGCCACCGCCACCGTCGCCGGCCTGAACACCGGGTCGTAGCGGTCGCCGGTGACGAACGCCGCCGTCATCCCCTTGCGGAAATCCTCCCGCGCGATGCCGGAGTCGCCGTCGCGCTCGAGCGCCAGCGACAAGGTGGACCAGATGCCGTCGAAGCTGCCGACGAGGCTCGCCCCGGTGACCGAGGTGGGGGACTCCCCGAAGCCCACCAGAATGCGGGCGCCCAGACCCAGCAGGTCCTCACGCTCGACGACGCCGTTGCCGCTCGCGTCGATGTGGTCGAACGCTCGATCGAGCTTGTGATTGAGCAGGTCGATAGCCACCAATGCCTCCCCCGAGACTGACTGCGTGATCACAGTAAGTCGGGGCGGGCCCTTTGTCAGCGAGGCTCGCACCGGCTTGTTCACGGGCTCCTCCGCGGGAGCCTTCCCCGGCACCCCCCGTAACGTGTGCGAAACACGGACACGGCATGCTGGTAGGGGACCCGTACTGTCGTCTTGAGGGGATGCCGTGGACCGCCAGCAGGAGTTCGTGCTCCGCACGCTCGAGGAACGCGACATCCGGTTCATCCGGCTGTGGTTCACCGACGTGCTCGGCTTCCTCAAGTCCGTCGCGATCGCCCCCGCGGAGCTGGAGGGCGCGTTCGCCGAGGGCATCGGCTTCGACGGCTCGGCCATCGAGGGCTTCGCCCGGGTCTACGAGTCCGACATGCTCGCCAAGCCCGATCCGGCCACGTTCCA
The DNA here is from genome assembly GCF_052245635.1 of Nonomuraea sp. KM88. Lineage (NCBI taxonomy): Bacteria > Bacillati > Actinomycetota > Actinomycetes > Streptosporangiales > Streptosporangiaceae > Nonomuraea > Nonomuraea sp. KM88. The sequence goes on along the minus strand of NZ_JBQQCC010000003.1, from coordinate 678,904 downwards.
GATCCTGCCCTGGCGCAGCGAGACGCCCGGTGCGGCGCGCATCTTCTGCGACATCCTCATGCCCGACGGCTCGCCGTCGCACGCCGACCCCCGCTGGGTGCTCAAGCGCACGCTCGCCAAGTGCGCCGACATGGGCTTCACCTTCTACACCCACCCCGAGATCGAGTTCTTCCTGCTGAAGAACCGGCCCGAGCCGGGCGGGCGGCCCGAGCCGATCGACTCGGGCGGCTACTTCGACCACACCCCCCACAGCGCCGGCCACGACTTCCGGCGCCAGGCGATCATGATGCTGGAGTCGATGGGCATCTCGGTGGAGTTCAGCCACCACGAGGGCGCGCCCGGCCAGCAGGAGATCGACCTGCGCTACGCCGACGCGCTGACCACGGCCGACAACATCATGACCTTCCGCCTGGTCATGAAGGAGGTCGCGCTGGAGCAGGGCATCTGGGCCTCGTTCATGCCCAAGCCGTTCACCGAGCACCCAGGCTCCGGCATGCACACCCACATGTCGCTGTTCGAGGGCGACCGCAACGCCTTCCACGAAGCCGGCACCGACTACCGCCTGTCCAAGATCGGCCGCTCGTTCATCGCCGGGCTGCTCAAGCACGCCGCCGAGATCACCGCCATCACCAACCAGTGGGTCAACTCCTACAAGCGGCTCTGGGGCGGGGCCGAGTTCATCGCCGGTCAGGGCGGCGAGGCGCCCTCCTACGTGTGCTGGGGCCACAACAACCGGTCCGCGCTGGTCCGGGTGCCGATGTACAAACCACACAAGGGCGGCTCGACGCGCATCGAGTTCCGCTCGCTCGACTCGGCGTGCAACCCCTACCTGGCGTTCGCGCTGGTCCTGGCGGCCGGGCTGAAGGGCATCGAGGATAGCTACGAGCTGCCGCCCGCCGCCGAGGACAACGTGTGGACGCTGACCAGCGCCGAGCGGCGGGCCCTCGGCATCCAGCCGCTGCCCGGGTCGCTCGACGAGGCGATCGCCGTCATGGAGCGCAGCGAGCTGGTGGCCGAGACACTGGGCGAGCACGTCTTCGACTTCTTCCTGCGCAACAAGCGGGCCGAGTGGCGCGACTACCGCCGCACCGTCACCGAGTTCGAGCTCGGCCGCTACCTGCCCGTGTTGTGACGAGGCCCGTTCCGGGGCGGAGCCTGCTCAGCCCTGGAACTCGCGCACCTCGATGGGGAGGAGCGCCACGGCCCTCGCCATCTTGCGGCCCCACCCGAGCGCGGCCTCCATGTCGGCCGCCCGGATGATGGTGAACCCGCCGACGTGCTCCTTGCCCTCGGTGTACGGGCCGTCGGTGGTGAGCACCTCGCCCTCCCTCAGCCGCGCCACGGCGGCCTGGTCCGGCGGGCGCAGCCCGCCGGAGAAGACCCACACGCCGGCGTCCTTCATCTCCTGCTCCAGCGCCCCCAGGTCGCGCATGACCGGGTCGAGGATCTCGGGTCCCGGCGGCTCGCCGTCGGGCTGGTACATGGTGAGCACGTAATGCCTCATCGCGGTGTCCTTTCCTCGGAGTTCACCCTTCACACGAACGGCCCGCGCCCGGATCGACACGCCACGCGGAAAAAATCGGCCGCGTTCCGGCCCGCCGTCATCCGTCGTGGTCGGGCGACGATCCGGTGATCCGGATCTCGCGCAGGCGGTCGTCGTCCCCGCCGTCGAAGGTGATCGCCTCCAGCAGGGCCGCCTCCGCCCTGTCGACGATCAGCACGCCCGCCGCCGGCGTGGGGTCGCCGCCCTTCACCCGCGCGACCAGGCGGGCCCACCGCCGCTGATGGCGGGCGAACGTGCGCGGCGCCACCACCCGGCCCCTGGCCTGCTGCCCGGCCAGCGCCGCCTCCGGCGTCGCGTCCAGCAGGAGCAGGTGCAAGCGGGAGTGGTGCCGCCGCGCCAGCCACGCGAAGCCCTTCAGCACGTACGGGGCGCAGCCCCGGTTGTGGGCGATGACCGAGCGGCCGCCGGCGAGCGCCCGCCGGATGCGGCCCACATGGGTGGCGAACACCAGGGCGCGGCGCACCGGGCCTGGCATCCAGCCGAGCCTGCCGTGCCAGTGCCGCTTGGCCTGCGCCGAGTCGATCACCGCGACCGCGCCCGCGGTGACGGGCAGGCTCTCGGCGCCGCCCAGGCCGTACAGGCGGCGGAGCAGGGTGGTCTTGCCCGCGCCCGGAAGCCCGGTCAGGATGACCAGGGATCCGGGCGGGTATCGCAATCTCGACCCTTGCACAGGCCCACCCCCGAATGATCAACGTACATGTCCCGTGCCGTTCCGGCGAGGGGACTGCGTGCCTTAGAGACTCGTCGAAGCCGGGCCGTGGCGCGCGCCCGCGGCCGGGCCGGCATCAGCGGGTCAGGCGTGTGGTAAGGGAGTCCAGCCGATCGTGCAGCCGGGCCTGGTCGTCGCCGATGCCGGCCAGGACGGTGCGGAGGCCGGCCAGCTCGTCCACCGCCCCGCGCAGCTCGTTGACCTCGGAGAGGATCTGCGCCACGTCGGCCTCGGTACGCCGCTCCCTGGCGGCGTTGCGCTCGAACCGCTCGACGAACCAGGACGCGATGGCCGCGGTGACCACACCGAGCAGGGCGATCCCCGCCAGCATCAGCCCCGACGCCACCAGCCTGCCCTCGGGGGTGACGGGGAAGCGGTCGCCGTACCCGACGGTGGTCATCGTGGTGAGCGACCACCACAGGGCGTCGCCGATCGTCTGGATGTTGCCGGCCGGGTTGTCCCGCTCCGCGTCCAGCACGGCGACGCTCCCGACCAGGGCCAGGAAGACGGCGGTGCCGCTCACGTACACGACCGCGCGTAGCCGCAGCGGGAGCTGGATCCGTTCGGCGACGACCTGCAGGAGCAGCAGCGCGCGCAGCAGCCAGAGCGGGCGCAGGAGGGGGAGCAGGACGACCAGGAGCGAGGGGATGTTCCTGAGCACGAAGCGTATGCGGCGGGGAGCCAGGTAGACGCGGATCAGGTAGTCCGTGGTGAACAGGAGATAGGTGCAGACCTGGAGGTACCAGAACATCTGGTCCACAAAGGGCGGAAGGCCGGGCAAGATAATGGGGATCGCCCAGCTGAGAAGAAACGCGGTGCCAATGGTGAGAAGTGCCGTGCTCGTGCGGCGCTCCCATGAGGTCAGCCGATCCATCCCGACAGTCTGATGGCATGACCGCCTGTCGCTCTAGGCCGGTATCGGCGGATTGGTCGCGGGACGCGGAAGGGCCGGGATAGGGTACTGCCGACGCCTTGATCGGCCTCACTCCCGGCAGTGGTTCGGAGTGAGGCCGATTTTCGTTGCTTCTCACCCCCGGCTCACGTCCGCGCGATGTGGGGCGTCTACGGTCCCGTGGTAGGCGTGATGGCAGGCATGGCCGCGCGACGGGCGGGAAGCAACGGACCTCATCGAGGCGTTGTAGGTCATGTCGATCAGCCGCGAGACCCCCGGTATCTGCGGGAATCGGGAGTCTGGGTAAAATCGGCCTGCTTCTATTGACATTTACGGACTTTTCGCCGTATGCGGCGATGTAGGAGGGTGTGGCATGACGACGGCTGCCTTGCAGACCGTGCTGACCGTTCCCGAGCGCTTCCGTGGCCCGGTGGGGGTCGCCAACGGCGGCTGGATAGCGGGCACCATGGCGGAGGCTCTGAACGGTGGCCGATCAGCCGTCGAAGTCACACTCCACGCTCCCACCCCCCTGGAGACCGAGCTGCGCCTCGAACACGTGGCCAACTCCGTCTCCCTCTCCCACGGCGACCGGCTCCTGGTCGAGGCGATCCCCGTGGCCGAAGACCTGGAGGGCCCCGGCTTCGTGCCGTTCACCGACGCCGCCCGCGCCGAGGCGGGATTCGTCGGCCTGCGGGCGCACCCGTTCGCCGAGTGCTTCGCCTGCGGCATGCGCGAGCCCGGCGACGGCCTGCGCATCTTCCCCGGCCCTGTGGAGGGCACCGACATGGTGGCCGCCGGATGGCGGGTGCCGTTCAACGTGACGGGCGAGGAAGGTGTTCCCGCCTCGATCGTCGGGGCGGTGCTCGACTGCATCACCGGCTGGGCCCACTTCGGCCCGGGCGAGACCGCGCTGCTCGGGCGGCTCGGCGTGCAGATCCACCGGCCCGTCCACCCCGGCGGCCGCTACTCCGTGGTGGCCCGCCCGACCGGCCGCGACGGGCGCAAGATGTTCGGGCAGAGCGCCATCTACGAGGACGACGGCACCCTGGTGGCCGCCGCCCGCGCCACCTGGATCGCTCCACGCTGACACCGCGCCGTCACCGCCGGTCGCCGGCGGGCATCGATCGTCAGGGCGACAGGCGGGAGACGCGCCGCTGCGCGGCCAGGTCGCCTTCCCGCAGCCGTACGCCGTGACCGGGCTCGCGGCCCGGCGTGACGACGCCGTTCTCGATGACGGGCAGCCCGGTGACGAGCTCGCCGTACCAGGTGTGCAGGAAGGCCCTGACCGTCTCCTGGATGAGCCCGTTGGGCTGGCCGCACACGAAGTGCACGCAGCCCGCCAGCGTGGCGGGCCCGGTGCAGTCGTGCGGCGCCACCGGAACGCCGTAGGCGTCGGCGAGTGAGGCGACCTTGCGGGCCTCGGTCAGGCCGCCCGTCCACTGGACGTCGAGGGTGAGGACGTCGACGGCGCCCGAGTCCAGCAGCGGCTTGAAGCCGCGCCGCCCGACGCACGTCTCCCCGGCCGCGATCGGCACGGGGGAGTCGAGGCGGGCGTAGGCGTCGGCGGCGTCCGAGCGCAGCGGGTCCTCCACCCAGAACGGCCGGTACGGCTCCAGCGCGGCCAGGATCGTCTCGGCGGCGGGCCGGCTCCACAGGCCGTGCAGCTCGACCATCAGCTTCATGTCCTGGCCGGCCTCCTCCCGGATCGCGGCGATCACCTCGAGCCCTTGGTCCAGGTCGGCCCGGGAGATCACGGCGCCGCCCGTACGCTCGGCCGCGGCGTCGAACGGCCATACCTTCATGCCGCCGATGCCCTGCTCGCGCAGGTCGCGGGCGAGCCGGGCCGGGTCGGTGAGGAAGGCGTTCAGGTCCTCGTAGCGGCCGGTGGCCAGGCCCCAGTTGCCGCTCTCCTGCCGGGCCGAGGTGGCGATGTACCCGGGGCCCGCGCACGTGTTGTAGATGGGCATGCCGTCGTGGACGGCGCCGCCGAGCAGGTCGACGAGCGGCAGCCCGGCGGTCTGTCCGAGCAGGTCCCAGAGGGCGAGGTCGACGGCGCCGTTGCCGCGCGTCTCGGCGCCTGAGCCCTGGTAGCCGGTGTACGGGGTGAGCAGGCGGGCGACCCGTTCCGGCGTGGGACCGGCCAGGCCGAGCAGGACGGGGGCGACGCTCTCGTGCAGGTACGCCTCCACCGTCAGCGCGCCGAAGAACGCCTCGCCGAGCCCGGTCAGCCCGGAGTCGGTGTGCAGGCGGACGAACAGCAGGTTGGGTTGGACGGCGGGCCGGACGGTCTCGAGGGCGACGATCTTCACGAGTTCCCCTTTCAGCGCTAAGACCGGATATGCGCAGGTGACATGGCCACCAAACGAAATTTCCGGATAATGGGCCGATATGAGCGTTACCGTCATCCAGCACGAGGCCGACGCCGGGCTCGGATATCTGGGCGAATGGCTGGGACTGGACTTCGACGTCGTGCGGCCGTACCTGGGCGATGAGATTCCCGTACGCGCGGGCGACGGGCTGATCGTGCTCGGCGGCGCGGCGGCCGCCTGGGAGGACGAGCGCAGCCCCTGGCAGCCCGCCACCCGCGACCTGCTGCTGCGGGCGGTAGAGGAGAGCACGCCCACGCTGGCGATCTGCCTCGGGGCGCAACTGCTGACCATGGCCTGCGGCGGCGCCGTCGATCGCGGCGCGTACGGGCTCGAAGTGGGCGCCCGCGACGTCGCCGCCCTGCCCGGCGCCGCCTCCGACCGGCTCTTCTCCGGAATCTGCACGGCCGTGGCCGTGCAGTACCACCAGGACGTCATCACGCGACCGCCCGGCGGCGCGGTGCCGTTGATGACCGGCACTCCGTACCCTCACCAGGCCTACCGGCTCGGGGATGCCGCCTGGGCGGTGCAGTTCCACCCGGAGGCCACCCCCGAGATCTTCGCGTCCTGGACCGGCGAGACGGCCCTGGAAGGGGCCGGGGAGCTCGACGCCGAGGTCAAGGCGGCCGAGGCCGACCTCATCGCGACCTGGCGCCCGGTGGCGAGGGCGTTCGCGGACGTGGTCCGGGATCCCGCCCGCTGACCTGGTGCGCCCACGGGCCGAAACGGAGGCCGGCCTGCTACGGCCCGCGGCGGGGGAACTGCCACTATGGAGGGGTGCCCAGGATCGAATCCACCGCCGCGAGGCTCGCCAAGCTCGGTTTCGCCGACGGCGCCAGGGCGGCCAGGCTCGTCGGCCAGGCCGGAGCCGATCTGGACGACCTGCTGGAGCCGCTGGTCGACGTGGCCGACCCCGACCTGGCGCTGGCCTCGCTGGCCCGCCTGGCCGAGCGGGACCCGTCCGTGCCGGGAAAGCTCCGCGCCGACGGCGAGCTGAGGGCCAGGCTCGCCGCCGTGCTCGGGGTCAGCGAGGCGCTCGGCGACCACCTGGCACGCCACCCGGAGCAGGTGGCGCTGCTCGCCGAACACCGCCTGGGCGATCCGCGCGAGGAGCTCCTCCGGGCGGTCGGCGCCGGCGGGCCGGACGCGCGGAAGCGAGACGGGGCCGAGGGGATGACCGCGCTGCGGGTGGCCTACCGGGGCAGGGTGATGCACCTGGCCGCGCGCGACCTCACCGGCCAGGCCACGCAGGCGGAGGTCATGGCGGAGCTGTCCGACCTGGCGGGCGCGGCGCTGGAGGCCGCGCTGGCCATCGCGCGGGCCGAGGTCGACGCCGCCGACGTGCGCCTGGCCGTGATCGGCATGGGCAAGTGCGGCGCCCGCGAGCTCAACTACATCAGCGACGTCGACGTGATCTTCGTGGCCGAGCCGCGGGAGGGCGCCGACGAGGAGAAGGCGCTGCGCTCGGCGACCCGGCTGGCCCAGGCCATGATGCGGACCTGCACCGCGACCACCCCCGAGGGCTCGCTGTGGGAGGTGGACGCCGGGTTGCGGCCGGAGGGCCGGTCGGGGCCGCTGGTGCGCACGCTGGCCAGCCACCTGGCCTACTACCGGCGCTGGGCGAAGACGTGGGAGTTCCAGGCGCTGCTGAAAGCCCGGCCGGTGGCCGGCGACCTGGAGCTGGGCGCGGCCTACGTCGAGGCGGTCAACGAGCTGGTCTGGTCGGCGGCCACCCGCGAGCACTTCGTCGAGGACGTGCAGGCGATGCGCCGCCGGGTGGAGGCGCATGTGCGCGCCGAGGGCGAGCGCCAGCTCAAGCTGGGCCCCGGCGGGTTGCGCGACATCGAGTTCGCGGTGCAGCTGCTGCAGCTCGTGCACGGCAGGCTCGACCCGCTGCTGCGCCGCCGGGGCACGCTGCCCGCCCTGGCCGCGCTCTCCCGCGGCGGCTACGTCGGGCGTGACGACTCGCGCGGCCTGGCGGAGGCGTACGCGTTCCTGCGCCGGGTCGAGCACCTGCTGCAGCTGCACCGGCTGCGGCGTACGCACATCGTGCCGGAGGACGAGGCCGATCTGCGCAGGCTGGGCCGGGCGCTGGGCATGCAGGCCGACCCGGTGGGGGAGTTCACCGCCCGGTGGCGGCGGCACGCGATGGAGGCGCGGCGGCTGCACGAGAAGCTGTTCTACCGCCCACTGCTGCAGGCCGTGGCCCGGCTGCCGGAGTCGGAGGCGCGCCTGTCGGCCTCGGCCGCCGCGGCCAGGCTGGAGGCGCTCGGCTACGACGACCCCACCGGCGCGCTGCGCCACATCGCCGCGCTCACCACGGGGGTGTCCAGGCGGGCCGCGATCCAGCGCACGCTGCTGCCCGTCATGCTCGGCTGGTTCGCCGACACGCCCGACCCGGACGCGGCGCTGCTCGGGTTCCGGCAGGTCAGCGACAAGCTGGGCAGCACGCCGTGGTATCTGCGGCTGCTGCGCGACGAGACGGCGGTGGCGGCCAGGATGGCGCGCGTGCTCGGCACCAGCCGCTACGCGACCGGCCTGCTCATGCACGCGCCCGACGCGGTGGCGATGCTGGGCTCGGACGAGGAGCTGGCCGTGCGCTCGCGCGAGTCGCTGCTGGGCGAGGCGTCCGCCGCGGTGTCGCGGCACGCGGGCGGCCCGGAGAACGCCGTCGCGGCCGTGCGGGCGCTGCGGCGCAAGGAGCTGTTCCGTACGGCCGTCGCCGACATCGCCGGGCTCATCGACATCGAGACGGTGGGCACGGCGCTGTCGCGGCTGACCGACGTGACCCTCCAGGCCGCGCTCGACGCCGCGCTCGACGCCGCTTCTGACAGGGCCGCGCGGGTCACCTCGTTCGCGATCGTCGCGATGGGCCGGCTCGGCGGCATGGAGTGCTCCTACGCCAGCGACGCCGACGTCATGTTCGTGCACTCGCCGCTGCCGGGGGTGGACGAGCGCGAGGCCACCGACGCCGCCCACGCCGTGGCCAACGAGCTGCGCAGGCTGCTGTCACTGCCCGCCCCCGACCCGCCGCTGGCCATCGACCCCGACCTGCGGCCGGAGGGGCGGCAGGGCCCGCTGGTGCGCACGCTGGCCTCCTACCGCGCCTACTACGCGCGCTGGTCGTCGGCGTGGGAGGCGCAGGCGCTGCTGCGGGCCAGGTTCTCGGCCGGCGACCCCGAACTGGGCGCCGCGTTCGTCGCGATGATCGACGAGCTGCGCTACCCGGGGCAGGGCCTGCCCGACGACGCCGTCAGGGAGATCAGGCGGCTCAAGGCCCGCATGGAGGCCGAGCGTCTGCCGCGCGGCGCCGACCCCGCCCTGCACACGAAGCTCGGCCCCGGCGGCCTGTCCGACGTGGAGTGGGTGGCCCAGCTGCTGCAGCTGCGCCACGCGGGCGGGCTGCCGTCCCTGCGCACCACCCGCACGCTGGAGGCGTTGCGCGCGGCCGTGGCGGAGGGCCTGCTCGACCGGGCGGACGAGGAGGTGCTCGCCGAGGCGTGGCGTTTCGCCTCCCGCGTCCGAGACGCGATCATGCTGGTCAAGGGCAGGCCGGGCGACAGCGTGCCGCGCGACTCGGGGGAGCGCGGGCTGATCGCGCAGGCGCTCGGCTACCCGCCGGACGGCTCCGAGGACTTCCTCGACGACTACCGCCGCGTGACGCGCCGCGCCCGCCAGGTGGTGGAGCGCGTCTTCTACGCCTGACGGCCCGCCGCGACAACCCGGTGAGGGCTTGCTCGCTCGATCCGGCGGGGTGTATCAAAGCGCGATGCTCTCCGTTTACGTGGACCTGGCGCTCGGCCTCGCCGTGTCGTTCCTGCTGCTGTCACTGCTCGTGAGCGGCTTGAACGAGGCCGTGGTGCGGCTGCTGTCCATCCGCAGCAAGTTCCTGTGGGCCTACCTCAGGGACACCTTGGACGGCTCGGACGCCCAGGGCCGGTCCTGGTTACCGGCCGGCGTACGCGACGTGTTCGCGGCGCTGCCGTTCCAGCGCGACCCGCGCCCTCGGCACAGTGGCCGGCCCGCCCCCGCGGAGGCGGGAGAGCTGCCCGCCCGCGCGGGCGAGTCCGACGACGCCCTGGTCACCCTGCTCTACCAGCGGGTGCGCGAGATCGACCACCCCAAGAGGGGCCGCACCAGCATCGCCGACCTCCCGCCTGGGCGGTTCGCGGTGGCCGTGATGGAGCTGGCGGCGGGCGCGCCCGGCGGCGTCGAAGGGTTCCTGGCGAAGCTGAAGGAGATCGGCAGCCCGCTGCACGGGCCGCTCAACGGCGTGTGGGAGACGGCACAGCGCGACCTCGACCGGTTCAGGCAGGGCGTGGAGGCCTGGTTCGACGGCGAGATGCAGCGGCTCACCCTGCTCTACCGGCGTTATGTGAGGTGGGTCGTCACCGTGTTGTGCGTCGCGGTGACGCTGCTGTTCACCGTGGACGGGCTGGAGCACGCCAAGACGCTGCTGCGGGACAACGCCTTCCGCGCCTCCGTGACGGCCGTCGCCGAGGCGGGGCCCGCCGCGTACGACGAGCTCAGGGCGCGGTGCACGGGCGGCGACCCGGTGTCGTGCGTCTCGGAGACGCTCAGCCGGCCGGCGCTGGCCAGGCTGCTCGGCCAGGCGCCGCTCAGCGTGTCGATCCCGGAGCGGGGCGATCCGGTGTTCGCCTGGAACGGCGGCGTGTGGTGGGACCGGCTGACCACGCCGAGCCACTGGCCGGGATTCCTGCTGACGTACGTGGCGTTGTTGTTCGGTGCCCCGTTCTGGTGGGACGTCCTGCGCCGGCTGACGGGGATCAGGTCGAGGCGCTGAGCCGCGAGCCCGTGGCCGCCAGCGCGATCACGTCGGCCAGCTCCGCGAGCTCGCCGGGGTCGTCGGTCAGCCGGGCCGTGGCCAGGCGCAGGTGGGGGGCGGGCGCGGGGTCGATCACGTAGCGGCTGCCCGGCGCCGCCGAGATCCCGTGCGCCGCGAGGGTGACCAGCGCCGCGGACTCCTCGCGTACCGGGACCCACAACACCAGGCCGTCGCGCCCGCCCGTACGGACGCCGCGGGCGGACAGCTCCGCGGCCAGCCGCGCGCGCCGGCCCGCGTAGGTGTCACGGGCGCGTTCGACGCCGGCCCGTGTCGCGGCGTCGCCGAGCAGGTGGGCCAGCGCGTCCTGCAGGATCCTGCTGGTCCAGCCGGTGCCGAAGCTGCGCAGCACGCGCACCCGCTCCACGGCCTCGGCCGCCCCGCCGACGATCGCGATGCGCAGGTCGGGGCCGTGGGACTTGGAGTACGACCGCACCAGCACCGTACGGTCGGGAAAGCGCGTCCCCATGCTCACCATCGGCGAGACCGACAGCTCGCCGATCCCGTCGTCCTCGACGACGAGGGTCGCCGTGGGCTCCAGCAGGGCGGCCAGCTCGGCGGAGCGCTCCGGGGTGACGGCGTGGCCGCAGGGCGACTGGCCGCGCGGCTGGTAGACGAACGCCACCGGCCTGGCCCGCAAAGCTCTGTCCAGCGCGCCGGGCAGCGGGCCGTCCTCGTCGCAGGCGACCGGGATGATCTGGACGCCGATCGTCTCCAGGATGTCCAGCAGCCGCGCCGCCGTCGGCTCCTCGATCGCTATCCGGTCGCCGGGCAGGGCCGCGGTCTGGCAGAGCAGCTGCACGCCCTCGTAGCCGCCGCCGACCGCGAGCCAGCCCTGGGCGGCGAACGGCCAGTCCGGCTCCACGGCGGCGCGCAATCGCGGCGTGATCGTCTCGCGCGTGTAGTCGTTGAGCCGGTCGGTGCGGGCGGCCGCGGCCAGGGCGCTCTCCAGCGGCGGCAGCAGCGCCGGGTCGGGGGAGGCGATCGCCAGGTCGATGGCCAGCCGGTCGCCGAAGTGGCCGATGCGCTCGTACCGGATGGGGCGCGGCACGTCGGGCGGGCCGAGCACCACCGTGCCCCTGCGGCGGTCGGTGCGGATCATCCCGTGCCGGCGCAGCTCCGACCAGGCCTCGGCGACGGTTCCCGAGCTGACCCGCAGCTCCCTGGCCAGGGCGCGCACGGTCGGCAGGCGGGTGTCGGCGGTCACCGTGCCCTGCCTGATCAGGTCGGTCAGGACGGTCGCGATCCCGCGAGCACTCGGTTCGCCGATGCGTTCCGCCAGCCATGTGGCGTCCACTCCACCCCCATGGGTTCCGCAAATCTTTGTTCAGCAACAAAGATCGTCTTGTGTTGGCCTCTCCCCTGAACATATGGTTCTTCGCAATTCGGGGCAACTAATGTCGTTTGGGGGGTTTGTGGCCGAGATTCGGATTCGGCTGGCGGCGCGGGACTGGGACCACCTCGTGCCGATCGCGACGGAGGCGGTCAAGCCCGAGGGTTTCGCCCTCGACCTCGACTCGCGTGCCGTCACGCCGGACGTGCTGGGCGAGCCGGGGCTGGACGGCGGCGAGACCTCGTTCAGCAGGTACGTGCTCGGCCGCGCGGCCGGCGACGACCGGCTCGTGGGCCTGCCCGTCTTCGTCATGCGCGGCTTCCGGCACCGCTGCGTCCTCGTCCGCCGCGACAGCGAGCTGACCTCGCTGGAGGAGCTCAAGGGCGCCCGCGTCGGGCTCACCGGCTGGCCCGACTCGGGCAACACCTGGACCCGCGCCCTGCTCAGAGCCGCGGGCGTGGACCTCGGCGGCATCGACTGGACGGTCGGCCCGCTGGTCGCCGGCGAGACCGGCAAGGACAGGACGGGCCCGGTCCCGCTCCCCGGCAACGTCTCGCTGACGGACGAAGGGCTCGCCGAAGGGCTCGCGGCCGGCCACCACGACGCGATCATGACGCCGTTCATGCCTCCGGAGCTCTTCACCCCCGAGAGCCGCCTGCGCCACCTGCTGCCCGACCACCGCGCCGCCGAACTCGCCTACTACGAGCGGACCGGCTTCGTGCCGGGCATCCACCTGGTCACGCTCAAGCGCGAGAGCGTCGAGCGCCACCCGTGGCTGCCGCAGGCCGTCCAGGACGCGTTCGAGCACTCCAAGCGGCACTGGCTGGCCCGGCGGCGGCTGCTCGCCGACACCACGCCGTGGCTGCTGTCCGACCTGACCGCGACGGCGCTGATCTTCGGCCACGACTGGATGCCGTACGGCGCCGCCCCGAACGCGGCCATGGTCGCCGCCTTCTGCGCCGAACTGCACGCCCAGGGCATCTCACCCCGCCCCATCGGAGCCGAGGAGGTCTTCGCCGCATGAGAATCGCCGTCGGACAGTTCGCCTCCGCGGAGGACTGGACCCAGAACCTCAAGACCTGCCAGGCCCTGATCGACGAGGCCGTGGCGGGCGACGCCGGACTGCTGGTGCTGCCCGAGGGTTCGCTCGCGCTCTTCGTCGACGAGCCCGCCCGCATCAGGCAGGCCGCGCAGCCGCTGGACGGGCCGTTCGTCAGCGGGCTGGTCGAGCGCACGCGCGGCTCCGCCACCACCGTGATCGCCGGCGTGCACATCCCGGCGGACGACGGGCGCGTGTACAACGTCCTGGTCGCCGCCAGGGACGGCGAGCTCGTCGCCACCTACACCAAGCTTCACCTGTACGACGCCTTCGGCAAGCGCGAGTCCGACAACGTCGTCCCCGGAACCAACGCCCCCGTCGTGATCGACTGCGCGGGCTGGAAGGTCGGCATGATGACCTGTTACGACGTGCGCTTTCCCGAGATGGCCAGGCTCCTGGCCGACCAGGGCGCCCAGATCATCGCGCTGCCCACCGCGTGGGTGCGCGGCCCGGCCAAGGAATGGCACTGGGAGGTCATGGTCACCGCCCGCGCCCTGGAGAACACCTGCTACGTGGCCGCCTCCGGCGAGTGCGGCCGGCGCAACATCGGATCCAGCATGGTCGTCGACCCGCTCGGCATCACCCGGGCCCGCCTCGGCGCCGCGCCGGGCATGCTCTGGGCCGACGCCTCGGCTGCCGAGCTGGCCGACGCCCGGCTCACCCTGCCCGTCCTCGAGAACCGGCGCTTCGCCGTCGACCCGCGATTGGAGCGACATGACTAGGCACACGACGCCCAGAGGCGTGACGGCCGCCCTGCTCGGCGCGGCCCTCGTGCTGGCCGGATGCGGCGCCAACCCCGAGGAGGCGGAGGGCGTGCTGAACTCCCAGCAGCCCCAGGGCACGACCGCCGCCCAAACCAAGGACCAGGCGCTGTACGACCGGCTGCCCGACAAGGCCAAGCAGGCGGGCAAGCTCGTCTCGGTGAACAACGGCTCCTTCCCTCCGTACGAGATCGCCGGGGCCGACGGCAGGTCGCTGACCGGCGCCGCCGCCGACATGTCCGAGGCACTCGGCCAGCTGCTCGGCGTCAAGATCGAGCACGTCACCGTGGACGGGCTGCCCAGCTCGCTCACCGGCATCGCCTCCGGGCGCTACGACTTCGCCATCGGACCCGTCGGTGACTTCCGCGAGCGGCAGAAGTCCAACGACTTCGTCGACTGGGTCAAGGAGTTCGTCGTCTTCGCCGTGCTGAAGGGCAACCCCAAGAACATCGGCTCCCTCGCGGACACCTGCGGGCTGAAGATCTCCGTCATGGCCGGCGGCTCCGCCGAGAGCGTGATCAAGGGCCAGTCGCAGACGTGCGTCAAGGAGGGGAAGCCCAAGATCAACGTCCAGTCGTACAAGGACCAGCCCACCTCCGTGCTGGCGGTCAGCTCCGGGCGGGCCGACGCGTTCTTCTCCTCCCAGGCGCCGCTCACCTACTTCGTGGACCAGGCCGGCGGCAAGCTCGAACTCGCCGGCAAGGGGCAGTCCAACGGGTTCGACGACCTGTACCAGGGCGCCGTCGTGGCCAAGGACTCGCCGCTGCGCGACGTGCTCAAGGACGGCATCCAGAAGCTGATGGACAACGGCACCTACGACAAGATCATGGACAGGTGGGGCACGTCCGACAACAAGCTCGACCAGGCCGGCGTGAACTTGGCGGAATCATGAGCCTGCCCGACGTCGACGTCGCGGGCGCCGCCCGCACCCGCCACCCGCTGCGCTGGGTCGCCTCGATCGTCCTGCTCGTGCTGGCCGCCCAGCTCGTGAGCCTGCTGGTCACCAACCCCAACTTCCAGTGGGACGTGGTCGGCCGGTACGTCAACGCGCAGATCATCGGCCAGGGCATCTTCACCACGCTGCTGCTCACCGTGATCGCCATGGCCGTGGGCGTCGTCCTCGGGGTGCTCCTCGCCATCGGCCGGCTGTCGGAGAACCCGGTCGCGCGGGCCGCCTGCGGCCTGTACGTGTGGTTCTTCCGCGGCACTCCGGTGCTGGTGCAGCTCGTGCTCTGGTACAACCTGTCGTACCTGCTGCCGGAGATCTCGTTCGGCGTCCCGTTCGGGCCCGAGTTCGTCAGCGCCGACACCAACGTGCTCATCACGCCGCTGCTCGCCGCCATCCTCGGCCTCGGCCTCAACGAGGGCGCCTACATGGCGGAGATCATCCGCGGCGGTCTCATGTCGGTCGACCACGGCCAGACCGAGGCCGCCTCCGCGCTCGGCATGAGCGGCGCCAGGACCTTCCGCAGGATCGTGCTGCCCCAGGCGATGCGCTTCATCATCCCGCCCACCGGCAGCCAGGTCATCAGCATGTTGAAGGCCACGTCGCTGGTCAGCGTCATCGCGCTGGCCGACCTGCTCTACACCGTGCAGTCCATCTACAACCGTACGTTCCAGACCATCCCGCTGCTGATCGTCGCCTGCGTCTGGTACCTGGTGATCACCTCGATCCTGTACGTCGGCCAGTCGTTCATCGAGCGTCACTACGCGCGCGGCGCCACCAGGAACGCCCCGCAGAGTTTCTGGTCGTTCCTGACCTTCCGCCGCCGCCCCACCCCGGAGGTGCCCTCGTGACCGTACCCATGGTCAGCGCCCGCCGCGTGCGCAAACACTTCGGTCACCTGGAGGTGCTCAAGGGCATCGACCTGGAGGTGACGCAGGGCGAGGTGGTGGTCGTCCTCGGGCCGTCCGGATCGGGCAAGTCGACGTTCCTGCGCTGCGTCAACCACCTGGAGACCATCGACGGCGGATCCATCCACGTCGACGGGGAGCTGATCGGGTTCGAGGCGTCCGGAGGCCGGGTGCGGCACCTGCGCAAGCGGGAGGTCACCCGCCAGCGCAGGGAGATCGGCATGGTCTTCCAGCAGTTCAACCTCTTCCCGCACTTCACCGTGGTGCAGAACGTCATCGAGGCCCCCGTCGGCGTCCGCGGCGAACCCCGCGACCAGGCCAGGGAACGCGCGCACGCGCTGCTGCGCCGGGTCGGGCTGGAGGAGAAGGCGGGCGCCTACCCCCGCCAGCTGTCCGGCGGGCAGCAGCAGCGCGTCGCCATCGCCCGCGCACTGGCCATGCGGCCCAAGCTGATGTTGTTCGACGAGCCCACCAGCGCCCTCGACCCCGAGCTCGTCGGCGAGGTGCTCGCGGTGATGAAGGGCCTGGCGGAGGACGGCCTGACCATGATCGTGGTGACCCACGAGGTCGGGTTCGCGCGGGAGGTGGCCGACCGGGTGGTGTTCATGGACGACGGCGTCGTGGTCGAGTCGGGCGCCCCCGCGGACGTGCTCGACCGCCCGGCCAGCCCGCGGACGAAGGCGTTCCTGAGCCGGGTACTCTGACCCGGGTGGAGACCGAGCGGGCCCTTCATCGGCTTCGCCGGGCTGGCCCCGCAGACGTCGACGCTCCCTTCCTGCCCGCCGTGGAGATCGGCCGGCGGCAGGCCCGCCCGGCGTGGGGGCACGGCTACGCCACCGAGGCGGCCAGGCGGGCCGCCGCGTACGCGTTCGCCGAGGCGGGGCTCGACGTCATCATCTCCATGACGGCCGTGCGCAACGCGCGCTCGCGTGCCGTGATGGAGCGCCTGGGCATGACCCGCGACCCGGCCGAGGACGTCGACCACCCGAGGGTCCCCGGGAACAGCCCGTTGCGCCGCCACGTCCTCTACCGGCTCAGGCGCGACACCCGGTGAAGACGATCTCCGGCGTGCGGTCCCGCACGCCGGGGCCCAGCCGGCCGGCAGGGCGGCCTTGATGAGCGGTCCTGGAGAGCGGCGCTGACGAGCGGTCCTCGCGCGTGGTGCTGGTGAGCGGCGACGGCCTCGGCCGCGCGCGTCCGGCGCGTCCGTGTCGCGCCTTCCGCGTTCCCGCACCGGGGTGCGGGTATTGTGATCGGCCCGTCCTCCCCTGGCCGAGACGACGAGGTGACCGTGCACTTCCAGCATTCGACCGACATCTGGCGCGACTTTCCCGAGCTCGTCCCGGGGGTGATGTCCGTGGCCGGCGTCTCCAAGGACGTCCGCGTGGACGACCGGCTCGCGCACTACGGCGAGATCGCCGCCAGGCGCCTGGCCACCGCCTCCGAGGGCGAGTTGCCGGAGATCAGGGCGTGGCGGCGGGCGTTCTCGGCGATGGGCCTGAAGCCGACACAGTACCGCTGCGCCTCGGAGTCGCTGCTGCGCCGCTTCAGGAAGGAGGGCGCGCTGCCGCGGTTGCACCCGCTGATCGACCTGTGCAACGCGGTGTCCCTCGCGTACGCGGTCCCGGTGGCCGTCTTCGACGTCTCCCGGATCTCCTCCTACGTCGAGGTCCGGTACGCGGCGGGTGATGAGACGTACGTGACCTTCTCCGGCGAGACGGAGCGCCCGCCGGCCGGGGAGGTCGTCTTCGCCGACGCCGACGCGATGGCCCACGCCCGCCGCTGGACCAACCGCCAGAGCGGCCGGTCGGCCGTGCGCGACACCACGACCGACGTCCTGATCGTCGCGGAGGCCCTGCACGGCACGGCACGCGCGGACATCGAGGCGCTCACCGCCGGACTGGCCGGTGAGGTGCGCGGCCTCTGGCGGGCGACTCCGGAACCCGTCCTCCTGACCGCCTCGGCGCCTCGCTTCACGTTCTGAGATTCCGTACGGGACACCTCCGGTGCGACGACTCCTGGAGATATGTCCCGGAACCCGTAAGTTCTGTCCAGATCATTATTGGACGTTTAGGTTTTGACGGGACGTTTGGGTTTATAGAGGTAGCTGAGAATATGTGCATGGGTACGTCTGCTTGCGTCTGAGCACCCGAGGTGGGTGCCTGGTTTCGGCTGATCTATCCATGAATGGGAAACGAGCTCGTGAATACTAGAAGTCGGCAATCGCGGACGCCGCGCCATGGGCGGTTCGCGGTACTAGCTCTGGCCGGCGCCGTCGCCGGTGGCATGTTCCTTCCGCTGGGCCAGGGGGTGGCCAGCGCGAGCGCGGGCTACGTCGCCGTCGAGGCCGGTGGTCCGCCGTCCGCGCCGGTCCGGCACGTCTCGAAGCCGAGGCGCGTCGTGAGGGAGAAGCCGATCCTGCGCAACCCGCACTGGCACCCGCCGAGGATCGACATCATCGTCCACAACCTCAACCGCAACAAGAACAAGCACCGCCGCCACCATCACCACCAGGACGAGGTCAAGGTCAAGGTCGTCAAGAAGAAGAAGGACTTCAAGGACCACGACTTCAAGGATCACGACTTCAAGGATCACGACTTCAAGGATCACAACTTCAAGGACCACGACTTCAAGGACCACGACTTCAAGGACCACGACTTCGAGCACGGTGACTTCGACCACCGCGGCCCCGAGCAGGACGGCTCCAACAACGACCGCGACGAGTGGTGGCCGACGGATGGTGATCTGACCGAGTGGTGACCGCGAGAGCGGCTGACACCACGGCCGGGCCGGCGTCCCGTTCCAGGAGCTGAGGCCCGCATCGAGGGCGCGCGTGAAAGGCCATCGGCGAAGCAGCCGATGGCCTTTCCCGCGCCCGTTTCGTCTCCGGGCGGCCGGTCACCGCGGGCGGCGGGAACCCGCGGCGCGCCAGGTGGTGGCGGTCGTGGTGACAGCGCGGTCCTGGAGCGGACTGGAGTAGACGACGCTGGTCGTGACGGAGCCCAGCCCGGAGATCCGGCCGGTGACGTGTTCGAGGTGCTGCATGGAACCGGCGACGACCTTCAGGACGAAGCAGTCCTCGCCGGTCACATGGTGGGCCTCCATGATCTCGGGTGTGGTGGCGATCAGGTCGTGGAACGGCCGGTAGTTGCCGGTCGGATAGCGCAGCCGGACGAAGGCCAGGATGCCGAGCCCGAGCCGTTCGGGATCCACGACGGCGGAATAGCCGCTGATCACGCCGGTCTCCTCCAGCCGGCGGACCCGTTCGGTGACGGCGCTGGCCGACATGGACACGATCCGGGCCAGTTCGGCGTAGCTCGCGCGCCCGTCGCGTTGCAGCGCTTCGAGGATGCGCATATCCGTCTCGTCAAGGGAAACACCGGCCACAACCGATATTTACCATGAAACCCCCGGTAGAAGGGCGCAAGTGCCGTTGATCGTCGCTTCCAGCGCGAGATCGGGGCTCATATCGTCGTGGCCATGACCACCCTGTTCACCAGCCCGGCCCTCCGGGTGCCGCCCGCGGATCCGGCGGACGCCGCCGCCTTCTTCGCCGCACGCCTCACCTACCAGGCCGACGTCTCCGACGTTCATGCCTCGCTCGAGTCAGGAGACCCAGGGTTCGTCCTGGTCGACTCGCGGTCCGCCGACGGCTGGAGGCAGGGCCACGTGCCAGGCGCCGTACACCTGCCCACCGGCCACATCCCGGCCCGCGCGGCCGGCCTGCTCGACCCCGCGGTTCCAGTGATCACCTACTGCTGGGGGCCGGGCTGTGACGGGGCCACCCGCGCGGCACTCGCCCTCGCCCTGCTCGGCTACCGCGTCAAGGAGATGATCGGCGGCATCGAGTACTGGATCCGCGAGGGTTTTCCCGTCGGCACCACGACCGGTGCCGAGCGACGCGCACCCGATCCGCTGACCGCCCCGGCAGGCTCCGCCACCTGCGCCTGCTGACGGCGCCGACCGGGAACCGCTCGTGACGCTCGTCCCGCCGCATCGGGCGTCCGGGTGCCGAAACAGACGCTCCACCGGACGGGCCTGGACGGTTCGGGGGCCCGCTCACGTGCCAGAACGGCCCGGCATCACGAGGCGATGCCGGGCCGTTCTGCTCCGGTCCCGTGCCGCCAGAGGACGGTGAGGACCGGGAACAACGAGCAAGGACGAGAACGGTTTCTCCAGCTCAGCGACCGTTATGAGACAGATCGCCGGGGCCGGGGAACCGCGCCGTCACACGTCGTAGTAGAGCTCGAACTCGTGCGGGTGCGGGCGCAGCCGGATCGGGTCGACCTCGTTCTCGCGCTTGTACGCCACCCACGTCTCGATCAGGTCGGGCGTGAACACGCCGCCCTCGAGAAGGTAGTCGTGGTCGTCCTCCAGCGCGTTGAGCACGTCGGTGAGCGAGCCCGGCACCTGCGGCACCTGGCGGGCCTCCTCCGGCGGCAACTCGTAGAGGTCCTTGTCGACCGGCTCCGGCGGCTCGATCTTGTTGCGGATGCCGTCGACGCCGGCCATCAGCATCGCCGAGAACGCGAAGTAGGGGTTGCACGACGGGTCGGGCACCCGGAACTCGATGCGCTTGGCCTTCGGGTTGGAGCCCGTGATCGGGATCCGGACGCAGGCCGACCGGTTGCGCTGGGAGTAGACCAGGTTGACCGGGGCCTCGTAGCCGGGCACCAGACGGTGGTAGGAGTTGACCGTCGGGTTGGTGAAGGCCAGCAGCGACGGCGCGTGCTTGAGCAGGCCGCCGATGTAGTAGCGGGCGGTGTCGGACAGGCCCGCGTAGCCGACCTCGTCGTAGAAGAGCGGCGAGCCGTCCTTCCACAGCGACTGGTGGCAGTGCATGCCGGAGCCGTTGTCGCCGAAGATCGGCTTGGGCATGAACGTGACCGTGTGGCCGTATTCGAGCGCCGTGCTCTTGATGATGTACTTGTACAGCATCAGGTTGTCGGCGGTCTTGAGCAGCGTCCCGAACTTGAAGTCGATCTCCGCCTGACCGGCCGTGCCGACCTCGTGGTGCTGCATCTCGACGTCGATGCCGCACTCGATGAGGTTGCGCACCATCTCCGAGCGCAGGTCGGTGAAGTGGTCCATCGGCGGCACCGGGAAATAGCCGCCCTTGTAACGCGGCTTGTAACCGAGGTTGCCGCCCTCGGTCGCCTTGCCGGTGTTCCAGGCGCCCTCGATGGAGTCGATGTAGTAGTAGCCGGCGTTCTGGCGCGTCTCGAAGCGCACGTCGTCGAAGATGTAGAACTCGGCCTCGGGCCCGAAATAGACCGTGTCGGCGATGCCGGTGCCCTTGAGATATTCCTCGGCCTTGCGCGCGACGTTGCGCGGGTCACGGCTGTAGGCCTCGCCGGTCAGCGGGTCGTGCACGAAGAAGTTGATATTGAGCGTCTTGTGCTGGCGGAACGGGTCGACCACGGCGCTGGCCGGGTCGGGCAGCAGCAGCATGTCGGACTCGTGGATCGCCTGGAATCCACGGATCGACGATCCGTCGAACATGAGCCCGTCGGTGAAGACGCTCGCACTGAAGTTCTCTACCGGGAAGGTGAAGTGGTGAGTCGTCCCCGGCAGGTCGGTGAACCTGACATCGACGAACTGCACCCCTTCGTCACTGATGAACTTCAGGACGTCGTCGGCGGAGTTGAACACTCTCGAACCTCCCTGGGGACTGGCCATCATGCCGACGCTAGAACTCGGCCGTTTCCGTCCGGTGTCTCGACTGTTTCGCACGTGTTACGCGGGGTCACGTGAGCTACGACGCCTCACGTTCCCAGCCGGCCGATGCGGCCGGGTCACGAAGCGGACCGCCTCATCGGGCGGCTACCGTTGACTTCATGAGCGGCAAGGAACCTCGGTGGACGCAGACGTGGCTGGGCGGGCTCCGCTCCGCCGGGGTCGATCTGGGATATCCGGGGGAGCGCCTCGGGCTGCCCGAGGAGGGCAGCGGGTCGATCGCCGGCTGGGGTCGCAGGATCGCCGCGCTCGTCATCGACTGGATGATCTGCACGTGGGTCGTCGTGCAGTTGTTGTTCCGGATGAACCCGGCGGAGTCGCCGTGGGCGCCGGTGCTCGCCTTCGCCGTGCAATATCTGATCCTGGTCGGGCTCATGGGGCAGACGTTCGGGCACCGCCTGGCGGGCATCAGGGTCGCCGCGATGGACGGCGGGAATCCGCGGATCCTGCCCGTGGTGGTGCGCACCGTGCTGCTCGCCCTGGCCCTGCCGGCCCTGATCTGGGACCGCGACCACCGCGGGGTGCACGACCGCGTGTCCAACACGATGGTCGTCCGCATGTAAGCGAGAAAAAACCATACCGGGTTCGAAAATGAACTCGGTATGGTTTACGCTGTCCGCATGATGATGGCGGGGCTCAGGGAGCGGAAGAAGGAGCAGACGCGCCGGCGCATCTCCCAGGTGGCGCTGCGGCTGTTCGACGAGCGCGGTTACGACCAGGTGACCGTCAACGAGATCGCCGAGGCGGCCGGCGTCGCCAAGGTGACGCTGTTCAGCTATTTCCCCACCAAGGAGTGCCTGGTCACCGACGGCGTGCAGGACGACATGGCCGCCGTCGTGACCGGCCGCCCCCAGGGGTGCTCGCCGATCGGGGCCCTGCGCGCGCACTACCGGGCGACGGCCGTGCCGGTCGCGAAAGACCTGGACGTCGAGACGCTGATCACCAGGATCCGCGTGATCTCGTCCAGCCCCGCCCTGCTGGCCGCGGTGCACGGAGTCCAGATGGGCCAGCGCCACGAGCTGGCCGCGGTCCTCGCCGGCGACGGAGAGCCGGATCTGACGGCGCACCTGATGGCCGCGCAGATCACCGCCGCCATCACCACCCTCCAGGAGGTCTTCTTCCAGCGGCTCGCCGCGGGCGCGCCGCTGGAGGAGGCGGCCAGGCGGCTGGCCGCAGACGTCGAGGTGGCCTTCGACCTCCTGGAGCACGGGCTGACGCACACGGACGAGGAGAAACATGAAAAAGGGCATCAACTATGACACCGGGTTCCTCCCGGGTGACGACCTGAGCCGCAAGTCGTTCGACCTCGAAGACGTCGAGCGCGACATGCGCGCCATCGCCCGCGACCTGCGCTGCGACTCCGTCCGCATCTCCGGCCGCGACCCCGGGCGCATCGCCGCCGCCGCCGAACACGCGGTGGCGGCCGGCCTGGAGGTCTGGTTCGCCCCCTTCCCCGTGGACCTGGCGGAGGACGAGATGCTGGCGCTCTTCGCCGAGTCGGCCGGGCGAGCCGAGGCCCTCCGCCGGGCGGGCGGCGACGTGGTGCTGGTCACCGGCTGCGAGATCACTGCCTTCGGCCACGGCTTCATGGAGGGCGCGACCTACCGCGACCGGCTCAACACGATGATGGCCGGCGACGTGACGTGGTGGACGACGCTCATGCAGGTCATGCCGCGCTTCAACACCTACCTGGCGACGGTGGCCGAGCGCGTGCGGCCGCTGTTCGGCGGCCGGCTGAGCTACGCCGCCGGGCCGTGGGAGCCGGTCGACTGGACGCCGTTCGACGTGGCGGGCGTGGACGCCTACCGCGCTGCGTACAACGCGCACGACTTCACCGGCGAGCTGCGCGCACATTTCAAGCAGGGCAGGCCGGTCGCGGTCACTGAGTTCGGCACCTGCCCCTACAGGGGGGCGGGCGAGCGCGGCGGCTCGGCGTGGGTGGTGCCGGAAGGCGCGGTGCGCGACGAGGGGGAGCAGATCCGCTACTACACCGAACTGATGGACATCTTCGAGCAGGAAGGCGTCGACACCGCCCTGTGGTTCACCTTCGCCGCCTACAACAGGACCGGCGAGGACGACCTCGGCTCCTACGGCGTGGTCAGGATGCTCGACGAGAAGAGGTGGGAGCCCAGGGAGGTCTTCCACGCCATGGCCGCTAGGAACGCGAGCAGCTGAAGATGGCCGTGCCCGGGAGGTGACGGCCGCGCAGCGGGCTCCAGCCACCCCACACCCGCTCGTGCCCCTCGGGCCATTCGGGCTCCAGCAGCCCGGTGACGGTCAACCCCGACATCACCAGCAGATTCACCCAGTCACCCATCGTGCGGTGGTGCTCGACGTACGTCACGGTGCCGTGCTCGTCGCGCTCCACGTAGGGGGACCGGTCGAAATAGGGCCGGTCGGACGTCAGGCCGCGTGGCCCCGGATCGTCGGGGAACGCCCACCTGACGGGATGGCTCACCGAGAACACGAACCGGCCACCCGGCCTGAGCACCCTGCGCACCTCGCGAAACACGGCGAGGGGATCGGCCACGAACGGCAGCGCTCCGTACGCCGAGCAGGCCAGGTCGAAGGACGCCCCGGCGAAGGGCAGCGACTCGGCGTCGGCCTGCAGCACCGGAACGCGCAGGCCGGTGTCGAGGTCGATGCGCCTCGCGTGGAGCAGCTGGCGGTGGGAGATGTCGAACGCGGCGACCTCGGCCCCCTGCGACACCAGCCACCTGGCGCACTGCGCCGCACCGCAGCCGATCTCGAGCACGCGCCGGCCGCGCACCTCCCCGAGGAGGTGCGCGGCGGCCTCGTCCACGCCTTCCGGACACCACACGAACCCGCTGTCACGCAGGAAGCCGCCGTGCTCGACCTGGTAGTCGTCGGCGTTGCCGTCCCACCAGCCGCGATTGGCCCGCGACGAGACCGACGGCACTAGCGCATCTTCGGGCCGCGCGGCATGCGGGCGCCCTTGGGCATCGGCCCCTTGGGCATCGGCATGTTCTTCGGCAACGACCGCAGGCGGTCCTTGACCTCGTTGACCGAGGGCTTCTTCAGGTTGCGCGGCAGCTTCATGATGTGGCGCTGCAGCTTGCTGATCGGCACCTGCCCTTCGCCGTCACCACACTGGATGTCGTAGATCTCGACGCCCAGCACCACCCGCGCGACCCGCTTCTTCTCGGCCGCCAGCATCTTCGCCACCCGGTTGCCCGGCCCTTCGGACACCAGCACGACGCCCGGATAGCCGACCACGAGATGGATCAGGTCCTGGTCGCGGTTGACCGCGATGGCCGGGGTGACCTGCCAGTTGCCCCGCATGCCCTGCAGCACCGCCGCCGCGGCGCCCGTCTGGCCGTGCAGGATCGAGTATTGGGCCTTCTGCGCCAGCTGCCCGAACACCACCAGGCCGACGGTGAACGCGGCCAGCACGCCGATGAACACCGAATACCACAGGTAGTCCGTGACCAGACCGATCACGACGACCACGGCCAGCGTGCCCACCGCCGAGAGGAAGACGATCGGCATCCCCTTGGGATTGGCCTGCTTGATGATCTTCGCGATCATGCGGAGCTGCTTGATGCGCCCCGGCTTCTCTGGGTCCTCGGACTTCGCCATGCTCAGAAGGATACAAACCAACTGGTGCGGGATGGAAAACGCGGCCCGGCCGTTGTCCCTTCCAAGCTGGATCGTGACCTACGCCCACCGCACGCCCACCGCACGCGCGCCGCACGCCGGGCGCGCGTCCTCACGCGGCGACGAAGAACTCCAGCAGCTCGGGCACCAGGGCCTCCGGCGCCACGTTGTGCGCCTGCCCCTCCAGCACGCGGTGCACCGCCCCCGGTACCGCCGCCGCCACCTCCTGCCCCGCCCGAGCCATCCAGGCGGGACTGGCCTCGCCGTTGAGCACGAGCGTCGGCTGGGTGAGTGCCGCCAGACCGGCGGGCAGCCGGTTGCCCGGCCCCATCACGGCCGCCTCGTAGGCGAGGGTGTGCGCGACCGCCTCCATCGGCGCCCAGGACGGCAGCGCGCGCATCGCGGCGACGGCCTCGGGCGGCGCCTCGGCGGCCTCCACCATGAACCGCTCGACCGCCTCGCCCCGCCTGCCCGCGCGTACCAGAGCGTCGAGCTGCGCCGCGAAGTCGTCCGGCAGCGGGGGCGCACTGTCGTCCACATGGTACGGCGGCTCCCACAGGGCCAGTTTCGAGATCTCCGGGTTCACGGCCGCCGCCTCGATCGCCAGCGCGGCCCCCGACGAGCCGCCGAACACCATGGCCGTGCCGCCCGCCGAGCCGATGACGGCGGCCAGATCCTCCACCTCCCGCTCGACGGCGTACGGCGCGGTGTCGCCGCTGTCGCCGCGGCCCCTGCGGTCGTAGTTGACGACCGTGAACCACGGGGCCAGGGCGGCCGCCACGCTCGCCAGCGTGGCGTGCCCCCTGTCGGTGAAGGCTCCGTTGACCAGGACGAGGACGGGTCCCGAGCCGTACCGGTCGAAGGCGATGGCGGTGCCGTCCGCCGAGGTCGCCTCGCCGCTCAGCCGGCGGGCTGGATCAGGCACAACGCCTCCCAGTGGTGGCCGTCGAGGTCGGCGAAGCCGCGCTGGTAGCGGAAACCGTCGTTCGGCTGCACGCCCGCGGGCGTGGCGCCGAGCGCCAGCGCCTTGTCCACCAGCTCGTCCACCTGCGCCGGGCTCTCCACGCCGAGCACCAGGATCGATTCGGTGGCCTTGGCGGCGTCGCCGACGTCCTTGGTGATGTACTGGGCGAACACCGGTTCGGTGAGCAGCATGACCTGCGTCTCCTCACTGATGATCACCGACGCCATGTCGGGGGACGCGCCGAACAGCTGGAAGCCGAGATCGGTGAAGAACTCCTTCGACCGCTCCAGGTCCTTGACCGGGAGGTTCACGAAAAGCTGCATGTCCGAGACCTTTCATCGTCGGAGAGGAACACCCTCGAGTCTGCCGACCGGTGGCTCCCGGGTCTTGGATCTGCATGCCAGGCGACTTGACGATCAGCGCACTGCGCTCAGAGCAGGCCGGCGCGGCGGTACTCCGCGGGCGGCATCCCGTACGCGCGCCGGAACAACCTGCTGAAATGCGCCGAGTCGGGCAAGCCCCACCTGGCTCCGACGCTGCTCACGGACAGGTCGCGCATCGCGGCGTCGGCCAGGTCGGCGCGGCAGCGCTCCAGCCGGCGCTGGCGGATGTAGGCGGCCACCGTCGTGTGCTCCTGCTCGAACAACCGGTGCAGATAGCGCACGGAGATGTGGTGGGCGGCGGCGACGGTGGCCGGGTCGAGGTCGACCTGGCCGAGGCGCTCCTCGATGAAGGCGCGGACGCGCAGCAGCAGCGTGCGCCTGCGCGTGTCGGGTGCCAGGGCCTGGGCCTGCTCCATCCGCTCGGCGACGGCCGTGCCGATCAGGTCGAGCACCACGGTCGCCAGCCTGGCGGCGCTGGCCGGCTGGTAGCTCTCGAGGTCGAACGCCACCCTGCGCAGCAGCGGGGCGGCGAGCGCGGCGGCGCCCGTCTCCGCCGTGATGGGCAGCGCCGTCAGCTCGGACATGGCGCCCGGGGGCAGGGCGAGCAGGTCGTGCGGCAGGCTGAACACCGCGAGCTGCACCGCCCCGTCATAGGCCAGCTCGTACGGGCGGGTGAAGTCGTAGATGGCGAACTCGTCGCGGCGGAGCTGGGTGGCCCGGCCGTCCTGGGAGATCCGCGGGCTGCCTGACACGGCCAGCACGACCCGGTAGACGTCGGGGTTGTCGCGGCGGATCAGGCCGGGGGTGCGGTGAACGCTGTGCGGGGTGGAGGTGCGGACCCTGCCGACCCCCACGGAGCCGAGCTGGCCGAGCTCCATCTCGCCCCGCAGCGGGGCGTCGGGGTCGATGCGCAGGTCGAGCGGGCCGAGCGTGTCACACACGAGAGCCCGCCAGGCCTCGTGGCGGCTCTTGGCGGGTAAGTCGCTGGTCCTGATCAGCACGGCCATCACAGCCGCCTGAAGGGACCGTCGCCTTCGGGCGATGGGGGCATCGGGAGAGGGAGGGCCGCCAAGGCGCGAGCGTGCATGGGCAGAACCTCAGACATTGTCGCCACCTCCGGATAGGACTGAGCTTGTGCTTTCGGGCATCGGTCAGGGCTTGGCCGTCGTCTCCGGCGCAAGCGGGGCGACAAGCCGCTCCTTCGGGGAGCGGAGGAGTCACGCCCGTCATCCTCCCGTCGGGCAGCCCAGGTCATGCTAACGCCGACGAACACGGCAGAGCGGGCACGGCAGAGCGGGCACGGCAGAGCGGGCACGGCAGAGCGGGCACGGCAGAGCGGGCACGGCAGAGCGGGCACGGCAGAGCGGGCACGGCAGAGCGGGCACGGCAGAGCGGGCACAGACGTGGCAGGGCCCCGGGCGGTGCGCGCCCGGGGCCCTGCCGGCCGCTCAAGCGGTCTGGCGCGCCTGGATGGCCTGCTTGTAGAGCCTGCCCGCCCGGTAGGACGAGCGGACCAGCGGCCCGGACAGCACTCCGGCGAACCCGATGGCCTCGGCCTCGGCCTGCAGCTCGACGAACTCCTCCGGCTTGACCCACCGCTCCACCGGGTGGTGGCGCGGCGTCGGCCGGAGATATTGGGTGATCGTCAGCAGGTCGGTGCCGGCGGCGTGGAGGTCGCGCATGGCCTCGGTGATCTCCTCGCGCGTCTCGCCCATGCCCAGGATCAGGTTGGACTTGGTCACCAGCCCGGCCTCGCGAGCCGTCGTGATCACCTGGAGCGAACGGTCGTAGCGGAAGGCCGGGCGGATGCGCTTGAAGATCCGCGGCACCGTCTCGACGTTGTGCGCGAACACCTCGGGCCAGCTGGAGAAGACCTCCTCCAGCTGGTCGCGGTCGCCGTTGAAGTCGGGCACCAGCAATTCGACACCGCAGCCGGGCAGCAGCGCGTGGATCTGGCGCGCGGTCTCGGCGTAGAGCCAGGCGCCGCCGTCGGGCAGGTCGTCGCGGGCCACCCCGGTGACGGTGGCGTAGCGCAGGCCCATCTGCTGGACGGACTCGGCCACCCTGCGGGGCTCGTCGCGGTCGTATTCCTTGGGTTTGCCCGTGTCGATCTGGCAGAAGTCGCAGCGGCGCGTGCACTGGTCGCCGCCGATGAGGAAGGTGGCCTCGCGGTCTTCCCAGCACTCGTAGATATTGGGACAGCCCGCCTCTTCACAGACCGTGTGCAGACCCTCCCGGCGCACCAGCGACTTGAGCTCGGTGTATTCGGGACCCGTCTTCAGCTTGGTCTTGATCCACGGTGGCTTGCGCTCGATAGGGGTTTCGGCGTTGCGCACCTCCAGGCGGAGGAGCTTTCGGCCTTCAGGAGCAACGGTCACGTTCTCAGCTTACGTCTCCCGCGAACCGCGCCGTCCGAGGGGGCGTACGCGCTCACGTGACCAGGCCGAACCCGCCGATCGCCCGGGTGTAGTGAAGGAGCAGTTCCTCGTCGATCCGCTCGGATTCGTGCGCGCCGAGCGCTTCGGAGCGCGGGACGGAGGTGAGCACGCCGTCGTCGGTGAGCCGGAACCTGGCCAGCGCGTTCTGCCTGATCGACGTGACGCTCTCGCCGCGCAGCGCCGCCGCCTGCATCGGCGCCAGATAGCCCCCCTTGGCCGCCAGCGCCTCCAGTGCCGCGATCTCCCCGGCGGAGGCGGCCCGCAGCGTCAGCGCCCGCCGCCGGGCCTGGACACGGTGCTCGCCGGCGCGCGCCAGCCTGGTCAGCGTGTACTCCAGCAGCAGCAGCGGCACGCCCAGCACCCGGCCGAGCAGGCGGCCGAAGAAGCCCGCCACCTCGTACGTGGTCCCCGGATGGTCCAGAACGCCCAGCGAGGAGGCGGCGATCGTCGTCTGCGCCTCCTCCCTGACCCGGAGCGGCTCGGCGCCCAGCAGCGCGTCATGCCACGCCGCCAGGGTGTCCAGGGCGCCGTTCACCACCAGCTCACCGCCGGTCGGGGCCTGCGCGTACGCCGCGGCCAGCAGGGCGGCCCGCTGCCTCGGCGGCAGCGCCAGCCACAACGGCAGGCCGACCAGCAGGATGGGGGTGCGCAGGAGGCCGGCGCGGACGTACCGGGTGTCCGTGGCCAGGTCCATGACCGCCACCTTCGCGGGGCGCTTGACGCCCACCCGGTCGGCCACCCGCTCCGCGGCGGCGTACAGCTGAGGAGCCGCGGCCCGGTCGAGCACCTCGGCGTCGGCGGGCAGGCCACCGCCCAGGCGTGGCCGCAGCGCCCACCCGATGGCCACGCTCGCGCCGCCGAACAACCACGCGATCAGGGAGTCCGGTCGGCTGAGAATGATCCACCCGCCCAGGGCGACGAACGCCAGCGTCAGCAGATGCACCACGAGCGCGAGGAGAAAAGCCAGGATGGACGTCACACGCGCGAGCCTAAGCCGGAATACGCCCATATTTCTGGCACGGTCAGGTGCCGATACGGTTACCGGCGGAGGAGATCCTCCTCGTGCAGGTCGTACGGCTCCATGCCGAGTGCTTCGGCCAGCCGCTTCTCCGCGATCGGCAAGACCTCCTCGACCACGATGCGGCGTCCCGTCTCCGCCGACAGCGAGGAGACGCCCACGCCGGGGATGCCGCACGGCGTGATGCGGTTGAACCAGCGCGGGTCGTTGGCGCAGTTGAGGGCGAAACCGTGCATGGTGACGCCGCGCGTGACGCGCAACCCGACCGCGCCGAGCTGGCGGTCGGGCAGCCCGAGGCTGGGCTCGCCGGCGGCCCAGACGCCGCCGCGTCCCCGCACGCGCCTGGCCGTGACGCCGAAGTCGGCGCAGATCTGGATCATCACGTCTTCGAGGCGGCAGGCGTAGGCGACCACGTCGGTGATCGCGACGATGGGGTAGGCGACGAGCTGCCCGGGGCCGTGCCAGGTGAGCCGGCCGCCCCGGTCGACGTCGATGACCGGGGTGCCGTCGGCGGGTCGCTCATGCGGGGCGGTGCGCTTGCCCGCGGTGTAGACCGGCGCGTGCTCCAGGAACAGGACGGTGTCGGTCAGCTCGCCGGCGACCCGCTTGTCGTGCACCCAGCGCTGCAGCGACCAGGCCTGCTCGTAGGGGACGTCGACACCTAGGCGGACGATGGCGAGTGCGTGGGGATCGTCCCCGTGGATGGGGCGCATGAGCCTATTGTGCCGTTCCCTTACCTTCGAAGGGTAATCAGGGGGTCAGCAACCGTGGCTCGATCCTGACCTCCTTGACCCCGCCGGCGCCGTCGTGCTCGACCTTGTACGCGTAGCCGCCCGGCTCGACGGTCACGGCCTGGATGAACTCGGTGCCCACGTAGTGCAGCCCGACGCCCTCGTCGGCGGCGTATCCGCCGGGCAGCTCGCCGTCGGCCACCGACCTCTGCAACAGCTCGCGGCGCTGGGGGTCGGAGTCGTAGTGGACGCCGCACGAGTAGGGCAGCAGGGCCATGCCCTCGGCCCACACCTGCAGCTCCGGGCCGAAGGAGTCGGTGTTGCCCCCGACATGCCAGCACAACGCGCCCGCGCTCTGCCCGGACAGCACCACGCCCGCCCGCCACGCCTCGTCGAACGCCTCGTCCAGGCCGTGCAGCCGCCACAACGCCATCAGGTTGGCGACGCTGCCGCCGCTGACGTAGATCATGTCCTGTTCGAGCATCCAGGCCCGGGGATCGGGCACGTTGGGCATCGGGAACACCGTCAGATGGCTCAGCTCGACGTCCCACCCGGCGAAGGCGCCGTACATCTTCAGCAGCCAGTCGCTCGAGTCGCCGAGCGCCGTGGCGACCAGGCCGAGCTTCGGGCGGTCCTGTCCGGTCAGGTCGATGCCGTAGCGCAGCAGCGGGCTCGCCTCGATGACGTTGTGGCGGTTGCTCGGGCGGAACGATCCACCGCCGATGGCGAGGATGTGCGACTGTCCTGACCGGCTCATGTCAAGATTCTCCCGACGTGCTGAAAGTAGTGGAACGGCATCCTAGAGTACGGTGCTGAGCGCCTCGTCGAGACGGGTATGCGCGAAGCGGTAGTCAGAGGCGGACAACTTCGCCGGCAGGATCCGGTGGCCGGGGAGCAGCGCCTCGCGGACGAACTCGCCGAGACCCGCGGACAGCGCGAACGCCGGCACGGGGAGCGGCATCGTGCTTCTGCGCAGGGCTTTTCCGAGCGCCCTCGTGAACTCGGCGTTGGTGACGGGGGAGGGCGACGTGAAGTTCACCGGCCCGTCTACGTCCTGATTTTTCAGGACATGGAGCGCGGCCCCCACCCAGTCGTCCACGCTGATCCACGACCAGTACTGCTTCCCCGACCCGAGCGGCGCCCCCAGACCCAACCTGAAGATCGGCAACATCCTGGCCAGCGCCCCGCCCCGGCGGCTCAGCACCAGCCCCGTACGCGCGAACGCGGTCCTGATCCCCGCCTCCCGGGCCCGCTCCGCCTCGCCCTCCCAGGCCGCGCACAGGTCCGCCAGGAAACCCTCGCCCCGGCCCTGGCTCTCGTCGATCACCCGATCTCCTGTGTCGCCGTAGAAATCGACTCCGGACGCCGACAGGAGCACCCTGGGCGGAGCCTCCAGCTCCCGCAGGGCGTCGACGAGCACCCGGGTGCCCTCCACCCGGCTGGTGACCAGTTCCCGTTTGTACGCCTCGCTCCACCGCCGGTCGGCGATCGGCGCCCCGGCGAGATGGACCACGCCGTCGGCGCCTTCGAGCGCGGCCAGGTCGATCACCCGCTCCCGCGGTTGCCAGAAGGCCTCACCGGCTCCGCTGGGCTCCCGGCGTACCAGCCTGACGACCTCCCGGCCCTCGGCCCGCAGCGCCTCGACCAGCGCCGAGCCGAGCAGCCCCGACGCCCCCGTCACGATGATCGCCATCATCCCAATGTACGCCGCCGCCTTCCCGGCGGCGTGCCGCCACTCGCACGTGTCGCCCCGGCCCGGCGCGGGAGGCGGCGGCACGCCGAGCGTTGTCGCGGGCCCCGCTCGCGACGTCGTGCCCCGCCAGGAGCCGTGCGCGTCGCGGCCGGTGGGTCGCCCTCTCGCGTCCGAGGCCCGTTCGAACGCCTGTGCCGGTCTGCGGCCTTTCACGCGAGGGCAGCGTCACATGCGAACGCCGGGCGGCCCGTGAGGACCGCCCGGCGTCACGACGTCCCGCGGCTACGCGAGCCCGAGCTGGGCCTCGAAGCGGCCCTCCTCGAGACGGCGCTTGACCGTCGTCAGGAAACGCGCCGCGTCGGCGCCGTCCACCAGCCGGTGGTCGTAGGTCAGCGCGAGGTAGACCATCGATCGCACGGAGATGGCCTCGCCCTCAGGCGTGTCGATCACCACGGGCCGCTTCACGACGGCGCCGGTGCCGAGCATGCCCACCTGCGGCTGGTTGAGGATCGGCGTGTCGAACAGGGCGCCCCGGCTGCCGGTGTTGGTCAGCGTGAACGTGCCGCCGGTGATCTCGTCAGGGGTCACCTTGTTCGCGCGCGTGCGCTCGGCCAGGTCGGCCGTCTTGCGGGCGAGCCCGGCGAGGTTGAGGTCGCCGGCGTTCTTGATGACCGCCGCGATCAGGCCGCGCTCGGTGTCGACCGCGATGCCCAGGTGCTCGACGTCGAAGTAGGTGACCTCCATGGTCTCGTTGTTGATCGTCGCGTTGAGCTTCGGGTGCTGCTTGAGCGCCTCGATGGCGGCCATCTCGAAGAACGGCATGAACGACAGCTTGACGCCCTCGCGGCGGAAGAAGTCGGCCTTCGCCTGCTCGCGCAGCCGAGCGATCTTGGTGACGTCGACCTCGATCACGGTGGTGAGCTGCGCCGCCGTCTGCAGCGACTCGACCAGCCGCTTGGACATCGTCTGGCGCAGGCGCGACATCTTCTCGGTGCGGCCGCGCAGCGTCGTGTCGACCTCCACCGGCTCGGGCGCCGCGGCGGCGGCCGGAGCCTGGGCCGCGGGGGCGGGAGCGGCGGCGGGCTGGGCGGCGGCGGGCGCCTGTGTGGCCTGGGCGGCCTGCTCGCGCTGCGTCTTGGCCGCCTCGAGCACGTCCTGCTTGCGGATGCGGCCACCGACGCCGGTGCCCGTGATCGAGTCGAGGTCGACCCCGTGCTCGTTCGCGAGCTTGCGCACCAGCGGCGTCACGTAAGGGCTGTCGCCCGACGGGATCGGGGTGGGCTCGGCGGCCGGCGCCTGCCGCTCCGGCGCGGGCGCCTGCGGGGCGGGCTGCGGAGCCGGGGCGGGCTGCGCCGGAGCCGGCTGCGGGATCGAGGAGGCGGGAGGAGCCGGCGCGGGCTCGGGCTCGGGCTCGGGCTGCGCGGCCGGCTGCGGGGCCGGCTCGGCGGCCGGAGCCGCCTCGGGAGCCGACGCGGTGGCGCCCGCCTGGCCGTTCTCGTCGATGACGGCGAGCTCGGCCCCGACCTCGACGGTCTCGTCCTCGGCGACCACGATCTTGGTGAGGACGCCCGCGGACGGCGACGGGATCTCTGTGTCGACCTTGTCGGTCGACACTTCGAGGAGCGGCTCGTCAGCCTCGACGCGCTCGCCCTCCTTCTTCAGCCAACGGGTTACGGTGCCCTCGGTCACGCTCTCGCCGAGCTGGGGCATCTGTACGGAGACCGGCATCGTTATTCTTCTCTCGCGTTCTGATCTCGAGGGCTGGACTAGTTGTGTACGTGCAATGGCTTGCCGGCCAGGGCCAGCATCGCCTCACCGACTGCCTCGGACTGCGTCGGATGTGCGTGGATGAGCTGGGCGACCTCTGCGGGCAGCGCCTCCCAGTTGTAGATCAGCTGGCCCTCCGTGACGAGCTCGCCGATGCGCCTGCCCACCATGTGGACACCGACGACGGGGCCGTCCTTCTGGGCGATGACCTTCACGGCGCCCGAGGTGCCGAGGATCTGGCTCTTGGGGTTGCCCGCCAGGTCGTAGACCTGCTCGACGATCTCGATGCCGCGCTCGGCCGCCTGCGCCGAGGTGATCCCGACGGAGGCCACCTCCGGATCGGAGTAGGTGATGCGCGGCACGCCCGCGTAGTCGATGGGCGGCGGGTTGAGGCCGGCGATGTGCTCAGCCACCATGATCCCCTCCGCGAAGCCGGCGTGCGCGAGCTGCAGCGTCGGGATGAGGTCGCCGATGGCGTAGACGCCCGGCACGGACGTCTGGCAGTGCTCGTCGACCACGACGGCGCCGCGCTCGACGGTGACGCCCTGCTCCTCGAAGCCCATGCCCGAGGAGACGGCGCCGCGGCCGACCGCGACGAGCAGGAGCTCGGCGTCGAGGGTCTTGCCGTTGGCGAGCGTGACGACCACACCGGTTTCCGTGGTCTTGGCGCCGTCGAAGAAGACGCCCAGCTCGTATTTGATGCCGCGGCGGCGGAAGGCCCGCTCCAGCAGCTTGGAGCTGGACTCCTCCTCCGTGGGGAGCAGGTGCGGTAGCGCCTCGACGATCGTGACCTCGGCTCCGAACGAGCGGTAGACGCTGGCCAGCTCGACGCCGATCACGCCACCGCCCAGCACGATCACCGAGCTGGGGACGTGGTCCATCGTGAGCGTGTGCTCACTGGTGATGACGCGCTCGCCGTCGATCTCCAGGCCGGGCAGCGTCTTGGGGGCGGAGCCGGTGGCCAGGACGACGTTGCGGCCTTCGTAGGCCTCGGAGCCCACCTGGACCCGGCCGGGCCCCGCGAGGCGGCCCTCGCCCTCGACGATCGTCACGCCGGCACCCTTCAGCAGGCCCTGCACGCCCTTCCACGCCCGCGTGACGATCTTGTCCTTGAACGCGTGGACGCCCTGGACGTCGATGCCGTCGAAGCGCGCCTTGACGCCGAAGGACTTGCTCTCGCGGGTCTCGTCGGCGACCTCGGCGGAGTGCAGCAGGGCCTTCGTGGGGATGCATCCCCTGTGGAGGCAGGTGCCGCCGATCTTGTCCTTTTCGATCAGGACGACCGACTTGCCCAGCTCGGCCGCCCGGAGCGCGCAGGCGTAACCGCCGCTGCCGCCACCTAGGACGACGATGTCATAGGCCACAGGAAGGCTCCTTGTCGGGGTGTTGTGATGCCCTCATCTTTTCATTTGTTTCAGATGCTCGCGTGCCGCTCTGCCAGTCCGATGAGCGTGCGGGTGATCGCACCGGTGCCGCCCTTCGGGACGTAACCGTACGGCTCGCCCTTGTTGAACGCGGGCCCGGCCATGTCGATGTGGGCCCAGCGCACTCCTTCGGGCACGAACTCCTTCAGGAAGATGCCCGCCGTCAGCATGCTGCCCCACCGCTCGGGCTGCAGGTTGGCGAGGTCGGCGATCGGTGAGTCGAGACCCTTGCGCAGCTCTTCGGGCAGCGGCATGCCCCACGCGCCCTCGCCCGCGGCCGTGGCGGCCTCGAGGACGAGCTCCCTGACGGCGTCGTCGTTGGCCATGACGCCGGCGGTGCGCCAGCCCAGCGCCACGATCTGCGCGCCGGTGAGGGTGGCGACGTCGACGATCACGTCGGGGTTGTCCTCGGCGGCTCTGGCGATGCCGTCCATGAGCACGAGACGGCCCTCGGCGTCGGTGTCGAGCACCTCGACCGTCTTGCCGCTGTAGCTGTGGATGACGTCGGAGGGGCGCTGCGCGGTGCCGCTGGGCAGGTTTTCCGCCAGGCAGAGGTAGCCGATCGCGTTGACGGGCAGGCCGAGCCTGGCGATGCCGATCAGCGCGCCGAACACGGCGCCCGCGCCGCCCATGTCGGACTTCATCCAGTCCATCGAGGCCGACGGCTTGAGCGACAGGCCGCCGGAGTCGAACGTGATGCCCTTGCCCACGAACGCCAGCGTCTTGCTCGCCTCGGGGTGGGTGTAGGAGAGGCGGACCAGGCGCGGCGGGTTGGCCGAGCCCTGGCCGACGCCGATGAGGCCGCCGTAGCCGCCGTCCTTGAGCGCCTTCTCGTCGAGGACCTCGACGCTCAGCCCCGCCTTGCCGCCCGACTGCTCGGCGATCTCGGCGAACTTGGCCGGCCACAGGTCGGAGGGCGGGGTGTTGACCAGGTCGCGCACTAGCGCGACGGACTCGGCCAGCACGCTCGCGCGCTCGGCCACGCCCTCGGGCTGGCCGGAGACCACGGTGAGCTCGGAGACGGGCGGCTTCTGCTCGCCGTCGGTGCGGTAGCGGGCGAACGTGTACGCCCCCAGCAGCGCGCCCAGCGCGACGGCCTCGGCCTCGTCAGGGGTGTCCGCGGGCAGGACGAGCGCGGCGCGCGCGGTGCCGGCCAGTGAGCGCACGGCGGCGCCGGCGGCCCGGCGCAGACCGTCGGCGTCGGGGGAGTCGCCCAGGCCGACTGCGACCAGCAGCGGTGCGGCGGTGGCGCCGAACGTCGGCAGCTTGGCCAGCTCGCCGGCCTTGCCGGTGAAGGCGACGGCTGCGAGGGAGCCGGCGAGCTTGCCGCCGAAGGCCGTGTCGAGGGACTCGTCGCCCGTCACGGGCCGGGGGCCGTCGGGGCCGGACCTGAAGCCGACGATCAAGGCGTCGGTGTCGAAGGAGACGGGATCTGCTGAGTTCAGCCGCACAGTGGTCACGTAAACCGATGCTATCCACGGTTTCTTGGTACTCACAAACAGGGGTTCATCCTACCAATGGCGCGGTAGGCATTCATGCGACATGGTGCTAGTTTCATTGGCATCATGCTGCTGACCCTCGACCTGAACGACGCCAGGCCCCTGCACGAGCAGGTGGCCGGCGCCATCCGGCGCGCCATCGGCGAGGGCTCCTATCGCCCGGGGGACCGGCTGCCACCGGCCCGCGACCTGGCCCAGGCGCTCGGCATCAACCCCAACACCGTGCTGCGCGCGCTGCGCGACCTGCGGGACGAGGGCCTGCTGGAGTTCAGGAGAGGCAGGGGGGTCAGCGTCGCGGGCCGCGCGGACGGGCGCGCCCTGCTGGTGCAGCGGGCGCTTGAGCTATTGGAGGAGGCCAGGAAGCACGGCTACGGCCGTGACGACCTCATCGCCATCTTGGAGGAACTGCCATGAACCCCCGAGTCATCGCCGCGGCATGGGGCCTGCCGGTCACCGCCGCGTTCGTCCTGGTCCCCCTGGCGGTACGCGACCGGCTGCCCGATCCGATGGCCACGCACTGGGGGAACGAGGGGGTTGACGGTTCGATGCCGTTCACCGGGTTCGTCGCCGTGGAGCTGGTGCTGTGGGGAGTGCCCTGGGTGCTTCTGCTGGTTGGCAGCAGGTGGGCGCACGCGCACAGGGACGGCCGGATGTTCTGGTGGGGCACGCTGGGCTTCATGAGCGTGTTCGCGCCCGGCGCAAGCCTCAGCGTTCTGGCGGCGAACCTCGACGTACCCGTCTGGACGGCGGCGCAGCTGACGGCCTGGCACGTCATCGTCACCCTCGCGGGATCCGCCGCCGTGGCCGTCACCGCCGGCTACCTCGGCAGGGGCGAGCCCGACCAGGCGCCTTCCGCAGACGCGCGCCCGCCGCGGCTCTGGCTCAGGGAGGGAGAGCGCACGGTCTGGGTCAGCCGTGTCACCAACCCGTGGCTGGCCGCGGTAGCCGCCGCCGCGGGCGGAGGCGTGGGCGTGCTGGCCGTGCTGCGTCTCCTCGGGTCCGGGGCGGGCGCCGTCCTGGGCGTCACGCTGCCCGTGCTCGTCATCGTGCTCCTCCTGGGGCTGCTGTCCGCCTCGGTCGCCGTCAGGGTGAGCGGCGACGGGGTGGCGATCGGGTTCGGGCCGTTCGGCTGGCCGGTGCGCAGGATCCGGCTGCAGAAGATCGACGTGGCGCTGTCGGAGACCCGCCATCCGAGCCAGGTCGGCGGCTGGGGCTTCCGCGGGCTCCCCGGCAGCGCCACCATCATGTTGCGCGGCGGGGAGTGCCTGATCATCAGGTACCGTTCCGGCGGTCGACTCGCGATCAGCATCGACGACGCTTCACGCGGCGCATCCCTCATCAACGCCCTCATCGCGGAGCGAGTGGAGCAATGAACAGACCTCTCCCCATCTTCATCGTCCTCGCCTTCGGGTTGTCCTGGGCGGTCGCGCTGCCCCTGTGGCTCGGCGGGGGCCTCGGCTCGCCGCTGATGCCCCTGGTGGCCTCGGCCATGATGTTCACGCCCACCGTGGCGGTGCTCGGCGCGTGGGCCGTCACGCGCGCGCCCGCCCGGGAGTGGGCCCGCCGGACCGGGCTCACGTTCGGCGAGCGCCGGAAGCGCACCTGGCTGCTCGTGCTGGCCGCCTGGCTCGGGGTGCCCCTGCTGGCGTTCCTCGCGATGGGGCTCAGCGCCGCCGCCGGCCTGGTCGCGCTCGACCTCGACCGGCTCAGCCTGCTCAGGGCGGCCCTGCAGGCCCGCGGCATGGAGATCCCCGGCGAGCTCGGCACGGTCGCGGCACTGCAGATCGTGGTGGCGATCGTCGCCGGCCCGCTGCTCAACGCGATCCCCGCCCTGGGGGAGGAGTGGGGCTGGCGCGGATGGCTGCTGCCCCGCCTCACCTCCACGAACGGCATGCTCGCCGGCCTGCTGCTCTCCGGCGCGATCTGGGGCGTCTGGCACGCCCCGCTCACCTTGCTCGGCTACAACTACCCCAGCCTGAGCTCGTGGGCGGCCCTGTTCTTCATCGGTTTCTGCGTGCTGGCCGGAGTGCTGATCGGATGGTTGCGGCTGCGCACGGGCAGTGTGTGGCCCGCGGTCGTGGCCCACGGCTCGCTCAACGCGGTCATGCCGCCCATCCTGCTGCTCGGCGACGCCGCCGCGCCCCCCGACGAACTCCTGGTCGGGCTGACCGGCCTGGTCGGCTGGGTCGTGCTGGCACTGGCCGGCGCGGCGCTGCTCCGCTTCTTCCCGGTACGCCAGGAGCCGGCGGACCGGACGACCCCAGCCGCCGCCGAGCCCCGGACCTCGGCGAGCAGCGCACACCACGACTCAGCCGAGTAGCGCGCACACCACCAGCGCCGTGGCCGTGGCGGTCTCCACGAGCGCGCCGAGCACGTCGCCGGTGATCCCGCCGAGTCGCCGTCCGGCGTGCCGGAGCAGCAGCAGGGCGGCGCCGAGCCCGGCGAGCAGCCCGGCCGGCAGCACGACCGCGCCCGCCCAGCCCGGGCCGGGGCCGGCGGGCGGGCCGGCCGGCAGCACGCCCGCCCAGCCCGCGCCGAGCAGCGCGGCCACGGTGACGAGCCACGGCGCGAGCGGGCGTACCGTGCCCGCGACCATCGCGCCGAGCCCGCCGGGCCGGGCGGCGGGCACGCCCGCCCGGCAGGCCCACACCAGCGCCAGCCGTCCCGTCGCGCAGGCGGTCACGAAGGCGGCGTAGCCGGCGTCGGCGGCCGCGACCACCTGGATGAGCAGCGTGAACACCAGCGCCATCACCCCGAACGGCCCGAGGTCCGACTTTTTCATGACGTCGAGCGCCTGAGTGGCCGGCCGGCCGCTGCCCAGCCCGTCGGCGAGGTCGGCGAGCCCGTCCAGATGCAGCCCCCGGGTCAGTACGGCCAGCGACCCCGCCGCCAGCGCCGCGCCGAGCAGCGGCGGCCCGTGCAGCAGCGAGACCAGCGGCAACGGCAGCCCGGCGACGAGCCCGAGCACCAGCCCGACGGCCGGCGCCAGCACCATCGCCCGCCCCGCGACCTCCCGGTCCACCCGCTCCACGCGTACGGGGAAGACGGTCAGCGTGCCGGTCGAGAACCGCCAGCCGTCCGCGAACCGCCGAACCCTGACAAACCCGCTCACCGGACCGCCGTCCTCTCCTCGTGCCTGGGAGAGACCGTAGCGCCGGTACGCGTTCGTATTTCACATCGGTAACGGACGATCCCGGTGCCCACTAGTCTGTCGGGATGCACGTGCTTGAACTCGAAGGCGTAGACGTCCGCGTTGTCGGCAAGGCGCTGCTCGACGGCATCGACTGGCAGGTCGGCTACGGCGACCACTGGGCCGTCCTCGGCCCCAACGGCGCGGGCAAGACGACGCTCCTCTCGCTGGCCGGCGCCGTACGCCATCCCAGCGAGGGCACGGTCAAGGTGCTCGGCCACCCGCTCGGCCGGGTCGACGTGCGCGAGCTGCGCCGGCACATCGGCCTGGTCGCCTCCAGCCAGCGGCTGATCGACGAGGAGCTGATGGAGCAGGAGGGCGCGACCGCGCACACCGTGGTGCTCACCGGTCACACGGGGACGAGCGCTCCGCTGTGGGACAGGTACGGCGACGTGGAGCGTGACCGGGCCCACCGGCTGCTCGCGGACCTGGGCTGCAAGGAGCTGGCGGAGCGGCCGTTCCGCGTGTGCTCGCAGGGGGAACGCGCGAGGATCCGGGTGGCCAGGGCGCTCATGGCCGACCCGGCGGTGCTGCTGCTCGACGAGCCGTTCGCGGGGCTCGACCTGCCCGCCAGGGAAGACCTCATCACCGCTGTCGAGGAGCTCGCCACGACCAGGCCCGTGCTCACCACCGTGATGGTGACGCACCACCTGGAGGAGGTGCCCGCGACGACCACCCACGCCATGCTGATGCGCGACGCCGGAGTGCTCGCCGCCGGCCCCGTGGACGACGTGCTCACCCCCGCCAACCTCTCCGACTGCTTCGGCCGCTCCCTGCACGTGGACCGCGTGGACGGCCGCTGGTACGCCCGGGCCGCACGCCCCTGACAGCACCCTCCTCTGCGCCCTCCTCTGTGCCCTCCTCCCGGCGCCGCCTCCGACGCGGCCCATCCTGACCCCGCCCTCGCAGGCGCCCGCGTCGGTGTTCCCCTCCGCGTCCTCGTGGATGGTCCACCCGCGTCCGTGCCGGCGCCTGCGCCGCCGTCAGAGCTCCAGCGACCGCCCGGCGACCACCAGGGCCACATGCTCGGACTCGGCGGCCAGGCGCTCGTTCAACCTCCCCAGCACGTCCCTGAAGGCCCGCCCGGCGGCCGTGGCGGGCACCACGCCCAGCCCCACCTCGTCGGACACCGCCACGATCCGCTCCCGGGCCTGCCGCCACGCCGCCACGAGGTCGTCGCAGCGCTCGACCACGGGCGCGCGGTCGCCCTCCCAGGCCCCGTGCTCGTCGAAAACCGCCGCCACCCAGGTCCCCAGCCCGTCGATCAGCAGCGGTGTGGTGGCGCGCCTGATGGCCGTGGCCAGATCGGTGGTCTCGACGGTGGCCCAGTGAGCGGGACGCCGCGCCCGGTGCGCCCGCACCCGTTCCGCCCACTCGCCGTCCTCTCCCCCGGCCGGGCCGGTGGCGACATAGGTGACGTACGGCTCCGCCGCCAGCCGCAGCTCCGCCTCCGCCGACTTGCCCGAGCGCGACCCGCCCAGCAACAACGTCCGCCGCGGCCGGACTGCCCGCCCGCCCGCCCGCTCGTCCGCGGAGCCGTTCGCCCGCTCGGGTATCGGGCCGTTCGCCCGCTCGTCCGCGGAGCCGCTCAGCCGAGGGCTCGCAGGGTCGCTTCGCGGGCCGTTCGGCGGGCCGCACGCCAGTTCGGTGCCGTCAGGGACGGCGATCGCTCCCCACAGCCGCAGGCGCCTGGCCAGTTCCTCCTCCGACCGGACCCGGTGATCGAGCCCGACGGCCACCACCAGGGTCGCCTCGTCGGCCAGCCCCGAGCGCCGCAGCTCGCCGAGCCGCTCC
This sequence comes from Nonomuraea sp. KM88, assembly GCF_052245635.1. Taxonomy (NCBI): domain Bacteria; kingdom Bacillati; phylum Actinomycetota; class Actinomycetes; order Streptosporangiales; family Streptosporangiaceae; genus Nonomuraea; species Nonomuraea sp. KM88. The sequence goes on along the minus strand of NZ_JBQQCC010000003.1, from coordinate 637,228 downwards.
GGCCGGTCCAGCAGGTCGATCAGCACGACGTCGTAGCGCGCCGGCCCACCTACTGGCCCGCCTACCGGCCCACCTACTGGGAGCGTCCGTCCCGCCGGCAGGTGGAGGAGCGCGGAGCCGCCGGGGCCTGCCAGCCCCAGACCGCCCGCAAGGGGCAGGTAGCCGTCGGGCGGGCCGGTGAAGGGGTAGCGGACCACGCCGTCCACGACCAGCTCGAACGGTCGGCGATGACCGGCGGGCAACCCGGCGCACGAGACGCACCCGCAGCCGGGCTCGGGCCAGCCGGTACGGCCCGCAGTGCCGTTGATGAGGAGCTTCACCGCGCCGAGCGTACAAACCCGCGTCCGCTCCCGCTCGCCCGGGTGCGCGACCTTGGGGTCAGCCGCCGGCCTTCACCGTGGTGCGGCGGCGGGTGGCCACCAGGGCGCCGCCTCCGAGCAGGGCCAGCACGCCCGCCCCACCCGCGATCCACGTGACCGGCACCCCGCCCTCGGAGGCGGTCTCGGGGAGGGCGCCGTCGAGCGCCGTGCCGCCCTTTTCCCTGCCCGGATAGCCGTCGACCGCGACGACGTCACCGCCCGCGTTCACCCGGACCCCGGCCATGGAGGCGAGGAGCCGGGCGGTGGTGGCGGACTCGGCGCCCGCGACGCACGTGGCCGACGGCTCGGCGGGCGGATGCTCGCCGGGGTAGGCGTCGGTGCCGGCCTCGCCGAAGTCCACCGCCACGACCACGCGCTTGTGCCCGGAACCGGCGGTGTCCTTGCCGCACACGGCCTGGAACGAGGGCAGCTCCCCGGCGGGGGGTTCGCCCGCCGTCCCGTCCGGGGCAGCCGAGAAGCGCCAGCCGATGACGGAGCCGTCCGGCGGCGAGTCGCCGGACGCGGCCGCCAGCCAGGCGGTGCCGTCGCTCCGCCAGACGCTCCACCCGCGCGCGGCGCCGGGATCGGCCGCGCCCGGGACGGGATCTCCGGGGGAGACGGGCGGTGCGGCGAGGGCAGAGCAGGGGAGGGAGACCGAGGCGGCCACCCCGAGGACGGCTCCGGCCGCAACACGAAACGCGCGCAGCATCGATGGACCTCCAAGCTCGGGAGTAGGGTTCCAGTGCCTGCGGAGGGTGCGCCGGCGAACCCGCGGAAAAGGAGCGTATGGCATGACATGGCGTTGGCGTTATGAAAAGGCAAATGGTGGTGAGGTAACGGATCGTCCTTTGCCGCGAGAGGTTTTTCCGAGCCAGGCGGACGCGGAGTCGTGGCTCGGCGAGAACTGGCGTGACCTGCTCGAATCCGGGGTGGAGCAGGTGGCCCTGCTCGAGGAGGATCGCGTCGAGTACGCGGGAATGTCATTGCGTCCGGAGTGAATGCCAGCAACACGAAAACCCCTTGAGCCATTCGTGGCCCAAGGGGTTTTCGCCGCGTGTGATTACGGGCGGGTGCGGGGGCTCTCCGTCTTGGAGGGGTCGCGCTCGACGACCGGGGCGAGCACGTCGTCGATCCGCCGCAGCACGTCCGCATCCAGCTTGACGCCCGACGCCCGCACGTTGTCACGCACCTGCTCGGGGCGGCTGGCGCCGATGATGGCGCTGGAGACGTTCGGGTTCTGCAGGACCCACGCGATGGCCAGCTGCGCCATGCTGAGCCCCAGGTCCGCGGCGATCGGCTTGAGCTCCTGGACGCGGGTCAGCACGTCGTCCCTCATCCACCGGGCGATCATGTTGCTGCCGCCGCTCTTGTCGGTCGCGCGCGAGCCCTCGGGGGGCTGCTGTCCCGGCAGGTATTTCCCGGTGAGCACGCCTTGGGCGATCGGCGACCAGACGATCTGGCCGACGCCCTCCTTCTCGCTCAGCGGCACGACCTCGGACTCGATGATCCGCCACAACATGGAGTACTGAGGCTGGTTCGACACGATCCGGTCGAAGCCCATCTGATCAGCGATCTTGAGGGCCTGGGCGATCTGCTCGGCCGTCCACTCGCTGACGCCGACGTAGAGGACCTTGCCCTGGCGTACGAGGTCGTCGAAGGTCTTGAGCGTCTCCTCGAGCGGGGTCTCGTAGTCGAAGCGGTGGGCCTGGTAGAGGTCGACGTAGTCGGTCTGCAGGCGCCGCAGCGAAGCGTGGATCGACTCGGTGAGGTGCTTGCGCGACAGGCCGCGGTCGTTCCTGCCGGGCCCGGTCGGCCAGTAGACCTTGGTGAAGATCTCCAGCGACTCCCTGCGTACGCCCTTCAGCGCCCGGCCGAGCACTTCCTCGGCCTTCGTCGCCGCGTACACGTCGGCCGTGTCGAACGTCGTGATGCCCTCGTCGAGTGCCGCCTGAACGCACTGCTTGGCGGCGTCCTCCTCGACCTGGGAGCCGTGAGTGAGCCAGTTGCCGTAGCTGATCTCGCTGACCACGAGACCGCTGCGACCGAGGTGTCGGAATTCCATGCGTCCGACCTTAATCCCGACACGTGGGGTGATCCGTTTCGGGATAGGGTGCGCGACGTGCTGAAGCTCGTACGGCTGGCGCTGACGGCCGCCGTCGTGACCGCCATCGTGGTCCGGCTGCGCCGCCGCGCCCGCATGCCGCAGACCCCGCCCTCGCCCCCGTCAGAGCGGCAGCCGGCGCGGCAGCCGGGCGGCAGGGCCGGGATGGGCGCGGCGTGGGCCGGCATCGCGCTGATCGTGGCGGTCACCCTGGCGGCCGCGCTGGTCCCCACGGAGGCGCAGGAGGCGTCCTCGGCCCGGGCACGGACCCACCAGGCCGAACAGGACGCCCTCACCGCCGCGCTGCTGGTGTCCGAGAACGACGCTCAGCTCCCTGCGCCGCTCGCCACCGGCCCCGCCGTCACGCCGCCCCCCACGCCGCTCCCCACGCCGGCCCCGACCGGCCCGCCCGTGCCCGACCCCGGTTGTGCGCCCGAGCCGCGCCCGGTGCGGGTGCGGCCGATCGATCCGAAGGTCAGGCGGGCCGTGGACCGCCAGTGGCGGCGGATCGAGCGGTGGCTGAGGGCGAACGCGCCCCGCTCGTACAGGACGCTCGGAGCGCCCGGCAGGGCCCGCACGATCGCGATCGCCGAGGCCCAGATGGGCGTGGACTTCCCCGACGACCTGCGCGCCTCGCTCCTGCGCCACAACGGCTCGCGAGGAGCGCGGGCGTTCGGTTTCGGGTTCTCGTACGACGGCGCCGCCAACCTCGGCATCCGCCGGATCAGGGACGCCTGGCGGGCGGAGTGCTCCAGGAACCGCACCGATCCGGCGCACGGGGACTGGAACGGCCGCATGATCCCGTTCGTGCTCTTCGAGGAGCGCCACGGCGAGGACGGGGTGTACGCCGTGGTCGATTCCGCGGCGGGCACCGTCGGGTGGGACGACACGATCTCCGGCACGGCGCCCCGGCTGCCGTCCTACTACGCGCTGATGCGGGCCGTCGCCGACGCCCTGGAGCAGGGCACGGCGGTCGAGGGCTGGCGGCCCGCGGTCAGAGGAGGCGTGCTGCGCTGGGACAACGCCGAGTACGGCAAGCCATAATTTTCCCGATTTGTCGGAGTCTTCCGGAAAATCGGGAAAATATGGTTATCGCTTGGGCTGCACCGGCTTGCCGCCCGGCAGAACCTGCGGCGGCGGGAAGCGCAGCTTGCGGATCTGCAGCGCCCGCATGGCCGCGTAGAAGCCGACGCCCCTGAGGCTCTCGTCCGGCATCTTCTCCGCCACCTGCCGCTTCACCTTCCAGGCGACATAGATGGAGGTGAACAGCACGCCGATCATCATGATCGGCCAGCCGACCGCGATGACGAGGTTGAGCACCTGCGCACGGATCTCCATCGGCCAGGGAATCCACGTCGCCAGCAGGATGAGTAGCGAGAACGGCAGAAAATACTGGCTCGGCAGCCGGCGGGAGTCGACCCAGTCGCGCGCGAACTTGCGCGCGGGGCCCTTGTCCCTCGCGGGGAAATAGCGCTCGTCACCGGCGAGCATGCCCCTGCGGGCTTTATCGCGCTCGGCGGCCTGCTTGGCCCGCATCTGCCGATAGGCCTCTTTGCGGTCTTTGGGCGCGGAGACCGGCTGGCGCCGTTTGCCTTCGGCATCCCGGCGCTTGGGTGTGGGACGACCTTTGCCCTTGGGCTTAGGATCGTCAGTGGGGGCGGGGGTATCGTCCACGGTGGTTTGGGAACGGCGTCGCAACACGACGTCAACCCTACCTGGACTGCAACTTAGTGACGCCCTCGCGCGTTATGCGTAGGGTAATCCCAAGGCGGCTGCGCTGCATTGGGAACACCAGCACGACCTAGAAGGGGACGGCCGACGCGCATGAGCGTGATGAAGAGACTTTCGATGATCTTCAAGTCCAAGGCCAACAGGGCTTTGGACAAGATGGAGGATCCGCGCGAGACCCTCGACTACTCCTATCAGCGGCAGCTGGAGCTGCTGCAGAAGGTGCGCAGGGGCGTGGCCGACGTCGCCACGTCACGCAAGAGGGTGGAGCTGCAGATCACCGGCCTGGAGAAGCAGGCCCAGCGTTACGAGGAGCAGGGCCGCAAGGCGCTGTCCGTGGGGCGTGAAGACCTCGCCCGCGAGGCGCTGCAGCGCAGGTCCAATCTGCAGGCGCAGATGGCCGACCTGAAGGTGCAGCACGACAACCTGCAGGCCGAGGAGGAGAAGCTGACCACGGCTTCCCAGCGGCTGCAGTCCAAGGTCGACTCCTTCCGCACGAAGAAGGAGACGATCAAGGCCACCTACACCGCCGCCGAGGCGCAGACGCGCATCAACGAGGCGTTCTCCGGCATCTCCGAGGAGATGGGCGACGTCGGCCTGGCGATCCAGCGTGCCGAGGACAAGACGGCGTCGATGCAGGCCCGCGCGGGCGCCATCGACGAGCTGCTGGCCAGCGGCGCGCTCGACGACTACAGCGGCACCAAGGGCGACGACATCCAGGCCGAGCTCGACCGCATGGGCGGCGGCATGGACGTCGAGCTCGAGCTGGCCAGGATGAAGTCCGAGCTGGGCCAGGGCCCGGCGCCGCAGGGAGCCATCGAGCAGGGCCAGCCGCAGCAGCAGCCCCAGCAGGCCCCGCAGCAGGCCCAGCAGCAGCCCGGCCAGACCCAGCAGCTGCGTCAGCCAGGGGAGGGCGCATGATTGTCAGGATCATGGGCGAGGGTCAGGTGGAGATCTCCGCCGACGACATCTCGGTCCTCAACGAGCTCGACACCGAGCTGGAGGCGGCCATCGACGCGGGCGACGAGAAGTCGTTCCGGGTCAAGCTGCACGCACTGCTCGACAAGGTGCGCCACGTGGGCAAGGCGCTTCCCGACGACAGCCTTGAGCCGTCAGAGCTGATCCTTCCCCCCGCGGACGCCTCCATCGAGGAGGTCCGGGAGATGCTGGGCGACCAAGGCCTCATCCCGGGCTGAGCCCGTGCGTACGCGGTTCGCGTCCGACCGCGGCCTGACCAGCCGCATGGTCGTGACGATGTTCCTGCTCGGGCTGCTCTACGTGGTGTTCGTCGGCGTCCTGATCGCCTTGGGCGTGCGGGCGCTGACCGTGCTGGTGCTGGCAGGGGGTCTGCTGCTCGTGCAGTATTTCCTGTCCGACCGCATCGCGCTGTTCGCGATGGGAGGGCGGGAGGTCTCGCCGCAGGAGGCCCCCGAGTTGCACGGCCTGATCGACCGGCTGTGCGCGCTGGCCGACATGCCCAAACCGCGGGTGGCGATCGCGGAGTCCGACGTCCCCAACGCGTTCGCCACCGGCCGCAACCAGAAGAACGCCGTCGTCTGCGTGACGACGGGCATCCTGCGGCGACTCGAGCCGCAGGAGCTCGAGGGCGTGCTCGCGCACGAGCTCTCCCACGTCGCGCACCGCGACGTGGCCGTCATGACGATCGCCTCGTTCCTCGGCATCGTGGCGGGCCTCATGACCAGGTTCGCCCTCTACACCGGGCTCGGCGGCCGCCGCAACGGCGGCCAGGGCGGCGTGCCGATCGGGCTGATCATCGTCCTGGTCTCCGTCCTCGTGTACGCCATCAGCTTCCTGCTCACCCGCGCCCTGTCGCGTTACCGGGAGCTGGCCGCCGACCGCGCGGGCGCGCTGCTCACCCAGAGGCCGTCGGCCCTGGCCAGCGCGCTGGTCAAGATCACCGGCGACATGGCCAGGATCCCCACGCGCGACCTGCGCGAGGCCGAGCCGTTCAACGCCTTCTACTTCGCCCCGGCGCTGGCCCCCGGCGAGACGCTCGCGAACCTGTTCTCCACGCACCCGCGGCTCGAGCGGCGGCTGGAGCAGCTGACGAACATCTCCAAGCAGCTCGGAAGGGGCTGAACCCGCATGGGCTGGCTCGATGCGCTGCTCGGCCGGTCGAAGCCGGTCAAGCCCAACCTCGACGCGCTGTTCGCGCTGCCGTCCGCGGCCGTGACGCTGCAGGCCGCGACCGGGCTCACGCCCACGGGCCTCGGCTCGGTGGCGTTCAGGGCCGCTGAGGGAGGCGCGTTCGCCACGCTCGAACGCGACGTCAAGGCGCTGCTCGGCGAGCGCGTCGAGGAGTCCGACGACGGCTACGGCTACACCTGGCTGCTGGTGCGCCGCGCGCCCGACGCGCTCAGCGACCTGGTCACCGAGCTGCACGCGGTCAACTCGTCGCTGGAGTCGGCCGGGTTCGGGCCCTCGCTGCTGTGCTCGCTGGTGTCGTTCGCCGCCCCGGACGACGGGCGCCGGCTGGCGGTCGTCTACCTGTACAAACGGGGCACGTTCTACCCGTTCGCGCCGCTCTCCGGGCAGCGGCGCGACAACGCGCTCGAACTGCAGGCCAGAGGCGCGCTGGAGGGTGAGCTGCCGCTGGAGAAGGACCTCAGCCGGTGGTTCCCCGTCTGGGGTGCGCCCGGCCTCTGACCAGGGGGCCTTTCCGGCGATAACCACCCACAGTGGTCTAATGGTCACGTGGAGCGAAGACTGGTCGTGCTTGCGGCATCCGCGCTCATCGTGGCGGCGGTGCTGGGCAGCGCGTGGATCACCGGCCAGTTCACCACACCGGCGGTCGACAGGGCCCACGGGTACGTCAGCGAGCTGGCCGCCCGCGACCAGCCGTGGACGCGCCTGTTCCGGGTCAGCGACGGGCTTGCCGGACTGGCGTGCGTGTCCGGCGTGCTGCTCCTGCCGAGGACGGCGCGCGAGTGGCGGGGCTGGCTGGCGGTGGCCGCGTTCGGGCTGTTCACCTTCGCCTCAGGAGTGTTCCCCCTCGACTGCGCGGCGCTGAGCGACCCGGCCTGCGGGCTGCGGGAGCCGTCCTGGCCGCACCGGGCGCACACGCTGGCGGGGGCGCTGTCCACGATCTGCGGGCTGGCGGCGATGGTGCTGCTCGGCGCGCGGTGGCGGTCGTGGGTGTCGTGGCTGCTCACCTGGCTCAGCGTGGCCGCCACGCTGCTCACGGTGGGCGCGCTCGCGGCGGGGCAGGGGGTGGGGATCGCGCACCGGGCCCAGCTGACGATGTTCGCGATCTGGCTCGTGTACGCGGCCCTGCACCTGCTCGTGTCGGACGACCACCAGACGCCGGTCCCCAGCCTGGGGCCCGCGCCCGTCTCGCGGGCCCGCGAAGCACGACCCGCGCCGCCCGCGTCGGGCACCGTCCCCGGCGTCGCGGCAGGCGCTGCCTCAGACGCTGCCCCCGGCGTCGCGGCAGGTGCCGCACCGGGCATCGGGCCGGGCGCCGCGGGGGACGCCGCGGGGCGCGGTGTGCCGGGCGCGGCGGGGGAGGCCGCGGCGGGTGTGCCGCCGGACGCGGACCTTGGCGAGGTGCTGGGCGCGGGCCCCGGCATGGCGCTGAACGCGGGCCCCGGCGTCGCCCTCGGCGCGGTGGCGGGCGGGCCGCCGGGCACGCGCGGGCCGGGAAGGGCGCCGGGCATGAGGCCGGACTTCGGAGCGGTGGACGGATACGGGCCGCCCCACGTGGTCGAGCAGGGGACCGGGCCCGCGGTGCTCATCACGGCGGGCGCCGCGGGCGCCTGGTTCCACTGGGACGCGGTGGCCGCGCAGCTCGGAAGGCGTCACCGCGTCATCCGCTTCGACCGCCCAGGGCTCGGCCTCAGTCCCCGTTCGCCGGCCCCGCCCACCCTGTACGCCGAGGTCGCCAGGCTGGCCGCGCTGGCCCCCGCCCACCCCGAGCAGGTGACGGTCGTCGCCCACGGCGTGGCCTGCTGGCACGCGGAGGCGTTCGCGAGGCTGCACCCGCTCTGCGTGGCGGGGCTCGTCCTCGTGGCCCCGGCCTGCGCCAGGGAGCGGCGGCCGCTCGCGCTGGCCAGGTCCGCGGGCCGGTGGCTGCCCGCCCTGGGCGGCACGTGGGGGGCGACCGCGCTGGCCCGCATGATCGGCCCTCCGGCGCACCGGCTGTTCGCGGGCTGCTCCGACCCGGCGGGCGTCTACAGCATGGGCAAGGTGCCGGCCGCCGTCGTGGGGGAGTGGCTGGCCCGCCGCGACATGGCGGCCGACCTGCACCGGCTCAGGGAGGAGAAACCGGTCCCCGGCGTGGCGGTCACCGTGATCAGCACGGGCGAGCGGGACGCCTGCCAGCAGCGGCTCGCGCGGGACCTGGAGGCCGAGCTCGTACGCCTGCCGGCCATCGGCCGCCAGGTGCCGCTCGAAGCCCCGGAGGCGATCGTGGACGCCGTCTCGGACCTACGCCGAGGTGGTCCCGTGAACGGGTGACCGGCGCGGTCACCGTCCCGTCCCGCCGGCAGGCGGCTCATCGGCCCGCGGGGCGGCGAGCACCTGGCGGTCCGGCGCACCAGGGGCCCCGGGTACGAGGCCGTGGTGATCGACCTGCCCGGCCGTGTCAGCCGGGCCCCGGCGACGGCGCCGGAGAGGGCGGAGTTCGACCGCACGGGCTTCCGCTTCAGCGGGAACGCCTCGTAAGCGGGCGGGGGATCTGATACGCAGTGAGGGACACGACCGCCGGGCGGGAAGGACACCGTATGGACATCACCGTCGTCGGCGAGGGCGCCGTCCTGGCCGTGCCCGACATCCTGCGGCTGCACGCCGGCGTCGAGGTGCGCAGGGCGTCGGCCGCAGACGCCTTCACCGCCGTCAGGGCCGCAGCCGCCCGGCTGGCCGAGGCGCTCAGCGGGGCGGGGATCGCCCCTGAGGACGTCCGCACGGCCGAGCTCTCCCTCGGGCCCGAGTACGAGTCCTATCCGAAGGTGGCCGCCTACCGCGGGGCGCGGGGCGTGGAGGTCGTCGTCCGCGACCTGGCCGGGGCCGACGGCGTCATCGACACCGTGGCGGGGGTGGGCGAGGAGGCCCGGCTCAACGGCGTGGTGTTCGAGGTGTCGGACCCGGCCGGCGCGCTGCGGGAGGCCCGGGCCCTGGCGTTCCGCGACGCGGCCGCCAAGGCGGCCCAGTACGCCGAGCTGTCCGGCCGCCCGCTGGGCCGCGTGGTGTCGGTGAGCGAGGAGGTCGCGAGCGGCCCGCAGCCGCTCACGATGGCCGCCGCGGAGAGCGGCGCCTCGATCAGTCCCGGCCGCCAGACCCTCTCGGTGAGGGTCCGGGTCGGCTACGACTTCGCGTAGGCCCGAGGCCCGGTCCTGGGCCTCGGGCGGCGCGTCACGGGAGGGCCAGCATGCGGTCGAGGGCGACCCTGGCCCAGTGGGCGGTGTCGTCGTCCACCGTGATCTGGTTGACGACCGCACCGTCCTCGGCGAGCACCAGCGACTCCAGGGCCCACACCAGGTGGGGCAGGTCGATCCGGTTCATGGTCGAGCAGTAGCAGACCGTGCGGTCCAGGAACGAGACGTTCTTGTCGGGGAACGTCTGGGCCAGGCGCTTGACCAGGTTGAGCTCGGTGCCGATCGCCCAGCTGGAGCCCGCCGGCGCCGCCTCGAGCGTCCTGATGATGTGCTCGGTCGAGCCCACGTGGTCGGCCTTGAGCACCACCTCGTGGCGGCACTCCGGGTGCACGAGCACGTTGACGCCCGGGATGCGCGCGCGTACGTCGTCCACCGACTCGGCGGTGAAACGGCCGTGCACTGAGCAGTGGCCCCGCCACAGGATCATCCGCGCGCGCTCAAGCTGCTCCCGCGTCAGCCCGCCGCCCGGGCGGTGCGGGTTCCACACCACGCAGTCGTCCAGCGACATGCCCATCTCCAGGACGGCCGTGTTGCGGCCGAGGTGCTGGTCGGGCAGGAACAGCACCTTGCCGCCCTGCTCGAAGGCCCAGTCGAGGGCGCGGCGGGCATTGGAGGAGGTGCAGACCGCGCCCCCGTTCCTGCCGCAGAAGGCCTTGATGTCGGCGCTGGAGTTCATGTAGGTGACCGGGATCACCTGGCCGGCCAGCCCGGCGTCCTCCAAGGCGTCCCAGCACTCCTCGACCTGGTCGAACGTGGCCATGTCGGCCATCGAGCAGCCGGCCGCGAGGTCCGGCAGGATCACCTTCTGGGCGTCGCCGGTCAGGATGTCGGCGGACTCGGCCATGAAGTGCACGCCGCAGAAGACGATGTACTCCGCCTCGGGCCGGGCCGCGGCCTGCTGGGCCAGCTTGAAGGAGTCGCCCGTCACGTCGGCGAACTGGATGACCTCGTCGCGCTGGTAGTGGTGGCCGAGCACGAAGAGGCGGTCGCCGAGGGCCTCCTTCGCCTTGCGGGCGCGTTCCACGAGGCCGGGGTCGGAGGCGGGCGGTAGCTCGCCGGGACACTCGACCCCCTTCTCGCTGTGCGGATCGGCGCCACTGCCGAGGACGAAGAGCGGCAGTCCAGTCTGGGTGGCCATGGCCGTACCCCCTTATCGTCGAATTGACGATACTCATCATGACACACGGACGAAAGCGGGCAATCAGGGGGAGGTGGGCCCGGGAATGTGTGGCATCCCCGAGGTGTTGGTAGCGTCATCAGTAGGACGTCGAAAACAGACAGCCGGGTTAGGGAGTCAGCAGATGACGGTTGAGAGCAGCGAGACCACGGCACAGGGCCTGATCCTGACCGACGCGGCCGCGGCCAAGGTCAAGAGCTTGCTCGAGCAGCAGGGCGAGGAGGGCCTGCAGCTGCGGGTCGCCGTGCAGCCGGGCGGCTGTTCCGGCCTGCGCTACCAGCTCTTCTTCGACGACCGGTCGATGGACGGCGACGTGGTGTCCGACTTCGGCGGCGTCAGTGTGGTCACCGACCGGATGAGCGCCCCCTACCTGATGGGCGCCTCGATCGACTTCGTCGACACCATCGAGAAGCAGGGCTTCACCATCGACAACCCCAACGCCACGGGCTCCTGCGCCTGCGGCGACTCGTTCAACTAGAGCGACGGGCGACTGGTCGCCGGGTCCCGCGCGCCTTTGTGCGCGCGGGACCTTCGCGTATCCTCGTTGGGCCCACTGGCCTGCTGACAACGAGGAAGAAGAACCCCGTGCGCATCGCCGTAACCGGCTCCATCGCGACAGACCATCTGATGACCTTCCCCGGAAGCTTCGGCGATCAGCTGATCGCCGAGCAACTCGACCGGGTGTCGCTTTCGTTCCTGGTCGATGACCTACAGATCCGTCGCGGTGGATGCGCCGCGAACATCGCGTTCGGCATGGGATGTCTGGGCCTGACCCCCATCCTGGTGGGTGCCGTCGGCAACGACTTCGCCGACTATCGTTCGTGGCTGGAGCGCCACGGCGTCGACTGCGGATCCGTGCACGTCTCGGAGACCCGGCACACCGCCCGCTTCCTGTGCACGACCGACGAGCACCACAACCAGATCGCCTCCTTCTACACGGGGGCCATGGCCGAGGCCCGGCTGATCGAGCTGCAGCCCGTCGCCGCCCGCACCGGTGGCCTCGATCTGGTGCTCATCAGCCCCAACGACCCCGACGCGATGCTGCGCCACACCGAGGAGTGCCGCCAGCGCGGCATCGGCTTCGCCGCCGACATCTCCCAGCAGCTCGCCCGCATGGAGGACGAGCAGATCCGCGCCCTCGTCGACGGCGCCTCCTACCTGTTCTCCAACGACTACGAGAAGGGGCTCATCGAGCAGAAGACCGGCTGGTCCGACGCGGAGATCCTCGACCGGGTCGGCGTCCGGATCACCACGCTCGGCCCCAAGGGCGCCGTCATCGACCGCAAGGGCGAGCCGTCGATCATGGTCGCTCCCGCCCCCGAGCGGGGCAAGGCCGACCCCACCGGCGTCGGCGACGCCTTCCGCGCCGGTTTCCTCGCGGGCCTGGCCTGGGGCCTGCCGCTGGAGCGCTGCGGGCAGATCGGCAACCTCACCGCCACCCACGTGCTGGAGCGCGTCGGCGGCCAGGAATATGAGCTCGGCCAGCAGGTCTTCCTCGAGCGGTTCGGCGCCGCCTACGGCGCCGAGGCAGCCGCGGAGGTCGCCGAGCACATCCGCTGCTACCACCCCTGAGCGGCGCGGGCCGTCCCGCCGCCCGGCGGGACGGCCCGGCGCGGATGGTCAGTAGTTGCGCCTGACGTGGATCGCCCAGCCGCCCTCCGGCAGCTCGTACGACCCGACGTGGCGGTGCGACTTCAGCCTGCACCACGCCGGCACGTCGGTGTAGGCGGCCGGGTCGTCGGCCAGCACCGCCACCACCCCGTTCAGCGGTACGTGGTTGATCTGCGCGGCCAGCATGATGATCGGGATCGGGCACTTCTTCCCGAGCGCGTCGATCGTCAAAGCCGGCTGGGTAACCTCGGTCATGCGACTCCTGCGTCCTGCCGGATGCGGCGCACCAGCTCGGGCAGCACGGCGAGGAACCGGTCGACCTCGGCCGCGGAAGCGCCCCTGGGCAGCGACACCCGGACATTCCCATGCGTCAGCACGCCCATCGCTTCCAGAACGTGCGATGGACGAAGCGTACTAGCGGTGCACGAGCTTCCTGACGACACGGCGAACCCGGCCTTGTCCAGCTCGGTCAGCAGCGCCTCGCCGTCGACGTACAGGCACGAGAAGGTCACGATGTGCGGCGCCCGCTCGTCGGGGTCGCCGATCACCTCCACGTCCGGGACGATCTTCGGGACCGTCTCCCTGATCCTGCCGACGAGCTCGGCCAGCCGCGCCTGCTCCTGCGACGCCTCCGCGGCCATCGCGCGCAGCGCGGCCGCCGCGGCCACGATGCCGGGGACGTTCTCGAAGCCCGGCACCCGCCGACGCTCCCGCTCGTCCTCCGGCAGGAACGAGCGGAACCGCGTGCCCTTGCGCACCGCCAGCACGCCCACGCCGGCGGGGCCGCCCCACTTGTGGGCGCTGGCCGCCAGCACCGACCAGCCGGGCGGGACCGGCATCCGGCCGGCCGTCTGCGCCGCGTCGACCAGCAGCGGCACCCCGTTGGCGCGGCACGCCGCGGCCGCCTCCGCCACCGGCTGCAGGGTGCCGACCTCGTGGTTGGCCGTCTGCAGGCAGGCCAGCGCCGTGCCGGGACGGGCCACCGCCTCGGTGAAGCGGTCGAGGTCGACCCGGCCGGTCAGGCCGACGCCGACGGTCTCGACCGTGCCGCCGTCGCGCTCGTGCACGCCGCCGGCGTGCAGCACGCTGGAGTGCTCGACGGCCGTGGTGACCAGATGACGCCCGACCCTGCGCCTGCCGTGTAGGGTGCCGAGCACGCCGAGATGCACGGCCTGCGTGCCCGAGGAGGTGAACGACACCTCGTCGGGGCGCGCGCCGAGCGCTTCGGCCACTTCCGTGCGGGCCTGTTCGAGCAGCAGGTGCGCGCGGCGGGCCTGGCCGTAGAGTCTCGCGGGGTCGGCCCAGCCGACGTCGATCGCCGCCAGCAGCGCCTCGCGTGCCTGGGGGTGGAGCGGCTCACTCGAGGCCGCGTCGAAATACGCCACGAGACTCATCGTCCCACTTCCGGCGCCATGGAGGGGTCGCGCGGTGGGGCAAGGCCCCTGCACGCTAATGTGTCTGCTTGTCAGTCTGTGCATGAATCAGAAACAGCAATACGCGCCCAGGGGAAAGACTCTTGGGCTACATCTGTGGGGTAGGCGATCCGTGAGTCCGACTCGCCGTACGACGCGGCGTTCGTTGGCCCGGCGCAGGGTGCCACGCGCCGCCGCTTTGGCGTTGCTGCTGGCCACTGCTACGGCGTGTGCTAATGACGTCCCCGAGGCCGACTGGTCTCGCGGCCTTCTTCCCGGCCACATCACCGAAGAGGGCAATGTGGTCCAAAGCCTGTGGAACGGGGCCTGGATCGCCGCGCTCGCCACGGGTGCCGTCGTCATTGTCCTGATCGTGTGGGCGGCCATCTTCCACCGCAAGCGCAAGGCGAAGGCCGAGCTCCCGCCGCAGGTCCGCTACAACCTGCCGATCGAGATGCTCTACACCTTGATCCCGCTCGTCATGGTGTCGGTGTTCTTCTTCTTCACCGCCCGCGACAGCGAGCGACTGGAGCAGATCTCCGGGAACGCGCCGGTGAAGGTCAAGGTCGAGGCATACCAGTGGAGCTGGCGCTTCACCACCACCGTCGACGGCAAGCAGCTGCCGCCGGTCTCCGGCGTTCCGGTGAGCGACTACAACAAGGGCCCCCAGCTGGTCCTGCCGACGAAGACCAAGATCGAGTTCGATCTGCAGAGCGACGACGTCATCCACTCGTTCTGGGTGCCGGAGTTCCTGTTCAAGCGGGACATCCTCCCCGGCATCCCGGAGGACAACCCGGGTCGCAAGTTCGAGATCACGACGCTCGACCGGACAGGCGTGTTCGCCGGCCGCTGCGCTGAGCTGTGCGGCGTCGACCACAGCCGGATGCTCTTCTCGGTGAAGCTCGTTCCGCAGGCTGAGTTCGACCAGTACATCGCGACCCAACAGGCTGGGAGTGCCCAGTGACCGCCATCCAAGAACCACTCAGGACGCCGATCAGGCCCGTCACCAAGGGCCAGATCATCGCCAAGTGGCTGTCCTCCACCGATCACAAGATCATCGGGCACCTCTACCTGATCTCGTCGTTCGCGTTCTTCCTCATCGGCGGCGTCATGGCGCTGGTCATGCGGGCCGAGCTGGCGCAGCCGGGCCTGCAGTTCACCAGCAACGAGCAGTTCAACCAGCTGTTCACCATGCACGGCACGATCATGCTGCTCATGTTCGCGACGCCGCTGTTCGCCGGTTTCGCCAACGAGCTGATGCCCCTGCAGATCGGCGCACCCGACGTGGCGTTCCCGCGCCTCAACATGGTGAGCTACTGGCTCTACCTGTTCGGCAGCATCATCGCGGTCTCGGGCTTCTTCACCCCGGGGGGCGCGGCGTCGTTCGGCTGGTTCGCCTACACGCCGCTGTCCAACGCGATCAACTCGCCCGGCGTCGGCGGCGACCTGTGGATCATGGGCCTGGCCCTGTCGGGTCTGGGCACCATTCTCGGCTCGGTCAACTTCATCACCACGATCATCTGCATGCGGGCTCCCGGCATGACCATGTTCCGCATGCCGATCTTCACCTGGAACGTGCTGCTGACCAGCATGCTCGTGCTGATGGCGTTCCCGGTGCTGGCCGCCGCGCTGCTGGCGCTGGAGGCCGACCGCAAGCTGGGCACCCACATCTTCGACTCGGAGTTCGGCGGAGCGCTGCTCTGGCAACACCTGTTCTGGTTCTTCGGACATCCCGAGGTATACATCATCGCCCTGCCGTTCTTCGGCATCGTGACGGAGATCCTGCCGGTCTTCAGCCGCAAGCCGATCTTCGGTTACATCAGCCTCGTGGCCGCGACGATCTCCATCGCCGGTCTGTCCATCACGGTCTGGGCGCACCACATGTTCCCGACCGGGCAGGTGTTGCTGCCGTTCTTCTCGTTCATGACGTTCCTCATCGCGGTGCCGACGGGTGTGAAGTTCTTCAACTGGGTCGGCACGATGTGGCGAGGGCATCTCACGTTCGAGTCGCCGATGTTGTTCTCGGTCGGCTTCCTGGTGACGTTCCTCCTGGGCGGCCTGACCGGTGTCATCCTGGCCTCGCCGCCGCTCGACTTCCACATCAGCGACACCTACTTCGTCGTCGCGCACTTCCACTACGTGGTGTTCGGCACCGTGGTGTTCGCCATGTTCGCCGGGTTCTACTTCTGGTGGCCCAAGTTCACCGGCAAGATGCTCGACGACAAGCTCGGCAAGCTGCAGTTCTGGCTGCTGTTCATCGGCTTCCACACCACGTTCCTCATCCAGCACTGGCTGGGCGTGGTGGGCTTCCCGCGCCGCTACGCCGACTACAGCGCGGCCGACGGCTTCACCGACCTCAACATGATCTCGTCGGTGGGCGCGTTCATCCTGGGCGCCTCGACGTTGCCGTTCTTCTACAACGTCTGGAAGACCTGGCGCAGCGCGCCCAAGGTCACCGTCGACGACCCCTGGGGCTACTGCGGCTCGCTCGAATGGGCGACCTCATGCCCGCCGCCGCGGCACAACTTCACGTCGCTGCCGCGCATCAGGTCCGAGCGTCCCGCGTTCGACCTGCACTATCCGCACGTGTCCGCCAAGTCCGCCCAGGAGGTCGAGGCCTGATGAAGGTCCAGGGTTGGCTGTTCCTGCTGTGCGGCCTGTTCTTCGCCGCCGTCGACATCGCCTACTGGTTCTGGACCAAGGCGGCGATGGGCAGAGGCGAGCCGGTCGGCACCACGGCCATGGCCATCTCGGTCGGGTTCGCGTTCATGGTCGGCTACTACCTGATGTTCACCGCGCGGCGCATCGGCGCCCAGCCGGAGGACAGCAAGCAGGCCGAGATCAGCGACGGCGCGGGGGAGATCGGCTTCTTCAGCCCGAGCAGCTGGTGGCCGCTCTTCCTCTGCCTGGCGGCGGCCTTCGCCTTCGCCGGGTTCGTGATCGGTTTCTGGATGTTCCTGATCGGCGTGTTCCTGGTCATCATGGCCATGATCGGGTTCGTGTTCCAGTACTACCGGGGTAACTTCTCGCACTGAGCCACACCTGAGGCGGGCGTGCTCCCATGAGGGAGGATGCCCGCTTTTTGGTGTTCTTTTCCGGTGTCCGGATGTGGTCATTCGATCACTCAGGGTACTAATGAGAAATCTGCTGCGTGGACTGCCTCTATGGCCCTAACCAGGTATGGGGCGCCAAGCGAGCGGATTTCTCATCAGGTAAGGCAATGGAGCGGGACAAGGGAGTCACTCGTGGGGCGCGTAGCGTATGGATCGGCCGGCCTGCTGGCCTTGGCGCTGCTCACCGCGTGCTCGGAAGCCGGCACGGCGGGCGGCACGGCGGGCGAGCCCGACGGAGTCGCGATGGCGGGCGCGGGGGTGCGAGCGCCCTCTGTGACGTTCTCTCCGGCCGACAAGGCCGCCGACGTGCCCACGGACCAGCCCGTCGTGGTGTCGGCCCAAGGGGGAACGCTCAGGAGCGTGCGCGTGGAGGGCGACAAGTCCGGCTCGCTGGACGGTGTCCTGAGCGGCGACCGTACGCGGTGGCGCAGCACCGTCACGGCGAGGCCGGGCGTGACCTACACGGTCACCGCGCTCTCGGTGGACGCCGCGGGCAAGCAGACCCAGGCGAAGAGCACGTTCAAGACGGTCAAGAGCAACAAGACGTTCGACATCAAGACGATCACCCCGAACAAGGACTACACCGGGCTGACGGTCGGCGTCGGCATGCCCATCATGATCGAGTTCGACCAGCCGGTCGCCGACCGCGTGTCCGTCGAGCGCAACCTCATCGTCCGCACGTCCAAACCGGTCGAGGGCGCCTGGCACTGGTTCGACGACACCCACGTGGACTTCCGGCCGCGGAAGTACTGGCCCGCGCACACGAAGGTGCGGGTGGAAGCCAAGCTGGCAGGAGTGCGCGGCGGGCCCGGCATGTACGGCAAGCGCGACGTCCGGCTCAACTTCAAGATCGGCCGCGAGCAGATCACCAAGGGCAGCACCAACAACCACGTGCTCACGGTCAGGCGCAACGGCAAGAAGATCCGGACGATGCCGATGAGCGCCGGCCAGGGCGGGCAGTGGAAGTACTACACCACCTCCGGCATCCACCTGGCCATGTCGCGCGAACCAGTGACGATCATGACCTCTCCGGGGATCGGGCCCGGCTCCCCGGGCTACTACCGGCTGACGGTCTACAACACGGTCCGCATCTCCAACAGCGGCGAGTACGTGCACAGCGCACCCTGGTCGGTCGGGTCGCAGGGCCACGCGAACGTCAGCCACGGATGCGTCAACGTCAGCCCGGCGAACGCCGCGTG
Source organism: Nonomuraea sp. KM88 (assembly GCF_052245635.1). Taxonomy (NCBI): domain Bacteria; kingdom Bacillati; phylum Actinomycetota; class Actinomycetes; order Streptosporangiales; family Streptosporangiaceae; genus Nonomuraea; species Nonomuraea sp. KM88. The sequence continues at coordinate 619,135 of NZ_JBQQCC010000003.1, read as the reverse complement.
GTTCATCAAGAACACGCTGATCGGCGACCCGATCATCATCACGGGCTCGCCGCGGCAGCTGGAGCCCACGAACGGGTGGGGGCACTGGCAGGAGAGCTGGAAACAGTGGCTCAAGTGGAGCTCGATCAAGTCGGGTCCCACCGTCACCCTGCCGTAGCCGGCCACCGTACGACGACCGCCGGACCGGGTCACGCCACCGGTCCGGCGGTTCCTGCCGCCAGACCCGCCTCCCGCCCGGCCGCGGGCCTCGGCGCGCCACACAACGTGCCGCCCGGGCAGCGCGATCCCGGAGGACCGGCGACCAGGACGTCAGGCGGGGCCGCAGGCGCCGCTGACCTCGACCCAGCGGTCGAGGGTGGCCGCGGCCGCACCCGAGTCGACCGCCTGCACCGCGCGGGCGTAGCCGTCGATCATCGCCGAGTCGAGGTTGTCGCCGGGCCCGTCGAGGGCCACCAGGGCCGCGGCCGCGTTGAGCAGGACGGCGTCGCGCACCGGGCCGGTCTTGCCGCGCACCAGGTCGTGCACGGCCTGGGCGTTGAACGCCACGTCGCCGCCGCGCAGCGCGCCCACGTCGGCGCGCGGGATGCCGAGCACCGACGGGTCGAAGCCGGTCTGCGTCGCGGTGCCGTCCTTCACCACCCAGACCGTGGAGGTGCCGGCGATGGTCAGCTCGTCGAGGCCGTCGTCGCCGCGGAACACCAGGGCGGAGACCCCGCGCTCGGCGAAGACGCCCGCCAGCACGGGCAGCATCGCGGCGTCGAAGACGCCGATGGCCTGGGCGGCGGGGCGGGCCGGGTTGGTGAGGGGCCCCAGGAAGTTGAAGACCGTGGGAACGCCGATCTCCTTACGGGTGGGCCCGGCGAAGCGAAGCGCGGGGTGGTAGACCGGGGCGAAGCAGAACGCGATGCCCGCCTCGCGCGCGACCAGCGCCGTCTGCTCGGGCGTCAGGTCGAGCCGGATGCCCAGGTGCTCCAGGACGTCGGCGGCGCCGCACGAGGACGAGGCGGCGCGGTTGCCGTGCTTGACGACCCTGGCGCCCGCGGCGGCGGCCACGATGGCGGCCATCGTCGAGACGTTGACGGTGTGGGCACGGTCGCCGCCCGTGCCGACGACGTCGACCACGGGGCCCTCGACGCTCAGCGGCGTGGCCAGCTCCAGCATGGTGCGGGCCAGGCCGACCACTTCGGCCACCGTCTCGCCCTTGGCGCGCAGCGCGATCGCGAAGCCGGCGATCTGGGCGGACGTCGCGGTGCCGGACATGATCTCCCGCATCGCCCAGGCCGTCTCGTCAGAGGTGAGGTGCTCGCCTGACAGGAGAGCGGAAAGCAGGGTGGGCCAGGTCGTGCGGGAGTCCATGGGCACCTACTTAGCGTTGAGTCGGGTGGAGGAGCGGCGGCGCATGAGATCGGCGACCGTGTCGGCCAGCACCATCGGCTCCAGGGGCTGCGACACGACGGCGTCGGCCTTGGACCAGTCGGCCAGCCAGCGGTCGTCGCGCCTGGCGATGATCAGGCAGATGGGCGGGCAGTCGTAGACCTCGTCCTTCGCCTGGCGGGAGATGCCCATGCCGCCCGCCGGCTGGGTCTCGCCGTCGAGGACGGCCACGTCGATCTCGCCGGAGCCCAGCCACTGGTGGACCTTGGGCTCGGTGGCGCACTCCACGAGCTCGACGAAAGGCACGTCGGCGGCCGGGCGCCTGCCGATGGCCGCGCTCACCTCGGCCCTGGTGGCGGCGTCGTCGCTGTAGACGAGGACCTTCATCGTGTCGTCGGTGCTCCCAGTGGACATCGCTGTCGCGCTCACTATCGTGTCGTAGCAGTATGGTCACCTGGGATCGTACCGGTGCGGCGGTGTGCAATCCCAGGCCGCCCGAGCGCGTGCCGCGCGTGCTGGGCGGTTTGGGTGTGGTTTGCCCCAATTATCCCAGGTTGGTGCGCGGTTCGTGCCCTCTAACGGGGGGTCGTGCGCCGGACCGACCACTGGAGCCGCAATAATGCTGCCCGTGGCGACAGCATCCGCAATAACTTCGACGACGGCAGCCCAGCCGTACCGCAGACCCAACCTGGTCAGCGTCGGTACGATCGTCTGGCTGTCCTCCGAGCTCATGTTCTTCGCGGCGCTGTTCGCGATGTACTTCACCATCCGGTCGGTGAGCGAGGGGAAGGGCCTGGCGTGGAATCCGCTCATGGTCCCGAACCCCGAGCACGACCTGAACATCCCGTTCGCGACGGTCAACACGATCATCCTGGTGCTGTCGAGTGTGACGTGCCAGCTCGGTGTGTGGGCCGCGGAGAAGGGGCAGGTCGGCAAGCTCCGCTTCTGGTACATCGTCAGCTTCCTCATGGGCGCGGTCTTCATCGCGGGGCAGCTGTACGAGTACGGCGAGCTGGCGTCAGACGGCGCGACCCTGTCCGCCAACGCCTATACCTCGGTGTTCTACCTGACGACGGGCTTCCACGGCCTGCACGTGACCGGTGGCCTGATCGCGTTCCTGTTCATGCTGGGACGCACGTACGCCGCGAAGCGCTTCACGCATGAGCAGGCCACCAGCGCGATCGTCGTGTCCTACTACTGGCACTTCGTCGACGTCGTCTGGATCGGTCTTTTCGCGACCATCTACATCATTCGTTAAGGAACGGGACTTCTGTGACTAGGATCACCGCTTGGCGGCGGCATCCCCTAGCGAGATACGCCGTCCTGATTTTGGCGTTGGCGCTGGTCGGGATGGCATACACCGCTTTCGTCCAGGCGGGTAAGCCTGCCGACGCGGCATTGGCGGCGGGCAAGGTCGACGACGTGGCCGAGGGCAAGAGCCTGTTCGTGGCGCACTGCGCGAGCTGCCACGGCACCAACGCCGAGGGCACCGAGACGGCGCCCACGCTCATCGGGGTCGGTGCCGCGGCCGTCGACTTCCAGATGAGCACGGGCCGCATGCCCGCCGCCAACCCTGGGCCCCAGGCGCCGCGCAAGCCGCAGCCGGAGTGGGTCACCCCGGAGAAGATCACGCAGATCTCCGCCTACGTGCAGTCGCTCGGCGGCGGCCCGCAGGTGCCGGGCGCCGAGCAGGTCGACCCGAAACTGGGCGACGCGGGCAAGGGCGGTGAGCTGTTCCGCGCCAACTGCATCCAGTGCCACAACTGGGCCGGTGCCGGCGGCGCCCTGACGCAGGGCAAGCACGCTCCCAACCTCAACGAGGCGACCCCCACGCAGATCTACGAGGCGATGGTCACCGGCCCGCAGGCGATGCCGGTCTTCAACGACACGACGATCACGCCCGAAGAGAAGCGCAGCATGATCGCCTACATCACGCAGGTGCGCGCGCAGAAAGACCCGGGAGGCTTCGGCCTCGGGCGGATCGGTCCGGTCACCGAGGGTCTCGTAGCGTGGATCGTGGGTCTCAGCGCCCTCGCACTGGCCGCCATCTGGATCACCGCGAAGAAGCGACAGAAGTCATGACAGACAACGAGCACGAGATCGAGCAGCCGGACGAACGCGTTCCCAAGCGCGTCATCGGCACCCCCGCGCCGGGCACCTCGATGCTCGGCGCCACCGAGAAGCCGCAGGAGGCCGGCCAGGAGGTCCCCGGCGTCACGCTGCAGGACGAAGCCAAGGCCCGCAAGGCCGAGAAGATCGTCGCCCTGTGTTTCATGATCACGTTCCTGGCGGCGATCGGGTTCATCGTCTCCTACGTGGTCTTCCAGGTCGGCGGGCCCGAGGCGACCGGGGTGTCCAACTTCGCGCTGGGCAGCACCCTGACCGTGGCGATCCTGGGGCTGGCGATCGGCATCGTGGTCTGGGTCCGCCAGATCATGCCGAAATACTCCCTGGTCCAGGAGCGCCACGAGATGGCCTCCGCCGCCCCCGACCGCGACGTCGTGGCCGAGACGTTCGTCCAGGGCGCCAACGAGAGCGGCTTCGTCAAGCGCAAGCTGCTGCGCCGCACGCTGCTGCTCGCGGCCGCGCCGCTCGGCCTGGTGCCGCTGGTGCTGCTGCGCGACCTCGACAACAGCAAGATGCCCGGCGCCAAGTTCAACGAGACGCTGCGCCACACCGTCTGGGGAGAGAAGACCAAGGAGGGCAAGCCGCTCAGGCTCGTCGTCGAGGGCACGGGCCAGCCGATCCGCGCCGCCGACTTCAACTCGCCCGGCGGCATCCTGTCGGTCGTCCCCGAGGGCTACGAGCACGACCTCAACGCCCTCGCCAAGGCGACGCTGATCCTGATCAAGTTCCGTCCTGAAGAGATCAAGAGCGGCACCCGCCAGAACTGGACGCACGACGGCATCGTGGCATATTCCAAGATCTGCACCCACGTGGGCTGCCCCGCTGCCCTCTACGAGCAGAACACCCACCACATCCTGTGCCCCTGCCACCAGTCGACGTTCGACGCCGCTGACGGTGCCAAGGTCATCTTCGGTCCTGCGGCCCGGCCGCTGCCGCAGTTGCCGATCACCGTCGACGCCGAGGGCTATCTCATCGCCCAGCACGACTTCGAGGTGCCCGTCGGCCCCAGCTACTGGGAGCGCGGTGACGCCGAGGCCGCGGTCAGGGAAGGAGGCCAGACGTGAGCGAGCTCACGAATGTTCCGAAGGCCGTCTCCGGGCCCTCGACGTTCCTCGACGACCGCCTCGGCGGCGCGAACTTCCTCAAGCGCAACCTGCGCAAGATCTTCCCCGACCACTGGTCGTTCCTCCTGGGCGAGATCGCCCTCTACTCGTTCATCATCCTGCTGCTGACCGGTACGTTCCTGACGTTCTGGTACAAGCCCAGCATGATGGAGATCGCCTACGACGGCTCGTACGCGCCGCTCAAGGGCGTCATGATGTCCGAGGCCTACGCGTCGTCGCTGGAGATCAGCTTCGACGTCCGTGGCGGTCTGCTGATCCGGCAGATGCACCACTGGGCGGCCCTGATGTTCGTCGCGGGCATGATGGTCCACATGCTCCGGGTGTTCTTCACCGGCGCCTACCGCAAGCCGCGCGAGCTCAACTGGATCATCGGCGTGCTGCTGCTGACGCTGGCGCTGGCCGAGGGCCTGACCGGCTACTCCCTTCCCGACGACCTGCTCTCCGGCGCCGGTCTGCGGATCACCGAGGGCGTGGCGATCTCGCTGCCGCTGGTCGGCACGTACATCACGTTCTTCTTGTTCGGCGGGGAATATCCGGGTGAGGATGTCGTCGCCCGGTTCTACTCGCTGCACATCCTGCTCATCCCGGGCATCCTGCTGGCGTTGATCTCCGCCCACCTGGTGCTCATGTGGGTGCAGAAGCACACCCAGATGCCCGGCAAGGGGCGCGACAACAAGAACGTCTTGGGCGCGCCGTTCTACCCGGCCTTCATGGCCAAGGGCGGGGCGTACTTCCTGTTCACGCTGGCCGTGGTCACGGGCCTGGCGACGTTCGCCCAGATCAACCCGATCTGGCTGTTCGGCCCCTACACGCCCGCCGACGTGTCGGCCGGCTCGCAGCCCGACTTCTACATGGGCTTCCTCGAAGGCGCGCTGCGCATCATGCCCGCCTGGGAGATCAACCTTTTCGGCACATCCCATGCCGGCACGCTGCCGTTGAGCGTCATCATCCCGGCGCTGGTGCCGATGGGCATCATCATGACCGGTCTGGCGCTCTATCCGTTCCTCGAACGCTGGGTGACGGGCGACAACCGCGAGCACCACATCGCCGACCGGCCGCGCAACAACCCGCACCGCACCTCGATCGGCATGTCGGCCATCGCGTTCTACGGTGTCCTCTGGCTGCTCGGCGCCAACGACGAGATCTCGGCGTTCTTCCACATCAGCCTCAACTGGACGACCTACGCGGGACGGGTGCTGATCTTCGTGGCGCCGGCGCTGACGTACATGATCACCTATCGCATGTGCCTCGGCCTGCAGCGCTCCGACCAGGCGATCATCTCGCACGGTGTGGAGTCCGGCGTGATCAAGCGGCTGCCGCACGGTGAGTTCATCGAGGTCCACACGACCCCGGCCGACGACATCGAGGCGCACATGCGCGGCAAGGAGCCGGTGCTCATGCTCCCGGTCGCGCCCGACGGCTCGGGCATCCCGCCGAAGGGCATGCGCGGGCCCCTGGGCAAGCTGCGTGCGCGCATGTCCAAGGCGTACGGCGGGGAGAAGATCCCGCTGGACGGCGGGCATGGGGACGGGCACGGGCACGAGGAGGAGCACGCCGCCGTCGGTTCAGCCGACGACGACCACAGCCTCACGCGCTGACGCCGCACACCGTACGGGCCCGGACGAGCACCGCTCGTCCGGGCCCGTCGGCGTCCGCGGCCGTGTGCGGTGGTTCAGGTGGGGCGCCGGGACGGGCCGATACCGCGGCAGGACGTGGGGACGATGCCCTGCCGTGGCCGGGACCCGGGATCGGGTGGGGATCCTGGGGCAACCATCACAGGGGCCCAGGAGAAGCAGGCGATGCGGGAGAACCTGGGGGCACACCCGGGAGCATGTCACCGGCGGCCGGGCTGCGGCGCACGGGGTCAGGGGGCCGGTGAACGCTCGGAGGGGTGGACGCGCCGGGTGGGGTGGTGAACGCTCCGAGGCGGTGGAGGCGCCGGGGTGGGTGAACGCTTCAGGTGAGGGCCGGGGTGGGCGTCAGGAAGTGCTCGGGTGCGGGGGTCAGTCGGCTTCGGGAAAGCCGATGGAGAAAGCCGCTTCGAGGTCGTGCTTGGAATAGGCGCGGAAGGCGATGTGCGTCTCGGTGTGCAGGACGCCTGAGACCTTGTTGATCCGCCCGGGGACGACCTCCGCGATCTCTTCGTACGCGGAGACCCTGACCATGGCGAGCAGGTCGTATTCGCCGGTGATGGAGTAGACCTCGCTGACCCCTTGGATCTCGGCGATCGTCTGGGCGACCTCCGGGATGCGGTCTACCTCTGCCTTGATGTGGACAATAGCCGTGACCATGTAACAACTCTATCGTTTCACCTCAAAGGTCGCCCCTCCCGAGGGCGAGGCCGATCAGGCCACTGGTACGCCAGATCGATGCGCGCCTTGTGCCGGGCCGCCCCCCGGGCGGGCAGGCTCCACTCGCCGTCGACCTCCACCAGCCGCACCCCCGGCGACTCCAGCCAGCGCAGGATGCACTCGGTCTCCTCGGCGCTGGCGGCGTGGACGGGCCCGGGACCAGGAATGACGGACTCGGCGCCGGCCGTCAGCGAAGCGACGAAAGGGGTCGGATGGGCGCCCTTCGGCATGACGCCCGCCGCCGCCAGCCGGCCGTAGCGGATCACGTGGATGTCCCAGCCACCGCCGAAGGCGGGGCTGGCGGCCACTAACTGGGGGATGCGAGTGATGGCGCTCAGCCGCTGCATGCGGGCGGCCGCACGGACGAACGCGGCCAGCCGGTCGCGGTCGATGGAGGCCTCCTCGTAGCGCTGTTCCACCGACAGGCGCTCCATGCGGGCCGACACGGCGGAGAAGACCGGCGACGCGTCGAGCGTCATCGCGCGGCGGGCGCTCTCGGCGTGCACCGCGTATTCCTCCTGGCTGGTCTTCCCCTCGCAGGGGGCACCGCAGCGGCCCATCTCGTGCAGCACGCAGGCCGCCCGCCGGGTGCGCAGCGTGATCGGCTGCGTGCACTGGCGCAGGGGGACCGCCTCGTGCAGGGCGATGCGGGCGTCGTCGGCCAGGCGGGAGCTGCCGAACGGGCCCAGATAGGTGGCGCCGTCGTCCTTGAGCTCGCGCACGATCGACAGCCGCGGGAACAGGTCGGTGGTGAGCTTGAGCCAGACCACCTTCTCGGGGAAGCGGGAACGGCGGTTGTAGCGGGGCTTGGCGCCGCCGATCAGGCGCAGCTCCCTGACCTCCGCCTCCAGGGCGGTCGAGCAGACGATGTGGCGCACCCGATCGGCGATGCCGATCATCTCGCGGATGCGCGGGCGGGTCTCGCTCGCCGTGAAATAGGAGCGCACGCGGTTGCGCAGGTTGGTGCTCTTGCCGATGTAGAGGACCTCGCCGCGCTCGTCCTCGAACAGGTAGACGCCGGGGGCGTGCGGGACGGACTCGGCCAGGTGGCGCTTGCGCTGCTGCTCAGGGGTGGGGGCGCGGACGAACGACTTGAGCTCTTCCAGCGTGTGGACCTGGAACGACCCGGCCCGCTCGATGAGCCCGTGCAGCACGTCGACGGTGGCCCTGGCGTCCTGCAGGGCGCGGTGGCACGGCTCGGTGGAACTGCGGAAGAACCTCGCCAGCGTGGCCAGCTTGGCGTTGGGCGTCTCGTCGCGGGTCAGCACGCGCCGCGCCAGGTCGACGGTGTCGACGACCGGGTTGACCGGCGGGGGATAGCCGAGCGAGGCGCAGGCGGCCTTGACGAAGCGGGTGTCGAAACCGGCGTTGTGGGCCACCAGCGTGGCGCCGCGGATGAACTCGAGAAAGCTCGGCAACACCGCGTCGATCCGCGGCGCGGCCATGACCATGGCGTCGGTGATGCCGGTCAGCACGGAGATGAACGGAGGTATGGGGCCACCGGGATCGACCAGCGTGGAGAACTCGCCGAGCACCTCGCCCGCCCGCACCTTGACCGCGCCGATCTCGGTGATGGCGTCCTCGGCGGGGGCGCCCCCCGTCGTCTCGAGGTCGAACACGACGAACGTGACGTCACTCAGCGGGGTGCCGAGCTCGTCGAGAGTGCCTTGAACCGCGTCCACGAACCAAGACCATAGAGAGGCCGACCGACAGGAACCACGACCGGCACCCGCGATCACCGTGACAGGTCACCGGAGGGGCGTTGTTGTCACCGGGCGGCCAGGCCGCCTACCACCATTTTGTTCAGCAGAACCTCCATAAGTAGTTACCCTTCCCTTTATGTCCGCGGGAAGACTTGCCGGCCGTTACTCCCTGCTGCGCCCGCTGGGCGCGGGCGGCATGGGGAAAGTGTGGCAGGCCAGGGACGAGATGCTTGACCGCGAGGTCGCGGTCAAGGAGCTCACGCTGCCCGAGGGCATGTCGCCCAAGGAACGGTCCGACTCGATCACCAGGGCCGTGCGCGAGGCACAGGCCACCGCGCGGCTGCGTCACCCCGGCATCGTGGCGCTGCACGACGTGGTCGTCGAGAACGAGCGGCCGTGGCTGGTCATGGAGCTGCTGCGCGGGCGCACCCTCGCCGAGACCGTGCGCGAGTTCGGGCCCATGCCTCCCGACTACGCCGCGCGGATCGGCGCCGACGTGCTGGAGGCCCTGGGCATGGCGCACGCCCAGGGGGTGCAGCACCGCGACGTCAAGCCGGGCAACGTGTTCCTGACCGACAGAGGCAGGGTCGTGCTCACCGACTTCGGCATCGCCAGGCAGGAGGGCCAGGCCACCCTCACCGAGCAGGGGCTCATGATCGGCTCTCCCGGGTTCATCGCGCCCGAGCGCCTCGAGGGCCGGCCCGGCGGCCCCGCCAGCGACCTGTGGTCGCTCGGCGCCACGCTCTACGTCGCGGTGACGGGCGGGCCCGCCTACTCCGGTTCGGCGGCCCAGCGGGTACGGGCCACGCTGATGGAGCCGGTCCCGATCGCGCCGGGCCCGCTGGGGCCGCTGCTGGCCGCCATGATGGCGCACCACCCAGCGGCGCGGCCCGACGCGCGCACGGCAGGGGAGGCGCTGCGCCAGGTCGCCGCGGGCGGGGCGGCGCCGCAGTTGCCGGTCACCCAGACCGTGACCGCGCCGACCAGAACGAAGCGGCCCGGCGGCGCGGCCCGCTGGATCGCCGTCGCCGCCGCGGCGGTGGTCGTGGTCGCCGCGAGCACCACGGCCTTCTTCTTCCTGCGGGGGGAGGACGACGGCGTGCCGTCGGCGTTCACGGTGCCCATGGACGTGTGCACCCTGCTCAGCTCCCAGGAGATCGGCAGCGTGCTGCGTACGCAGAGCCCGCCGAAGGGGAGCCCCGACGCCGACGAGGCGGGGCCCAAGTGCGGCTGGCCGCTTTCGGGCAGCGGCGTGGGCCTGCAGGTGCATAAGGACTCCGACACCGTCGATCCCTGGTCGATGACCGATGATTCCGCCCACAGGCTGTTCGAGAATCAGAAGCGCTACTGGGCCAGATACGACGAGGTCTCCTGGTCGTGGCCCGAGATCGGCGTGAAGGACTCCAGGAAGGCCACGCGTACGCCGGTACGGCCGGTCGGCAGCGTGGGCGAGGAGGCCTTCGCCTTCGAGCTGAAGGGCCCCACCGGCCGCGTACACTCCGCTCACGTCTACTACCGGCTGGCCAACCTCGTGGTGAGCGTCGAATACTCCACCCTGGCCAACAGGCCGACCGACGACGACGTCAGGCAGGCGGCGCTGAGGGTGGCGCAGGCGAGCGAACAGGCGTTGCGCAATGCCGGGTGACCTCTACCTGCTGGCGGGCCGCTACCGGCTGCTCGAGCGGCTCGGACAGGGCGGCGCGGGCACGGTGTGGCGCGCCATCGACGAGGTGCTCGACCGGCAGGTCGCGGTCAAGCAGGTACGCGTGCCCGAAGGGCTGAGCCCGCCCCAGCGGGCGGACTTCGCCGACCTGGCCATCCACGAGGCCAGATCGGCGGGACGCCTGCGCGATCCGGCGATCGTGCTCGTGCACGACGTCGTCCTGGAGGGCGACCAGCCGTGGATCATCATGGACCTGGTCACCGGCCGCTCGCTCGACAAGGTGATCAAGGAGCGGGGGCCGCTGCCCGCCGCGTACGTGGCCGAGATCGGGCTGCGCGTCCTGTCCGCGCTGGAGGTCGCCCACGCGCACGGCATGGTGCACCAGGACGTCAAACCGGCCAACATCCTGCTCGACGCCGACGGCTCGGCCATGCTGACCGACTTCGGCATCGCCGCGCCGATGGGCGGGCACGCCGACAGGTTCGGCAGCGCGGGCTCGCCCGGCTACATGGCGCCGGAGCGGCTCAACGAGCAACCCTCAGGCCCGGCCTCCGACCTGTGGTCGCTCGGCGCCAGCCTCTACACGGCCGTGGAGGGCAGGGCGCCGTTCGAGCGGCAGCTGTCCGCGGCGGTCGCGGCGGCGGTGCTGCTGCACGAGCCGCCGTTCCCCGCCAGGGCCGGGCGGGAGCTCGGCGGCCTGCTGATGGCCATGCTCGCGAAGGATCCGGCGGCCAGGCCCACGGCTGCCCAGGTGCGCCACGTGCTGCGCGGCCTGGCCGGCGCCACCACGGGCGCCCACGGCCGGCGGGCGGGCTCGGGGTCCCGGCGCTGGCTGCTGCCCGTGGCGGTCGCGGCCGTCGCGCTCCTGGGCGCGGGCGGCTGGTACGCCGCCGGCGCGCTCGTCGGCGGGCCGGAGACCGGCAGGTTCGCCACGGCTCCCGACCCGTGCACGCTGATCACCGACGCCCAGGCCGGCCGGCTGGTGAAGGGCAAGCCCGAACGCATGCGCAGCAGGCCGGACGAGTGCCAGTGGCTGGTCCGTGACGGCTCGACGCCCGGACGCCGGCTCATCGTGCGCGCCTGGGCGGAGAAGCCGGGCGCCGACCTCGGCGGGCCGCAGGTCGCCCAGCGCCGCTTCGACAGCGAGAGGACCACCCGCACCGCCTCCGAGGGCAGGCACATGCGCGAGCTGCGCGGCGGGATCAGCGAGGTCAAGGGCGTCGGGGAGGCGGCGATCATGCAGAACAAGTTCAAGTTCCATCTCAACAGCAAGGAGAAGGGCTCGTCCGACAGCGTCATCCTCTTCCGGACGAGCAACCTGCTGGGCGAGGTGGTCTGGCATCGTGATGACGTGCCGTCCTCCGACCCCGCTGACAAGGAGCCGGCCGTCGCCGCGGCCCGCCTGGTCTCGGCGGCGCTGGCGAAGTGAACGCCTGCAAGCCTCTCGCAAGGGGTGTGACTACCATGTACCCCCGCACGTCAAGGCAACCCCAGGAGTCTTTGTGAATCCCGGTAGCGAGCACGAGCCGCCTGCCAGCCCTCACCAGGTGCCAGGCAGGCAGTTCGGGCCGCCCAACATGCCGCCCAACATGCAGCCCGGCACGCCACAGAACACGCCACCGTACCTGCCTCCCGCCATGCCGCCGATGTCGCCGCCGCCGCAGCGCCCGCGGCGGCCCGCCTGGCTGCTGCCCACGCTGGCCGCCGCCCTCGTCGTGCTGGTCGCGGCGGGCGGCGTCGGAGCCTACTTCGTGTACGGCAAGGTCGCGGGCACCTCCACGCCGCCGTTCGCGCAACCGGGCGACACGACGGACGACGGGCCGGCGCAACCGGCCGCCACCGCCCCCGCGACCTCCGCCGCGACCTCCACGGCGGCAGCCGCGACGAGGCCCGACGTGTGCGCCATGCTGCCGAAGGACGAGGCCGACCGGCTCGTCCCCGACGCGACCATCGCCAAGAGGTCCCGGGACAGCCACTACACGGTCAGCTTCACCTGCAACTGGCAGAACCAGCGCATCTCGTACGGCGAGTTCTGGCGCAGCAGGGAGATCGACGTCCGGATCGATCAGCACAAGGGCGAGGGCTCCAAGACCGGCAGGGCGATGGCCCAGAACTCCTACGAGGTCGACTACCGCGGCGGCAAGTACGGCGAGACCGCCACCCCGTCGCTCAAGCCCGGCGAGAAGAGTTACACCTCGCCGGTGAAGGACATCCAGGGCGTCGGCGACAGCGCGTTCGCCCAGTACACCTGGCGCCGCGACGGCAAGCTGCTGTGGTACTCGTTCGGCAAGGCCTACGCCCGCGTCGGCGACATGACCATCGAGGTCAAATACCAGGCGAGCCAGCAGCGCAAGGACGCCCAGATCCTGTCCAACGAGACCACCCAGTCGATCACCGAGGCCAACGCGATCCGCGAGGTCTCCAAGCTGGCCGGCCACTTCGCGAAGGGGGTGGCGGCCTGGCAGGCGAAGCATCCCGGCGTGCTGGCCCAGGCGGAGTCGTCGGAGGCCACGGTGTCGCCGAGCGCCACCCCGACGCCCTCGCCGAGCGTGCTGGCCGTCTTCCCCGCCGACTGCTCCGCCGTGACGGAGGCGGCCACGAAGCTCGTGCCCGAGCCCACCACCCGCGCCCGCGGCACCACGGCCGGGGGTGACAACCAGACCGAGTGCCGCTGGCTCAACCTGGACCTGCCCGGCGGGGAGGGCACCAAGAAGATCCGCAGCGCGCTGATCACCGTGCACCGCTTCACCAACCGGGCCGGCGCGGTCGACGCGGCCGCCGCCAAGGCCTACTACGTCAGCGAGTACGGCGGCGACAAGAGCACCGCCGACTCATCGCTCGAAGGCATCAACTGGGGCAAGCTGGCCGAGGTCGACGGGCTGGGCGAGCAGGCCTACCGGCAGTACGTGGAGACGAGGCGGGGAGAGGTCTCGGCGTCCAGCGCCACCGTGACCATCCGCAAGGGCGCCATGGTCGTCAGGGTCGACTACTCGGGCCACCAGCGGCCGGAGGGCGAGGCGACGAACTCGTCCAAGGTCGAGTTCATGCCGGAGAAGGAGGCCATGGCCGGCGCGCTCACCCTGGCCAAGTCCTACATGGCCACGCTGACCAAGCAGCCCAAGGGCAGCTGACCTCACGCGACGCCGCCTCGTCCCCGCCGTCAGGGAGGGGAGGGGCGGCGTTGTCGTGTTCTCCTGACCGGCGGTTCGCATCAACGGTTAAAGAGCCTGCAACCCGGTTGCAAGTGTGACAAATACGGTTAAGACCGCAAGCACTTGAGCCGCGCGATCACGTTTGTCCAGTACAGGGGCATGGGCAAGCGACGGGGGATCTCGCGGCTCATTGCTTTGCCACCGTCTTCCCCCTGACGAGGAACGGCTCCAGCAGGCCGGGCACGGCGCTGGAGGCCAGGTCCAGGCCGGTGCCACGGCCGACGTCCACCACCTCGTAGTGACCGCGGCCGGCGGAGGTGGTGGCCGAGACCGTCAGCAGTCCCGAGAGCCGCTGGAAGTACGACTCGGTGATCGTCCATCCCGCGATGCCCCTGCGGTCGAGCGCGACGGTCCGCCGCACCACCGCGCCACTCCGGCTGACCAGGTGCCGGGCGCCCAGCGCGTGCCCGAGGTTCCTGGCGCCCTCGACGGCGCCCCACATCCCGGCCGCCAGCACCACGACGGGGATCAGCCACACCCAGGCACGCACCCATGGCCACGGCGCCGGCCAGGACGCGGCCCCCGCCGCAACGGCCGCCAGCGCGGCCGCCAGCGCGGTCGCCAGCAGGGCCCGTATGACGCGCCGCCGCCTCGCCGCCAGGGGATGCGGGATCAGCTCGGCACCTGCGTCGAGGACACGCGACACCGGCACGCCGGCCGACGCGACCTCGGCGGCGGGGACGCGCGGCCCCGGCACGCCGGCCGGATGGCCGCCGCCGGCCCCGGCGACCTCGGCGGCGAGCCGCCAGGCCCGGTCACGGGGGAGGGGCGGTGCGAGCGCGGCGGCGTCCTCGGTCTCGTTCGCGGCCTTCTCGCCGAGCCCCGTGGCGACGGTCCTGACGCGGGCGCCGCCGCCCAGCCGGAGCAGCAGCGGCTCGCTGATCTCCACTCCGCGCAGCCTGCGCAGCTCCAGGGTCAGCGACCGGGTGGTCAGCAGCCCGCGGCGCAGCCTGAGCCGGCCGGGCTCGTGCTCCAGGCGGTAGCGGCCCCACGACTCGGCGAACAGCAGCACCGCGCCGAGCACGCCGACGGCCAGGTTGACCGCCAGCAGCAGCGGGACCGCCGTCAGCGGCCGCGCGACGATCCAGCCCCACAGGTCGCCCGCCGCCCTGCTGGTGACCGACTTGAACCCGAGCGCGTTGAGCGGCTTGTAGAGCGCGCCGAGCACCAGCGCGGACGCCGTGAACGTCCACACCGACAACGGCGCGTACCTGATCCACGACCAGCGCAGCTCGGCCAGCGGCCCGTCCCGCGCCTCCCGCTCCTCCTCCCGGCGCAGCAGGGTACGGCGCAGCGTCTCGGCGTCGTTCCTGGCCAGCGGGTCGAGCGTCAGCTCGGTGTGCTCGGCCGCGTGCTCGCCGGTGCCCACCTTGACGACGGTCAGGCCGAACATCCGGAGGACCGGGTCGGCCCTGAGGTCCACGCTGCGCACCCGGTCGCGCGGGATCGAGCGATGCTGGCGCGTGGTGAGGCCCGAGCGCAACTCGAGGCGCTCGGCGGTGAGCCGCCAGCGGGTCGTACGCAACCTGGCCAGGTCATAGGCCGGCACGGCGGCCAGGATCAGCACCGCGGCGCCCACGCAGGCCGCCACGATCCAGCCCGGTTGCCAGTCCAGGCCCAGCAGGAAGCGGGTGAGCCCGGCCACCGCGCCCGCCACGAGTGCCAGCGACTTGGTGCCCGAGACCCACAGGCTCCGTCCTGACAGCCGCCGCCAGCCGTCCTGCCCGTCGCGGTGGCGTGCCGCCTCCGGTGCGTTCCTGTCCTGCCCGCGCAGCCCTGGCGCGTTCATGTGGCGTCCCCGGGCGTCGCCTGCGTGCGGGCGGTCAGGCGTTCGGCCAGTTCGGCGGCCACCTCGTGGTCCAATCCTTCGATCTTGACGGCTCCCGCGGACGAGGCGGTGGTCACCGTGACGTCGGCCAGACCGAACAGTCGCTGCACCGGCCCCCGCGCGGTGTCGACCCGTTGGATCCGCGACATCGGCGCCACCCGCCATGTGTGCGTGAGCCACCCCTTGCGCGTGTAGACGGCCTCGCCGGTGACCTCCCACCGCTCCACCCGGTAGTACGCCCGCGGCGCCACCAGCGCCAGCGCCACGCACGCCACCCCGAACACGGCGACCGCCGCACCCAGCCAGAGCGGCCGCTCGGTGAAGATCCAGTACGCCGCCACGGCCGCGACGGCGAGCGGCGCCATGAGGAGCAGCCACTGCACCGTCCACCACGGGATCACCCGCGGATCGGCCAGGTTGCGCGGCGGCCTCAGCATGGTTGTGCTCATCTCTCCTCCTCCTTCGTCTTCTTCGTCGCGTCGGACGCGGCCAGCAGCACGAAGCCGAGCACCCCGAGCACGATGGCCGCGAACACCTCGTATCCATCGAGGACCGGCAGCAGATTGACCACGAGCAGGTCGTGCGCCCACCGCCACCATCCGAACAGGGCGTTGACCAGGCCGCCCACACCCTGCAGGAGCAGCACCCACCCCGATATCGTCAGAACCGCTTGCATGGCTCCAGCCTCGCCGCGCGGCCGCGCGGCCCGCGTCGGCCGTAGGTCTCGGCCGGCGTCGACTTTGGTCGCTGTCGCCCCGCCCCTGGCAGGGCCTAACCTCGGTGGACGTGACGGCACACCAGCAGGACGGCGTTCCCGCCCCCGAATATCGGTGGGCGCTGCCGTCGGTGCTGCTCGGAGACGCCTGGGAAGGCGGGCGCGTGCGGCGCTCGACGCGCGACTGGATCGTCGACACCGTCATGTTCCTGCTGGCCTGCGGCCTGACGTTGCTGGCGCTGACGGAGATCCAGGACGAGCCGGCGCCGCTGCTCATGATCGAGCAGGTCATAGGGGCGTTGTCGTGCGCGGCGGTGTGGCTGCGGCGCAGGTGGCCGGTCGGACTGGCCGTGGTGACGACGCTGCTCTCGTCCTACCTGGAGCTGCCCGGCGGGCCCTCGGTCGTGGCGCTGTTCACGGTGGCGGTGCACCGGCCGTTCAGAATCTCCGGGCCGCTCGCGCTCTTCTCCCTCCTCACGCTGGCGCCCTACGTCTGGCTGCGGCCGCAGAACGACTCCGATCGGGGCTGGACGGCGGCACTCGGGGTGACGATCGCGCTGACCGTGTTCGCGTGGGGCATCGTGGTCAGGGCCAGGCGGCAGGTCATCTGGTCGCTCAGGCAGCAGGCAGAGGTGGCCGCGGAAGAGGCCAGGCGGAGCGAACGCGAGCGCATCGCCAGGGAGATGCACGACGTGCTCGCCCACCGTATCTCGATGCTCAGCCTGCACGCGGGCGCGCTGGAGTTCCGCCCGGACGCGCCCACCGAGGAGATCGCCAGGGCGGCCGGCGCCATCAGGAACAACGCCCACCTGGCGCTGCAGGACCTGCGCGAGGTGATCGGCGTGCTGCGCGCCGCCAGGCCGGGCGAGGAGGGCGAAGAGGCCGAACCGGTGCCGGAGCGCCCGCAGCCCACGCTCGCCGACCTGCCCAAGCTGGCCGAGGAATGCCGTCAGGCGGGCATGGACGTGCGGCTGACCCTCGGGGTGGGGGACGCGCCGGAAGGGCTGGGCCGTAACCTCTACCGCATCGTCCAGGAGGCGCTCACCAACGCCCGCAAGCATGCGGGCGGCGCGCCGGTGGCCGTCACCGTGGCGGGCAGGCGGGGCAAGGGAGTGTCGGTGGAGGTGCGCAATCCGCTGCGGGCCCGCCACGGCCTGCGCATCCCCGGCGCGGGCGCCGGGCTCATCGGGCTGACGGAACGCGCCGAGCTGGCGGGCGGCAGGCTGGAGCACGGCGCGACGCCGGAGGGCGAGTTCCTGGTACGCGCCTGGCTACCGTGGCCGGTGAAGACGACTCGGGAGGACGCATGACCACTCCGGCCGGCGAGCCGATCAGACTACTGATCGTCGACGACGACGCGATGGTGCGGGCCGGGCTGTCGATGATCCTCGGCGGCGCCGGCGACATCGAGATCGTCGGCGAGGCGGGCGACGGCTCCGAGGTGCCGCCCATGGTGGCCGAGCACCGGCCCGACGTGGTGCTGATGGACATCCGCATGCCGGGCGTCGACGGGCTCACCGCCACCGAGGCGCTGCGCCGCGCCTCCGCGCCGCCCGAGGTGGTGGTGCTGACCACGTTCCACGCCGACGCGCAGGTGCTGCGCGCGCTGCGGGCGGGTGCGGCCGGCTTCCTGCTGAAGGACATCGCGCCGGGCGACCTGGTCCAGGCGATCAGGAAGGTGGCCGAGGGCGAGCCGATCCTGTCGCCGGCGGTCACCCGGCAGCTCATCACGCACGTGTCCGACGGCGGGGCGGACGATCGCACCGAACGCGCCAGGAAGCTGCTCGGCCGGCTCAGCGAGCGGGAGCGGGAGGTGGCGACGGCTGTCGGCCAGGGCAAGTCGAACGCCGACATCGGGCGCGAGTTGTTCATGAGCGTGCCCACGGTCAAGGCCCACGTCTCGCGGATCCTGACCAAGCTCGACCTCAACAACCGGGTCCAGGTCGCGCTGCTGGTCTACGACGCGGGCTCGTAGCCGGGGCACCGCGCCGGCAGGTCCCGATCACGGCGCGGCGAGCCGCCGGACCGGGCCTGTGCTCCGAGGGCCGGGCTCGGACGGGCCGGGGCGCTGGAATCCCAGCTTTTCGCGCCGGGTGGCGGCGACCCGGACAAGTGCGCGCTCGCCGGGCCTGCCGCAGCGCCGCGGGGTGCCGGGCCGACGCGGCCCTCCGAGGTCACGAGCGGCGGTGCGAGACCGTTCCGCCATGGTCGGCCTCCCTGGTGGACGCCCGTACCGGCGTGGCCGATCCGTCCCCACCAAGCGCTTGCCCAAAGCGGAGTGGCCGTTACGGTCAGGTACGCGGCAGCCGTACCCTTGTCTGAAAGGGCATGTCACGAAGGGACACGTGGGATGAGTTCAGCGGGTGAAGGCCTGTCTCGCCCGCTTCCCGAGCAGGTGCGGCTCAATGTCGTCGACTTGGCGTCTCAAGTCCTCGGCACGATGCCCGGTGCCGCCATTCCGCCGCCGCTGCGGGGCATCGCCAAGTTCGACCCGCGTAAGCGGGCCAAGCTGGGCGGCGCCCCCATCGCGGCGCAGTTGGAGAACGACAAGAAGTTCCGCGAGCTGGTCGCCGAGTCGGTGACCGCGGGCTGGCCCGAGCTGGTCGCCGCTCTCGCCGAGGGCAACGTGCCGCCCGCCGCCGACCCCGTGCTGGTGGCCGCGGCCGCCTATCTCACCCGCCCGCCCGGCTGGGCGGAGATGATCGAGGCCGCCCGCTCCGACCTGGAGCAGTCGCTCGCGGCCGCCGAGGACTCCGAGCGCGAGGAGGCCGTCGCCCGGTTGCGCGAGCAGCTAGCCGCGCAGAAGAGCGGCGCCAAGGAGGAGGCGGAACGCCTGCGCGAGCAGGTCAGGGCCGCCCGCGCGGAGAACTCCGACCTGCGCCGCAGGCTTCACGACGCCCGCGAGCGGGCCAAGGCCGCGGCGCGCAGGGCCGAGGAGATGGAGCGGGCCGCCGAGGAGGCCAGGACGGCCGCCTCGGCCGCGGGCAGCGCGGGGGAGTCCGAGCTGCGGCGGCTGCGCGAACGGCTGTCCGACGTGGAGAAGCAGCTCGAAGCCTCGCGCCGGGCCGCGCGCGAGGGCAGGAGCATCGAGGACGCCCGCATCAGGGTGCTGCTCGACGCGCTGCAGGACGCGTCCGCCGGGCTGCGCAGGGAGCTGGCCCTGCCCACCACGATCAGCCGGCCGGCCGATTCTGTCGCCGCGGTCACCGGTGAACGGCCGGGTGTGCGCGTGCCCGCGCGGGCGCTGGCCGATGACGACCCGCAGCTTCTCGACCAGCTCCTCGCGCTGCCGCAGATCCACCTGATCATCGACGGCTACAACGTCACCAAGACCGGCTACGGCACGCTCACCCTCGCCGACCAGCGCAACCGGCTGATGACCGGGCTGGGCGGGCTGGTGGCGCAGACGAGGGTCGAGGTGACCGCGGTGTTCGACGGTGCGGAGCTCAACGCCCCTGTGCAGGTCGTGGCGCCGCGCGGCGTGAGGGTGCTGTTCAGCGCGCCCGGGGAGATCGCCGACGACCTGATCCGCCAGCTCGTCCGCGCCGAGCCGCCCGGTCGCGCCATAGCCGTGGTGTCGTCGGACCGGGAGGTGGCCGAGTCCGTCAGGCGGATGGGAGCCAGACCCGTTCCCTCTGGCTTGCTGCTGCGCCGCCTGGGCCGGGCTTAAGTTACGAATTGGTATGTTCGGGTGAGACCTCACCCGCCACTTCTGTACTATTTCGCCCCAGTAAAGATCCCCTGGGAGGCGACGCAGTGAGGTTTGGCCGGGTGCCGGTGGCCGTGGGTCTCGCGTTCGGGCTTGTGGTGTCCCCCATGGGGGCGGCGCTCGCTGATCCGAAGCCGACCATCGGGCAGGCCAAGGCCAAGCTCGACAAGCTCAACGACAAGGCCGACAAGGTCGTCGACCGCTACAACACGGCGACCGAGCGCTACAAGAAGGCCAAGGGCACCTACGCGAAGCTGAACAAGAGCTACAAGCGCAAACTCCGTACGGTCGCCGACCTGCGCACCCAGATCGCCGACATGGCCGCCACCGTCTATCGGGCCGGCGGCTACGCCACCACCATGCCGGGTCTGGTCAGCGCCGACAACCCGCAGGGACGGCTGGCCGGGATGGCGCTGGCCGGGCAGATGGCCAAGGAACGCTCGGAGAAGCTGGCGGCGTTCGACCGGGAGAACCGCGGGCTGAAGAAGGAACGTGACAAGGCGCAGGGTGCCCTGCGGTCGGCCGACGAGGTCCGCGGCGAGGTCGAGAAGGAGCGCAAGGAGATCCTCGGCCTGATCGCCAAGCAGAAGAAGCTCCTGAAGAAGCTGGGCGCCTACAAGACCGGTGACCCGAACAGCACCGGCATCGCGTACACGGGACCGGCGTCGGGGAACGCCGCGGCGGTGCTGCGGTTCGCGTTCGCGCAGGTCGGCAAGCCGTACGTGTTCGGCGGGACGGGGCCGGGCGGCTACGACTGCTCGGGGCTGACGCAGGCGTCATGGCGGGCCGCGGGCGTGTCCTTGCCGAGGACGACGTGGGCGCAGTGGGCGTGGGGCGCCAGCCGCAAGGTGTCGCTGAACGCGCTCCAGCCCGGTGATCTCATCTTCAGCGAGGGTCTGGGGCACGTCAGCATCTATGCGGGCAACGGGAAGATCGTCCATGCGCCGCAGACGGGCGACGTGGTCAAGGTCGTCAGCCTCTCCGCCTACGGCCGCAGCCTCGTGGGCGCCGTCCGCCCGTAATTCCGTCCCTCCTTCTACGACGCACCATCGTTGCCGTCGTGCGGGCGGTCCGCGATCACGTTCCGCACTCTCTTGATCACCTTGGGTCGAGATCATACGAGGCGGAATGTGACAAACGCGACATCTGACCCCTGACAAGACGGATGTTTCGCGAATGTGAGCAGGGTCACTTTTTGGTAACGACGCCCCCTGTTCCAACAGGGGTTCGGGAGTTTACTGAGGCCTTAGTCGATCTTTACAGCCTGACTCGGCTTTTGCTGATCCTTGACCGTTCCGCGTAGCTTCTGGCGTCGTCGCGGTGCACAAGCCATGGCGCCGTGAACCCGCATCGGTCCCTCCCGATGTGAAGACAGATGAAGATCCGCTGGTCATCGCCGCGATATCCCCATGACACGGGCGATGACCTGCCGAATCCGTGCAGTCAGGAGGCACGGAACCGGGGACCCAGCGATCCCAGTTCCCCAGGGATCAGGGGTGAATCGGCGCGCCATCGCGCCGTAGGGCGACTTCCAGGCCCGAATCCGACAGCTAACCCGGTAGGCGTTCGTGGAAGACCCAAGGAGAAATCCTGTCTACCTCCCTGCACAACCCCCGTCTGTCCCGCCTTGCCCTGCCTGGCGTCGTGCTCACGATGACCGTGACGGCCGGAGGTCTGGTCCTCCACGCCCCCACGGCTCAGGCGGCGACGAGGAGCGACACGGCCGGCGTCTCCTCGGTGAGGGCGGCCACCGCTGCCACCACCGCGAAGTCGGCCAAGGCCGCTCGCAAGCGGGCAAAGATCGCTCGGCAGAAGGTGAAGGCCGGCAAGGCCATCGCCGTGGCCAAGAACCAGATCGGTGACCCGTACCGTTACGGCGCCACAGGCCCTGGTTCGTTCGACTGCTCCGGCCTCGTCCAGTACGCCTGGAAGAAGGCCGGGGTGAAACTCCCGCGCGTGGCGAGCAGCCAGTTCGCCGGCATCAGGAACAAGGTCTCCTGGCGCAACCTCAAGCCCGGGGACCTCATGTTCTTCAACGGGCTCGGCCACGTGGGCATGTACGTCGGCAAGGGCAAGATGATCCATTCGCCGCGGACAGGCGAACGGGTGCGCATCGACAAGCTGGGCGGATGGCGCAGGTCGTCGTTCGTCGGCGCGGTCCGTCCCGGCCTCTGATGAGGCCCCGCCCGGGCCCGGGAGACCTTCCGGAGCCCGGGCGGGCTCCCGTGGCAGCCCGTCCTCACGCTCGTCGGCGGCCCCTCGTCGGCGGCCCCTCGTCGGCGGCCCCTCGTAGGGGGCCGGCCCTAGTCGGGCCCACTACGATCGGCAGCGTGTCCGAGCAGGTGAGCCGACGAGCCGCGCTGGCCGCGCTCCTCCTCCTCGGCCTCGCCGCCGACGCGCCCGCCCCCGGATCGCCCGTCTTCCCCGCGCACGCCCGTGACCTGTGGCCGGACGGCCAGGTCACCGCCCGCGGGACACGTTCCCTCGTCACCGGCCACCGCGCCGCACCCGGCACGCTCAGCGAACTCGCCCGCCGCGCCGACTCGGCGGGGCTGCGGGTCACGGCCGTGCTCGGCCGCCCGGTGCGGCCCGTGGTCATCGTTCCCGGCTCCGCGCAGGACGCGGCCCGGCTGGCCGGCGTGGAGCGACTCGACGGGCTGGCGGCGGTGGCCGACGGCGGGCGGGTGATCGTCGTCCCCGAGTCGTTCGGCAGGCTCACCTCCACCGGCAAGGACGTCGTCCTCACCCACGAGCTGACCCACGTCGCCGCGGGCACCGGCGGGCTGCCCGTCTGGCTCTACGAGGGCTTCGCCGACTACGTGGCCTACCGGGACGCCGGGCTGCCCGTGCGCACGGCCGCCGCCGAACTGGCCGCCGAGGTGCGGGCCGAGCGCGTGCCGGCCGCGTTGCCGGGGCCCGAGGCGTTCGCCGTCGGCGGGCCTGACCTCGGACGCCTTGCGCTGGCGTACCAGGAGGCCTGGCTGGCGTGTCGGTTCCTCGCCCGCCGTTTCGGTGAGAGGAGCCTGGTGAGGCTCTACCGTGATGCGCAGGCGGCCGGCGTCGACGAGGCGCTCGCCGCGCTCGGGCTCTCCGTGGCCACGCTGACGGCACGGTGGCGCGCGTACGTGCGGGAGCAGCTCGCGTGAGTGGGGAGAAGGATGAGCGGACGGCGGGACGCGGACGGCCCTTCTGAGGAGGCCGGGGCGGGCGGCGAAGAGGCGGCTGCCACAGGGCCCGGTGACGGTGTTCCCGTGGGCGCCGTCAGCGCGGAGGACGCCGCGCGGACGGACGGCGGCGCGGCGGGGGCGTGGAGACGGCGCGAACGGGGGCAGGGTGACGGGGTGCCCGGGACGACGGACGGCCCGGCGCAGGATCCGGGGGAGGGCCCGGTAGTGGACGCGGCGGTGGATGCGGTCGAGCGCCGGTTCAGACGGCAGGCCGCCGTGGTCCTGGCGGTGCTCGCGGCGGTGATCTTGGCCGTGGCCGCCTTCAGCACGCCGTGGACGGTCCTGGCCGCGGGGCCGCCCGACCCGGCGCGCGACTTCACCGCCGCCGAGATCGCGAGGGCGCGGGCGTTCGACGCGGCCACGTCCCTGCCGAGCTATCTCGGGCTGGCGCTCACGCTGGCCTTCGCGGCCCTGCTGGTGGCCACCCCCTTCGGGGCCAGGGTGCTGGGCCGGCTGAAAGGCCCCTGGTGGGTGCGGGTGGTCCTCGGCGTCCTGGTGCTCACCGCGATCGTCGAGGCGGTCAGGTGGCCGCTCGGAGTCTGGTTCGAGACGCTGCTGCGCGACTACGGGCTGTCCACCCAGGACTGGGCTGGCTGGACCGCCGACCGGCTGAAGGGCCTCGGCGTGGAGGCCTTCCTGCTCTGCCTCATGCTGCTCGTCCTCGTGGGGCTGGCCCGCAGGGTGCGGCGCTGGTGGATCCCGGCGGCCGTGGGGGCGTGCGCGCTGACCGTGGTGATGTCGTTCGTCTACCCGGTGGTGTTCGAGCCGCTGTTCAACGACTTCACGTCCATGCCGCAGGGCTCGCTGCGCGACAACCTGCTGGACATGGCCGAGCGCGACGGCGTGCCGGTGCAGGACGTGCTGGTCGCCGACGCCTCGCGGCGCACGACGGCGCTCAACGCGTACGTGTCGGGCTTCGGCGCCACCCGCAGGATCGTCGTCTACGACACGCTGCTCAAGGCGCCGCAGCCCCAGGTCGAGCTGGTCGTCGCCCATGAGCTGGGCCACGCCGAGGCCGACGACGTGCTCTTCGGGACCCTCGTCGGCGCCCTGGGGGCGGCGCTCGGCGTGGTCCTGCTGTACCTGGTGTTCGGCGCGGTACGCCGGCGCACCGGAGTCACCTCGATCGCCGATCCGCGGGCGGTGGGTGTGGTCATGGGCCTGATGACGCTGGGTTCGCTGATCATGGGCCCTGCCCAGAACGTGATCAGCCGCCACGTCGAGGCCAGGGCCGACGTGCACGCGCTCGACCTCACCCGGGATCCGGCCACGTTCATCGCCATGCAAAAACGGCTGGCAATTACCAATATTTCCGACTTGTCGCCGGATCCGGTGGAATATGTGCTCTATGCCTCCCATCCTTCCAGCCCTGAGCGCATCGCCCTGGCCCGCTCATGGGCCGAGCTGAACGGCGTCCCGGTGCCGTGACCCATGCGGACGTGCTCTTCGTCACGAACGACTTCCCGCCCAGGCCGGGCGGCATCCAGTCATTCGTGCACGGGCTCGCGCTGCGCACGCCGGGCGTGACCGTCTACGCCCCCGCCTGGCCGGGGTGCGCGGACTTCGACCGGCGCCAGCCGTACCGGATCGTGCGGCATCCCACGCGGCTCATGCTGCCGGGCCCGGCCGTCGCGCGCAGGGCGGCCGGCCTGGTGGCCGAGCACGGCGTGCGGACCGTCGTGTTCGGCGCGGCGGCGCCCCTCGGCCTGCTCGCGCCGCGCCTGCGCGCGGCGGGCGCGCGGCGCGTGGTGATGCTCACCCATGGCCACGAGGCGTCGTGGGCGAGCACGCCCGGATTCCGCGCCGTGCTGCGCAGGATCGGCGAGCACGCCGACGTGGTGACGTATCTGGGCGAGTACACGCGAGCCCGCCTGGCCGCCGCCATCCCCCCGGCCAAGCTCGTACGCCTCGTTCCCGGCGTGGACACCGGCCAGTACCGCCCCGGCACGGCCCGCCGGTCCATCAGGGCCGAGCTGGGCCTCGGCGACAGGCCGGTGGTGGTGTGCGTGTCGCGGCTGGTGCCCCGCAAGGGCCAGGACCAGCTCATCAGGGCCTGGCCCCAGGTGCTGCGGGTGGCGCCGGACGCGGTCCTGCTGCTGGTGGGCGACGGGCCCCACCGCAGGACGCTGGAGCGGCTGGCGGCGGGGCACGAGTCGGTCAGGTTCGCCGGCGCGGTGCCGGCGGCGGGCCTCCCCGGCTACTACGCAGCCGGGGACGTGTTCGCGATGCCGTGCCGCACCCGGTGGAAGGGCCTGGACGTGGAGGGGCTCGGGATCGTGTTCCTGGAGGCGTCGGCGACCGGGCTGCCGGTGGTCGTGGGCGCGTCCGGCGGCACGACCGACGCGGTGCGGCCCGGCGAGACCGGGCTGGTCGTCGACGGCGAGGACGTCGGCGAGATCGCCCGGGCCCTCGTCGAGCTGCTGACGGATCCCGGCAAGGCGCGCAAGATGGGCGCGGTCGGCCGTGACTGGGTGGCCCGCGAATGGGCGTGGGACCACGTGGCGGCCCGCTTCCGGGCACTCCTCTAGGCCCTCGGCCTAGCCCTTGGTCGACCCCAGCGTGAGGCCGGCCACGAACTGCTTGTGCAGCAGCTGGAAGACGATCAGCGTCGGCAGCGCCACCAGCACCGACCCGGCCGCCAGCAGGTTGTAGTCGGTGAAGAACTGGCCGCGCAGGTTGTTCAGCGCCGAGGTGACGGGCAGCTTGTCGCCCGACGACATCAGTACCAGCGCCCACAGGAAGTCGTTGTACATCCACGTGAACTGCAGCGTGGACAGCGCCGCCAGCACCGGCCGGCACAGCGGCAGCGTCAGCCGCCAGTACCGTTTCCACACCCCGGCCCCGTCCACCAGCGCCGCCTCGCTGATCTCCTCGGGGATGGTGCGCATGAAGTTCGCCATGACGAAGACGCAGAAGCCGAACTGGAACGCCACGTGGATGAGGATCAGCCCCAGGTAGGAGTCGTAGAGCGACTGCGAGTCCGACAGCCAGGCGGGCAGCGGGACCAGCGTGTAGAGGGTGTAGAGCGGCGTGATGAGCACCTGCGGCGGCAGCAGGTTGCCGGCGGTGAAGACGATCAGCAGCGCCTTGCGCCCGGGGATGCGCAACCGCGCGATGGCGAACGCCGCGAACGACGCCAGCAACAACGTGATCAGCACGCCGGGGATGACGATGATCAGCGTGTTCAGGTAGTAGCGGGGCAGCTCGGCCTGGATCCACGCCTCCGCGTAGTAGTCGAGCGTGAGATCCTCCGGCAGCGAGAAGTAGCCCAGGCGGGCGGTCTCCTCGTACGGCCGCAGCGACGCGTACACGGCCAGGGCGAGCGGCAGCAGCCAGCCCAGCGCCACCAGCGCGAGGAAGGCGTGCAGCAGGATCCGCAGCGGCCGCGCCGGGCGCCGCGCGGCGGGCCGTCGCGCCTGCGACGGGGGAGCGGAGGCGGGGGCGGTGAGCGTCATCGTTCCTCCCTGAACAGCTGCGACAGGTAGGTGACGATGAACGCCAGCGAGATCACCAGCAGGATCACCGCGATCGCCGAGCCGAACCCGATCCGGCTGGCCTCGCCCACGATGTTCTCCGTGACCAGCACCGACAGCAGCTCGAGCCCGTTCCTGCCCTTGTTGATGGCGTAGACGATGTCGAACGCCCGCAGCGCCTCGATCACCGTGATGACCAGCACGATCACGTTGATCGGCCGCAGCGTCGGGAAGACGACGCGGAAGAACGCCTGCCGCTCGCTGGCCCCGTCGATCGCCGCCGCCTCCTTGAGCGCCGGGTCGACGGCCTTCAACCCCGCCAGATAGATGATCATCACGTACCCGACGTGCCGCCACGCGGCGGCGACCATGACGACCCAGATGTTGATCGAGCTGTCGCCGAGCCAGTCCACGCCGAGCCCGGCCACCGCGTTCAGCACGCCGTAGTCGGAGGAGTAGACGAGCTGCGCGATGAAGCCGACCACGGCCAGCGACAGCACCACCGGCATGTAGAGGGCGCTCTGGTAGACGCGCGACAACCGCAGCCGCCGGTCCAGCAGCACCGCGCACAACAGGCCGAACGGCGTCGCGACCAGGCCGAGGAAGGCCAGCCACAGCACGTTGTTGCGGACGGCCGACCAGAACGGCGGATATTCGGCGGCCAGGTCGTGATAGTTGCGCCCGCCGACCCACTCGATGGGGCCGATGCCGTTCCAGGCGGTGCCGGACAGCCCTACGGAGGCCAGCGTGGGACCCCAGACGAGGCCCACGTTGACGACGATGGCCACCCCCAGCCCGATGACCAGGATGGTCACGTCGCGGGCGGAGTAGCGACGGGTCTTGACGGCCATCAGCGGAAGATGTTGGCCTTCTGCTTCTCGATGCTCGCCAGTAAGGAGTCGATCTCGTCCGGTTCGCCGACGAACGACTGCAGGGACGGGATCATCACGGTCGAGGCGAAGTCGGGCCGGGTGTCACGGTCGAGGAACTGCGCGATGTGCGTGGCCTTCGACACGAGCTCCGCGCCGCGCTTCTGCAGGGCGCTGTAGCCGGAGGTGTCGGCCTTGGAGCTGGCGGCCAGCGTGCCGGGGTCCAGCTTCGTGGCGACGTTCTGCGAGGAGGCCTGGGCGAAGTGCTTGAGCAGGGCCTTGGCGCCGTCCACGTTCTTCGCCTTGGCGGAGATCATGTAGCCGTCGATGGGGGCGTCGATCGAGTCGGTGCCGTACGCCGGGTTGATCTGCGGGAAGGTGAAGAAGTCCAGGTCGTCCCGGTCGGCCTCGGGGAACTGCTGGGCGACGAACATCCCCAGCAGGTACATCCCGGTCTTCTTCTGCGCCAGAGACTGGCCGGCCTCCTGCCACGTGCGGCCGAGCGAGGCCGGCTGGTGGAACTCCATCAGCCCCCGCCACGTGTCGAACACCTGCCTGACCCGGGGATCCGTCCACGACTCCTTGCCGGCCATGAGCGAGATGTGGAAGTCGTAGCCGTTCGTCCGCATGTTGAGGATGTCGAACGTGCCCATCGCCGGCCAGCCGTCCTTGTCGGCGAACGCGATCGGGACGAGCCCGTCGGCCTTCATCTTCCTGGCCAGCGCGGTCAGCTCGTCGAGCGTGGCCGGCGGCTCGTACCCCTTCTCCCGCCAGAGGCTCTTGCGGTAGAACACCGCCCACGGATAGTAGGTGAACGGTACGAAGTACTGCTTGCCGTCGGATCCGGTCGACTGGTCCTTGAACGCCTGGGTGTAGCCGCCGCCGATCTCCCGCCACACGTCGGAGATGTCCACGGCCAGCCCCTGCTGGGCGAAGAACTGCATGCGGTAGCCGGCGAACCAGGTGAACACGTCTTCGGGCGTGCCGCGGAGATAGCGGTTGATGTTCTCCTGGAACGTGTTGTGGTCCACGGTGTTGATCTTCGTGGTGGCCTGCGTGAAGTCGCCGACCACGGTTTCGAGGGTCTTCTTCGGGATCTCGTCGGAGGCGTTGGAGCCGATCGTGACGGTGCCCTGCCCTCCGCCGCCGGAGGCGGGGCCGGCGTCGCCGGAGCCGCACCCGGTGAGCACGGCCGGGACGCCGAACACGGCGGCGGCTCCCAGCAGGACATGACGGCGGGAGATCGGTAGCTGGTGGGCCATCGTGGATTTCCTCCTTGCCGGACCCTTCAGATTCCCCCGAGTTCGCGCATCTTCCTTCATCGAAAGACCAACATTTCGGACTGTCAACGCACGGTTTCATGACGAATCCCCGGCAGCCGCGCCGCCGCCGCCGTGTCATGATGCGATCGGGATGGTGTAGGAACCTGTTGGGATCTGGTGAGGCGATGCGCGCTCCGCAGCGTCAGCAGGCGATTCTCGAACTGGTCAGGCAGCACGGCGGCGTCCGGGTGGTCGAGCTGGTGCGGGTGTTCGGGGTCTCCGACATCACCGTCAGACGCGACCTGGAGTCGTTGTCGGAGCGCGGCCTGCTGACCAAGGTGCACGGCGGCGCCACCGTCATCGGCTCCACGGACGAGCCCGGCTTCGCCGCCAAGTCAGTGCGGCAGGAGGCGGAGAAGCAGGCCATCTCCCGCCGCGCCGCCGCCCTCGCCCGGCCCGGCACCGCCGTGGCCCTGTCGGCGGGCACCACCACCTGGACGCTGGCGCACCATCTGGCCGGCGTCCCCGCCCTGACCGTCGTGACCGACTCGGTGCGCGTCGCCGAGGTCTTCCGGCGCTGCGGCCGGACCGACCAGACCGTCGTGCTCACCGGCGGGATGCGCACGCCCTCCGACGCCCTCGTCGGCCCCGTGGCGGTGGCGGCGATCCGCGAGCTCAACGTGGACGTGCTGTTTCTCGGCGTGCACGGGATGACCGTCAGAGCGGGTTTCACCACTCCCAACATGATGGAGGCCGAGACGGACCGCGCCCTGATCGAGTCGGCCGGCCGGCTCGTGGTGCTCGCCGACCACACCAAATGGGGCACCGTCGGCATCAGCACCATCGCCCAGCTCAACGAGGCCGACATGGTGATCTCCGATGCCGGGCTCGGGGCCCCGGCCAGGGAGGCGCTGGCCGGCCAGGTGGGCGAACTCGTCATCGCGGGGGCGGACCAGCGCCGCCCACCTGTTCACCCACCGGGACGGGGGTCGGGTACGCCCGCACCCCCCAGGTCCGTCCGGCGTTGGCCCGCACGTGACGGACCAGGCGGCGGACGTGACGAGGGCGGGGCCGCACCGAACGCGGTCCCGCCCTCGTGACGGCGATCAGGCCGCGTCGAGCTTGCTCTGGATGCCGACGAGGATGTGCAACATCTCCGTCTGAGTGGCCTGCATGGTCTTCTGGCCCTCCTGCATGGATTCCACACGGCCCTCCACGGATTCCATGCGGCCCTCCATGGAGTTCATGCGCCCTTCGAGGCCGGTGAGCCTCTCATCGACCCTCGCGAACCCCGCGTCCATCGTGCGGGCGAGGTCCTTGACGCGGTTGTCCACGCCGTTGATGCGGTGGGTGAGGTCCTCCCCCAGCAGTCGCTGTTCTGTGCGGATCTTGACCAGCTCGCCCTGGATCTTGTCGCCGAGCTCGATGCAGGTGTCCTTGATGCTCATGGAGATCTCCCCTACGGTGGTGAGGAGGGACCGGGGATGTTCAGGATCTCCGGTCCCGTTTCTTTGCCACGAGAATACTCCGCGGGCTGCCGTCCGCAAGCCGGAATCGAATGGAGATTCCCCTGTTCAGGTGGCACGTGGGAGCTTAAATCCGAAATGATCCGTGTATGTTACGGCGACATATTGCATGGGTTCTGGCGCTCGTTCTCGCTATCTCCGCGTGCGAGTGGGACATAAATCCCGCGGCCTCTCAAAAATCGTCAAATCGTCCCACTGGGGCCTCTCCGGTGAAGGACTGTTCCAAGGCGACCGCGCGGGATTTCGACGGGGACGGCAAGGACGACGTCGCGGTCGGCAACCGCATGATCATCGGCGGCCAGGTGTCGATCCTGAGCGCGGACCGGCTCGTTCCCCTGACCATCCCCGACAAGGCCGCCGACGGGATCGGCGCCGCGGTGACGCTGACCCGGGTCAACGCGGACAACTGCGCGGATCTCGTCGTCGGCGCCCCGTACACGGAGGTCGACGGCAAGGGCGCCGCGGGCGCCGTCTATGTCCTGTACGGCGGGAACGCCGAGCCCGTCAAGAAGATCGTCTCGCCGCAACCCCAGGCGGGGGCGCGGTTCGGGACGGCCGTGGCGGCGTACGGCCGGACGATCGCCGTCGGCGCGCCGCAGGAGAAGGACGGCGGCGTTCAGTCGGCGGGCGCCGTCTACGTGACCGGCGACGGCACTCCGCCCCGGCGCATCACCCAGGACACCGAAGGGGTGCCGGGCAACAGCGAGCCTTTCGACGGCTTCGGCGCCGCGGTGGCGGTCGGCCCGCTGCACGACGGGCGGATGGGGCTCGTGGCAGGCGCGCCGGGGGAACGCGACGACGGCGGCGGCAGGCAGCGTAAGTCCCGGACGGGATCACGCGACGGCGCGGTGACCGTGATCCCGGACGTGCGGGCGAGCCGGATCGAGGCCGTCAAGCACGACGGCGGCGACGGCTGCGCGTTCGGCGAGGCCGTCGTCTACGTGCCCGGCGGCAGGTGGGCGGCGACCCAGCCGAGATGCGGCAAGGTGCAGTTCTTCCACGACGCCGGACTCGCCGGCTCCACGACGTGCGGCGCCTGCGCCGGGAGCACGGGCGGGGGGACCGCGGCCCTGGCCGCCGCGCCCGACGGCCGGGTGGCGGTGGCCTGGGGCGACTCCGCGCAGGTGCTGCCCGCGCAGGAGGGCGGGCCGGCCTCCGTCGTCCCGACCCTGCCGGGCGGCAACCTGCCGGTGGCCTTCTACGGGACGCGGCTGGTGTTCGGCATGCCCCGCGATGCGCCGCCCATGGGGGTGACCGTCTTCGATCCGGCCACCGGCAGGAGCGAGCAGGTCATGAGCAGGAGAGGCGACGTGGAGGGCGTCGGGGAGGCGCTGGGCTGACCGGCGCGCGGACCACGTCCCTGGACTTGTGCGGTGGGCCGGTGCCCGCCCCCGGCCCTCGCACCTGTGCGGTGGGTCAGGGCCCGCCGTACAGGTCGTCGATCTCCTTCTGGAAGTCGCGCAACACGAGATTGCGCTTGATCTTCAGGGTGGGCGTGAGGTGCCCGCTGTCCTCGGTGATGTCGGCGGCCAGGATCGCGAACTTCTTGATCTGCTCGGCCTTCGACACCGACAGGTTGGCCCGGTCGACGGCCGCCTGGATGGCGGCCAGCACCTCCGGATCGGTGCGCAGCCGCTCGGCCGTCGCCCCCGCCGGCATGGCCTCGGGATCGAGGGTGATCAGCGCCGCCACGAACGGCCGGCCGTCTCCGACGACCATGGCCTGGGAGATCAGCGGGTGGGCGCGCAGCGCGTCCTCCAGGGGCCCGGGGGCGACGTTCTTGCCCGCCGCCGTCACCAGGATCTCCTTCTTGCGCCCGGTGATCCGCAGGTAGCCGTCGGCGTCCAGCTCGCCGATGTCGCCGGTGTGGAACCAGCCCTCGGAGTCGATCACCTCGTCCGTGGCCGCGTCGTTCTTCCAGTAGCCGGCGAAGACGTTCCTGCCCCTGGCGAGGACCTCGCCGTCGTCGCCGATGCGCAGCGTGACGCCCGGCAGCGGCTTGCCGACGGTGCCGACCTTGTTGGCGCCCGGCATGTTGACCGAGCAGGGGGCCGACGTCTCGGTCAGGCCGTAGCCCTCGAAGACCTCGATGCCCACGCCCCTGAAGAAGTGGCCGAGCCGGTCGCCGAGCGCCGAGCCGCCGGACACCGCCGCGGAGAGCCTGCCGCCGGTGGCGGCGCGCAGCTTGGCGTACACCAGCCGGTCGAACACCGCCCGCCGCAGCCGCAGCCCGAGCGGCGCGCCACCGGAGCTCTCGGCGCGGCTCCAGGCCACCGCGACGTCCACCGCGCGGGCGAAGATCGCGCCCTTGCCGCCGGCGATGGCCTTCTGCTCGGCGGAGTTGTACACCTTCTCGAAGACGCGTGGCACGCCCAGCAGGAACGTCGGCTGGAAGCCCTGCAGGTCGGGGGCGACGTTCTTCATGTTGGGGGTGTGCGCCATGACGGCGCCCGCCTCGAACAGCACCACCTGGATCATCCGCGCGAAGATGTGCGCCAGCGGCAGGAACAGCAGCGCGGCCGGGTCCTTGCCGGCGAACAGCGGCTCCAGCGGCCCGCGCAGCACGTTGAGCGCGGTGAACAGCAGGTTGTCGTGGGTGATCCGGCAACCCTTGGGCCGGCCGGTGGTGCCCGAGGTGTAGACGATCGTGGCCAGGTCGGAGGAGGCGACCCGCTTCCTGCGCTCGTCGACGGCGGAGGCCGGGACACCCTCGGCGTCGAGCGTGCCGTCGATCCGCCAGACCGCCTTCAGGCCGGGCGCCGCCTCCCGCACGGTCTCCTCGTGCGAGTCGAGCTCGACGAACGCCGCCTTGGCCTCGCTGTCGGCGAGGATCCACGCCACCTGATCGGCCGAGGAGGTCTCGTAGACCGGCACGGTGACCGCTCCGACGGACCAGATGGCGTAGTCGACGAGGGTCCACTCGTAGCGGGTGCGCGACATCAGCGCGACCCGGTCGCCGTGCTCGACGCCCGCCGCGATCAGCCCTCTGGCCACCTCGACCACCTGGTCGCGGAACTCGGCCGCGGTGACGACGGGCCAGCCCGCGTCGGTTCTGCGGCGCATGACCACGGCGCCCGGCCGCTCCTCGGCCCGCGCGAAGACGGTGTCGGCCAGGCCGGCGGAGGCGGGCACGTCGACCAGGACGGGGACGCTGTACTCGCGCACGGATCAACTCCTCTTCGTGACGACCTGGCCTGGACGTTACCGCGCCAAGTTACGCGCTGGTAGCTCCGTCGCCGAGGCGTTATGTCACGCTAGCAGCGGGGCTCTTAGGATTTCCCCCATGAGGGTCCATGTGGTGAGCGACGTCCACGGCAGGGCGGACGCCTTGGCCAGGGCCGGCGACGGCGCCGACGCGCTGATCTGCCTCGGCGACCTGATCCTTTTCATCGACTACGACGACCACGCGCAGGGCATCTTCGCCGACCTGTTCGGGGCGGAGAACGCGTCCGCCTTCATCGCCCTGCGCACGGCCAAACGGTTCGACGAGGCCAGGGCCATGTCGGCGCGGCTGTGGGCCACGCTCGGCGGCGACCGGCGCGAGCACATCGAACGCAACGTGCGCGCCCAGTACGAGACCCTCTTCGCCGCCATGCCGGTCCCCGCCTACCTCACCTACGGCAACGTCGACATCCCCGCGCTGTGGGCCGACTACCTCAGGCCGGGGCTCGAGGTGCTCGACGGGCAGGTCACGGAGATCGGCGGGCTGCGGTTCGGGTTCGTGGGCGGCGGGCTCAGGACCCCCTACCGCACGCCGTACGAGATCGGTGACGAGGAGTACGCGGCCAAGGTCGAGGCGGTCGGCGAGGTCGACGTGCTGTGCTGCCACATCCCGCCGGCCCTGCCCGAGCTGCTCTATGACGTGGTGGCCAGGAGGTTCGAGCGCGGCAGCGAGGCCACGCTGGAGGCGATCAGGCGCACCCAGCCGCGCTACGCCCTGTTCGGACACGTGCACAACCCCCTTCACCGCCGCACCCGCGTCGGGCGCACCGAGTGCGTGAACGTCGGCCACTTCCGGGGGAGGGGCGTTCCGTACGTCCTCGAGTGGTGAGCGCGGGCGCCGCCCTCCGGTCCGTCCCGAGCGGCGTGTTGTGCACTACGGTGGTCGCATGGCTGATCGCACCACTTCGAGCACCACCATCAGCGCCGGTCGCGCCGATGTCCTGGCGGTCATCGCGGACTTCCCGGCCTACCCGGAATGGGCCGGGCAGGTCAAGAGCGCGGAGGTCCTCTCCACCGGCCCCGACGGCAGGCCCCAGCAGGTGCGGTTCGCCCTCGACGCCGGCCCGATCAGCGACACCTACACCCTCGGCTACGCCTGGCAGGACGACGACGGCGTGAGCTGGCAGGTGGTCGAGCCGGGCAAGATGGTCTCCGACCTCAGGGGGAGTTACCGGCTCGCCGACGCGGGCAGTGGCACCGAGGTGACGTACGAGCTGTCGGTCGATCTCAGCGTGCCCATGATCGGCATGATCAAGCGCAAGGCGGAGAAGGTGATCGTGGACACCGCGCTCAAGGGTCTCAAGAAGCGCGTCGAGGGCCGCTGAGTTGAGCCCCCGGGTTCTGCTCTTCACCGGCAAGGGAGGCGTCGGCAAGACCACGGCCGCCGCCGCGACCGCCACGCTCGCCGCCGCCCGCGGCCTCAAGACGCTGATCGTCTCCACCGACACCGCCCACTCGCTGGCCGACGCGCTCGACGCCGAGCCTGGCGAGATCGCGCCAGGGCTGCACCTGCACCAGGTCGACACCCAGAAGACGCTGGAGCGCCACTGGGGCGAGCTGCGCGAATACGCCAGGGGAGTGCTGGAGGAGCTGGGCCTCGACGAGGTCACCTCCGAGGAGATCACCGTCCTGCCCGGCGCCGAGGAGATCATCGCCCTGCTGGAGCTGCGCGAGCACGCCCGTGAGGGCCGCTGGGACGTGATCGTGGTCGACTGCGCGCCGACGGCTGAGACGCTGCGGCTGCTGGCCCTGCCCGAGGCGCTCGACTGGCACGTCAGCAGGCTGATGCCGGTCGGCCGCAAGCTCGTGCGGCTGGTCTCGCCGTTCGTGCGCAGCGTGGCCCACGTCAGCGCGCCGGGCGAGGAGGTCATGAGCGCGGCCGAGCGTTTCCACCGCGGTCTGATGGAGGTGCGCGAGCTGCTCACCGGCGACCACGCCTCGGTGCGGCTCGTGCTCACCCCGGAGGCCGTGGTGCTCGCCGAGGCCAGGCGCACCATGACCTCGCTCAACCTGTACGGCTACCGCGTCGACGCCGTCGTGGCCAACCGGGTCTTCCCCGACGGCGACGCCGACGAGTGGCGTGCGCGGTGGGTGGAGGCGCAGTCCAGGCTGCTGGCCGAGGCGGAGGAGTCCTTCGCGCCGCTGCCCGTGTACGTCGTCCCCTATCTGCCCGCCGAGCCCGTCGGCAGGAAGGCCCTGGCCGAGCTCGGCGCGTCGATGTACGGCGGGTCCGACCCGTTCGCCCCGCACGCGATCGAGCCTCCGTTGCGGATGAGCGCCGACGAGCTGGCCCTCGCCCTGCCCGGGGCCGACCGCGACGACATCGACCTGGCCCGCAAGGGAGACGAGCTGATCGTCACCGCCGGCCCCTACCGCAGGATCCTGGCGCTGCCCGCCGCGCTGGCCCGTCGTAAGATCAGCGCGGCAGCGCTCCGCGACGGCGTGCTCAGCGTGCGGTTCGGCGATCCCGCGTGACGGCGATTTCTGCATTACCGTTCAGGTCGGGGAGCGAATCCGCAACCTGACGAGTTGAGGAGGATGAGCGACCCCATACGCAGGGAGGGCCAGATGACCGAGAGCAACGACAGAGATCCGATCGGGACCGTCGCCGACGAGGCGCGCAAGTTGTTGGAGTCGATCCAGGGGCGGGCCACCCGCCAGGTCGGCAAGTCCGTGTTCAACTCGTTCGCCGGCGGCGGTCGCAGGGAACGCGACGTGTGGGAAGAGGCGGTGTCCGAGCCACACGACGAGTACGTCTGCCGTGCCTGCCCGGTCTGCCGGGCGATCGCCGCCCAGCGCGAGTCCGGCTCCGACGTGACCGGGCACCTGGTGGCCGCCGGCGGTGAACTGTTCGCCGCCGTCCGCGGCGCGCTCGACGTCCTCAGCAGGCCGCCCGCCCCTCGCAGGCAACGCGACGATCAGGATCGCCGCGACAATGTGGAACACATAGATCTGGGATAGGGAGACACGGGGCAATGCTCACGATCGGTGTCGACATCGGCGGAACCAAGGTGGCCGCCGGTGTGGTCGACGATGACGGCAAGATCGTCGAACACACGCTCAGGCCCACCGCCGCCGACCGCCCGGAAGTGGTGGCCGAGACGGTGGCCGACGTCGTTCGCGAGCTGGCGGAGGGCAGGCGGATCGAGGCGGTCGGGGTCGGCGCGGCCGGGTTCGTCGACGAGACCAGGTCGATGGTGCGCTTCGCCCCCAACCTGGCCTGGCGCGAGGAGCCGCTGCAGAAGAAGATCAGCGGCCTGCTCGGCCTGCCGGTCGTGATCGAGAACGACGCCAACGCCATGGCCTGGGGTGAGACCAGGTTCGGCGCCGGGCGGGGCCAGTCTCACGTGGTCTGCATCACGCTCGGCACGGGCATCGGCGGCGGTCTGGTCTTCGACGGCGCTCTCTACCGCGGTCGCTGGGGCATGGGCGCCGAGCTGGGCCACATGCAGGTGCTGCCCGGCGGGCGGCCGTGCGGCTGCGGCAACATCGGCTGCTGGGAGCAGTACGCCAGCGGTCAGGCCCTCGTCAAGGAGGCCAGGACGATCGCCGAGGCGGAGCCGGAGCGGGCCGGGATCCTGCTGGGGCTGGCCGGCGGCAAGATCGAGGGCGAGGAGGTCACCGAGGCCGCGCGGCTGGGCGACGAAGCCTCGCTGGAAGCGTTCGGCAATCTCGCCGACTGGCTGGGCCAGGGCATGGCGGACCTGGCCGCGGTGCTCGACCCCGGCTGCTTCATCGTGGGCGGCGGGGTGTCCCGCGCCGCCGACCTGTTCATCGACCGGGCGCGCGAGACCTTCGCCGAGCGGCTCACCGGGCACGGGCACCGGCCGCTGGCCGAGGTCAAGCTGGCGGAGCTGGGCGCCTCCGCCGGCGTGGTGGGCGCCGCCGACCTGGCCAGGCGCCGCTAGTCACCGCTACGTGACGATCCGCGTAGCGACCTACAACCTGCACGGGTTGCGTGACGACGTTCCCGCGCTGACCAGGGTCATCACCGCCATGCGCGCCGACGTGCTGTGCGTGCAGGAGGCGCCCAGGTTCGTACGCTGGCGGGCCAGGCGCCGGGCCCTGGCCGTCGCGTCGGGGCTGCGGGCGGCCACCCCGGGCAGGCTCGGGGGCGTCGCCGTGTTCACCGGGCCCCGCGTCAGCGTGCTGCACGCCGAGAGCCACGCGCTGCGCGCCTTCTTCGGGCTGGAGCGGCGCGGGCTGGCGGTCGCCGTGGTGGAGGCGGAGGGGACCCGGCTGGCCGTCGGCTCGCTCCACCTCGACCTCAACGACCCGGCCAGGGTGCACCACGCGGCGGAGGCCGTGGCGCTGGTGGAACGCGCGGCCACCCGGCTGGACGCGACGGTGGTGCTCGGCGGCGACATCAACGAGCAGGACCGCCAGCCCGCCTGGCGTTATCTCGCCGGGCGGCTGGCCGACTGTTACGCGGTGGCGCCCAAGGGCGACGGCCTGACCTTCCCCGCGCGGCGGCCGTCCGCGCGCATCGACGGGGTGTTCGCCGCGCGCGCCGCGCGTGTCGTCTCCTGCGGGGGAGTGGACGCCCCGCCGGCCGATCTGGGCGCTGCCTCCGACCATCTGCCGGTCATCGCAGAGTTGCGAGTTGGGCTGTAACGGGCAAGAGGGGCTCGCGAGCCCGTAGCATTCAATCATGACCCGTCGCTCTCAGCGGCGTGCGCTCTCTTTGATCTTGGCGACGTCCGTGGCCTTGACACAGGCCTCGCCCGCCGCGCATGCCGATCCCCGTCCTGCCACGATCGAGGCGTGGCAGCACTCGACCAGCGTGCGCCTCCAGGCCGACGGCTCGCTCTCCGACGTGCTCGCGATCTCGGCCGACGACGTGTGGGCCGTGGGCCAGCAGGAGATCTGGGACGTCTGGAAGAACCGCGGGGCCATCCGCCACTGGAACGGCAAGAGCTGGGCGGAGGTGCCCGTGCGCGACGCCACGGCCGCGGGAAACCTGCGCGGCCTGGCCGCCGTGTCCGCGTCCGACGTGTGGACGGTCGGCGACGGCCACGACGGGCTGCCCTATCTGGCGCACGGCGACGCGACGGGGTTCGACCGGGTCAGGCCGCAGGGCCTGCGGGCGGGCGACTGGCTGGGCGGCATCGACGCCAGGTCGGGGCGGATCGTCGCGGTCGGCAGCCGCGAGAAGAACGGGCTCATCCTCACCGGCCACGGAGCTTCCTGGACCGTCCACGAGACCAAGGAGAAGGGCGCGCTCTACGCGGTGGCGGACGGGTTCGCCGTCGGCGACACCGGCACCGAGCCGCTGATCGTGCACCGGTCAGGCAACTCGTGGAAGTCCATGCCGGTGCCCTCGATCCGCGGCGGCTACCTGCGTGACGTGCACGTCGACAGCTCCAAGCGGGCGGTGGCCGTCGGCGGCGTCTACCACGGTCCCGGCGACATCAGCCCGCTCGTGCTGACCTGGAACGGCAAGCGCTGGCGCGAGCAGCGGCTGCCCCGCTCCGAGGCCCGTCTCTACGGCGTGACGGGCGACGGCAAGGGCCGCCACTGGATGGCCGGCTACGACCCGTCGCGGGCGGGGGAGCCGTTCATGATGCGCTGCGAGAAGGGCGACTGCGAGATCATCCGTGGCCGCGCCAAGCACGGCAGGAGCAGCGTGCGCCTGCAGGCGGTGGCCTATCTCGCGGGCAAGGGCGCGGTCTGGGCGGTCGGCCACGCGGTCGACACCGCCGACCGCTACACCGACGTGGTGGAGGCGTTCGCGCCGAAGACCACCACGTCGAAGTCGTAGGGCGGGGGCCTCACAACACGGCGCCGTCGTCCCAGCCCGAGTCGTTGGACGGCGGGCCGTCGCCCATGCGCACCACCAGCGCCACGAACCCGCCGATGAACGCCGCCACCGCCGTGAACAGCGCCCACCCCTCCATGTGCCAGTTGGCCATCGCGGCGACCAGGAGGTAGGCGGGGCCGCCGAACAGCGCCACCCACGCCAGCTTGGTCGGCAGGTCGAGTTTGGGCAGGGGAGGCGGCGGGGGCGGCACGAAGTGACCCTCGTCCTCCTCGTCGCCGTCGTCACGCGGTTCCGGGTCGCCTTCGGGCTCGTCCGGCCCGCCGGGCTCGGCCGGGGGCTCCTCGGGGGGGCTTGACCACCCGGCGGGTGGGTTCGGCGGGGACGTTCTCGCTGTCCGGCCATGGCTGGTCGGCCGAGTCGCGCTCGGCGGTGTCGTTGAAGGACGCGACGATCTGCCGCCAGACCTCGTCCTCGTCACTCTGGGGCGTCACCTAGATGGGCCTCTCCACAGCGATCGCGACTTCCCCCTGGGTGCGATCAGTCCCTCTGCAAGGGTACCGAGGCATGTGTCCGGATGAAGCCGAGGCTCCCGGCAAAGATCCTGTCGGCATCGTGGTCCAGCGTCGCAACATGGTAGCTATCGGTAAGCTCCTCGATCGTGGCCTGCGGCACCTTCTCACGGATGATCGCCACACTCGCCGGCTTCACCACGTGGTCATCGGCACTGCGGAAGACCAAAAGCGGTTGTGTCACCTTCGCCAGGTCGGCCTGCACCAGCGACCACAGTTCCGGCAGCGAGGCGGCCGCCTTCACCGGGGTGCGGGCGTAGGCCAGCTCGGTCACGCCGGGCTTCTTGACGTCGCCCGCGACGCCGGGCACCGACGGCACGAACCATTTCAGCAGCGGGGCCAGCCTCATCAGGGGCACGTCGTTCGCGATCGACGGGTTGACCACGATCACGCCCCTGATCGCCGGGCCGTGCACCTCGGCCAGCCGCAGCGCCAGGCAGCCCCCGAGCGACAGCCCTGCCACGAACACCTCCGTGCAGCGGCCCTGAAGGATCTCGAACGCCTTCTCCACCTCGGCGTACCAGTCCTCCCAGCGCGTACGGTTCATCTCCTGCCACCGGGTGCCGTGCCCGGGCTGGCGGGGCAGCGAGACGCTCACCCCGTGCCCGGCCAGGAACTCGCCCCACGGTCGCAACGACTGGGGCGTGCTGGTGAACCCATGGCACAGCAGCACCCCGACCTGTCCTGCTTCGTGGTGGTAGGGCTCCGCGCCTGGCATGAGCGGCATAACAGCTCCTCTGTGCTGTTTCATTCCAGCAATTTCATCCCGGAACGGCCCGATCGTCGCACGTTCTAGGGTGTTTGTGCGAGAGGTGGTGTAGGAGCATCCCCCGCGGGATGGGAAGATGACTCTGATCGCCGACAACGCGCTGAGGAAGAGGTGCCGGGGTGTTCTACTGGGTGGTCAAGGCCATCTTGGGGCCGATCCTCCACCTTGTCTTCAGGCCATGGACCGAGGGCGCGGACAACGTGCCCAGGCAGGGGCCGGCGATCCTGGCCGGCAACCACCTGTCGTTCGCCGACCACTTCTTCGGGCCGCTGCAGATCCGCCGCAAGGTCATCTCCCTGGGCAAGGCCGACTACTTCACCGGGCGTGGCGTGAAGGGCTTTTTCACCCGCCTGTTCTTCAGCGGCGTCGGCACCGTGCCGATCGACCGCTCCGGCGGCAAGGCCAGCGAGGCCGCGCTGCGCACCGGGCTGCGCATCCTGCGCGAAGGCCACATCCTGGGCATCTATCCCGAGGGCACCCGCTCGCCCGACGGCCGCCTCTACAAAGGCAAGACCGGCGTGGCCCGGCTCGCGCTGGAGTCCCGGGTGCCGGTCATCCCCTGGGCCATGATCAACACGTACGAGATGATGCCGCCCGGGCGGCCGCTGCCCAAGCTCGGCATCCGGCCGGGCGTCAGGTTCGGCAAGCCGCTCGACTTCTCCCGCTATTACGGGATGGAGGATGATCGGCTGGTGTTGCGCGCGGTGACCGACGAGATCATGTACGCGCTGATGGAGCTGTCGGAGCAGGAATACGTCGACAAGTACGCCGCCAGCGCCCGCGTCGAGATGGAGCGGGCCGCGCGCGCCGCCGCGGGGAAGAGCTAGGGCGGCAGAATGGTCGCTCGGCGTGATGGCGTGCTAGCTTAGAGTGACGTCGGATGGTGATGCTCACGCATGACCGTCCTCCGGTCATGGGCCTGCGCGTGCCTCCGGGCACGCCGAAGCCACGTCACCTCTCAGCGGGACGACCGTAAGGCCCGTTCCGTCTTCCGCATGGCGGTCGTCATCGTATGCAGCTCTTCACGGCTGAGCCGGTCGATCAGATAGGCGCGCACCACCTCCACGTGGCCGGGCGCCACCCGTTCCAGGCAGTGCATGCCCGCGTCGGTGAGCACCGCCAGCACCCCGCGCTCGTCCGAGGGGCAGTGCGCCCGCTCCACCAGGCCGGCCTTCTCCAGCTGGGTGATCTGATACGTCAGCGCGCTCTTCGACGCCACGACGTCTCTGGCCAGCTCCGTCATGCGCATCTGGCGGTCGGGGGCGGCGGAGAGGTGCACGAGGATCTCATACTGCGGGTGCGTCAGCCCCGCCGCGGCCTTGAGCTGCTCCTCGATGCGGCGCTCCAGCAGGTGAAAGGTGGACACGAAGGCATGCCACGCCGCCATCTCCGTCGCGTCCAGCCATCGGGGGTCCATCACCGCCTCAGTGTAGGCGCAGGCCGTGCCGCCCCTGCGAAGAGGTCCTTGACTCGGCGGCCTGACTTCTTGTTCGGCTTTGAACATCACGGTTAGAGTTGTCGTTCAAAACTGAACGACAATCAAGGAGGTCGCATGATCGAACAGGCGCGCCCCATCGTCCTGCTGCTCGCGAGGATCGCCGTCGGCGTGATCTTCATCGTCCACGGTTACCAGAAGTTCGCGACGATGGGCATCGCGGGCACCACCCAGTTCTTCGAGTCCGTCGGCATCCCGCTGGCCGGGGTGGCCGCCCCCGCGGTGGCCACGCTGGAGGTCGTGGGCGGGCTCGCGCTCGTCGCCGGCGCCGCGCTGCCGATCGTGGGCTCGCTGCTGGCGCTCACCATGGTGGGCGCGATCGTCTTCGTGCACGGCGCGAACGGCTTCGCCGCCGGCGAGGGCGGCTACGAGTTCGTGCTGGCCCTCGCGGCGGCCAGCCTGGCCATCGGCTTCAGCGGCGGCGGCGCGTTCGCGCTCGACCGCGTGCTGGGCCGCCGCGGGGGTGCGGCCACGGTCGCCGTCTAGCGCCACGGCGGGCGCTCAGGACAGGTGCGCGCGGATCTGCCGGACGTGCTCGGGAGTCGTCCGGCAGCAACCTCCGATCAGCGACGCACCCGCCCGCTGCCACTCCTTGGCGGCCTGGCCGTACTCGATCGGGTCGGCCAGGCCCACCCAGCGGCGACCGGCCGGGTCCCACGACTCGCCCGAGTTGGGATAGACCACCACGGGCAGCGCGCCCGACAGGCACGAGATCAGCCCGGGGATGTGGCGCGGCGCGGTGCAGTTGGCGCCGACGGCCACCACCTGCGAACGCCCGGCGAACAGCGCGGCGGCCTCCTTGATCGGTGTTCCGTCGTGGAGATGCTCGCTGTCGCTGCAGGAGAAGCTCACCCACGCCTTGACCTCCGGCGTGTGGCTCAGCAGCCGGGCCAGCGCCAGCGCCTCAGGACGGGACGGGATCGTCTCGCAGGCCAGCAGGTCGGCTCCCGCCCCGGCGAGGATCTCCCAGCGCGGCAGGTGCCAGGCGAACAGGCCGTCCTCGTCGAGGTCGTAATCGCCGGTGTATTCCGCCCCGTTGGCCAGGTAGGCGCCGTAGGGGCCGATCGACGCCGCCACCAGCCCGCCGCCGGCCTCGTCGCGGGCCTGTCCCGCCAGCTCGACCGACAGCCTGAGCAGCCGCTCGGCCTGCGCCACGTCGAGCCCGCGCCGGGCGAAGCCCGGGATCGTGGCCTGGTAGCTGGCGGTCGTGGCCACGTCGGCGCCCGCTGCGAAATAGCCGGCGTGCGCCTGCCGGATCAGCTCCGGCTCCTCCAGCAGCAGCCGCGCCGACCACAACGCGTCGCGCAGATCCGCGCCGAGCCGTTCGAGCTGGGTGGACAGGCCGCCGTCCAGGACAAGTGTCGTCACCTCTTCAGGGTATGAGCAGCCGGACGGCCTCCGGACGACGCGGACGCTCCGCCGGGACTCAGGACGCCGGGATCGGGACGGCGGCCAGGCGGGAGAGGGCCAGACGATCCAGCACGACCACCTCGCCGGCGGAGATCTCGACCCATCCCCGGCGCTCGAACCCGCGCAGCGCACGGTTGACGCTCACCCGGGTCGCGCCGATCTCGGCCCCCAAGCCCGCCTGGCCGCCGTGGAGCGGCACCCGGCCGTCGGCGCAGCGGCGTACCAGCCAGGCCGCCACGCGCGCCGGCACGTCGCGCACCGCCGCGTCGGTGAGCCGCTCGTCGAGATCGCGCACGGTCGCGGCCAGCGTGCGCAGCAGCCGCGCCGCGACCTCCGGTTCGCCGGCGACCAGCTCCAGCACGGCGGAGCGCGGGACGTACGCGACCTCCACCGCCGTCAGGGCCGTGCGCGTCGCCCGGTGCGGCCCGTCCACGAGCAGGGCCGTCTTGTCGAACGCGACCGGCGCCGCCTCCACGGCGAGAACCACCTCCCGGCCCTCCGCGCTCACCCGCCCGGCCTTGACCCGCCCGTCGAGCAGCACGATCAGATGGTCTGCGGGATCGCCCTCGGAGCACAGCACCTGCCCCGCCGGATAGCGCCTGCGCCGCGCCGCCAGACCGCGCAGCCGTTCCTCTCCCAGCCGGGCGAACATCGGCAGGTCGGCCAGCGTGTACGTCATGTATCCCGATATACACCATCGCCGTGCCCCACGATGCTGAGCCGAAG
This sequence comes from Nonomuraea sp. KM88, assembly GCF_052245635.1. Lineage (NCBI taxonomy): Bacteria > Bacillati > Actinomycetota > Actinomycetes > Streptosporangiales > Streptosporangiaceae > Nonomuraea > Nonomuraea sp. KM88. Next base: position 575,020 of record NZ_JBQQCC010000003.1, on the reverse strand, counting down.
GACAGTGCGGGCCTAGCGTGCGGGGCATGGCGAGATACGTACTGAACCTGGCTTTCGACGGCGACCCGCGGCGGCTCGCCGCCCGGCCCGCGCACCGGGAGCACCTGCGCGGGCTCAAGGAGGAGGGCCGGCTGGTGACCGCCGGGCCGTGGGCGGACGACACCGGGGCGCTGCACGTCTACGAGGTGCCCGGGGAGGAGGACCTGCGGGAGATCCTCCTCCGGGACCCGTACACGGCGGCCGGCGGCTACGAGGTCGTCCTGCTGAAGGAGTGGACGCCGATCATGTGACCGCCCCGGTGATCCCGGAAACTAGGTGCGCTTCCAGAACGGGCCGCGACCCTCGCGAGGCTCACCCGTGGCCCCCGGCCCCGAGGAGTGGCCGACGAGCGCGGTGAGGACGGCGACGGCGCGGTCGTGCAGCGCCTGCGCGTCCGCGCCCGGCCGCTCGGCCGCCTCCAGCTCGCGGGCCAGCGCCGCCAGTTCCTCGTTTCCCCCGAGGTAGGCGGCGAGCGCGGCCAGCCGCGAGCCCAGGTCGGCCAGGTAGAGCAGGTCGGGGGCGGGAAGCGCCGTCAGCCTGCCGAGTTCGGCCACCAGCTGAGGCCGTACCGATGCCACCGGGTCCGCGTGCCGAGGGCCGGACCTCCGGGAGCGGGCAATGCCGCGAGGCGAGCCCGGCCGCGCGGGCGCTCCCGGCGCCGGAAGCGGGCCGGCGGCGCCGGCATCGCCAAGCAGCCCCTGCTCCGCTCCCGGGGCGAAGCCCAGAGGCTGCCGCATGTGTACGGCGGCTGCCGGCGCGGCGGCCATCATCGTGTGCCCGAAGGCGCCCATCGGCGCCGCGCTCCGCGGCATCTCCCATCCGCTGGGCGGCTCGACCGGCTGGATGACGCGGTGCTCGGGGCCGCCGTCGGCGACCTGCCTGGTGTCGATCGCCACGTACGCGGTGAAGCGGCAGAGCACACCGTTGTCGAGGGACGTGCGCACGATCCTGGACTCAAGGTCGTGCTCGCCCATGGCGTACCGGTCCTCCAGCTCCCGCAGGTGCGTGCGGGCCCAGACGGCGCGGATGGCCGGATGGTCCACCGTCACGCCCGGGACCTGCTGCTCCCACGGCCCGTCGGCCGCCATGCCGTGCACGGTCAGCGCGGAGCCCTCGCGATAACGCCCGAACACCCGCAGGGGCACGCCGGGGAAGATCGAGCCGAGATGGGTGACCGTGTCCGGCTCCAGGTCGAGGCCCTTGACCGACAGGTCGGTGACCAGGGGGGCGCCGATCCTGCGGTGGATCTGCTCCATGGCGGCGTCGAGCCGGTCCTCCGACTCGACCAGCTCGCACCTCCCCGCGCCCAGCCCGGCCAGCCGGCCGAGGAACCCGGCGTTCACGGCCCTGTCGATGCCGACGGTGTGCACGCGCATGGCCGACAGCGCCCCGCCGGCCCGCTCCAGAATCTGGTCCTCGTTGCCCACCTGGCCGTCGGTGACCAGCACGACGACGCGTTCGCGCCCGGACGTGGCGCCCAGGAGGGCGACGGCTCGGAGCAGCGGCTCCAGCAGCTCGGTGCCGCCTCGGGCGTCGACCCGCGCGAGATGCTCGACGGCGCGGTAACGGTTGCGGTCGGACGCCTCCACCAGACCCTCGAACGCCTGCTCAACCACGGAGTCGAAGGTCAGCACCGCGAACCTGTCCTGGGGCGTCAGCGTGTCCACGATGCGCGCGGCGGCCCGGCGGGCGCACACCATCTTCCAGCCGCCCATGCTGCCGGAGCGATCGAGCAGCAGCACCACGTCGCGGGGCGCGCGCGTGGCCTGCAGCGGCGGCGGCACGACAGTCAGCGCGAACGTGCCCTCGCCGTCGAGCTGCAACGACGTGGACGCGTCGAACGACATGCGCAGGACGAAGTCGCGGTCGAGCCGCTCTCCAGGGCGCAGGCGAACCGTGTGGCCCTCCTCCTCGACCACGTGCAGGCTGGAGGCCAGCTCGCGCAGCTCCAGGCCCGCGGCGTCCACGCGCGCGCTGAGCGAGAGCCGTACCGGGTCGGGGAAGCCGGGCAGCAGGACGGGAGGGCTGATCCTGGACGCGTCCGGGACGGCGTCGGTGTCGGGCGCGGCGCCGTCGCCGGCGGGCCGCCCGTCGATGGGCGTGCCCGGGATGTAGCGCGGCGCGACGACCAGCGGGAACCTGAACGTGGCCGCGCCGTCCTCGTACGGCAGGGGCTGGCTCATGGTCAGCCGGACCGAGACGCGCTCGCCGGGCAGGATGTTGCCCACCCTGATCGTGAAGACGTCCGGCCGGTCCTCTTCGGCGATCGCCGCCCGCCTGCCCTCGCGCAGCGCCTGGTCGTAGTCGGCCCTGGCCTGGCCGCGCTCCTTCAGCACGCCCTCGATGACCCGGTCGTCGGCCTCCATCCTGAACCCCGTCACGGCGGCCCGGTCGGGCAGCGGGAAGACGTACGTCGCCTCCAGGGTGACGTCGAACGGGTTCCTGAACCCCTGGGTGACCTCCACCCCGGCGATGAGCCCCGAGATGCCGGCGGCCACGTCCACGCTTTCGAGCGGCAGGTTGCCGCGTTCGGTCCGCAGGGCGCCGAACCCGGCGTCCGGCACCGGCAGGCACCGTGCGGGCTCCAGCGAAGTGATCCTCATATCAGTTGCCTCTCTTCGAGCACCGCGAGCAGCGGCCCGGCCGCCGCCAGCACCGCCTGAACGTCCTCATCGGACGGCGCCCGGCCGGCGTCCAGCACCAGCCGCACCCCGTCGCCCAGCACGACCCCTGCCACCAGGGCACCCGCTCGGCGCCCGGTCCTCCCCGCACGCGCCTCAGGACCGGGCCGGGGGCCGACCGCCGGCGGCCCCGTGTCCCGTGCGGCTCCCGTACCCGGGTGCTCGGCCCAGAACCGTCCGCGCGCCCGGTCGTCCGGCGCGTCTCCGGACCCGGCGGTGTCGCCGAGCCCGGGGGTGTCCCCGAGCGCGGCGGTGTCCCCGAGCGCGGTGCTGGTGTCGAGCGCGGCGGTCGTCTCCAGCATCCGGTCCGTCGCGCCCGCGAGGGCGGCCTGGATCTCGGCGATCGAGCGGCCCGCCGCCTGCAGCCGTTTGACGGCCACGATCTGGAGCAGGTGGCGCCGTCCGTACCGGGCGATCCTGCCGCGCCTGGTGAGGGGCGGGTCCACGAGGCCGATGGTCGTATACCACCTGATCAGCCGCTCGCCGGGCACGTCGCGGACCCGGCCGTTGACCCTGCCGTTCCCGGAAGGCGCCGCGCCGTCGCGCAGCGCTCGCGCCGCGCGGTCGGCCAGCTCGCCGATGGTCCAGGTGTCGCTCATACCTTCACAGTGACACTGTCACTATTACACTGTCAACCCATGGCGCACCGGAAGAACGCGGGCCTGAGAGTCGTTAATAAAAGGGACAGTCCGACCGAATAGGGAGGAATGACGACATGGCCACGATCACCGGTCCACTCTCGGGTGATGCCAGGAACACCGTCGCGGAAGCCCTGCAGGGCGCTCTGGTCGACCTGATCGACCTTTCGCTGGTCGCCAAACAGGCCCACTGGAACCTCGTCGGCGCACACTTCCGCCCGATCCACCGGCAGCTCGACAAGGTCACCGACCTGGCCAGGAAGCACATGGACCTCATCGCCGAGCGCAGCGTCGCCCTGGGGGTCAACCCGGACGGCCGTTCCGCCACGGTCGCCAGGAACACGAAGCTCCCTCAGCCGGATGGCGGCTGGCTGGAGGACGGCAAGGTCGTGGCGAGGATCACCGAGACGCTCGACGGCATCAGCAAGCGGATGTACGAGCGCATCCGGGTCACCGACGAGCCCGATCCCGTCACCCAGGACCTGCTCATCGCCGTGGCGCAGGACATCGACAAGCAACACTGGATGTTCCAGGCCCAGCGCTGACCGACCCCGAGGAGTCCGGGATCCGCAGGGCGGAGCACCCGGGCTCTTCGTCTGCCCTGAGCGGCGCACACGGCCCGCGAGACGGCCGCGAGACGGCCGCGAGACGGCCGCGAGACGGCCGCGAGACGGCCGCCGGGATGGGCCGCCGCGCGGAGGCCGGGTGCCGGCGCGCGTTTCGAGCCTGAAGGCGGCCGGGCATCGCGGGTTGCCGGCCGCTCAGGGTCTCCCGCATGATCAAGTTCTGGGGCCGTGAGGTTTGCGCAGAGTTTGGTCTGCCGAGTCTCTGCCATTCATGTCCGTGCGGTCGACTAGCGTGGCACCTAGAGGGAGGCCCCACGATGTCCCACAAGACTCTCCTCCGCACGGGCCCGCTCGTGCCGGGCGGCCCCAGCCCGTACGGCCCGCTCCGCCTGCCGGGCGAGCACGGCCTCGCCCTGCCCTCTGGGTTCCATGGCAGGGAGGTGGCCCGCTCCGGGCACAAGGTGGCCGGGCTGACCTGGCACGCGGCGCCCGACGGTGGCGCCTGCTTCCCTGACGGCGCGGGCTGGATCTACGTGTCCAACTCCGAGTTGCCGCTGCTCGGCGGCGCGTCGGCGCTGCGCTTCCGCGCCGACGGCAGCGTGGCCGACGCCTACCGCATCCTGTCGGGCACCGATCTCAACTGCGCGGGCGGTGCCACACCGTGGCACACCTGGTTGTCGTGCGAGCTCGGCCACCGCGGCCGCGTCTTCGAATGCGATCCGTACGGCTCGCGCGCCGCCCGTCCCCGCCTGGCCATGGGCCGGTTCAAGCATGAGGCCGCCGCCTGCGACCCGCAGCGGCGCGTGGTCTACATGACCGAGGACGAGCCGGACGGCTGCTTCTACCGGTTCATACCCGGCGACTGGGGTGACCTGACGGAGGGCGCGCTGGAGGTCCTCTGCGCCTCGGGCCGCTGGCAGGCGGTGCCCTCGCCGGCGGCGCTCTTCCAGGAGGCCCGCCACCAGGTGGAGGACGCCCGCCACTTCGACGGCGGTGACGGCTGCCACTACGCGGGCGGGGTGTGCTACTTCACCACCAAGGGCGACTCGGGCCTGTGGGCCTACGATGCGCAGACCTCGACGCTCGACCGGTTGTGCTCGGGCGTGCGCGCCATCACGGCGGCGCCCTCGGGCGACCTCTACGTGGCCAGGGAGACCACGCAGATCGACGTCATCGCCCCCGACCGGGCGGTCACGCCGTTCCTGCGGCTGGAGGGGCACGACGGCGCCGAGCTGACAGGGCTGGCGTTCTCCCCGGACGGCGAACGGCTCTACTTCTCGGCGCGGCGGGGCCGCGCCGAGGGGCACACGTTCGAGGTGACGGGCCGCTTCCGCGCCTGAGCTTCTCCGGCCTGAGCTTCGCGCTCCCCGATCTCCCTCGCCGATCGTCCCGGGCCCGATCATCCCGGGCCCGTGCTTCCCTGCGAGCCTGCCCGATGACCCTGCCGGTCAGCTCAGATAGCGCACGAGCGCGAACTTCAGCTCGTCCACCAGCTCGGCGCCGCGCTCGGGCGACGCCGAAGTGATCATCGGCATCACCGCCTTCACCATGGCCAGCGCCATGCTGCCCACGAGCAGGGAGCGTTCCTCAGAAAGCCCGGGTGAGCGGCGGCGGAGCATGGAGGCGATGTGCCGGGCGATGTCGTCGTGCAGCCGTCCGGCCGCCTCGGCCAGGCGATCGCCCGTCGCCGTCCCGTACAACAACGACCAGTACGCCGGCGAGCGGCTCTTGAACCGCACGCTCTCGTCCACCAACTGCCCGACCAGCACGTCCAGGGGAACGTCGGGCGTGACGGCGGCCAGCCGTCCGGCCCAGAACTCCTGCCGGTCGTCGGTGTAGCGGGTCACCAGCCCGTCCAGGATCTCCTCCTTGTTGCGGAAGAACTGGTACAGCGACCCGGGTGACATCCCCGCCCGCGCGGCGACCTGGTTCGTGGTCAGCTCGGGATAGCCCACCTCGGCGATGACCTGTTCGGCCGCGTCGAGGATCTCCGCCATGCGCTTCAGGCCGCGCGCCTGCCGGCGGACCGTGCGTTCAGCCATGCGTCTCCTCATTGACAAACACGAGCTTTTGCTTGTATTTCTGGTGCGAACCGTAAACACGAGTAGTTTACCGAGTTTTGAGGAGACGCCATGATTACCGTGCTCGTCATCGAGCCCGGCCCCCTGAGGACGCCCGCCGAGGTGCCGGCATGGCGGTGAACGCGCGGCCCCGGGCCGCCGGAGCGAGCGTCGCGGACCCGGCGCTGCGCAGGCTCGGGTTCCTCCTCGTCCGGCGCCGCCGGCTCGTGCTCGCGCTCGCCCTGGCCGTGTCCGTCGTCGCCGCGGTGCTCGCGGCGGGCACGGTGTCGCAGCTGTCCCTGTCCAGGTTCGAGGCGCCGGGATCGGAGTCCGACCGCGCCCAGAGCGAGCTGGTCGCGCGGTTCGGCACGGGCAGCCCGGACATGATCTTCCTGGTGACCGCCAGGAGCGGCACCGTGGACGATCCCGCCGTCGTCGCGGCGGGCAGGGAGCTGACCGCCCGGATCGGGCGCGAGGAGGGCGTCGCCGAGGCCGCCTCCTACTGGACCCGCGACCGGCCCGCCGCCCTGCGCAGCGGCGACGGCAGGCACGCGCTGATCCTGGTGCGCATCCCGGGTGACGCCGACCATGTGCGGGCCGGGGTCCTGCCCGGGCTCGTGCCCGAGATCACCGAGGGCAGCGGCCTGCTCCAGGTGCGGGCCGGGGGAGGGGAGGAGGTGTTCAGGGAGACGGTGCCCCTGGCCAGGCAGGACTTCGTCCGCGCCGAGCTGGTGATCTTCCCGCTGGCGTTCGTGCTGCTCTGGTTCCACCAGCGGCGCGTGGTGGCGGCCGTGGTGCCGATCCTGGCCGGGGTGTTCGCCATGGTGGTGGGGCTGGCGCTCCTCGGCGGCGCCCTGCTGTTCGCCGAGATCTCGACGTTCGCCCTGAACCTGACCCTGGCCATGGGGCTCGGCCTCGGCATCGACTACTGCCTGTTCGTGATGCAGCGGTTCCGCGAGGAGGCGCGGCGCGGCGCCGACCGGGCGAGCGCGGTCGCTGGCGCCGTGGAGCACGCCGGCAGGACGGTGCTGTTCAGCGGCCTCACCGTGGCCACGTCCCTGGCGGTGCTGCTCGCGCTGCCGTTCGACTTCCTGCGCTCCTTCGCGTACGCGGGCGTCGCCGTCGTGATCGGCGGCCTGGTCGCGGCGGTGCTGGTGCTGCCCGCCGTGCTCGCCACGGCCGGCGGCACGATGCTCCCCGAGCGGGAGGGGCCCGAGCGCGCGGCGGGGTTCTGGCACACGACGGCGCTGCGGGTGATGCGCCGGCCACTGCTGGCCGGCGGGCTGGCCATGGTGGTGCTGCTGGTGCTGGCCTCGCCGTTCCTCGGGCTGCGCTTCGGCGTGGCCGACGACCGCATCCTGCCGCCCGAGGCATCATCGCGGCAGACCCAGGACGTCATCCGCCGGTCCTTCCCGGCGGAGGAGACGGACGCCATCCAGGTCATCTCGAAAGGTACGGCGTCGGGCGACATTTCGGCGTATGCCGCGCGTTTGTCCCGGGTCCCCGGCGTCGCCCAGGTCGACTCGGCGGCGGGCTCCTACACCGCGGGCGGCCGGGTGGGCGACGGCGACCCCGCCAGGTTCGCGGGGCAGGGGACGTGGCTGTCCGTGGTCCCGTCGGCGGAGGCGCTGGCCGGCGACCCCGTCCGCGTCGTCGAGGCCGTACGTTCCGTCGAGCCGCCGTTCGAGGTGCTGCTCGGCGGCTATCCCGCCGAGCTGGCCGACTACCGGTCCTCCGTGGTGGACCGGCTGCCGCTCGTCCTCGCCCTCATGCTGGGCATGACCTTCGTCGTGTTGTTCCTCATGACCAGGAGTGTGATCATTCCCATCAAGGCGACCCTCATGAACGTGCTCAGCCTCGGCGTCATGTTCGGAGCCCTGGTCTGGATCTTCCAGGAGGGCAACCTGTCGAGCCTGCTCGGCTTCACCCCCACCGGCACGCTCGAGGTGAGCATCCCCATCCTCATGCTCTGCGTCGCCTACGGGCTGTCCATGGACTACGAGGTGTTCCTCTTGTCGCGTATCAAGGAGGAGTACGACAGGACGGGAGACACCGAGCACGCCGTGGCCGCGGGCCTGCAGCGGAGCGCCCCCTTGATCACGGCGGCCGGCGGGATCCTGGCGCTGACGTTCGCCGCCTACGCCACCGCTCAGGTGTCGTTCGTGCAGATGCTGGGCGTCGGCATGGCGGTGGCCGTGCTGGTGGACGCGACGGTGATCAGGGCGGTGCTGGTGCCGAGCCTGATGCGCCTGGCGGGGCCGCTCAACTGGTGGCCCGCAGGTCGCACGACCACATCTGGTCGGTGACCTCGACGCCGTTCTCCGTGCCCTTCTCCTCCGACTCCAGCTCGAACCCGGCCGCCCGGTAGATGTGCCGCGCGCTCACCAGGCAGTCGCGCGTCCACAGCGTGACGCGCCGGCAGCCCTCCGCCCGCGCGTGCCGCAGGCACTCCTCCACGAGCCGCCGCCCGATGCCCATGCCGCGGGCGGACGGCTCGACCAGCAACATCCGCAGCTTGGCCGTGGCAGCGTCCTGCCGGACGAAGAACACGCACCCGGCCCGCTCACCGCCCACCTCGGCGATCCACCCGGCGTCGCGGGAGAAGTCGAGCTCGCCGACGATCCTGGCGACCAGCTGCTCGAAGCCGGTGCCCCAGCCGTATTCGGCGCTGTAGAGGGCGCCGTGGCGGTGGACGACCCAGCCCAGGTCACCGGTGCGCGGGGGCCTGATCACGTACGGCTGCCGCTCCCCGGGCGGGCCCAGCAGCCTCCTGATCGTCGCCATGCCGGTGACCAGCCGCTCCTGGTCGGGCTCGGGCAGCGTGGACAGCAGGCGCTCGACCTCCTCGGCCGAGCGCCTGTCGAGCTTGGCGAAGACCTCCGAGCCCGCGGGCGTGAGGCGTACGAGCTGCTTGCGCGCGTCGGAGGCGGAGCGTTCGCGCGCGATCAGCCCGTCGCCCTCGAAGCGGGCCAGCATCCTGCTGAGGTAGCCCGCGTCCAGGTCGAGCAGCCCGCGCAGCTCGCCGGTCTCCATCCGTTCGGCGTGCGCCAGCTCGAACAGCACCCGCACCTCGGTCAGCGAGTACGGCGAGTCGAGCATCCCTGCCTGTAGCGCGCCGATCACCTTCGTATAGAACCTGTTGAAGGCTCTTACCTCAGAAACTCTTGCTTCTGGCAACGAACTCATTGCCATAGTCAATCACAGGAGGATACCCACCGTGAAGCACGTGTACATAGGCGGATACGGCCCGGGCATCGTGACGACCGGCGGCGACCTGACCAGGGTGGCGGCCCCGTCGTTCCTGGCCGCCCATCCCACCCTGCCGGTGCTGTACGCCGTGGGAGAGCTCGAACGCGGCTGGCTCACCGCGTACACCGTGGGGGAGGAGGGCCTCAGCCCGCTCGACGAGCGGCCGAGCGAGGGAGACAGTCCCTGCCACGTCGCCGTGGATCCCACGGGCAGGCTCCTGGCGGCGGCCAACTACGGCGACGGCACGGCCGTCGTCTACCACCTCGACTCCAGGGGCGCGTTCGAGGGCGAGCCGATCGTGCTGCGGCACGAGGGCTCGGGCCCCGACCCTGATCGCCAGGCGGGCCCGCACGCCCACGAGGCCGTCTTCCACGACGGCCTCCTGCACGTCTCCGACCTCGGCACCGACGAGATCCGCCGCTACCGCCCCGACGGAACGCCGCTGGAGCCGATCACGATGGGACCGGGCACCGGTCCGCGCCACTTCGCCTTCACGGGCTCACGCCTGTACGTCGCGGGCGAGCTCGGCGGCACCGTCACCCTCGTCGAGGGCGAGCGGCGCACCTCCGTGCCCGCCTCCGGGCAGGCGGGCGAGAACGCCCCCTCGCACCTGGAGCTCGCCGGCGGCCTGGTCTACGTCGCCAACCGCGGCCCCAACACGATCTCGGTGTTGCGGGACGACCTGTCGGTGGTGGCCGAGGTGCCGTCGGGCGGCGACTGGCCGCGGCACTTCGCCATCGACGGTGACCGCATGTACGTGGCCAACCAGCGCTCCGGCACCGTGAACGTCTTCGCGCTGAAGGACGGCGTCCCCGAGCCGACCGGGCAGGTGTACGACGTGGAGAGCCCGGCCTGCGTGCTGATCACGTGAGGGGCCGACCGGGTTGTGCCCTGCGGAGCAGGCGGGGATGGCTGCGAACGAAGGTCACGATGAAGAGGATCTGGATGCCGCCCTCGACGAGGAGCAGGAGCCCGGAGTCGAGCGCCGCGAGGGCGGACCCTCCGGTGAGGCCCTCCAGCGCTCGCAGCAGCGTGCCGATCACGATGGGTGCGGTGAACAACCCGAACGCGGTCAGCGCGACGGTCGCTCCGCCCACCAGGAAGAGGGAGTAGACGCGCGTGGCCCGGCGCGCGTGGGGAGCGAGACCGGCCGTCGGATCCGTGACGGAGGGCGGACGGCGCCGCAACGTGTCCAGGATGCGCGTTCTGAGGTATCTCGCCTAGGCGATCCCGTCGCCGAAGAGGTTCCGGGTCCGCAGCAGCTCACACAGCACGTAGCAGAGGTCGGTGCGCATGTAGACCTGCAGCTGGAAGGGGATCGCCATGAGGACGGTGAGGGCGAGCGCCTGAAGGACAGCCCGTACGACCTCGGGCAGCGGGGCATGGGCGGCCACCAGGATCACGGACGCGATCACGAAGACGTCCCACGCCAGCCCGGCCAGGTAGACGCGGTAGCGCGAGCGCCTGGGGAGCCCCCACACGCCGGTGACGTCCGTCTGCACGACGAGGTTGTGCAGACGGGTCCCGAAGCCGATGCGTCCCCGCGCCCCGAGGGAGCGCGCGGCGGCGAGGTGCATCAGCTCGTGCACCGAGATGGAGGCCGACATCATTACCGTGTTGACCAGAACCGTGAGGCCGACATAGTCGGACCAGAAGAAGTGGGCGTAGACCGGCACCAGCTCGTCGCGCGTGGCGAGGGTGAGCAGGGCCGCGGCCACGACGACGAGCCAGAGCGCCTTCACCGGCGGGCTGAAGAGCCAGGCGACATGCCGCGCGGTCAGCCGGTGGAAATGGCTCGGGGGCACGTCCGCGGCAGGGTCGGGCAGCGGATCCCCTTCGATGGAGGCGATGAACCCGAGCGCGCTGAGAGCCTCCACGAGTTCCGCGAGGTCGATCTCCACATGGTGGACTTCGGCCATCCGCCGCCGTACGGCTCCGACGGACAGGTCCGCGGCCATGAGGGTGATCGCCGCACCGTACACGGCGGGCAGCTCGACGAACTCCCCGATCTCGGGCCTGCCGACCACCGCGATCTCCGGATCGTCGTCGTGCGTGCGGACGATCAGCCGGTGAAAGGCGACCCTGCTCTCCGCGGTGACGGCGCTCACGAAGCCTGAACCCCGCAGGCCGGGCAGTCGTCGTAGCGCGGGACGTCCACGAAGTAGTAGTGGTCCCACATGGCGAAGTTCCAGTGGAAGATCCGCCCCCGTGCCTGGGTGGGGAGGCCGCCGAGACGGTAGACGGAGCCCTCGATCAGGGAGGCGATGTCGTCCGCGCCGTCCGCCTTGATCGTGTTGCCCGTCACCTCGACGAGGCTGTTCATCGAGCGCAGCCGGTGCACGGCGGCGTCGACCTTGGGGCGGCCGATGTCGGCCTCCGTGTAGAGAAGCTGCCGGGTGAGGTTCGGCTCCTCCACGACGTCGAAGTCGGCGACGTTCAGCGCCCCGATTCCGCTGGAGACGAGCCCGGCCGCCACGGCCGTGCCGGTCCCGCCGAGGCCGAGCAGGCTCACCCTGGCGTCTTTGATCCTCGACTGAACCTCGTACGGCGAGCTGCGCGGCGTGGGGTCGACCCACGTGAACAGGTTCTTCTGCGGCCCGTAACGCTCGGCCTCGCGCGCGGTCAGGTTGCCGGGGACCGGCGCGCCCGCGTCCTCGACGAAGCCGCCGGCGATCAGCTCGCCGATGACGCCACGGATGCTGTCCTCGTCCGCTTCGCCATGGGCGGCTGTGAAGGCGGCGCAGATCTCATCGACGGTCCGGGTCCCGTCCATCAAGGTGATCAGCAGGGCGATGGCGCCGTCCGCGTCATCCTGGATCTCGGCAGAGACGCCCTGTTGCATCAGGCCGATGACGATGCGGCCGCCGGGCATGGCCATGGGCCGGTGAACGCGCTTGATCTGCGGGAGTCGCATGCCTGCCTTCCAGGTCGTTGCACGGAGCGGCCGGCCAGGCGCGGCCAGGCGCGGCCAGGCCGGCCAGGACGTCACAGATCAGGCGTCCATGGATCGCTCGGTGGTGGTCTCGATCCTCTCCAGGCGCCGGATCGTGAGAGTGACCTTCTTCTTCTCCTCAACCGGGCTGTCGGTCTCGATCTGGGCGGTCTCGTCCATGACGGCTCCTTCCTCTGCCGTACGGTGCGCTGCGCCGGAGCGCTCACAGCCGCCCCGGCGCATCCGCACGTCACGCGAATCAGTGAGACGGTAGGGGCGTCCGTCCTCGCCTGGTCCTCGATCGCTCCTTCGCGAGGTGCGGGCGCCGTCGCGGCGGGACACGCGGACCGGTACGCCGCGCGCCGCGGGGTGCGCGCCGGCCACCGCGACTCCGGCAGAATGGCATCGTCGTCAGTTCGGGCCGGCGGACCTGGCGTTTGGTCTAGACCACTGCCCGCCCGACCGGCAGAATGCGGTCTGAACGTGGTCTGAACATGTGATTCTGACCATATGATTCTGGACGTGAACCCCATCGGGAGGAACCCGCCATGCGTATTGGAGTGCTCACCGGGGGCGGCGACTGCCCCGGCCTGAACGCCGTGATCCGGGCAGTGGTCCGCAAGGGGGTGAGCGTGTACGGCCACGAGTTCGTCGGCTTCCGTGACGGCTGGCGCGGCCCGCTCGAAGGCGACACGATGCCGCTCGACATCCAGGCCGTGCGCGGCATCCTGCCGCGCGGAGGGACCATTCTCGGCTCCTCGCGCACCAACCCGATCAAGATCGAGGGCGGCGTCGACCGGATCAAGGACAACCTCGCCTCGACCGGCGTCGACGCGCTGATCGCCATCGGCGGCGAGGACACCCTGGGCGTCGCCAAGCAACTCTACGACCGCGACGTCAAGGTCGTGGGCGTGCCCAAGACGATCGACAACGACCTGTCGGGCACCGACTACACCTTCGGCTTCGACACCGCCGTCAACATCGCGACGGAGGCCATCGACCGCCTGCACACCACCGCCGAGTCCCACCACAGGGCGCTCATCTGCGAGGTCATGGGCCGGCACGCCGGCTGGATCGCCCTGCACGCGGGCATGGCCGGCGGCGCGAACGTCATCCTCATCCCGGAGAAGCCGTTCGACATCGACCGGGTCTGCGAATACGTGGAGTCGCGGTTCCGCACCCGCTACTCGCCGATCATCGTCGTCGCCGAGGGCGCCCACCCCGTCGAGGGCCAGATGGAGCTGCAGGCGGGCGAGCTCGACGCGTTCGGCCACGTCCGGCTTGGCGGCATCGGCGAGGTGCTGGCCAAGGAGATCGAGAAGCGCACCGGCAAGGAGGCCCGCACGACGGTGCTCGGTCACATCCAGCGCGGTGGCACCCCGACGGCCTACGACCGGGTGCTGGCCACCAGGTTCGGGCTGCAGGCCATCGACGCGGCCCACGAGGGCGACTACGGCAAGATGGTCGCGCTGCGCGGCACCGACATCGTCCGCGTCGGGCTCGACGAGGCCACGGCCGAGCTGAAGACCGTGCCCGTCTCGCGCTACGCGGAGGCGGAGGTGTTCTTCGGCTGACTGTAAGCGGGCTGCAAGCGGGCGGCCGTAGCTTCTGCGTCAGCGGGGTTACCGCTACAACCCCCTAAGGGGTACGGCTTGCGCCGCAGCGAGTTGGCGGCCCACCTGTGCGACGCGGGCCGTACCCATGACATAGATCATCGGCGGGGCGCGGCGGAGAGATCCATCTCCGGCGCGCCCTCGTCGTGCGCGCGCAGCCGTTCCCGGTAGGCCGCCTCGTTGCGCAGTTCCTTCTCCGACGGCGACAGCAGGGCCGCGAGCAGCAGGCCGACGGTGATCACGCTGGTGCCGACGATCAGCGGCAGCAGGAAGTCGACGCCCTGGGCGCCGGGCACAGCCCCCACCTCGTGGTGCGGCGTCACCGTCATGGAGTACATCCCGGTGTAGTGCATGCCCGCGACCGCCACGCCCATGACGAGCGCCGCGGCGCCGATCTTGAGCGCGCCGCTGACCCGTACGGTGAACCACAGCGCCGCCGTGGCCGCCGCGATCGCGATCAGCACCGAGACCGAGACGATCACCGGGTCATAGGAGACATGTGCTGACATGTTCATCGCGGCCATGCCGAGATAGTGCATGCTCGCCACGCCGGCTCCGGTCAGCAGACCGCCGCCGAGCAGGGAGCTCAGGCGATCGGCGCCGTACGCGGCGAGGAACAGCCCCACCCCCACGACCACGACCGCGATGAGCGCGGAGGTGACCGTGAGCGGCACGTCGTAGCGGATGGCCATGCCGGGGATGGAGAAGCCGAGCATGGCGATGAAGTGCATCGTCCAGATGCCCGTGCCGCCGATGGCGAGGGCGGCTCCCACCAGCCAGAACGCGCCGGCGCGCCCGCCGACCACACGGGCCCGCGAGGTCAGGAGCAGGCCCAGCATCGAACCCATGCTGGAGACGGCGTAGGCGGCGACGGGCGTCACGAGCCCGAAAGAGAAATGATCGACCAACGACATACCCACCCATCCCTCGCGTACTGATAAGGGAGTATGGGCGGGTGATCGTCGGCCGCGCAACTACCTTCTGCGCGAGCGCGATGGCTGCCTGCGCGACGGCTGCCTGCGCGGAGCCTGGGCCTGGCCGCCGGGCGCCGGCATGGACGAAGGATCGGCCTGCGGGGCGGGCGCCTGGGGATAGGACCCCTGGGGGAAGGGAGTCTGGGAGAAGGGAGCCTGGGGCGTGGGAGCCGCCATCGGCATCGGCGCGGGCGCCACACCGGGCGAGGGATAGGCGAGCTGCTGCTGCTGTTGCTGCGCGGTGCGCCGGCGCAGCTCCAGCTTGGCGAGGAGCTCCGCGTCCTCGTGCAGTTCCTCCTCCGACGGAGAGAGGATCACCATGAGGAGCATGGTCAGGGTGATCAGGCTGATCACGGTCATGAGGGGCACGAGGAAGTCGAGCGCGTCGGCGCCGGCGATCACGCCGGGCTCCGAATCGACCGTGACGTGCATCGCGTACATGCCGGTGTAGTGCATGCCGGACACGGCCACGCCCATGACCAGGGCGGCGCCGGTGATCCAGATGGGCTTCCTGACGCGGAGGGTGAACCACAGCGCCGCCGTCGCGGCCACCACGGCGATGACCACGGAGATCGCCACGGTGACGCGGTCGTAGGAGACCTGGGCGGACATGTTCATCGCGTACATGCCCAGGTAGTGCATGGAGGCCACCCCGAGCCCCGTCAGCAGGCCGCCGCCGAGCAGGGCCAGGAGGCGGCCGCGGCCGTAGGAGACGAGGAACAGGCCGGTGCCCACGACGATGATGGCGACGGCCGCGGAGGCCGCGGTGAGCCACACGTCGTACTTGATCTGGGTGCCCTCCACCTGGAAGCCCATCATGCCGATGAAGTGCATGACCCAGACGCCCGTGCCGCCGATGGAGATGGCCGCGCCGAGCAGCCACCGCACCTTGGAACCCCCGCGCGAAGCGTGGGCCTGCGCGGTGAGACGCAGGCCGAGCATTGACCCGATGCACGACATCACGTAGGCCAGCAGCGGCGTGAGCGGCCCATAGGTGAAATGATTCACAGCGGTCATCTATCGCGTTCCTTGCATTAGGGGTCCCCGATTCTGCCATCGGGAATGTCCCTTACGCATGGATATTGCAACTATCTGTCAACTTGTTATGTCGGAAATATGAGAAAGGCTCATGGCTATCGAGGGGCCGTTCTGGCGGGCGATCGCCGTCTTCCGCGTCGCGTCCGTGGTGTACGCGATCGTCCTGATGGCCCAGCACCGCGGCTACGAGCAGCCGGTCCTCGGCTGGCTGGTGATCGGCGTGATGGTGCTCTGGACCGCGGGGACGACGCTCGCCTACTCCGCCGCCGCGCTGCGCCGGTGGCCGTTGCTCGTGACCGACCTGCTCGTGGTGCTGGCCTGCCTGCTGGCCTCGCCGTACGTCCAGGGCGCCGAGCAGGGCGAGGCGGGCACGACGCCCGTCCCCGCGACCTGGGTCGCCGGGCCCGTGCTCGCCTGGGCCGTGCACGGCGGCCGGCGCGCGGGAGCGGTGGCGGCGCTCGCCATGGCGGCGGGCGACCTGTGGCTGCGCGTGCGCGCCCCCGATGTGCCCATCCTGATCAACGGCGCGGTCCTGCTCTTCCTGTCGGGCGTCGTGGTCGGCCACGTGGCCAGGCTCGCCAAGCAGGCCGAGGAGCGCATGCAGCGGGCCGTCGAGATGGAGGCCGCCCAGCGCGAGCGCGACCGCCTGGCCCGCGACATCCACGACTCGGTCCTCCAGGTGCTCGCCCTGGTGCACCGGCGCGGGCAGCGGCTCGGCGGCGAGGCGGCCGAGCTCGGCCGCCTCGCCGGTGAGCAGGAGTCCGCCTTACGCCGCCTCGTCGCCGACCGCCCCGGCGAGGCCGGCGAGCCGGGCTCCGCCGACCTGCGCACCCTCCTGCTGCGGCACGCCTCGTCCCAGGTGACGGTCTCCACCCCCGCCACGCCGCTGGTCCTGCCGGCGCCGGTGGCGGAGCAGGCGGTGGCCGCCGTCGGGGCGGCCCTGGACAACGTCAGGGCGCACTGCGGGCCGTCGGCGCGCGCCTGGGTGCTGGCGGAGCCGGGCGAGGGCACCGTGACGGTCAGCGTGCGGGACGACGGGCCGGGCATCCCGGAAGGGCGGCTGGACGAGGCGTTGGCCGAGGGGCGCATGGGGGTCGCCCGCTCCATCCGCGGCCGGGTGGCCGACCTGGGCGGTGACGTCTTGATCGTCAGCGTCCCCGGGCAGGGCACCGAGGTCGAGATCAGCCTCCCCGCGTGACCCCGCCCCCGCGACGCTGATCGTGGCCCTGCTCCGCCGAGGCCGGAGCGCGGGGCGCGGCCGGCGTTAGAGTTGCGGGCATGGTGCGGGTCATGGTGGTGGACGACCATCCCATGTGGCGTGACGGGATCTCGAGAGATCTGGCCGAGGCCGGCTACGACGTCGTGGCCACCGTGGGTGAGGGGCGGCAGGCGGTCAGGGTGGCCGGCGCGGTCCGGCCCGACCTCGTGGTGCTCGATCTGCGGCTGCCCGACATGCCGGGCCACGAGGTGGCCGCCGGGTTGTCCGGGCTGGAGGCGCCGCCGCGCGTGCTGGTGTTGTCGGCCAGCGCCGAGCAGGAGGACGTGCTGGAGGCCATCAAGGCGGGCGCGTCCGGATATTTGGTGAAATCGGCGAGCCGGGAGGAGTTCCTCGACGCCGTACGCAGGACAGCCGAGGGCGACGCCGTGTTCACCCCCGGGCTGGCCGGGCTCCTGCTGGGCGAATACCGGCGGCTGGCCGCGCAGCCCGCGCCCGCCGAGGGCCCGCGCCTCACCGAGCGCGAGACGCAGGTGCTCCGGCTGGTCGCCAAGGGGTTGTCGTACAAACAGATCGCCGAGCGGCTGGTGGTCTCGCACCGCACCGTGCAGAACCACGTCCAGAACACCCTCGGCAAGCTCCAGCTGCACAACAGGGTGGAGCTGGTGCGATATGCGATCGAGCAGGGCCTCGACGCGGACTAAACTCGGGGGCGCGCGACGTTGGCACCAACACGCCTTTTCCCCATTTCCCGGAGGTTCCACCATGACGATGTCTGCCCTGGGCGAGCCGTGCGTGCTGCTCAAGCTGGGCGAGATCGTCCTCAAGGGCAAGAACCGCGAGCTGTTCGAACGCCGCCTGATCGGTAACATCCGCGACGCGCTCCAGCCGCTCGGGATCAAGGTCGACGTGCGCAGACGGCACGGCGTGATCGCGATCTTCCTCCCCCAGGGCGCCACCGCGGAGCAGGCCGGAGCCGTGGCCGAGCGGGTCGCCGACGTGCCGGGGCTGGTGTGGATCCACCGGGCCTGGAGGGTCGAGAAAGACCCGGAAACGGTGCTGAAGGCCGGTCTCGAGCTCGTCGGGGAGAGCGAGGAAGCAAAGCGCGGCGCCCGCTTCGCGGTCCGCTCGCGCCGCCGCGACAAACGTTTCCCGCTGCGCTCCAACGAACTCGACCGCATGGTGGGCGGCGCGATCAACGACGAATACCGCCTGCCCGTCGACCTGAAGAACCCCGAGCTGACGGTGTTCATCGAGGTCGACAGGGACGAGGTGTTCGTCTTCACCGACGGCATCCCCGGCCAGGGCGGCCTGCCGGTCGGCAGCAGCGGACGGGCGCTGGTGCTGATGTCGGGCGGCATCGACTCGCCGGTGGCCGCTTACCGGATGATGCGGCGCGGCCTGCACGTCGACTTCCTGCACTTCTCGGGCATCCCGTTCACCACCTCCGAGTCGATCTACAAGGCGTACGCGCTGGTGCGGAAGCTCGACAGGTTCCAGGGCGGCTCGCGGTTGTGGGTGGTGCCGTTCGGCAAGGCGCAGCAGTCGATCCGCACCTCCGGCCAGGACCGCCTGGCCGTGATCGCCCAGCGGCGGCTCATGCTCAAGACGGCCGAAGAGGTCGCCCACCGCATCCGCGCCGCCGCGCTGATCACCGGTGACGCGCTCGGGCAGGTCTCCTCGCAGACCCTGACCAACATCACGGCTCAGGACAACGCGGTCGAGCTGCCGATCCTGCGGCCGCTGGTGGGCTGGGACAAGACCGAGATCATGGCCGAGGCCCGGCGCATCGGCACGCTGGAGATCTCGGAGCTGCCCGACGAGGACTGCTGCTCCCTGCTGGCGCCCAAGCGCGCCGAGACGCGGGCCAAGATCGACGACCTGAAGCAGATCGAGAAGCGGCTCGACGCCGAGGAGCTGTGCGTGCAACTGGCCGACTCGATCCAGGAGTACACGCTCTAGGCGGTCCTGCACGGCCGGCGCCCTGATCCACCCCTCGGCCGGCGGGCGGATCAGGGCGGTCGTCACCGGGACGACCGGGACGGCGAACGACAGGAGCCCGGGCAGAGGATGAAGGGCCGGGTCAGGCGGCGACCGCGGCCGCGGTCGACTTGCCGAGCAGCGCGGGGAAGTCCGTCATGACCTGGGCCAGCTCACCCAGGTCGGTGTCGACGAGCGCCTGCGGGCCGTCGCAGAGCGCCTGCTCGGGCTGCGGGTGCACGTCGATGATCACGCCGTCGGCGCCCACCGCGATGGCCGCGCGGGTCAGCGGCAACACCAGGTCACGCCGGCCGCCGGAGTGCGACGGGTCGATGATCACCGGCAGGTGCGACAGCCGCTGCGCCACCGGGACCGCGGAGACGTCGAGCGTGTTGCGCGTCGCCGTCTCGAACGTCCTGATGCCCCGCTCGCACAGCACGATGTCCAGGTTGCCGCGCTGCGCGATGTACTCGGCGGCCATCAGCCACTCCTCGATCGTGGCGTTCATGCCGCGCTTGAGCATCACCGGCCGCCCGGCCGCGCCGACCGCCCGCAGCAGCGCGAAGTTCTGCGCGTTGCGGGTGCCGACCTGCAACATGTCGGCGTACGACGCCACCAGCTCGACGTCCTGGGCGTCCACGACCTCCGTCACGATCGGCAGCCCGGTCTCCTCGCGCACGTCGGCCAGGATGCGCAGGCCGGCCTCGCCCAGCCCCTGGAACGCGTACGGCGACGTGCGCGGCTTGAACGCCCCGCCCCGCAGCAGCACCGCTCCCGCCGACTGCGCCATCCTGGCCGCGTCCAGCGTCTGCTGGCGCGTCTCCACCGCGCACGGCCCCGCGATCAGCGTCACGGTGTCGGGGCCGATCGGCACGCCGCCCACGTGGACCGTGGAGCGTTCCGGATGGTTCTCCCTGCTGACCAGCTTGTACGGCGTGGTCACGCGCATCACGTCGCGCACCCCCGGCATGCCGCGCAGGCCGGCCGCGTCGAGCTGGGTGACGTCGCCGACCAGGCCGACGATGGTGCGGCGCACCCCCTTGCTGATGAAAGCCTCCACCCCGGCCGCCTCGACGACCGACACGATCGACGTGAGATCGTCCGGCGTGGCCTCCGGGCCCATCACGATCACCATCTGCTTCTCCTTCTGCCTGAAAACACGAAAGGCCCCGGGTCCACGTGGACCCGGGGCCTTTCGTTCGCCTGTCTGCTAGCGCAGCGTCAGATGGCGAACGGACTCGGGTCCGTCGCCATACCAAAACCAGAACGCTGTGCGCATAGACCCCAATCGTAGCGCACCGCACCCGGCCGCGTGCCATCGGCGGCCCGATGGCAGGATGGCCCAAGACGCGAGACCGGCGAGGGGAGTGATCGTGGAGGAGTCGCGCCTGCCTCCAGGCCAGTACGTCCCGCGCGGCAGACCCGTGATCCACTACGGCAGGGTCCCCACGTTCAAGCCCGAGAGCTGGGACTTCCGCGTGTTCGGGGCCACTGCCACCGGCGAGGAGCACTGTTACACCTGGGAGGAGTTCGAGCGGCTGCCCCGCACGACCCGGCTCGCCGACTTCCACTGCGTCACCAAGTTCTCGCTCATGGCCAACGAGTGGCGCGGCGTCGCCCCCGCCACCATCATCGGCGCATTCCCGCCCGACCCCGGCGTGCGCCACGTGATGATCTGGGCCGAGTACGGCTACAGCGCCAACCTGCGGATGTCCGACTTCACCGCCCCCGGCACGCTGTTCGCCATGGAGCTCGACGAGAAACCGCTCAGCCCTGACCGCGGCCACCCGGTGCGGATCGTGGTGCCCCACCTCTACGCGTGGAAGAGCGTCAAATGGGTGCGCGGCATCGAATATCTCCTCGAGGATCGCCGGGGCTTCTGGGAGGAGCGCGGCTACCACAACCTCGCCGACCCCTGGCGCGAACAGCGCTACTCCTACCAGGAAGAACCCGGCGAGGGCCCGCCGTAGCGCAAGAGCGGTCTCACTGCGGGTTTCGCCCCGGACACGGCGCGTTGTTGGCTACGGTGGCCCGCATGCTGACTGGCGTGGCGCTGTTCCTGCTGGCCTTCGCCGCCGGTTACGGGCTGGCCAGGACGCGGCCGTGCCGTGACGCGCTGCCGCAGGGCCGCAGGTCGGACGAGGCGACGTTCACCACGTTGCACATCGCCGCGCTCGCCGCCCCCGCCCTGCGCGCGGGGCTCGGCCGCGACTCCGCCCGCAAGGCCGTCCGGCACCTGCGCACGCTGCTCGGCACCCACGCCGTCGCGATCACCTCGGCCGAGGCGGTGCTGGCCTGGGACGGCCCGGCGGACGCGCCGCGCGAAGGGCCGCGCGAAGGGCCGCGCGAAGGGCCGCGCGAAGGGCCGCGCGAAGGGGACGTGCTCGCCCACGCCCGCGCCACGCTGGCCGCCGGCCGGGCCCAGGTGTTCCCCGGCGAGCCGTACGCGGCGGTGGTGGTGCCGCTGACCGTGGACGGCGCGGTCGTGGGCACGCTGGCTGCCCACGACGACGAGGTCAGCGCCGCGCTCGTGCGCACCGTCACCGAGGTCGGCCGCTGGGTCTCCGGCCAGCTGGAGCTGGCCGACCTGGACGCCTCGCGGCAGCGCGCGCTGGAGGCCGAGATGCGCGCGCTGCGCGCCCAGATCTCGCCGCACTTCATCTACAACGCGCTCACCACGATCGCCTCGTTCGTCCGGACGAACCCCAGGCGCGCCCGCGAGCTCCTGCTCGACTTCGCCGACTTCGCCCGCTACGCCCTGCGCAGGGCCAACGACTTCACCACCCTCGCCGACGAGCTGACCTGCGTCGACCGCTACCTGCTGCTGGAGCGCGCCCGCTTCGGCGACAAGCTGCGCTTCACCGTGCAGGTGGCTCCGGAGGTGCTGCCGGTGCCCGTGCCGTTCCTGTGCCTGCAGCCGCTGGTGGAGAACGCCATCAAGCACGGCATGCGGGGCGACGGCGGCGCCGCGGGGGAGGTGCGGGTCGTGGTGCGCGACGCGGGCCCCGAGGCGCACATCACCGTCGAGGACGACGGCGCGGGGATGGATCCCGAGTGCGCGCGGCGCATGCTCGACGACGAACCCGGCCGCGAGGGCGGCGGCATCGGGCTGGCGAACGTGGACCTCAGGATGCGCCAGATCTACGGCGACGGCTACGGGCTCGTCGTGGAGACCGCGCTGGGCGCCGGCACCAAGGTGCGGTTGCGCGTACCGAAGACACAACTTGGCTCATAGTAGTCAATTCATTACACTAAGCTGGCTTACCCCTTGTGGCCTCTGCTTTTCTACGGCAGCGTGGTGGACATGCTGAGAGTTCTGGCCGTCGACGACGAAGTGCCGGCTCTGGAGGAGCTCGCCTACTTGTTGCGCCAGGACGACCGGATCGAGCAGGTCACGACCGCGGCCGACGGCGTCACCGCGCTCCAGGACATGGTGCAGATGATCGGCGCGGGCGAGCGGCTCGACGGCGTCTTCCTCGACATCCGGATGCCCGGGCTCGACGGGCTCGACCTCGCCCGGCTCGTCGGCGGCTTCCCCAGCCCGCCCCGGCTGGTCTTCGTGACGGCCCACGAGGAGTGCGCGGTGCAGGCGTTCGAGCTGGAGGCGGTCGACTACCTGCTGAAGCCGGTCAGGGCCGAGCGGCTGGCCGAGGCCGTGCGCAGGCTGGAGGCCGCCACCTCGCCCGCCGCCGAGCCGGGCCAGGACGACGTGATCCCCGTCGAGCTGGGCGGGCGCACCCGCTTCGTGCCCCAGCAGGCCGTCTGGTTCGCCGAGGCCAAGGGCGACTACGTGCGCCTGCACACCGTCGACGGCAGCTATCTCGTGCGCATGTCGCTGGCCGCGCTGGAACGGCGCTGGTCGGAGGCCGGGTTCATCCGCATCCACCGCAGCACTCTGGTGTCGGCCAAGCACGTCAGCGAGCTCAGGTTCGAGGGCGGGCGGGTGTCGCTCACCGTCGGCACCGAGACGCTGCAGGTCAGCAGGCGGCACAGCCGCCAGGTCCGCGAACAGCTCGTACGCCAGCACAGGGGCGTGATCTCGTGACGGTCGGCGGAGGAGTGGTCCGGTGACGGCGGAGCGCCGTGTCGTCGTCTCGCGACGGCCGGTCGCCCTCGGGCGCGGCCGGCGGCGCGTCGACGAGCACGGCAGGCAGGTCCCGCCCGACGTGCCGGCCATCGTGGGGCGCCAGTTACGGCAGGCCATGCTGACGGTGGCCGCCGTCGCCGCGGTGCTGGCGGGCGTCCCCGTCATCGCCATGTGGGTGCCCGCCCCCGAGGTCTGGGTGGCGCTCTCGCTGGCCGCCCAGGCCGCCTGGGTGGGGCTGGCCGTGGTGCAGCTGAGACGGGCGGAGCGGCTGGAGAAATGACCGTCGCGGTGCTCACCGGGATCGCCTTCGTCGTCGTACTGGGCGTGATGGTGGGCGCCGCGCGGCCGCGCCGCTCCAGCGGCCTGGCCGACTTCCACGTGGCGGCCAGGGAGGTGCCGCCCTGGTGGAACGGTGCCGCGATCTCCTCCGAGGTCACCTCGGCGGCGGCCTGTCTCGGCACCGCGGGGCTCATCGCCACCCACGGCGGGCCGATGTTGTGGTATCCGGTCGGGGCCGCCGCCGGGTTCGTCGTCATCCTGGCGCTGGTCGTGGCGCCGCTGCGCCGCTCGGGGACGTACACGCTCCCCGACTTCGCCGGATGGCGGCTCCGCTCGGCCCGGCTGCGCCCGTTCACCACCTGCTTCCTCCTGGTCATCGGGCTGGCGTTCATGGTCGCCCAGCTGCACGCCGCCGGGATCGTGGTGCGGCTGCTGACCGGGCTGCCGCCGTGGCTGGGCTGGGCGGCCGTCGGGGCGGCGACGCTGGGCGTGGCGGTCGCGGGCGGCCTGGGGAGCGTGACGAGCCTGCAGGCCTCGCAGTTCTGGCTGAAGCTGGTCGTCTTCCTGGGCGTGGGGGTCATCTGCTGGTGGATGTCGGGCGCGCGGCCGATCACCCTGTTCGAGGGCTCCTACCGGGCCGGGGTGGCCGGGCTGGCGGGGGCCGGCGACCCGTCGCTGCCCGGGGTGCTGGCGGTGCTGCTGGCGTGCGCGCTGGGCACGATGGGGCTGCCGCATGTGATCGTCCGCGTCTACACCAACAGGGACGCCCGCGCGGCCAGGCGGTCGATCGTGGCGGCCCAGGTGATGCTGGCGGTGTTCGGCGTCGTCCCGCCGTTGTACGGGGCGCTGGGGCACCGGCACGCGCGCGACGCGGCGGCGGACGAGATCGTGCTCCTGCTGCCCGCCAGGATGTTGCCCGGGGCCGCCGGAGAGGTGCTCACCGGGGTGCTGGCGGCCGGGGCGTTCGCGGCGCTCCTCGCGACCATGGTGGGCGTGCTGGTGGCCGTCGGGGGCGCGGTGTCGTCATGCGTGCCGCCGGCGGGCGCCCGTTCCTTCCGCGCCGCCGTGACCGCGGTGCTGCTGGCGGCGCTCGCCCTGACCGCGGCCAGCACCCCGCGGGAATCGGTGGCGCTGGTGGTGGTCGGCTTCACCCTCTCCGCAGCCACGTTCTGCCCGATGCTGGTGCTCGGCATCTGGTGGCGGCGGCTGACGGACGCGGGGGTGGCGGCGGGGTTCGCCCTGGGAGGGGGCGTGACCGCCGCGCTCGTGCTCAGCGAGCAGGCAGGCGTGCGCGTGGGGGAGCCGGCGTCCTATCCCGCGCTGGTCGCGGTGCCGGTGGCGTTCGCGGCCATGGTCATGATGTCCCTGGTCACGCCGGGCCGGGTGCCGAGCGGGGTGGGGTGGATGATGGCCAGGATGCACGTGCCCGAGCCGGGTGCGGGCCCCCCAACTGCCGCTCATCGCAGCCCGGTGACCGCTCGTCGCATTAGCACTCTCCGTATGGCGATGACTACAGACCGTTCGACGAGCTGTCCGTAAACGGGGTTTCGCCCGCATGATCGCGACCGTAGTGTTTCGGCATCGGATAGCCACCCCGGCGCGTTGGGGGGACAAGCCGCAAGGCTCACAGCAGATCTGATGCGCCGGATTCACCGGCGACCGCGCAGGTCGCCGCGGCGGCCGGGCCCTGACCGGGGGGTGGGGCCCGCCACGCCGTTCCGTGAGGGGGCGCCCGCTGAGGCCGCAATACCGGCCCCGCGATCCGGGCCACGGGGGCTCCGGATCACGCGAGCGGGCGTCCCTCATCATGTTCGGTGGCCCCGTTACGGTTGTGTCCGGCTGCCACCGGTGGTCGCGCGACCGCGCACGGCGGGCGCTCCATGCCCGCGTCGACCGTGTACGCGCGCTCAGCCGTCGCGGAGCTGCTTGAGCAGGGCGATGTCCTCGGCGTGCTTGGGAGCCTTGCCCGGCGTCTCGATGCAGATCGGCACGCCCGCCACCGCCGGGTGCCGCATCAGCTCGGCGAACGGCCGCGCGCCGATGAGGCCGGCCCCGATGTTCTCGTGGCGGTCCTTCTTGGCGCCGCAGGCGTCCTTCGAGTCGTTGGCGTGGATCAGCTTGAGCCGCCCGGGAGCGATCGTGTGCAGGGCGTCGAACGTCTCCCGCACCCCGCCCTCGGCCGCCAGGTCGTGACCGGCGGCGAAGGCGTGGCAGGTGTCGAGGCAGATGCCGGCCCGCGGATGCCAGTCGAGGGCCGCTAGGTAGGGCTCGATGTCCTGGACCGTGGCGCACAGCATGGCGCCCTGGCCCGCCATCGGCTCGAGCAGCAGGTCGGGCCCGCCGTCGGGGATCTCGTCGAGCAGCGGCAGCAGGTTTTCGCGGGTCTGGCGCAGCGCGTCGTCGCGGGGCTGCGTCACGGCCGAACCCGTGTGCACCACGACCCCCTTGGCGCCGGTCGCCACGCCGCGGCGCAGCGTGTGGCGCACGATCGCGATGGAGTTGGCCAGCGTCTCGGGACTGGGCGAGCCGAAGTTGGCGAGATAGGGCACGTGGATGAACGCGTCGACGCCCGACTCCGCCAGCCGGGCGTCCTGCTCGGGCTTGCCCTCGGTGAGCGCCCACCCTCGCGGGTTGGTGACGAACACCTGGATCATCTCGGCGCCGATCTCCGCCATGTATTTCAGGCCGCCCGTCGCGAGGCCGCCCGTCACGGACACGTGTCCGCCGATCAGGGATTTCAGGGTCATGATGACCGACAGTGTAGGCGCAGTGGCGGACACTTCCCGTACGCCACCGCGCCGGTCTGGTCAGCAGGCCCGTGAGACGGCCCCGTATGACCCGGTGAGGTGACGCGGTGAGGCGGCCGGATGAGGTGGCCCGCACAAAGGTTGCTCCAAGAGGCTGGCCTGTCCCCTTTGGCGGGCACGCGGGCGGGTAACGCCTCTTTCGTTCGCCAACGCAGGCCAGACGGGGAGAGCCCATGCGTGCCATCGCCATTTCCGCCTTCGGAGCCCGGCCGGAGCTCGTCGAGCTGCCAGAGCCCGTGCCAGGACCCGGCGAGCTGCTGGTCCGCCTGCGGGCCGCGGCCTACAACCCGGTCGACACGAAGATCGCGAGCGGCGCCATGACAGGATTGTCGCCCAGGTTCCCGCTCATCATGGGGCAGGACGCCGCCGGCGTCGTGGAGGCCGTCGGGGCCGAGGTCACCGCGTACGGGCCCGGTGACGAGGTCTACGGCCGCTTCAGCGACCCCGCCCGCGGCCTCGGCGGCTACGCCGAGTACGGCGTGGTGGCCCAGGACGGGCCCGTCGCCCGCATGCCCAAGGGCCTGCTGCCCGAGCAGGCCGCGGCCGTGCCCACCGCGAGCGCGACCGCGTACGCCCTGGTCGAGACGGCTGAACTGGCCGAGGGCCAGACCGTGCTGATCGTCGGGGCGACGGGCGGTGTGGGCCAGGCGGCCGCCCAGCTCGCCGCCCTGCGCCGCGCGTACGTCATCGCCACCGCCGCGCCGGACGCGGAGGACCTCATGAGCGACCTGGGCGCCAACGAGACGGTCGACCACACCAAGGGAGACGTGCCAGGACAGGTGCTCGCCGCCTGGCCCGACGGGATCGACGCGGTGTTCGACCTGGCCACCCCAGCCGGCGCCGTCGACGCCATGGCGGGCGTACTGCGCCCGGGCGGCGTGATCTGCAGCGTCGTCCACGCGCTCGACCCTGACGCCCTGGCCGCGAGAGGGCTGCGCGGCGTCAACGTGATCAACCGGGTCACCCCGGAGGTCCTGACGGGCCTGGCCGAGCTGATCGACGGCGGCGAGCTGCGCGTGCGGGTCGAGTCGCTGGTGCCGCTGGAGCGGGCGCCGGCCGCGCTGCGCGACATCGCCGCAGGCCACGCCAGGGGCAAGACCGTGATCACGATCTGACCCTGGCCCGGGACTTGGAGCATGACACAAAAGTCCCGACCATCGGGGCGGCCGGTTCGGAGTTCTCGCGGATGGACCGGGCACGTAGCGCATGTGTGTACTTCAGACATGCCCGACACGCTCACCGCGCTCGACGCCTTCAACGCACGGCCGCCCGACGCGGCCGAGCGCGACCTGCTCGCCTGCTGCGCCTGCCGCGCCTTCGCCGTGAAGGTCGCGGGCCTGCGACCGTACCGCGGGCTCGGCGAGCTGCTCGCCGCCGCGGACGCGGCCGTTCGGGAACTTGCGTGGTCCGGCGTGCTGGAGGCGCTGGGCGCGCACCCGAGGATCGGCGAGCGGGCGGCCGGCACCGGCACGGAGGCGGCCTGGTCGCGGCAGGAGCAGTCAGGGGTCGACGACGCGTCGCGCGCGGCCCTGGCGGAGGGCAACCGGGCCTACGAGGAGCGTTTCGGGCACGTCTACCTCGTCTGCGCCACCGGCCTCGACGGCGCGGAGTTGCTGGCCAAGCTCACGTCCCGGCTGCGCAACGACGAGGAGACCGAGCGCGACGTCGTACGCGCCGAGCTGGCCGCGATCACGCGGGTGCGGCTGCGCAAGCTCATCGAGGAGGGGAGATGAGCTTCTCCACGCACGTGCTGAACGCGGTCACCGGGCTGCCCGCCGAGGGCGTCCGCGTGCGGTTGGAGCACGACGGAAGCGTCCTGGCCGAGGGGCGGACCGACGCCGACGGCCGGATCAAGGGCTGGGAGCCGGGAACCGGGGTGCACCGCGTCGTCTTCGACACCGGCGGCTACCTGCCCGAGACGTTCTATCCCGAGGTCGTCGTCACCTTCACCGTGACCGATCCTGGCCGGCACCACCACGTGCCCCTGCTGCTCAGCCCGTACGCCTACTCCACCTACCGAGGGAGTTAGATGGCCGTCAAGCTCGGGCCCAACCGCTACGGCAAGGCGGAGACGCGGCTCGTCCACGTCGTCAAGGACGGCCCCGTGCACCACGTCAAGGACGTCAACGTCAGCACGTCCCTGTCGGGCGACATGGAGGCCGTCCACCTGACCGGCGACAACGCCGCCGTGCTGCCGACCGACACGCAGAAGAACACCGTGTACGCGTTCGCGAGCAAACACGGCGTCGGCCAGATCGAGGAGTTCGCCCTCCTGCTGGCCGGCCACTTCGCCGGGTCGCAACCCTCGATCCACCACGCCAGGGTGGAGATCGAGGAGTACGCCTGGCGCCGCGAGGGTCCGCACTCGTTCGCGCGCGCGGGCGGCGAGGTGCGCACCTGCGTCGTCCACCGCGACCGCGACGGCCGCGCCACCGTGGTGTCCGGGCTCAAGGACCTGGTGCTGCTCAACTCGACGGGGTCGGAGTTCCACGGCTACATCGCCGACGAGTACACCACGCTGCCGCCCGCCACCGACCGGGTCCTCGCCACAGCCGTCGAGGCACGGTGGCGGCACGCCGGTGACACCCCCTCCTACGGCTCGTCCTACGAGCGGGTGCGGCGATGCCTGGTCGAGGCGTTCGCGGACACGCACAGCCGCTCGCTCCAGCAGACCCTGTACGCCATGGGCGAGCGGGCGCTGACCGCCTGCGAGGAGATCTGCGAGGTCAGGCTGGCCCTGCCGAACAAGCACCACTTCGCCGTCGACCTGTCGCCCTTCGGCCTGGACAACGACAACGAGGTCTTCTTCGCCGCCGACCGCCCGTACGGCCTGATCGAGGGCAGTGTGCTGCGTGAGGACGCGCCCGACGCCGGATTCGCCTGGGAGTAGACACCGATGGACTTCTTGCGCCCCACGACGTGGGATGAGGCGCTGGCCGCCAAGGCGGACCGGCCCGACGCGGTGCCCATCCAGGGCGGCACCGACGTGATGGTCGAGCTCAACTTCGACGTGCGCAGGCCCGCCGCGCTGCTCGACCTCGGCCAGGTGGCCGAGTTGCGCGCGTGGGGCATGGAGGGCGGCGTCTGCCGGGTCGGGGCGGGGGTGCCGTACACGACGATCATCGAGGAATTGGGCGGGCCGCTGCCGGGGCTCGCGCAGGCCTCGCGCACGGTCGGCTCGCCGCAGATCCGCAACCGCGGATCCGTCGGCGGCAACCTCGGCGCGGCCTCACCCGCGGGCGACAGCCATCCGCCGCTGCTCGCCGCCGACGCGGTGGTCGAGGTGGAGTCGCGGGACCGGGGGGTCAGGATGATCCCCGCCACCGCGTTCTACCTCGGGGTCAAGCGCAGCGCGCTCGAACCGGACGAGCTCATCAGGGCCGTGCACGTCAGGCCGGCCACGGGGCCCCAGTACTTCTCCAAGGTCGGCACCCGCAACGCCATGGTGATCGCGGTGTGCTCGTTCGCGGTCGCGCTGCGCCCCGAGGAGAGGCGGGTCGGCACGGGGCTCGGGTCGGCGGCGCCCACGCCGCGGCGGGCGTACGAGGCCGAGGAACTGCTGGCGCGGGAGCTCGACTGGCAGGCGCCGCTCGACCCGGCGCTGCTCAGGAGGTTCGGCGAGCTGTGCGCGGCCGCGGCCGCGCCGATCGACGACGTCCGCGGCACCGCCGCCTACCGCGTGCACGCCATCGGGGTGATGGCCCGCCGCACGCTCACGTGGGCCTGGAACGACCATCTGGGAAGGAGGGCCGCCTGATGCGCGTCACCTTCACCGTCAACGGCCGCGAGGAGAGCGCCGACAACGTGTGGGAGGGAGAGAGCCTGCTGTACGTGCTGCGCGAGCGGCTCGGCCTGCCCGGCTCCAAGAACGCCTGCGAGCAGGGCGAGTGCGGCTCGTGCACGGTCTATCTCGACGGCGTGCCGGTCTGCTCGTGCCTGGTCGCCGCCGGCCAGGCCGAGGGGCGGCGGGTGCGCACCGTCGAGGGGCTGGCCGAGGGGGACCGGCTCGACCCGGTGCAGGAGGCGTTCGCGGAGTGCGGCGCGGTGCAGTGCGGCTTCTGCACGCCGGGGTTGATCGTGCAGGCGCACGACCTGATCGCGCGCGTCGAGCGGCCGTCGGACGCGGAGATCAGGGAGGCGCTGGCGGGCAACCTCTGCCGGTGCACGGGCTACGAGAAGATCCTCGAGGCGGTACGGCTGGCCGCGCGGCGGAAGGCGGCCACGTGAACGACCCGCGCACCGGCTCGACGTCCGAACCCGTCATCGTGATCGAGAACGTGCATGTCGCGCCGGTCACCGGCCCCGAGATCCCATCCGGATACATCAGGATCGAGGGAGATCGCATCGCCGCGGTGGGTCCCGGGCCCGCGCCCGCCGCCCCGGGGGCGACCCGGATCGACGGCTCCGGCTGCCTGGCGACGCCCGGCCTGGTCAACACCCACCACCATCTCTACCAGTGGGCCTCGCAAGGGCTCGCGCAGGACGCCACGCTGTTCGAGTGGCTGGTCGCGCTCTATCCGGTGTGGGCCGCCATGGACGCCGAGGTGGTCAAGGGGGCCGCCGCCGCCGGCCTGGGCTGGCTGGCGCTGTCGGGCTGCACCACCTCCAGCGACCACCACTACCTCTTCCCCAAGGGGAGAGGCGACCTGTTCGCGGCGGGCATCGAGGCCGCCCGCGAGATCGGCCTCAGGTTCCACCCGGCGCGCGGCTCCATGGACATGGGAGAGTCGAAGGGCGGGCTGCCGCCGGACATCGTGGTCGAGGAGCTCGACGAGGTCCTGACCGCCACGGCCGAGGCCGTCGACGCCCACCACGACCCGTCGTTCTCCTCGATGGTGCGGGTCGCGGTGGGGCCGTGCTCGCCGTTCTCGGCCAGTGCCGAGCTGATGACGGAGTCGGCGGCGCTGGCCAGGTCCAAGGGCGTTCGCCTGCACACCCACATCGCCGAGACCCTCGACGAGGACGAGCACTGCCTGGAGCAGTTCGGGACGCGGCCCGTCGACTACATGGAGAAGCTGGGGTGGCTCGGGCCCGACGTGTGGTTCGCGCACACCGTGCACCTGAGCGACGCCGACATCGGCAAGCTCGCCGCCACCGGCACCGGCTCCGCCCACTGCCCCTCCTCCAACGGCCGGCTCGGCGCGGGCATCGCCCGCGTGTCCGAGATGTTGCGCCGCGGCATGAACGTCGGCCTCGGCGTGGACGGCAGCGCCTCCTCCGAGCTCACCCCGCTGGCCGGGGAGATGCGGCAGGCGCTGCTGTTCCAGCGGGCCCGATACGGTCCCGGGGCGCTCACGGCCCGGCAGGCCCTGGAGCTGGCCACCCTGGGCGGCGCCCGCAACCTGGGCCGCGCGGACGAGCTCGGCTCGCTCGAGCCGGGCAAGCTGGCCGACGTCGTCCTGTGGTCGGTCGGGTCCTTCGCCGCCGCCGTCGCCGACCCGGTGTGCGCGCTGGTCTTCGGGCCCGCGCCGCCGCCGGCCCTGGTGCTGGTCGGCGGGCGGACCGTGGTGGCCGGCGGAGAGCTGACGACCGTCTCCCAGGACGCGGCAGGGCGCGCGGGCGCCGCCGCCCGCCGGCGACTGGTGCGGCTGGCGGAGGAGCGCGGCGTGCGCCCAGCGAGGCACGTCCACGAAGGCTTCACGGCGTGAGCGGCAGCTCGTAGCGGCTCACGAGGGTGACCGGGCCGTCCGGGTCGCGCTGCCCCGGCGCGCCGCCGACGGCGACGTCCCCGCGGTGCGCGAATCCGGCGGACTCGTAATAGCCGCGCAGCCGCCGGTTCGAAGCCACGCAGTCCAGCCGCAGCCGGTCGCGCCCCTGCCCGCGTGTCGTGTCCGCCGCCCATCCCAGCACGTGCGCGCCCAGCCCGGCCGCCCACCGGCGTACGGCCATGCGGTGCACGTATCCGGCCGTCCCGTCGTCGTCCCACAGGTTGTCGGACCAGTCCAGCGTGACGGTGGCGGCCACCTCGTCCCCGACGTGGACCAGCCAGGTCTCGCCCCGCGCGACGGCCGGCTCGATCCACGCCCGCTCGAACCTGTCCGGCCACTGCCGCACCCCCAGCGCGGCGAGCCAGGCGGCGCACTCGTCCAGCACCGCCAGGACCTGATCCTCCCGGCCCTTCTCCGCTCGCCGGTAAACGGGGTTCCATCCGGTTGTCATGGGTCAATGATGACTAGGGTGTGGGGGCATCCGGACAACGAGCACCCGTACGAACGAGCATCCGGAAGGCGGTCCCGTGGCGGCGGAGCTATCAGACGAGCGGCTGGCCCGGCTCAGCGCGTCGATCGACACCGACGGCGACGGCTACATCAGCGAGTCCGAGCTCAGGCGGCACTTCCCCGACCTGCCGCCCGAGGCCCTCGGGGCGATGAGCCAGGAGGCCGACCTCGACCAGGACGGCCGTCAAAGCGCTGCACGACACCGCACGGTTCGGTAGTGTGTTCGACGGTGGCGATGACCAAGCCACCGGACGCACGATCAGAAGCACCCTCGCCGCAGGGCTTGCGGAGAGGTGAAACGCCTGTGGAGCTGGTGTAAGACCTCAACGAGAGTTCCTTCTCGGGCGGGCGACCGGCGTGAAGCAGGAAGGCCAGTCGGCGACGGCTGGAATCCCGGTCCTTCAGGACCGGGAGGATGTCAACAGAGCGGTCTCCTAGCGGTCCCCGGCGCGCCCCCGCCGATCGCCCTGGGCAGCGTATGGGATGAACGGC
The DNA here is from genome assembly GCF_052245635.1 of Nonomuraea sp. KM88. Lineage (NCBI taxonomy): Bacteria > Bacillati > Actinomycetota > Actinomycetes > Streptosporangiales > Streptosporangiaceae > Nonomuraea > Nonomuraea sp. KM88. The sequence continues at coordinate 542,151 of NZ_JBQQCC010000003.1, read as the reverse complement.
CCGGGATGTGATGATGATGAGTCACGCCTTCCTGCCCGCTCGCACCGGGCAGGAAGGCGCGTCAGGACATTGTTCACCATCATGCGGGAGTTCGTTGTGGTTCAGCCTGTTCTGGTCGCTCCGGACAAGTTCAAGGGGTCGCTGACGGCGGCGGAGGTGGCCTCCCGGGTGTCGGCCGGGCTCGGCGTCCCCACGGTGGAGCTGCCGGTCGCCGACGGGGGCGACGGCACCGTCGACGCCGCCGTGGCCGGCGGCTTCACGCGGGTCACGATCGAGGTGACCGGCCCCACGGGCGAGCGGATCCCCGCCTCGTACGCCTGGCAGGCGGCCGGCACGGCCGTGGTCGAGCTGGCGGAGGCGTCCGGGCTGCGCCGGCTGCCCGGCGGGCGCGAGCCCCTGACCGCCACCAGCTACGGCACGGGCGAACTGGTCGCCGACGCCGTACGCCGCGGCGCCAAGCGGGTGGTCCTGGGGCTGGGCGGCAGCGCGTGCACCGACGGGGGAGCGGGCATGGTGCAGGCCCTCGGCGCGCGCCTGCTCGACGCCGGCGGCGACGAGCTCCCCCGGGGCGGGGCCGCGCTCAAGGAGCTCGCCCGCATCGACATGTCCGGTTTCCTCGACGTGTCGGGCGTGGAGTTCGTGGTGGCGAGCGATGTGGACAACCCGCTCCTCGGCCCTCACGGCGCCGCCGCCGTCTACGGGCCGCAGAAGGGCGCGACCCCCGACGACGTCGAGATCCTGGAGGGCTCCCTGTCCCGGCTGGCGGCGGTGGCGACCGCCACCCATGGGCTGGTGGGCGCCGTCGAGCGCAGGAGCTCGGGACGAGAGAGCGAGGAACGAGCCAACGAGGAGCGAAGCGGGCGCGACCATGAGCACGAGCATGACGACACCCCCCGGGCCATGGGAGTGGCCGGAGCGCCGGGGGCGGGCGCGGCCGGCGGGGTGGGGTTCGCGGCGCTGGCGTTCCTGCACGCGGAGCTGCGGCCCGGCATCGACTACCTGCTCGGCCTGCTCGGGTTCGGCGAGCTGGCGGAGAACGCGCGGCTGGTGATCACGGGCGAGGGGTCCCTGGACGAGCAGTCGCTGCGCGGCAAGGCGCCGGTCGGCGTGGCCCAGGCCGCGGCCAGGGCGGGCGTTCCCGTCGTCGCCGTCTGCGGCCGCCGTACCCTCTCCGACGCCGAGCTGAAGGCGGCGGGCATCGAGGCCGCCTACGCCCTGACCGACCTGGAGCCCGACGAGGACCGCTGCATGACTGAGGCGGGCCCGCTGCTCGAACGCCTCGCCGCCCGGCTCGCCGCCGACCATCTCCAGGGAGGCGCCGGATGACCGGGTTCGACCTCGTCGTGCGATCCCGCAGGACCGTCACCCCCGAGGGCGAGCGGGCGGCCGCGGTGGCCGTGCGCGGGGAGAAGATCGTCGCCCTGTACGACCACGCGGCACCGCTCGACGCCGCCGAGGACATCGACCTGCGCGACCTGGCCCTGCTCCCCGGCCTGGTCGACACGCACGTGCACGTCAACGAGCCGGGACGCACCCACTGGGAGGGGTTCGCCTCGGCGACCCGGGCGGCCGCCGCCGGCGGCGTCACCACGATCCTGGACATGCCGCTCAACTCGCTCCCGCCCACCGTGAACGTCGGGGCCTTCGAGGCCAAGCTGCGTGCCGCCGCCGGCCAGTGCCGGGTGGACGTCGGGTTCTGGGGCGGGGCCGTGCCGGGCAACGTCAAGGACCTGGCGCCGCTGCGCGAGCGCGGGGTGCACGGCTTCAAGTGCTTCATGTCGCCGTCGGGCGTGGAGGAGTTCCCGCCGCTCGGCGTCTCCGAGGCACGGCAGGCTCTGGAGGAGATCGCCGGGTTCGGCGGGGTGATGGTGGTGCACGCCGAGGATCCGGCGTTGCTCGGCGAGCCGTCCGGCCCGACGTACCGCGAGTTCCTGGACTCGCGGCCGGACAGGGCGGAGCGCAGCGCCGTCGAGCAGGTCGTCCGGCTGGCCGGGGAGACCGGGGCCAGGGTGCACATCCTGCACGTCTCCAGCGCCGCCTGCCTGGACGTCCTGGAGGAGGCCCGGGCCCGCGGAGCGGCCGTCACGGCGGAGACCTGCCCGCACTACCTGACGCTGGCCGCCGAGCAGGTGCCCGAGGGGGGCACCGCGTACAAGTGCTGCCCGCCCATCCGCTCGGAGGCCAACCGCGACCTGCTGTGGGACGGCCTGAGGAGGGGTGTCCTGAGCTGTGTCGTGTCCGACCACTCGCCGTCGCCCGCCGAGCTGAAGGCGCCCGACTTCGCCGCCGCCTGGGGCGGCATCGCCTCGCTCCAGCTCGGGCTGCGCGCGGTGTGGACGGAGGCGTCGCGCAGGGGGTTCGGGCTTGCGGATGTGGTCCGCTGGATGTCCGCCAACCCCGCCGCAATGGCTGAAATATCAGGAAAAGGGAGCATCAAGCCGGGCAATGATGCCGACCTGGTGGCCTTCGATCCGGCCGCCGCCGGCCCGGTCGACGCCGCACTCCTGCACCACAGGCACCCCGTCACCCCCTACCACGGCCGCACCCTCAGGGGAGCCGTCCTGACCACCTGGCTGCGCGGCAGGCCGGTGGACGGCGAGCCCTGCGGACGGCTTCTGCTGGGAGAGCACTAGATGTCACACTCCGACGCGCAGCCCGACCTGAACCTGCCCGATCTGGCTGGGCGCGCCCTCGGCGGCTCCGTGGTGGCGGCGAGCGACGAGTCGTTCGCCGAGAAGGAGAGCCTGATCAGGCCGGGCCGTCCGGGCTTCCAGGCCGGGACCTTCGGCAACAAGGGGCAGGTCTACGACGGGTGGGAGACCCGGCGCAGGCGCGAGCCCGGCCACGACTGGGCCCTCGTCCGCCTGGGCGTCCCCGGCGTCATCCGCGCCGTGGTGATCGACACCGCCTGGTTCAAGGGCAACTACCCGCCGTACGCCTCCGTCGAGGCCGCCGCCGTCCACGGCCATCCGTCCCCGGACGAGCTGCTGGCCGCCCCATGGACGGAGATCGTGCCGAAGGCCGCGCTGAAGGGCGACGCCGAACACCACTTCCAGGTCGCCGGCGAGACCCGCTACACGCACGTCCGCCTGAACATCCACCCCGACGGGGGCGTCGCCCGCCTGCGCGTGCACGGCGAAGCCCGCCCCGATATGTCCGCCTACGACGGCCTCGGCCTCGACCTGGCCGCCCTGGCGAACGGCGGCCTGGTCACCGCCTGCTCCAACGACTTCTACTCCGCCCCCAACAACGTCATCGCCCCCGGCCTGGCCCGCCACCAGGCGGAGGGCTGGGAGACCGCGCGCCGCCGGGACGAGGGCAACGATTGGCTGGTGATCCGGCTGGCCGGCCGCGGCGTCGTCAAGCTGGCTGAGATCGACACCACGAACCTGCTGTTCAACGCGCCCGGCGCGGTCGCGCTCACCGGGATCGACGGGGAGCGCGAGGTCGAGCTGCTGCCCAGGACCAGGCTCCAGCCCGACACCCCGCACCGCTTCCGGCTCCACCACCCCGGCCCGGTCACCCACGTCAGGGTCGACATCTACCCGGACGGCGGTCTGGCCAGGATCCGCCTCCACGGCCACCTGTCCTGACCATGCCCGGCGCGTGCAGGCGGGCAGGGGTGCGGGCCGGGCCGGCGGGACCGGCGCTCACTGCCAGAGGTAGACCGTGCTTCCCGACGGGCGTTCGCTGTTGGGCAGCGGGCGCTGGTATTTCACCACGCCGGCGTTGACCAGCCGCTGCACCCGCACCTGGAAGCCCAGGGCCTGTAACTCGGACCTGGCGTCCCTGAGCTCCTTGCCGAGCACCCCTGGCACCACGCGGAGATGCCGGTCGTCGCGGCCCTCGCCGTCGCGGCCGCCGAACCAGTCCCAGAAGTCCGTCTGGCACCGCGCCACCGTGATCATGACCTGGGCGCCCTTGTCGACCTCCGTCTTCGCCTTGGGCTCCTGGGCGATGACCGTGCACGGCTCGGCGTCGTCGTCGACCTCGTTGACCTGCACCTGGAAACCCTGGCCGCTGAGATGGCCGGCGGCCTCGTCCTTCGGCATGCCGCCCACGTCGGGCATGACCAGCCCGGCGCTGACGAAGATGTCGACCTTGGTGCCTTCCTTCACCTTCTCGCCGACCTGCGGCGAGGTGCGGATCACCTTGTCGCGCTCGACCTCCTGGTTGGCCAGGCGTTTGACCGAGTCGACGGTCAGCCCCGCGTCGGCGAGGGCCACGCGGGCGTCGTTGCCGGTCATCCCGGCCACGTTGGGCACGATGACGCGCTTGGGACCGAGCGAGGGCACCAGCGTGATCGTGTCGCCGTTGTCGAGCTCGGTCTTGGCCACCGGGTCGGTGCGCAGGACCAGGCCGGCGGCCACCTTCTCGTCGTGCCTGCCGTCGGCCTTGCGGACCACGAGGCCGAGCGCGGCGGCGTTCTTCTCCGCGATCGCCATGTCCTTCCCGACCAGGTCGGGGACGATGACGGGGTCGGACTGCGAGAAGTACCAGCCGGTCAGCCCCACCGCGACCGCCATCACGGCGGCCAGCGTCACCAGGAACCAGTTGGGCCGGAACGCGCGCCGTTGCGGCACCTCCGCCCGCGGCTGGATCAGCGTGTGAGCGGGAGCGGCCTGCGGGCGCGACCGCGCCGCGGAGCCGGCGCCTTGCTGGTGGGCGCCCTGCTGGTGGACGCGCGGCGGCACGGGGCCGCTCACGGGCTGGCCGGTCATCCGCGGCAACATGCGGTGCGCGTCGACGGCGGCCACCAGCATCGCGGTGGCGTCCGCGGGACGGTCGCCCGGCTCGCGGGCCGTCGCGTGCGCCACCAGCGTGTCGATCAGCGGCGGCACGTCGTGGACGAACGACGAGGGCGCCGGCACGGTGTCATGGACGTGCCGGTAGGCCACCGACATCGGCGTCTCGCCGTCATACGGCTGCTGCCCGGTCACCAGCTCGAACAGCATGATGCCGGCCGCGTAGACGTCGCTGCGCACGTCGGCGCCGCCCGTGGTGACCTGCTCGGGCGACATGTAGCCGATCGTGCCGATCATCACGCCGGTGCGGGTCTGGTTGGTCGCCTCGATGGCCCTGGCCAGGCCGAAGTCGACGACCTTGACCCGGCCGTCGTCGGTCATGAGGACGTTCTCCGGCTTCACGTCGCGGTGGACCAGGCCCGCCTGGTGGGCCGCGCCGAGCGCGGCCAGGACCGGGATCATGATCTCGAGCGCCTCGCGGGCCGGCAGCCGGCCGCGGTCGCGCAGGATGTCGCGCAGCGTGCGGCCTGGCACGTATTCCATCGACAGGTAGACCACGTCGGTGTCGGTGCCCTGGTCGAAAACGTGCACTATGTTGGGGTGGGAGAGACTGGCCACCGACTTGGCCTCGCCGATGAACCTCCGGACGAACGCCGGGTCCTCGGCGAGTGAGCGGTGCATGACCTTCAGCGCGACCGTCCGGTCGAGCCGGATGTCCAGCGCGAGGTAGACGGTCGCCATACCGCCCCGGGCGATCCGGCTCTCGATGCGATAGCGCCCATCGAGGAGCCGCCCGACCAGGGGGTCCGCAGTCGTCGTGTCCACCCCGCTGAGTTTACGGGCGTTTTGCCACTGACAGGGCCCGGCCGCCCGAAACCGATGCGGAGACGTTCTCGTTCGTACGCCCTTCGTCCCGGGGAAGCGGACACAGCCTCACCGGCGTCACGCCCTTACCGGTCGGCCGCGCGCCCCGCGTCCCCGGGCTCCGGACCGAGGCAGGAGACCCGGAGGCGGACCATCCCTTCACCCGCGGCAGTCCGGGCGTGTCGTCCGGGCGGCCGCTCCCCCTACGAGGGCCGGCCGGATGCGCCGGTCACCGGGGCCGTGCCCGTACGTTCCCCGCGCGGTGATACCGCGCGGGGGCGCCCCGGCGACCGTCAACGTCGCCCGCGCGAGCGGTCGCGAGCCCTCGCCGGGGGAGATGGGTTACGGGGTCATCGGGGAGGAGGCTTCGGCGTAGCGGCGGCGGGGGATGCGCCCCGCCTGGCGGGCCAGGCGCCCGGCCGTCACGGCCTCCCGCATGGCCGTGGCCATGAGGTCGGGCCGCTGTGCCCGGGTGACCGCCGTGGCCAGCAGGACGGCGTCGCAGCCCAGTTCCATCGCCAGGGCCGCGTCGCTGGCCGTGCCGATGCCCGCGTCGAGGATGACCGGCACGGACGCGGCCTCCACGATCAGTTCGATGTTGTGCGGGTTGCGGATGCCCAGCCCGGAGCCGATCGGCGCGCCCAGCGGCATGACGGCCGCGCAGCCCGCCTGCTCCAGGCGCCGCGCCAGCGCCGGGTCGTCGCCGATGTACGGCAGCACCACGAACCCGTCGGCCACCAGCCGCTCGGCCGCGTCGAACGTCTCGATGGGGTCGGGCAGCAGCGTGCGCTCGTCGGCGATGACCTCCAGCTTGACCCAGGGCGTGCCGAGCGCCTCCCTGGCCAGCCGCGCCGTCAGCACGGCCTCGCCCGCGGTGAAGCAGCCCGCGGTGTTGGGGAGCACCTTGATGTCCCGCCTGCGCAGCACGTCGAGGACGGAACCGCGGGCCTCCGGGTCGAGCCGCCGCATGGCGACCGTGGTCATCTCGGTGCCGGACGCGACCAGCGCCTGGTCGAGCACATCGAGCGACGGGGCGCCGCCGGTGCCCATGATGAGCCGGGACGAGAACTTCTCCCCGGCGATGATCAGGTCATCCACCTTGCACCGCCGTCAGAACCTCCACGCGGTCGCTGTCGCTGAGCGCCGTCGTCTCCCAGGCGCTGCGCGTGACCACCTCGTCGTTCACGGCCACGGCCACTCCGGTGGTGGCCGCGGTCAACGTGCTCACGGCCTGCGCCACGGTCGTGCCGTCGATCACCTCGTGCGCGGTCCCATTGATCATCACAATCATGAAATCTCCTGAAACCTTTCCGGCGAGCACAGCGCCGCCAGCTCGCCTTCTTCGCCCAGCAGGATGGCCGTCGTCAACGGGGCCAGCAGCACGCCGCCCCGATGGTGCCCGGTGGCCAGCGTGAGCCCGGGCGTGCCGCTCGGGCCGATGACGGGCAGGTTGTCCGGCGTGCCCGGCCGCAGCCCGGCCACCACGTCGGCCACCTCCAGCTCGGTGACGCCCGGAACCAGCTCCCTGGCGTCACGCAGCAGCTCGTAGAGCCCGCCGGCCGTCACCCTGGTGTCGAACCCCATCTCCTCCTGGGTCGCGCCCACGACCAGCTCGCCGTCGCCCCTGGGGACCAGGTAGACGGACGAGCCGTGCACGGTGCCGCGTACGCACCGGCCGAGCAGGGGCTGGGCGGAGCGCAACCGCATGATCTGCCCCTTGACCGGCCGCACCGGCACCCCGGCGAGCCCGGCGCTCCACGCCCCGGCCGCCAGGATCACCCGCTCGGCCCGCAACTGCCGCGGCACGCCGCCATCGGCCACGGCGGGGGCCGGGACGTCCGGTGGCGCGAGGCGTACCCCTGTGACCCTGCCGCCGTCACGCAGGAACTCGCTCACGCGCGCCCGCACCAGCGGGACGCGCAGCCGGTCGAGGGCGGCGAGCAGGGCCGCCGTCACGCGGCGCGGATCGACCCAGGCGTCGCCGGGAGCCAGCAGGCCGCCGCGCACGGAGGGGGCCAGCATGGGCTCAAGGCGCCGGCACTCGCGCCCCGTCAGCCGCTCGACCGGCAGCTCCAGCTTCTCCATGAACGCGGCCAGCTCGTCCAGCGCCGCCAGGTCGTCGGCGCCGAACGCGACGTCCAGCGTGCCGTTCGTACGGAAGTCGAGTGCGGCCGGCCCGGAGAGCCCGGCGTCCGCGGCCAGCTCGGCGGCGAAGGACGGCCAGCGGCGCAGCGCCGCCATCCCCAGCCGCAGCAGCGGCGCCTCGGTGTAGGTCACCTCGCTGACCGGAGCCAGCATCCCCGCGGCCGCGTGCGACGCCCCCGAGGCGGGAGCCGGATCGGCCACGGTGACCGGCCGGCCGGAGCGGGCCAGCCGCCAGGCGGCCGACAGCCCGACGATCCCGCCGCCTACGATCACGTCCACATGCGCTCCCTTCGCCGGCATGACCCGGATCAGGTGTCTTGCGGTCGAAGGCCCGGTCAAGCCTTCCTCTCAGCCCGGTCACGGCCGGACTCCCGCGCGTCTTTCCCTCACCAGCCTACGGCCTCGGTGTCACGCCCGGACACCGCCCCCGTTATGGTCATCAGCGTGAACCACGTCGTCGTCGTCGGAGCAGGACTGGCCGGTCTGCGCACCGTGGAGGCGCTGCGCTCGAAGGGCTTCACCGGGCGCGTCACCATGGTCGGCAGGGAACGCCATCGCCCCTACGACCGCCCGCCCCTGTCCAAGGCCGTGCTGTCGGGAGAGGCCGACGACAGCTACGTCGGCGCCGACCTGGCCGCGCTCGGCGTCGAGTTCTGGCCCGGCGTCAGCGCCAAGTCGCTGCGCGCGGGGGTCGTGGAGACGACCGAGGGCGAGCTGGGCTACGACGGCCTGGTCATCGCGACCGGAGCCGACCCGATCAGGCTTCCCGGCGACGGTCCCCAGCACGTGCTGCGCACCCTCGACGACGCCCACGAGCTCAGGGCCATGCTCGTCCCCGGCGCCCGCGTCGCGATCATCGGCGCCGGCTGGATCGGCGCCGAGGTCGCCACCGCCGCACGCCGGGCCGGGTGCGCGGTGACGGTGATCGAGGCCGGCCCCGCGCCGCTCGCCACCGCCGTCGGCGCCGAGATCGGCGCGCGCACCGAGCCCTGGTATTCCGGCATCGACCTGCGGCTCGGCGCCATGGTCGACTCCGTGGACGAGGGCGGCGTGCGGTTGGTGGGCGGTGCGTTCGTCGACGCCCACGTGGTCGTCACCGGCATCGGCGTGCGTCCCGCCGTCGAGTGGCTCGCCGACGCCGACATCGACCTGCACAACGGCGTCGTCACCGACGAGCATCTGCGCGCTTCGTTGCCCGGCGTCGTCGCCGTCGGCGACTGCGCCGCCTGGTGGTCGCGCCGCTGGCAGACCCGGCTCCGCGTCGAACACTGGGACTCCGCGCTCAACGCGCCCGAGGTCGCCGCCGCGACGCTGCTCGGCGAGGACGCCGTCTACGATCCCGTGCCCTACTTCTGGTCGGAGCAGTTCGGGCACATGGTGCAGTACGCCGGCCACCACCCCGCCGGCGAACGCCTCCTCTACCGCGGTGACACGGAGGGTAAATGGTCGGCCGTCTGGCTCACCGCCGACGACGCCCTCGCCGCCGTGCTCGCCGTCGACCGGCCGCGAGACCTCGTACAGGGCCGCAGAATCATCGCCTCGGGCCAACGCCTCGATGCCAAACGCCTGGTAGATCCCGAAGTGTCCCTACGAGATTGTGTTGTTTGAGCAAGCGCGCCATGTGGTAGTTGTGGTTTCGTGACACTTTCTGTTGCACAGATCGACCGGGAGACCGAGCAGCTCGTCGACGAGTGGCTCACTCTCCCCGAAGTGGCCTCACGCCTCGACCTTCCGCTGGGGCGGGCCAAGCAACTCCTCAAGGACCACAAGCTGCTCGGCGTACGCAGGGGCAGCGGCGGGCCTCAGGTGCCCGCGGTGTTCCTCGACGGAAAAGACGTGACGAAGGGCCTGCCCGGCACGCTGACCGTGTTGCAGGACGCCGGCTACGACGACGTCGAGTCGCTGCGCTGGCTCTTCACCCCGGACGAGTCCCTGCCGGGATCGCCCATCGAGGCGATCCGGGCCGGCCGTCACACGGAGGTCAAGCGGCGTGCCCAAGCTCTCGCTTTCTGAGGCCCGCCTCTATCTCTGCACCGACGGCCGCCGCGACCGCGGCGACCTGGCAGAGTTCCTCGACTCCGTGCTGGCCGGCGGCGTGGACATCATCCAGCTGCGGGAGAAGGGTTTGGAGGCCCGCGAAGAACTCACGCTCCTCGAGGTCTTCCGCGACGCCTGCGACCGGCACGGCAAACTCCTGGCCGTCAACGACCGGGCGGACATCGCCTACGCCGCCCGGCCCGACGTGCTCCACCTGGGGCAGGACGACCTTCCCGTGACGGTCGCGCGAGAGATACTCGGCGACGACATCGTCATCGGACGGTCCACCCACTCCGCCGCCGAGGCGTCCGCCGCGGCCGTGGAGCAGGGCGTCGGCTATTTCTGCTGCGGCCCCATCTGGCCCACCCCGACCAAACCCGGCCGCCCGGCGCCCGGACCGCCGCTGCTCAGGCACGCGGCGGGGCTCGGCACCTCGCGGCCGTGGTTCGGGATAGGCGGCATCGACCTCGAGAATCTCGACGAGGTCATGTCGTACGGCGCCGAGCGGGTGGTCGTCGTACGCGCGATCACCGACGCGGACGATCCGGGGGCGGCGGCGGCCGAGTTCGCCAAACGCCTGTCTCCCTGAGCCCGACGCCGGGCGGTCCCTGACCGGCCCGCCCGGCCGCCTCAGGTCTTGCGGGACGTGGCGGCGATGGCGAGCTCGGTCAGGGCGGAGCGGGCCTCGGTCGTCACCGGCGACTCGTCGAGGGCGGACAGCGCCTGGCCCAGATAGTCGCCGATCAGGTCCTCGCACTCCCGCAACGCGCCGGTGTCGTCGATGATCCCCCGCAGCGTCGCCACCCCGGCCTCGTCCAGCTCGGGGTCGCCGAGCAGCCGCCGGACGGTCTGCGCGGCCCCGGGGGACGCGGCCGCCAGCGTGCGGGCCACGAGCATCGTCCGCTTGCCCTCGCGCAGGTCGTCGCCCGCGGGCTTGCCCGTCTGCGCGGGGTCGCCGAACACCCCGAGGACGTCGTCCCTGAGCTGGAAGGCGATCCCCACGCGGGTGCCGTAGCCGGTGCACAGCTCGTCCATCCACGGCGCGCGCTCCTGGCCGGCGAGCACCAGCCCGAGCCGCAGCGGCTGCTCCACCGAGTATTTGCCGCTCTTGAACAGCGCCACCCGCAGCGCCGACTCGAACGTGTTCTCCCCGTTGGCCTGCTCCAGCAGGTCGAGGTACTGGCCGCACATCAGCTCGGTGCGCATGTGGTCGTGCACGGGCTGGGCCGCCTCCAGGGACGCGGGCGGCAGGCCGCTGGTGCGCCACATCTCGCCCGACCAGATGAGCAGCAGGTTGCCGAGCAGGATCGCCGCCCCCTCGCCGAACTGCTGCGCCGACCCCTGCCAGCGGGACTGCTCGTGCATGGACTCGAAGCGGCGGTGCGCGGCCGGCATCCCCCTGCGCAGGTCGCTCTTGTCCATCACGTCGTCGTGGACGAGCGCGCTGGCCTGCAGCAGCTCCAGCGAGGCGGCGGCGGTGAAGATCGCGGGGACGTCGGCGCCGCCCGCGCCGCGCCAGCCCCAGTAGCAGAACGCCGGGCGCAGCCGCTTGCCCCCGGACAGCAGCGCGTCGGCGGCCGTGCGCAGCGGGGCGAAGGCGGCATCGCCCCCGGCCGGCAACTTCCGTTCGACGAAGTCTCCGAGGGAGCGCTCCACCTGCGGGCGCAGGACGTCCATGCGGGCGGCGTCAATGGTCATGACACTGAGACTAATGGCCGGACGCGGGCGTCAGGATCTCCATGGCCTGTCGGGCTGCCGGTCCCGCGGCGCCACTGTAGCCTGGTGACCATGGCGCTTGGTCGACCTTCCTTCTTCCCCGAACGTGTTCCCACGGTTCGCGACATGCTCGCCGACGGTGGGCGGTCGTTCTCCTTCGAGTTCTTCCCGCCGAAGACCGACGAGGGCGAGCGATTGTTGTGGCGGGCGATCAGGGAGCTCGAGTCGCTGCGGCCGACGTTCGTGTCGGTGACCTACGGCGCGGGCGGCTCCACCCGCGACCGCACGGTCGACATCGTGGAGCGCATCGCCCACGACACCACGCTCACGCCCGTGGCGCACTTCACGGCGGTCGACCACTCCGTCCGCGAGCTGCGCCACCTCGTGGGGCGCTTCGCCGACGCCGGGGTGCGCAACATCCTGGCCGTCCGGGGCGATCCCCCCGGCGACCCGACGGCCGAGTGGGTGCCGCACCCCGAGGGCGTGCTCTACGCCGAAGACCTGGTGCGGCTGATCAGGCAGGCGGGCGACTTCTGCGTCGGCGTGGCCGCCTTCCCCTACAAGCACCCGCGCTCGCCGTCCATCGAGTCCGACACCGATTACTTCGTCCGCAAGTGCCGGGCGGGTGCCGACTACGCGATCACGCAGATGTTCTTCGAGGCCGACGACTATCTGCGGCTGCGCGACCGGGTGGCGGCCCAGGGCTGTGACACGCCGATCATCCCGTGCATCATGCCGGTGACGCAGATGAGCACGATCGCGCGCTCGGAACAGCTGTCCGGGGCGCCGTTCCCGCCCCGCCTGGCGGCGCGCTTCGAGGCGGTCAAGGACGATCCGGCAGCGGTGCGGCGGCTGGGCGTCGAGCACGGGGCCGAGCTGTGCCAGCGGCTGCTCGACGAGGGCGCGCCGGGGATCCACTTCATCACGTTCAACCGCTCCAGCGCCACGCGTGAGGTGTTCCAGAGACTGTCCGGGGCGCAGCTGTCCGCCTGACGTGGTGGTGGGCTGCGGCTGTCCGCCCGACGTGGCTCTCCGCTCGGCGCGGTCTTGTTGTCGTTACGGCACGGCCGGCGGCACGCCACCCGCCGACCGGGGCCGGCGGCCTCCAGGGAGACGCCCGCTGACCCGCTCGGGGCGGGCCGCCGTCACGGCGCGACGCCGGCCGGGCGCGTGGTTCGAGGCGTGGGCCGGTCAGCGAGCATGAGGAAGGCCCGTCACCCGCCCGCAGGGGGACCGGGCGGGTGACGGGCGGGGGACTGGTAGCCGGTGAGTAAAGGGTCGGTTACTTTCTGTCATGGATGATGCCCTCGGCCATGCCCGGTAAACCCACGGGTCACGTCGTCATCAAGGTTTTTCCCTGTCACCGGAGACCGCGGGTCGGGGAGGCGGCGCCCGGGGGCGGCGGCTTTCCTCCGCGCCGGTCAGGGGAGGGGCAGGGGACGGCCGGCGATCGCGTACTCCTCGTGGCCGCCGGGGAAGACGAACCGCGTCAGCAGATCGGTGAAGCCCATGCTGGCGTAGAGGCGCCGGGCGGCCGTGGGCTGGTCGTGCGTGGACAGGACGGCCGAGCGTTCCGGCCGGCCGGCGCACAGTGTCCTGATCATGGCCCGGCCGATGCCCTTGCCCTGGTAGTCGGGGTGGACGTGGATCTCGGCCAGCTCGAACGCGAATCCCAGCCAGGCGTTGGCGGCCTCCGGGCCCATCTCGTCGCGCAGGGCCCGGAGAACCACGTCATGCCACCATTGCCCCGGCGCGCCCCGGAAGCCGTACGCGAAACCCACGATTTGGGGTTCCGAAGGGGGTAGCTGTGGGGATGAATCACGCAATTCAGCGAAATAACACTGAAAATGGGGATATGTCCCATGATTTCGCATGATGGTCTTGCGGCCGGCGATCTGGTCCGCGGGCGGGTTCATCGCGGCCGTGTAGATGCCGATCACCGTCTCCAGCCGTTCGGTGAACCCGGCGGGACCCACCCCGCGAAACTCGATCACCTGTCGCACACTACTCGACGTCCACAGGGGTGCCCCCGGTGATCCGCACCAACTCGTCGAACGTGGTCGGGAACACGGTCAGCGGATGCCCGCCGGCCGCCCAGACCACCTCGTGCTTGCTCAGCCAGGTGTCCACCAGCGTCGGCACGGGCGCCGGATGCCCGACCGGGGCGACCCCGCCGATCGGCTGGCCGGTGGCGGCCCTGACGAACTCCGGCGACGCCCGGCGTACCCGCTGGACACCCGCCGTGCGGGCGATCAGCTCAACGTCGACCCGGTGCGCGCCGCTCGTCAGCACGAGCAGGGGCCCGCCGTCCGCGTCGAAGATCAGGCTGTTGGCGATGGCCCCGACCTCGCACCCGATCTGCGCCGCGGCGGTCGCGGCGGTGGGGGCCTTCTCCGGCAGAACGACGATCTCGCCGGTCACCCCGAGCCGGCGAAGCGCTGATTCCACAATGACGGCATTGGCCGGCAACTTCTCAGACATGGACACACTCTAAACAGGATGACTGCTTGATTACCGAATGATGGTGAGTGGTGTAAGGTCCACTGATCCATTCGTTACCGGGGTGAGAGGTGGTACAGGTGAGGGCTCGACGGCTACCCGGGGTAGCTGCTCTCCTGACGGCCGGCGCCGTCATCGTCTCGGGATGCGGCACGCCGGCGCCGCACCGTACGCACGCGTCGTCACCTGTGCTGGCGCCGGCGACGACCACCACGACACCCGCGACGGCGGGCGGGCCGGCCGCCGCCGTTCCCGCCGCGACGGTCACCGCGCCGGGCAGGACGCTCAAGCTCGGCGCCAAGGGCGAGGCCGTCACCTGGATGCAGGAGCGCCTGACCGAGCTGGGCTACCGCCCGGGCAAGGTGGACGGGAAATACGGCGGCACGACGCTGGCGGCCGTGTGGGCGTTCCAGAAGGTCAACGGCATCAAGCCGACCAGCACCGTCGCCAGGCGCACCTGGGAGGCGCTGGAGACGCCGAGGGCCCCGAGAGTCCTGGCCAGGAACGGCAGGCCGACCCGCGCCGAGGTCGACCTGACCAAGCAGATCATGGTCATGTACGTCAAGGGCGAGGCCAAGCTCATCACCCACGTGTCGTCGGGCAGCGGCATCGCCTACTGCGAGACGGCCGTGTGGCAGGGCAAGCAGCAGCGTTTCTGCGGCTCGGCCACGACGCCGACCGGCAACTACCGGACGACCTGGCGCGCGAGCGGGTGGCACAAGTCCTATCTGGGCGAGCTGTACAACCCGATCTTCTTCAACGGCGGCATCGCCTTCCACGGGGCGCTGTCCGTGCCGCTCCACCCTGCCTCGCACGGTTGCGTACGCATGCCGATGAACGTGGCCGAGGAACTTCCCGACATGCTCGGCAAGGGCGTGCCGGTGCACGTGCGGGGCACGTTCAGGCGCGCGTGATCCCTCCGCCGCGGCGCTCGCGTGCGCGGCGGCTCAGCGGGCGGGCTCCACGCCTGCCCGCGCCGCGCGCCGGCCGGTCGAGGCCGCCATCGTCATCCCCACCGCCTGCGCCAGCCCGCCCACGAGCACGATGAGTGGCGTGGCCACCTGCCAGCCCGGCACCCCCGCGGCGAAGTCGGGGGACTCGTACAGGCCTGGCAGGACGTGTACGGGGTTGAGCAGCGCGACGAAGAACGCGAGCGCGTACGGGACGATGAGGACGCCCGAGAGCACCATGAGCGGCGTGCGGCCCCGGCCACGCCGCCGCAGCAGCGCCCCGAGGACGACGTAGGCCACCGCCATGAGCCCCGCGAACAGTGCGGTCCACCAGGTCAACTGCCAGGTGTCGGCGCCCAGCGCCGTCATCTCGCCGGCGCCGAGCCGGCCGCCCTCCCACCCCGGGCCGGCGATCTCCGCCCGCACGCCCGCCCGGATGGCCGCGTAATTGGCGGCCGCGTACGCCGCCGCCAGGACCGGCCCCAGAGCCAGCAGGACCAGATCGTTGGGCCACCGCCGGCTTTCCGCCATGCGCACTCCTCTCCCGCCTCAGGGGACAGCCTCTCAGAAGCCGTGGGCGAGGTGCTAGCCGAGCGAGCGCATCCCGGCGAGCGCGACGTCGGCCGCCCGGCGAGCGGTGTCCCAGATCTCCTCCAGCGACCTGTTGTGCTCCAGGTTGGCGATCACCGCGAGCTTGACCGACCCGAACAGCGCGCCCACCGCCGCCGAGGCCTCGATCAGGCTCAGCTCGTCGGCGTACGTCTCGTGCAACGTCCGTGCCAGCGCGAGCTGGGTCTCGAACAGCACCGTCAGCGCCCGTGCCTGCAGCGTCGGCTCGGTCAGGATGAGCCGCAGCCGCAGCTCGGCGTCCTCGAAGGTGAGCTCCTCCTGCGCGCTCGACCACGCGAGGCTGTTGTCGATGAGGCTGTTCAGCAGGTCGGCCGGCGCCATCCCCGGCTCCGCGCGGGCCAGCATGGACTTCGCCAGCTCCATGCGCTCGTTGGTGTCGTAGAAGACCACGTCGTCCTTGCTCGCGAAGTAGCTGAAGAACGTGCGCGTCGACACGTCGGCCCCAGCGGCGATCTCCGCCAGCGTGGTCTCCTCGAACCCCTTCTCGTCGAACAGCTGGAGCGCCGACTCGATCAGCGCCCGGCGCGTGCGCTGCTTCTTGCGCTCCCGCAATCCCACCATGCCGGAACTATACTGCACGCTCTTATTGTTTTCACTGGTTGAAAATTTGCAACGATTGAGGTTTTCTAGGGAGGTCGCTCGGAAAGGAGCAGAGACATGTCCGACTTCACCCTGCCCATGACCAGGCAGCGTCCGTTCGACCCGCCGGACGAGGTCGCGGAGCTGCGGCAACAGGCATCGATGCACCGCATGACGTACGCCGACGGCCACGTCGGCTGGCTGGTGACCGGCTACGCGGAGGCCCGTGCGGTGCTGGCCCACCCCGGCTTCAGCAACCGGCCGGAGAAGATGCACGCCCCGATCCCGTCCAGAGTCGACCTGGTGGGCGAGCGCAGGGATCGCGGGGTGCCGCGGGGGTTCTTCCTGCGCACGGACGCGCCCGAGCACACGCGCTACCGCAAGCTCCTGACCGGGCAGTTCACCGTGCGCAGGATGAAGGCTCTCGAGCCGCGGATCACCGAGATCACCGACGCCTGCCTGGACGACATGGCGGCCGCCGACGGCACCGCGGACCTCGTCCAGGCGTTCGCGCTGCCGATCCCGTCGCTGGTGATCTGCGAGCTGCTCGGGGTGCCGTACGAGGACCGTGCGCAGTTCCAGGAGGACTCCAAGATCCTGGTCAACCTGGAGACCAAGGCCGACGACGTGCTGGCGGCGCTCGGGCGGGTCTCGGCCTACCTGTACGGGCTGATCCAGCGCAAGCGCAAGGAACCGGCCGACGACCTGCTGAGCGGGCTCATCGAGGGCGGGGAGCTCGACGACGAGGAGCTCACCGGGGTGGCGTTCCTGCTGCTGGTGGCCGGGCACGAGACGACCGCCAACATGCTGGGCCTCGGGACGTACGCGCTGCTCACCAACCCCGACCAGCTCGCCGCCATGCGCGACGACCCGTCGGTGGTGGACAACGGCGTCGAGGAACTGCTGCGCTACCTCACCATCATCCACCTCGGCCCGTTCAGGCTCGCGACGGAGGACGTCGAGATCTCGGGCAACCTCATCAAGGAGGGGGAGATGGTCGGCGTCCACCTGCCCGTCGTCAACCGGGACCCCTCCCGCTTCCCCGGCGGCGAGCACCTCGACGTCACCCGCCCCGCCGGCGGTCACATGACCTTCGGCCACGGCATCCACCAGTGCCTCGGCCAGCAGCTCGCCCGGGCCGAGATGCGCATCGCCTACCCTGCGCTGCTGCGGCGCTTCCCTGGCCTACGCTTGGCGGTAACGCCCGAGGAGGTGCCGATGCGCTCGGACATGACCATCTATGGAGTGCACCGCCTCCCTGTCACTTGGTAGGTCATCATGGAGATCAAGGCAGACACCACGGTGTGCATCGGTGCCGGCATGTGCGCGCTGACGGCGCCGGAGGTGTTCGACCAGAGCGAGGACGAAGGCACGGTGGTGTTGTTGCGCCAGACGCCGCCGGACGGGCAGGAGGAGGCCGTGCGGCGCGCCGTGACCCTCTGTCCCTCGGGGGCGATCTCCGCCTCCTGAGCGTCTCCTGGCCGTCCTGGGCGCCGCTTCGGCGCCCTCCGGACCCGAGCCGCCGCCGCGTGCCCATCCGCGGTGGCGGCTGCTTTCGTCGTACGGGTTGCCCGCGTGGCCAGCCGGCCGTTTCGTTCATGGTCATCGAACCTGTGTTCGTGGATGTGGTTGACACCGAACCTCATCGAAATTATGTTCGAAGCAGTGACGGTGAGGCTCGCGGCTCGGCGTCACCTGGGCCTGGTCGCGGGCGGCTCGCTTCCCCAAGCGATCCCCGCGGCCAGGTCCACGGGCGAAGGGCGCGTCCTCGTCGTCGGCGGAGACGAGCGGGCGTGTCCTGGCCGGACGGGGAGAGGGGAAGCTCCTCGTCCGGCCGGCCCGGCGGAAATGTCGGTGGCGTCTGCGAGTGTTGACTCCACCGGCGCAACGCCGGCCGCCCGCCCACGACTCCAGAGGAGGCGCGCAAGATGGCACCACGGCCTAGAGAAACGCCCGGGCCCCGGCTGTCGGCTGCGGTTCGGGCACACCTGATCGATTCACGTTCCTGCCTGGCGGAGGCGACCGGCGCTCGCACCCCGGCATCCCGATATGTGGCCGCCCACCTCGCCGCCCTCAGGGCGGCGGCGGCGATCCTGGCCGCCCGCCCGCGGCCCATGGAGGGCCGCAGGCGCCGCCTGCGCAGCGCGTGGGAGCTGCTGCCCGAGGCGGAGCCGCACCTGTCCGAGTGGGCCGCCTACTTCGCGGCGAGTGCCGCCAAGCGGGCCGCCGCCGAGGCGGGCATGGTCCGCGGGATCGGCGCGGCCGACGCCGACGAGATCCTGGCCGAGGCGGAGACCTTCGTCTGCGCCATCGAAGACCTGCTCGGCGTTCCCAGCCAGCCCCAGCTTCCCGCGGACGTCCCCCTGGCGGGCTGACGCTCCCTCACGCGCGAGCCCTTCCTGGCGGGCTTCCCGGGGGTTCGGTCACGTGCCCCTCCGGCCGGTCTCGACCGGCCCTGGCTTCCGAGGACCTCGGTCACGTGCCCTTCCGAGAGGGTTCGACCGGATGCCGTGCGGGCCGCTCCACATGGTGACCGGTGGCGAAGGCGAGGCCCGTGGAAAGGACGAAGGGCTCGCCGGCGCACGGCGAGCCCCGCTGCCTCGGGCGGGTGACCTCGAAACGAGCAATCCCTGAGGAGCCGACCTCAGAACGACTCGACGGCCCGGCGGGCCTCGGCGTCGAGGACGCCCCAGCTGATGAGCTCCTCGGTCAGCTCGCTGGGCGACTTGTCGTAGATCACGGCCAGGGAGCGCAGATCCTCCTGGCGGATCGACAGCACCTTGCCGTTGTAGTCGCCACGCTGACTCTGGATCGTCGCGGCGTAACGGGCCAGCGCGCCCGCCTTCTCCTTCGGCAGGGTCGCCAGGCGCTCCAGGTCGATCACAAGCTTGGGTGTCGGCCCGAGCGGGCTGGGGGCGGCGCCGCCCGGCAGCAGCTCGGAGACGGGCACCCCGTAGAAGTCGGCAAGTTCGGCAAGTTTCTGCACGGTCACGGCCCGGTCGCCGCGCTCATATGAGCCCACGACTACGGCTTTCCACCTGCCACGCGACTTCTCTTCGACTCCATGCAGGGACAGGCCCTGCTGGGTGCGGATGGCGCGGAGTCGTGCACCCAGCGACTTTGCGTACTCAGACGGCATCGTGTGGCCCCCCGGCTCTCGTATGTATCGCTCTTAGTAGATTGTGCTCCCTTGCGGCGTATGCCCCGGCCACCGGGGGGTCTGGTGCCATGCTCGGCACCATCGGTAGCCACGGCCTGGGTTTACCCCGGTAACGCCGCGCAGTGCGGTTACGCACAGTGACGGTAAAGGGGTGGACGCCCCAGGTCAAGCTGATTGGAAAAAAGATGCCGAATCCGGTCCGTTAGGAATCGCCACAAACGCCTCTGATGTCCCACTAATACCAGTACTTCGTCATAGTTTGACGAGGGAGCGTGCCCACTCACGTCTGGCGGGTGAGCACCATGACCGGGCATGTCGCGGCCTTGACGATCTTTATGGACGTGTCGCCCAGGAAGACCCGTCTGAGTGGCCCGGTGGCGCTCGAAGCGCATATGATCATCTCGCCGGCGAGCCACGAGGTCGTGCCGAGCGCTTGGGGGACACTCCGGCCCTCCAGCACCTCGGCCTCCACGGACAACCTCCGCCGGTGCCCCCGCGCAGCCGTGCGCAGGTCGGCCGCGGCCTGGTCACGCAGGCGTACGAGCATCTCCTCCGCGACCCGCGCCCGCCTGCCGCTGCTGACCACGAGCGTGACCAGCCTCAGGGACACGCCGAGCGTCGCGGCCGCCCTGGCCGCGTCCTTGACCGCCGCGTCACCGCCGGGGCCGCGCCGGTAGGCGACGGTGAGGCGGTCGAAGGCGGCCGGCGGCCGTTCGCCGTAGCCGCGGGGAGCGAGCAGGACGGGGACGGAGGAAGAGTGCAGCAGCTGGTCGGCCGTGCTGCCCAGGGCGATGCGGCCCCTGCCGCCGCGCGGGGCCGAGCCGATCACCACGACGTCCGCGCCGCGTTTGCGGGCCAGCTCCACCAGGCCGCGCCCGCTGCCCCGATGGGTGTGCTTGACATACTCGGCGTCCTCGCCGGCCAGCTCGCGGGCCTGCGCGAGCGTCGTGGCCGCCTGCTCGGCGAGGTAGGCGCGCCAGGCGCTCTCCTCGGCCCTGGCGGGTCCCGGCGGCGTCCAGACGGGCGGCTGCACACTCGCCACCGTCAGGCGCCCGCGCGCCTGCTCCTTGAGCAGGACGGCCAGCGCCAGCCCGTCCCTGCCCCGCGGCCCCGGCGCATATCCGGCGAGCACGTTCCCCAGCTTCATCGGCTCCTCCTTCGCCGGAGACCCCGGACCTCAGCCCTGGGGAGCCGGCCAGTCGGGTGTCCGGCTCGAAGACCTGTCGGGGAAGCCAATCAGCCCACCTCGACATTCAGCCGCGAATGGCTGTAGCCGTAGAGGAAGTAGCAGGTCAGGCCCACCAGCATCCACAACGCGAACGCCAGCCAGGTGACCCCGGCGAGCCCCGCCATGACGACGAGGCAGAAGACCGCGCCGAGGATCGGCGTGACGGGGAAGAACGGCACGCGGAAGCTGCGCGGCAGCTCGGGGCTGCGGTAGCGGAGCACGAGCACGCCGACGTTCACGATGGCGAAGGCGAACAGCGTGCCGATGCTGGTCGCCTCCGCGAGCTGGCCCAGCGGCACGAGCCCCGCCAGCACCGAGATGAACAGGGCGACGATGAGGGTGTTGGCGACGGGCACCTGGTGGCGCGGGTTGACCTTCTGGAAGACACGGGGGATGAGCCCGTCGCGGGACATCGCGAACAGGATGCGGGTCTGGCCGTACATGACGGTGAGCACGACGCTCGCGATGGCGATGACCGCGCCGAAGGAGACGATCAGGCCGGGCCAGGTGGCGCCCATGGCCAGGTCGGCGATGTAGGCCAGGCTGGCCTCGGTGCTTTCGGGGTCGAACTCGGTCCACGGCATCGCGCCGACGGCGGCCAGGGCCACGAGCACGTAGACGATCGTGACGATGGCGAGGGAGAGGACGATGGCCAGGGGCAGGTCGCGCCTGGGGTTCTTGGCCTCCTCGCCGGCGGTCGAGGCGGCGTCGAAGCCGATGTAGGAGAAGAAGACCTGGGAGGCGGCGGCGGTGATGCCGGCCACCCCCATGGGCGCGAGGGGCGAGAGGTTGCCCGCGTCGAACGCGGTGAACGCCACCGCGCAGAAGAACAGCAGCACCGCGATCTTGATCAGCACGAAGACCGCGTTGGCCGTGGCGCTCTCGGACGCTCCGTAGAGCAGCAGCCAGGTGGCCAGCAGCACGATGAGGATCGCGGTGACGTTGACCACGCCGCCGTCCTGGCCGGGGGAGCGGGTGATCGCGTCGGGCAGGGTGAAGCCGAACAACGACCGCAGGAACGAGTTCAGATATTCGCCCCAGCCCACGGAGACCGCCGCCACGGACACGGCGTACTCCAGCATGAGGCACCAGCCACAGATCCAGGCCACCAGCTCGCCCAGCGTCGCGTACGCGTAGGAGTAGGACGATCCGGACACCGGGATCGTCCCGGCCAGCTCGGCGTACGACAGGGCGGAGAGCAGCGCGGTGAAGGCGGCCAGCACGAACGCCAGCACCACCGCGGGCCCCGCCTTGGGGACCGCCTGCCCGAGGATCACGAAGATGCCGGTGCCCAGCGTGGCGCCCACGCTGAACAGCGTGAGCTGCCACAGCGACATCGTGCGCCGCAGCTCACCGCCCTCGCCCCGTCCACCCTCGGCCACGATGCGCTCGGCCGGTTTCGTACGCAAGAGCCGCTGGGCCAGTGCCATCAGACACCCCCTACAACGTGCTCGTCAGCGGCCACCTGCCGTTGGGTGTGACGATCGTGCCCGCTGAGCCGTCGAGTATGCGCTCGGCCTGGTCAAGCTTCCCGATGGCGGCCATGTCACCGGTGTTCTCGACGAAGCGGCACACGGCGTCCACCTTCGGGCCCATCGACCCCGGGGGGAACTCCATGGTCCGCAGCTCGTGCGGCGTGGTGTGGGCGATCTCCGTCTCCTCGGACGTGCCGAAGCCGCGCATCACGCGGGGCACGTCGGTGAGGATCAGGAACGCGTCGCACTCGAGCGACTCGGCCAGCATCGCGGCGGTGAGATCCTTGTCCACGACCGCCTCGACGCCGATCAACCGGCCCGACTCGTCGCGGACGACGGGGATGCCGCCGCCGCCCGCGCAGATGACGACCACGCCCTCCCGGATCATCTTGCGGATCAGCCGGGTCTCGACGATGCGCCGGGGCGTGGGGGAGGGGACGACCCGCCGCCAGTGAAGGCCGTCCTGAGCGACGGTCCAGCCGTACTCGGCGGCCAGCTTCTCGGCCTCCTCCTGGTCGTAGACCTGCCCGACGAACTTGGCCGGCTGCTCGAAGGCGGGGTCGACGGCCGTCACCAGCGTCTGCGTGACCATGGCGAGGACCTGCCGGCCCGGCAGCGCGTTCTGCAGGGTCTGCTGCATCCAGTAGCCGAGCATGCCCTGCGTCTGCGCGACCAGCGTGTCGAACGGGTAGGGCCGGGTCAGGTCGGGATCGGCCGCGCTCTCCAGCGCCAGCATGCCGATCTGCGGGCCGTTCCCGTGGGTGATGACCAGCTCGTGCTCGCCGGCCAGCCGGGCGAGCGTCTTGACGGCCGTGCGCACGTTGGCCAGCTGGACGTCGGCGTCCGCCTTCTGGCCGCGTTTGAGCACGGCGTTGCCGCCGAGAGCGACGATGACCCGCATCAGGCCTCCTGGACCGCGTCCCGCTCGAGCGGGCAGCTCATGCAGCGAGGGCCGCCCCGGCCCCTGCCGAGCTCGCTGCCCCTGATGGTGATCACTTCGATGCCGTTGTCGCGCAGGAAGTTGTTCGTCGTGGTGTTGCGCTCGTAGGCGACCACCACGCCGGGCTCCAGCGCCAGCCCGTTGCAGCCGTCGTCCCACTGCTCCCGCTCCGCGGCGTACACGTCCTGGGTGGGGGTGAGGACCTTGATGTCGTCCAGGTCCAGCGCGCGGGCGATGGCCTTGTGCATGTCCTCCGGCGGGTGGTCGGTGACCTTGAGCTCCTTGTGCGTCTCACCGGGCTCGATCGTGTACGAGCGCAGCATCCCGAGGCCCGCGTACTTGGTGAACACCCCCACGTCCAGCATCGTCATCACGGTGTCGAGATGCATGACCGCCCGCGCCTTCGGCATGTCGAGCGCCACGATCTTCCGCGCCGAGCCGGCTCTGAACAGCCGCTGCGCCAGCATCTCGACCGCCTGCGCCCGGGTGCGCTCGCTGATCCCGATCAGCACCGCGCCGTTGCCGATCACCAGCACGTCGCCGCCTTCGAGGGTGGCGGGCGCCACCGCCTGGCCGGGCATCCAGCAGTGGTAGCCGCCCTGGCCCGGCCGGTCGAAGCCGCCGGCGAACGTGGGGTGGAACATGTAGACGGCCTCCATGTTGACCGTCTCGCGCATGCGGGCCTTCTTGCGCATGGCGTTGATCGACACGCCGTCGTAGATCCAGCAGGACGTGTCGCGGGTGAAGAGGTGGTTGGGCAGCGGCGGCAGGATGTAGTCGTCGCCGGCCGTGGTGTGGAAGGTGACCGACTTGGGGGCGCAGCCCATGGCGACCAGTTCGTCCTTGGTGATGCCGCCTGTCAGGTAGAGCTGCAGCGTGGCCGCGTCCATGCCGTCGAGGGTGTTGCGGATGTCGTCGATGGCGGCCGGGCCGAGCCAGCGCTCGTCGATGACCGCGTCGAGGATGTGCTTGCGCGCCTCGGGGATGTCGACGGTCTCCCGCAGCAGGTCGGCCAGCTCGTACACCTTGATGCCACGGCCGGTCAGCACCTGCCTGAACTCCTCGTGCTCCTCCATCGCGCGCTGGACCCACAGCACGTCGTCGAAGAGGAACGCGTCCTTGGTGGTGGGGGTGAGCCTCTTGAGCGCCAGGTCGGGCTTGTGGAGGAGGACCTGGCGCAGCCGCCCGACCTCCGAATCAACATGAAAGGTCATCTTCGCTCTATCCCCCCAAAAGCCGGACATGAACGATCGCCCGGCAAGCCCTCCGTGACCTGCCCGCGCGAGAACGGCCGACACGGCGGAAGAGGGGAGTTTTACCTGGCAGCGGGCCGCGGATGAGGGTGGCGGAACCCGCCCCGGCCGGTCACCCCCTGTAGGGGAGCCGTCGCGGCGCTTCGGAAGGGCGCTCACGTTGTAGCTGGTAGCCCCTGGTACTCTGTCTCCCGACCAACACCCTTTAAGACCCGTCCCGTGAGGCGGGAAAGGTGGTGAGATTCGCCATGTCCGATTCCCGCGCCGTGCTGGAGGCCCCCGACATCCACCGGGCGCTGACCAGGATCGCGCACGAGATCCTCGAGCGGACCAAGGGCGCCGACGACGTCGTCCTCCTCGGCATCCCGACCCGTGGCGCGACGCTGGCCCGCCGGCTCGGCGACCGCGTCGAGCAGTTCGAAGGCGTGAAGATCCCCGTCGGCTCGATCGACATCACGATGTACCGCGACGATCTGCGGCTCAAGCCCGCCCGGCCGCTCGGCCACACCGAGCTCCCACCCGACGGCATCGACGGCAAGGTCGTGGTGCTCGTCGACGACGTGCTCTACTCCGGCCGCACCGTGCGGGCCGCGCTCGACGCGCTCAACGACCTCGGCCGGCCCACCGCCGTGCAGCTGGCCACGCTGGTCGACCGCGGCCACCGCGAGCTGCCCATCCGCGCCGACTACGTCGGCAAGAACCTGCCGACCGCCAAGAGCGAGAAGGTCAAGGTCTACCTGCAGGAGATCGACGGCCGGGACGCCGTCGTGCTGGTCAAGGGGGGCGGCAGGTGAAACGGCATCTGATCTCCGCCGGAGACCTCACCAAGGACGACGCGCTGCTCATCCTCGACACCGCCGAGGAGCTGGCGAGTGTCTCGGAACGTTCCATCAAGAAGCTGCCCACGCTGCGCGGGCGCACGGTGGTCAACCTCTTCTTCGAGGACTCGACCCGCACGCGCATCTCGTTCGAGGCGGCGGCCAAGCGGCTGTCCGCCGACGTGATCAACTTCTCGGCCAAGGGGTCGAGCGTGTCCAAGGGCGAGTCGCTCAAGGACACCGCGCTCACCCTGGAGGCCATGGGGGCCGACGCGGTCGTCATCCGCCACAGCGCCTCCGGCGCGCCGCACCGCCTGGCCAACTGGGTGCACGGCAGCGTCGTCAACGCCGGCGACGGCACCCACGAGCACCCGACGCAGGCGCTGCTCGACGCCTTCTCCATGCGCCGCCGCCTGGGCGCGCTCGAAGGGCGCAAGATCACGATCGTCGGCGACGTGCTGCACAGCCGGGTCGCCCGCTCCAACGTGCTGCTGCTCGGCACGCTCGGCGCCGAGGTCACGCTGGTCGCGCCGCCCACGCTGCTGCCCGTCTCCGTCGGCACCTGGCCCTGCGAGGTCTCCTACGACCTCGACGCGGTGCTGCCGAAGTCCGACGTGGTGATGATGCTGCGGGTGCAGAAGGAGCGGATGAACGCCGCCTACTTCCCGAGCGAGCGCGAATACTCGCGCCGCTACGGACTCGACCGCGACCGCTTCGCCAAGATGCCGGACGACGCGATCGTCATGCACCCCGGTCCGATGAACCGCGGCATGGAGATCGCCGCCGAGGTGGCCGACTCGGCGCGCTCGACGATCGTGGAGCAGGTCGCCAACGGCGTGACCATCCGGATGGCCGTCCTCTACCTGCTGCTCGGAGGAGAGACCACGTGAAAGAGCGCAGCGAACCAACCGACGGGCACAGCATGATGATCATCAAGAACGTCAGGATTCTCGGCGGCGAGCCGGTCTCGATCCGGATCGCCGACGGCGTGATCGCGGAGGTCGCGCCGGGCATGGACGCGCCCGAGGCGATCGACGGCGCGGGAGCGATCGCCCTCCCCGGGCTGGTCGACCTGCACACCCACCTGCGCGAGCCGGGCCGGGAGGACGCCGAGACCGTGCGGACCGGCACGCAGTCGGCGGCCCGCGGCGGCTACACCGCCGTGCACGCCATGGCCAACACCTCGCCCGTCGCCGACACCGCCGGCGTGGTCGAGCAGGTGTGGCGGCTGGGCCGCGAACACGCCCTGTGCGACGTGCACCCCGTCGGCGCGGTCACCGTCGGCCTGGAGGGCAGGCAGCTGGCCGAGCTGGGCGCGATGGCCGACTCGGCCGCCCGCGTGCGCGTCTTCTCCGACGACGGCAAGTGCGTCGACGACGCCGTTCTCATGCGCCGCGCCCTCGAATACGTCAAGGCGTTCGACGGCGTCGTCGCCCAGCACGCTCAGGAGCCCAGGCTCACCTCCGGCGCCCAGATGAACGAAGGCGTCGTCTCCGGCAGGCTCGGCCTGGCCGGCTGGCCGGCGGTCGCCGAGGAGGCGATCATCGCCCGCGACTGCCTGCTGGCCGCGCACGTGGGCTCCAGGCTGCACGTGTGCCACGTCTCCACGGCGGGCTCGGTCGAGATCATCCGCTGGGCCAAGTCCAAGGGCTGGAACGTCACCGCCGAGGTCACCCCCCACCACCTCCTGCTGACCGACGACCTGGTCGAGGAGTCGCCGGTAGGGGCCTACAACCCGATCTACAAGGTCAACCCGCCGCTGCGCACCCGCGCCGACGTGGAGGCGCTGCGCGCCGCGCTGGCCGACGGCACGATCGACATCGTGGCCACCGACCACGCGCCCCACCCGGTCGAGGACAAGGAGACCGAGTGGTCGGCGGCGGCCTTGGGCATGGTCGGCCTGGAGACGGCGCTCAGCGTCGTCCAGGAGGCCATGGTCGAGACCGGGCTGCTCGACTGGGCGGGCGTCGCGCAGCGGATGTCCGCGCTTCCCGCGCGCATCGGCCGCCTGCCCGGCCAGGGCCGTCCGCTCGAGGCGGGCGAGCCGGCCAACATCATGCTGTACGACCCGACCGCGCGCACCGAGGTGGACCCCTCCGCCTTCGCGTCCAAGAGCAGGAACACACCCTACGAAGGCATGACTTTGCCGGGCCGGGTCGTCGCCACGTTCCTGCGCGGCAGGCCGACCGTTCTCGAAGGGAAGCTGGTTTGAACGACAACCCTGCTGACGTGAATGACAACCTGCCGCGAAGCGGCGCCACGCCCTTCGGGGGGCACTTGGGGGGCGCAGCCCACCGAGGGGCGGTGCTCGTCCTGGAAGACGGGCGCGTCTTCCACGGAACCCCGTACGGCGCCGAAGGCGAGACGTTCGGCGAGATGGTCTTCAACACCGGCATGACCGGCTACCAGGAGACGCTGACGGACCCGTCCTACCACCGGCAGATCGTCGCCATGACGGCGCCCCACATCGGCAACACCGGCGTCAACGACGACGATCCCGAGTCGTCGCGCGTCTGGGTGGCCGGCTACGTCGTGCGCGAACCGTCCAGGGTGGTCTCCAGCTGGCGGGCCAACCGATCGCTCGACGCCTACCTCAAGGAACAGGGCGTCGTCGGCATCGCCATCTCCGGCACCCGCGCGCTCACCCGCCACCTGCGCGAACGCGGCGCCATGCGCGCAGGCATCTTCACCGGCCCGTCCGAGCCCGTCGAGGAGCTGGTCGAGCGGGTGCGCCGCTCGCCCGGCATGGAGGGCGCCGACCTGGCCGCCCAGGTGGCCACGGCCGAGCCCTACGTCGTGCCCGCGGCGGGGCCGAAGAAGTTCACGGTGGCGGCCGTCGACCTGGGCATCAAGGGCATGACGCCGCACCGGATGGCCGAGCGCGGCTGCGAGGTGCACGTGCTGCCCGCGACCGCCACGTACGAGCAGATCATGGCGGTGAAGCCGGACGGCGTGTTCTTCTCCAACGGCCCCGGCGACCCCGCCACCGCCGACGTGTCGGCGCTGCGGCAGGTGCTGGAGGCCAGGGTGCCCTTCTTCGGCATCTGCTTCGGCAACCAGCTCTTCGGCCGGGCCCTCGGCCTGTCGACGTACAAACTGCGCTACGGGCACCGGGGCGTCAACCAGCCGGTGCAGGACGTGCGCACCGGGAAGGTGGAGATCTCGGCGCACAACCACGGGTTCGCGGTGGAGGCGCCGCTCGACGGGCCGTTCGAGACGCCGTACGGGCCGGCCGAGGTCAGCCACGTCAACCTCAACGACCGCTGTGTGGAGGGCCTGCGCCTGCTGGAGCAGCCTGCCTTCAGCGTGCAGTACCACCCGGAGGCCGCCGCGGGGCCCCACGACGCCGCCTACCTTTTCGACGAGTTCTGTGAGGTCATGACCCGTGCCCAAGCGTGAGGACATCAGGTCGGTCCTGGTGATCGGCTCCGGGCCGATCGTGATCGGACAGGCGTGCGAGTTCGACTACTCCGGCACCCAGGCGTGCCGGGTGCTGCGGGACGAGGGCTTCCGCGTCGTCCTGGTCAACAGCAACCCCGCGACGATCATGACGGACCCGGAGTTCGCCGACGCCACGTACGTCGAGCCCATCACCCCCGAGTTCGTCGAGAAGATCATCGCCAAGGAGCGCCCCGACGCGCTGCTGCCGACGCTGGGCGGGCAGACGGCGCTCAACACGGCGGTCGCGCTGCACGAGTCGGGCGTCCTGGACACGTACGACGTCGAGCTGATCGGCGCCGATTTCGACGCGATCCAGTCGGGCGAGAACCGCGAGCGGTTCAAGGAGATCGTCGCCAAGGTCGCCCGCGAGCACGGTCTCAACGCCGAGTCCGCGAGGTCGGTCATCTGCCACACGATGGAGGAGTGCCTGGCCGCCGCGGGCGATCTCGGCTACCCGGTGGTGGTCAGGCCGTCGTTCACCATGGGCGGCGCCGGGTCCGGGTTCGCGTACACCGAGGAAGACCTGCGGCGCATCGCCGGCGCGGGGCTCGACGCGTCGCCGACCACCGAGGTGCTCCTCGAGGAGTCGATCCTCGGCTGGAAGGAGTACGAGCTCGAGGTCATGCGCGACAAGGCCGACAACGTCGTCATCGTCTGCTCCATCGAGAACATCGACCCGATGGGCGTCCACACCGGCGACAGCGTCACCGTCGCGCCCGCGCTGACCCTGACCGACCGCGAATACCAGAACATGCGCGACGTCGCCATCGCCGTCATCCGCGAGGTCGGGGTCGACACCGGCGGCTGCAACATCCAGTTCGCGGTCGACCCGCGCACCGGCCGCATGATCGTCATCGAGATGAACCCGCGCGTGTCGCGCTCGTCGGCGCTGGCGTCCAAGGCCACCGGCTTCCCGATCGCGAAGATCGCGGCCAAACTGGCCATCGGCTACACCCTCGACGAGATCCCCAACGACATCACGAAGGAGACCCCCGCCTCCTTCGAGCCGACGCTCGACTACATCGTGGTGAAGGTGCCGCGGTTCGCGTTCGAGAAGTTCAGGGGCGCCGACCAGACGCTCACCACGCACATGAAGTCGGTCGGTGAGGCCATGGCCATCGGCCGCTCCTTCCCCGAAGCGCTGCAGAAGGCGCTGCGGTCGCTGGAGAAGAAGGACTCCTCCTTCACCTGGGCCGGCGAGCTCCGGCCGAAGGACGAGCTGCTGGCCGAGTGCCGCACGCCGCACGACGGGCGGCTGCACACCATGCAGCAGGCCATCAGGGCGGGCGCCACGCCCGGAGAGCTGTTCGAGGCCACGCGCGTCGACCCGTGGTTCATCGACCAGCTCTTCCTGCTGCACGAGGAGGCCGAGACGGTCGCCGCGGCGGCCGAGCTGACGGTGGAGGTGCTCGAACGCGCCAAGCGCCACGGGTTCAGCGATGTGCAGATCGGCGACATCCGCGGCATCGACGAGGCGCGGGTGCGCGACCTGCGGCACGCTCTCGGGCTGCGGCCGGTCTACAACACCGTCGACACGTGCGCCGCCGAGTTCGCCGCGAAGACCCCCTACCTCTACTCCACCTACGACGAGGAGAGCGAGGTCCCCTCCGGCGAGCGGGAGAAGGTCATCATCCTCGGCTCCGGGCCCAACCGCATCGGGCAGGGCATCGAGTTCGACTACGCGTGCGTGCACGCCTCGTTCGAGCTGTCGCGGGCCGGGTTCGAGACCGTCATGGTCAACTGCAACCCCGAGACCGTCTCCACCGACTACGACACCTCCGACCGGCTCTACTTCGAGCCGCTCACCCTGGAGGACGTCCTGGAGGTCGTGCACGCCGAGCAGCAGACAGGACCGGTGGCGGGCGTGATCGTGCAGCTCGGCGGCCAGACGCCGCTGGGGCTCGCGCAGGCGCTGAAGGACGCGGGCGTGCCCGTGGTCGGCACCTCGCCGGAGTCCATCCACCTGGCCGAGGAGCGCGGCGCGTTCGGGCGGGTGCTGGCCGAGGCGGGGCTGCCCGCGCCCAAGCACGGCACGGCGCTGACCGTCCCGGAGGCGCTGGAGATCGCCGAGGACATCGGCTACCCGGTGCTCGTGCGCCCCTCTTACGTGCTGGGCGGGGCCGGCATGGCCATCGTCTACGACGAGGAGACGCTGGCCACCTACATGGCGGCCCAGGAGGGCGGCCATCCGGTGCTGGTGGACAAGTTCCTCGACGAGTCCATCGAGATCGACGTCGACGCCCTCTACGACGGCGAGGAGCTCTATCTCGGGGGCGTCATGGAGCACATCGAGGAGGCCGGCATCCACTCCGGCGACTCGGCGTGCGCGCTGCCGCCCATCACGCTCGGCGGCAACGACATCAAGCGCATCCGCGCCGCCACCGAGGCCATCGCCTCCGGGGTGGGGGTGCGCGGGCTGCTGAACGTCCAGTACGCCATGTCCGCCGGCGTCCTCCACGTCCTGGAGGCCAACCCGCGCGCCAGCCGCACCGTGCCGTTCGTGTCCAAGGCCACGGCGGCGCCGCTGGCCAAGGCGGCGGCCCGGGTGATGCTCGGCGCGTCGATCGCCTCGCTGCGCGAGGAGGGCATGCTGCCCGCGACCGGTGACGGCGGCACGCTGCCGCTCGACTCGTCCATCGCGGTCAAGGAGGCGGTGCTGCCGTTCAACCGCTTCCGCGGCGTCGACATCGTGCTCGGGCCCGAGATGCGCTCCACGGGCGAGGTCATGGGCATCGACGCGTTCTTCGGCGTGGCGTTCGCGAAGTCCCAGGCGGCCGCCTATGGTGAGCTGCCGACCAAAGGACGCGCGTTCGTGTCCGTGGCCAACCGCGACAAGCGTGCGATGATCTTCCCTGTGAAGGCGCTCGCGGACCTCGGGTTCGAGATCCTGGCCACCGAGGGGACCGCCGAGGTGCTGCGCCGCAACGGTGTCCATGCCAAGATCGTGCGGAAGCAGAGCGAGGGGACGGGGCCCGGAGGTGAGCCTACGAGCGTGCAGTGCATTCTCGACGGCGAGGTCGATCTGATCATCAACACGCCCTTCGGCAGCCCCGGGCAGTCAGGCCCGCGGCTCGACGGCTACGACATCCGCACCGCCGCGGTGCTGCGCGGCATCCCGTGCATCACCACGGTCGCGGGACTCGCCGCGGCGGCGGCGGGCATCCAGGCGATCGTGCGCGGCGATGTGGGCGTACGGTCTCTGCAGGAACACGCGCAGGCACTCAGGGGCTGACCCCGTACGACCCCCGGGGCGGGAGGTGAAGACGACTGGCCGGCACTCCGGTGCAGGTGACTGGCACGGTGCTGACGACGCGCCGCGTCGACGCCTACCATGCGCTGACGGTGGTGGCGCCGGGGATAGCCGAGCGCTACCGCCCCGGTCACTTCGTGTCGGTGGCGGTCGGAGGGGCTTACACCTCGATGGTGACGCGCCGGGCGTTCTTCATCCACGACGTCAAGGCCGACTACGGCGGCACGGTCGAACTGGTCTTCACCGCCGGCGGGCCCGGCACGGCCTGGCTCGCCGAGCGGCGCGCCCGTGACACGCTCGACCTGGTCGGGCCGCTCGGGCGGCCGTTCCCGCTGCCGCGCGATCCCGCGCACTGCGTGCTGGTGGGTTCGGACTACGGTTCCGCCGTGCTGTTCCCGCTGGCCGACGCGCTGCTGGCGCGGGGCTGCCGGGTGGACTTCGTGATCGGGGGAGCCGAGGCCGAACGGGTCTTCGGGGCGATGCGGGCCCGCAGGATGGCCGAGACGACCACGCTGACCACCCAGGACGGCTCGCTCGGCCTGCGCGGCACCGTCACCGACGCGCTGCCCTCGGTGATCGCCGACACGCGGGCCGACGCCGTCTACGCCTGCGCGCCCATGGCGACGCTGCGGGCGGTGACGGCGGTGGCGATGGAGTTCGACATCCCGGTGCAGGTGGCGGTCGAGGAGTCGATGGCCTGCGGGATCGGGGTGTGCATGACGTGCGTGCTCCCCGTCATCGGCGACGACGGGGCGACGAGGATGGTCAGGGCGTGCGCGGAGGGGCCGGTGTTCCGGGGGGAACGGGTGCGCTTCGAGGACGTGGGAACCATCCCGTTCGACGCGCTGGGCGCCCCCGGAGGCGGAGCACGACATGTCAGTTGATATGCGGACTTTTCTGGCGCATGTGGAGCTGGCGAACCCCATCACCACGGCCGCCGGCTGCGCGTCCTCGGGGCGGGAGCTGGCCCAGTTCTTCGACCTCCACAGGCTCGGCGCGCTGACCACCCGCTCGATCACCATGGCGCCGCGCGCCGGCCGGCCGACCCCGCGGATGGCCGAGACGCCCTCGGGCATGCTCAACTCCGTCGGCCTGCAGGGCCCCGGCATCGACGCGTTCCTGGAGCGCGAGCTGCCCTGGCTGGCCCAGCGGGGCATCAAGACCATCGTCTCGATCGGCGGGGGCACCGTCGCCGAATACTCCGAGCTGGCCCGCAGGCTGGCCGACGCGCCCGGGGTCACCGCACTGGAGATCAACCTCTCCTGCCCGAACATGGAGGACCGCGGCCGCGTCTTCGCCCGCGAGGGCAGCGCGGCGGCCGAGGTGATCGCCTCCGTGCGCTCCATCATGCGCTACGACGTTCCCGTCGTCGCCAAGCTCGCGCCCGACGTCGCCGACATCGTCTCGGTCGCCCGGGCGTGCGTGGACGCCGGTGCCGACGCGCTGTCCATGATCAACAACCCGCTCGGCATGGCCATCGACACCGAGGCGCTGCGGCCCTCGCTCGCCGCCGTCACCGGCGGGCTGTCGGGGCCCGCCGTCCTGCCGCTGGCCGTACGCTGCGTCTGGCAGGTCCACGCCGCGCTGCCCGGAGTCCCGCTGATCGGCATGGGCGGCGTGATGAGCGGCCAGGACGCCTTCCAGCTCGTCCTGGCGGGCGCCTGCGTGGTCGGGGTCGGCACGGCGCTCTTCCACGACCCCTACGCCTGCCTGCGCATCGAGCGCGAGCTCGAAGACCTCCTGAGGGCGCGCGGCCTGCAGCGCCTCGCCGACGCCGTCGGCCTGGCACACCGTCCCCCGGGGAGCGCGCCCCGGCACCTTCTGGTCGACTCCGAGGAGAGCGCTCCGTGAGGTCCGCCGGCCGGCCCGGAAGTGAGCGTCCCGTACCGTCTTCCGGCGGACTTCCGAAGAGAGCGTCCTGTGCCGTCCGGCCGCGGAGGAGAATGCCCCGTGCCGTCTCATGGCGGCCGTGGCGGACCAGCGCCCCTGACGTCCCCGCCCGCCATCGCTCCAGCACCTGAGGAGAGCACGTCTTGACTCCCGCACCGATCGCCGTCGCCCTCGACGCACCCGACCTGGAGACCGCAGCCCAGTGGGCGGCCCTCGTGACGCCGCACGTCAGCACGGTCAAGGTGGGCCTGGAGCTCTACCTGCGCTACGGCCCCGACGTGATCGCCTCCGTCAAGGGAGCGAGTGGCGTGCAGGTGTTCCTCGACCTCAAACTGCACGACATCCCCAACACCGTCGCCGGCGCCGCCCGCGCCGTGGCCCGGCTGCGTCCCGCGATCCTGACCGTGCACGCCGCCGGCGGGCCCGCCATGATCAGGGCCGCCGTGGAGGCGGCGCCGCACACCGAGATCGCCGCCGTGACGATTCTCACCTCCTTGACGGAGGCCGACCTCGACCGCGTCGGTCTCGCCGGCCCGGCCGACGCCGCGGTGCGCCGGCTGGCGGCGCTGTCGGTCGAGGCGGGCGCGACGGCGCTCGTGTGCTCGCCCCACGAGGTGTCCGCGGTGCGGGCGGAAGTGGGGGAGGGGATCAGGCTGATCACGCCGGGCGTGCGCCCCGCGGGCGCCGCCACGCAGGACCAGGCGCGCGTGGCCACGCCCGAACAGGCCCTCGCGGACGGCGCCGACCTGCTCGTCATCGGCCGCCCCATCACGGGCTCCCCGGACCCGGGCGCCGCGGCCGCCGCCATCGCCGCCTCTCTCCGCCGTTCCGCCTGACAGGTAACGATCTCTATCCTTTACGGCAAGCCTGGCCTGCCCGCACGCGCCGACACCGCTCTCCCCCCGTCATGGCCGGTCGTGAAGGCCCACGTGGCACTCGCCGTGACGAGCGCACACTTGACCCGGCCCGTGGCGGACCGGCACCCGGGGACGCGCGCCAGACCGGACCGTGGTGGTCCGCAGCCGAGTACGCGTCCGTGGCCGGTCACGGTGCGCCGATGGCCGCGTACCCGGCAGGTTGAGCGCGCGTCGTGGTGGCCGCAGGACACGCGCCCGGCATTCACGCATGGACCAGGCCGTCATGCCGGGGCCGGGGCGCTGGGCTCCGTGCCGTCGCGGCACAGCGTCGGCCACATGCCGGCGAGACGTCGGGATGTCGCGTCGGTCCCGTGTGGTCGGGCGGTGGCGGCGCCCCCGGCACGGGGTGACGGATGTGGGTTGACGGGCGCGAGTCAGAGGTGGTCGCCGCGCCTGCCCGTGCACCCGCCGCCATGGGTCGGTGGATCATGGACGGGCGGGCAAGACGGATCTTGCCGTCCGGTGCCGCTCACAAGATCATAAGGCATTCCTGAAGCGGTCGCGCACCGATCGCCGAGAAGGTTTCGGCCCAGGTGCGGGCGGCATTTCGGACAATGCTGGACGGCTGTAATGTGATCTTCATTGCGTTTCGCGACATCGTCGCGCGCCGCCGCCCTGAGCGGGAAGTGCGGCAATTCGATCAGCACAATGTGATTTTACAAACACGGACAGTGATGAAGTGCATTTTGTGGCGAGAGAAAGTGCTCTTGACGTTGCTTAGGGGGCGATGACCAGCTAGTTTCCCTTCCCGTCCGAGTACATCGACAGAAATTCGAGGTGACCCGGCGTGGCTCTTCCTCCCCTGACCCCCGAGCAGCGCGCCGCAGCCCTGGAGAAGGCTGCCAAGGCCCGTAAAGAGCGTGCCGAGGTCAAGAACCGGCTCAAGCATGGCGCGGTTTCTCTGGCTGAGGTGCTCAAGGATGGGCAGACCGACGACGTCATCGGCAAGATGAAGGTGTCGGCTTTGTTGGAATCGCTCCCAGGCGTGGGCAAGGTCCGCGCCAAGCAACTCATGGAGCGGCTGGCCATCGCCGAGTCCCGCCGCGTGCGGGGCCTCGGCGCGAACCAGAGGGCCTCCCTCGAGCGCGAGTTCGGTGGCAACGAGAGCTAATCTCTGTTCCACACGAAAGCGCAGGTTCAACGGGGGGTAGGAAGTGGCCGACAGGTCCTGGTCCGGCGACGTCAGTGCCCATGAGACTGTCGGATCGGAAGTGGAGGACGGCTTCCTGCCCCTGAGCGAGAGACGGCTGACGGTCCTTTCCGGGCCGTCGGGCGTCGGCAAGTCCACGGTCGTCGCCGAGCTCCGGCGGGCACACCCCGAAGTGTGGCTGTCGGTCTCGGTGACCACCAGGAGGCCCCGGCCCGGCGAGGCGCACGGGGTCCACTACTACTTCGTCGACGGCGACGAGTTCGACCGGCTCGTGGCGGCCGGTGAGCTGCTCGAATGGGCGGAGTTCGCGGGCAACCGCTACGGCACGCCGCGCGAGCCGGTGCTGAAGAAGCTGGCCGAGGGCGTACCGACCCTGCTCGAGATCGACCTCGAAGGCGCCAGGCAGGTGCGCCGCAGCATGCCGGAGGCGCTGCTGGTCTTCCTGGCCCCGCCCAGCTGGGAGGAGCTGGAGATGCGGCTGCGCGGGCGCGGCACCGAGCCCGAGGACGTCATCGCGCGCCGTCTGGCGGCCGGGCGGATCGAGATGGCCGCCGAATCCGAATTCGACCTCACCCTGGTGAACACGAGTGTCCAAGACGTGTGCCACCGGCTGATAGCCTTGATGACTGACCCTCAGGGGGTCACGACAACCACCAACCGAGAGGTCTGACAATCGTGGCAGGCACCATCCCGGCCGCGGAGGGCATCACCAACCCGCCGATCGACGCGCTGCTCGACATCGTCGACAGCAAATACTCCCTGGTGATCATGGGCGCCAAGCGCGCTCGCCAGATCAACGCCTACTACTCCCAGCTCGGCGAGGGCCTGCTGGAATACGTCGGGCCGCTGGTCGAGACGCATGCTCAGGAGAAGCCGCTGTCCATCGCGCTGCGCGAGGTCTCCGAGGGCCTGCTCAACGCCGAGCCCATCGAAGGCGCGGTCTGACCCCTTCGATGAAGGTCGTCCTGGGCGTCAGCGGCGGCATCGCCGCGTACAAGGCCTGCGAGCTGCTGCGCCTGTTCACCGAGTCGGGGCACGAGGTGCGGGTCGTCCCGACCCGCGACGCCCTGAAGTTCGTGGGCGCGCCCACCTGGGCCGCCCTGTCCGGCAATCCCGTGACCCCCGAGGTGTGGGACGACGTTCACGAGGTGCCCCACGTGCGGATCGGCCAGCAGGCCGACCTCATCGTGGTGGCGCCCGCGACCGCCGACGTGCTCGCCAGGGCGGCGCACGGGCTGGCGGGCGATCTGCTCACCAACACGTTGCTGACCGCGAGATGCCCGGTCGTGTTCGCGCCCGCCATGCACACCGAGATGTGGCAGCATCCCGCCACCCGCGCCAACGTCGCGACGCTGCGCGAGCGCGGCTCGGTCGTGATCGACCCCGCCGCTGGGCGGCTCACCGGCGCCGACAGCGGCCCCGGCCGGCTGCCCGACCCGGCGGAGATCTTCCAGGTCTGCCTGCGCGTGCTGCGCGGCCGGCCGCGCGACCTGTCCGGGCGCAAGGTCGTCGTGTCCGCCGGGGGCACCCGTGAGGCGATCGACCCGGTTCGCTACATCGGCAATCGTTCGTCGGGGCTGCAGGGCTATGCCCTGGCCCGCACGGCCGTCGCCCGCGGGGCCGAGGTGACCCTCATCGCCGCCAACGTCACGCTGCCCGATCCGGCCGGGGCCACGGTGGTGCGGGTGGAGTCCACGGCCGAGCTGCGCGAGGCGGTGCTGGCCGCCTCCGGGGAGGCCGACGTCGTGGTGATGGCGGCGGCCGTGGCGGACTTCCGGCCCGCGACGCGGCACGACGAGAAGATCAAGAAGACGGACGGCGAGCCCGAGTTCATTCACTTGACGAAAAATCCCGACATCCTCGCCGAGCTCGGCCGCCGCCGCCGTCAGGCCCGCGTCCCCGACGCGGCCGGCGTGCCGGACACGGTGGGTGTGAGCGGGCCCGTGGTTGTTGCGTCCGGCGAGCCGGCCGGTGGGGCGGCGTCCGAGGGCGAGACGGACCGCGGTGTCGCGTCCCGTGATGGCGTGCTGCCTGGCGTCGCGTCCGATGGTGAGGCGGTTCCCGGTGTCGCGTTTGGTGATGAAGCGGCCCGGCGCGTCAGGACCGGTGGTGAGGGTGGCGCGCGGCCGGAGGCGGCAGGGGGCGGCGCGGTGCGGGAGCCGTACCCAGAGGTGATCGTCGGCTTCGCGGCCGAGACGCACGACGTGCTCGCCAACGGGCAGGCCAAACTCGCACGCAAGGGTTGTGACCTGCTGGTCGTCAACGAGGTGGGTGCGGGCAGGGCGTTCGGCACCTCCGACAACGCGGCCACCGTGCTCGTCGCGGGCGGTGACCCGGTCGAGGTTCCGCTCGGTCCCAAGGAGGATCTCGCCGACGTCGTGTGGGATCTCGTCGCGGCCCGTCTCGCCTGAGCGGGGACCGTACTAACGGTTGCATAAGGGGCGCGGGCGGCGAAGAACGTACAAACCGTGTCAGACCTATTTCCAAATCGCATGTTGCGACACCCCCATACGCCTGCGGATACTTGGGGCAAGGGGGGATGGAATGCCGGTGGGTTCTGCTGTCAGGGATCGTTGTAGGACATTGCTCGGCGACCAAGGGGAGCTCCACTACGTCTTCCCCGCCCACTCGGTGGGAACGACGGAAAGCGGACATTTCCTCATCGTGGTCACCGACGCGGCTATTTCGGTGCTCGCCACCAGGACGCTCAGAAGCGACCGGCCCGTCGCGGTGTTCGCGTCGTTTCCGAGGCACACGAGGCTGGGCCCCATCCAGCCTGGACCGATAATCGAGCTGGGCTCGATGGCGTTCGAATTCGATGAGGAGTACACCGCGGTGATCAAGGCCGCCGACGCGGAGGTCTTCGCGCCGGAGACCCTTCCCCCGGATCCACTGCCCGACCTGTGATGCCCGACATGCGGTGTGCGGCTTCGCAGCCGGGCGCCGGGTAGGGCTAGACTTCGGCGAAGCCCAGGTCCGCCCGCCGGCCCTGAGCCGTACATACGTCAGCAGCCGCTGCATGAGGAGCCACTGAGTTGTCACGTCGCCTGTTCACCTCCGAGTCGGTCACCGAAGGCCACCCGGACAAGATCGCCGACCAGATCAGTGACGCGATTCTCGACACCATGCTCAAAGACGACCCGAAGAGCCGGGTCGCCGTCGAGACGATGATCACTACCGGCCAGGTCCATGTCGCAGGCGAGGTCACCACCGAGACCTACGTCGACATCCCTGGCGTCATCCGGGAGAAGATCCTTGAGATCGGCTACGACGCCTCCCACAAGGGCTTCGACGGCGCCTCGTGCGGTGTGTCGGTGTCCATCGGCGCGCAGTCGCCCGACATCGCCCAGGGCGTTGACGCCGCCTACGAGCACCGCGAGGGCGAGGACGGCGACGAGCTCGACCGTCAGGGCGCCGGTGACCAGGGCCTCATGTTCGGCTATGCCTGCCGTGAGACCCCCGAGCTGATGCCCCTGCCGATCACGCTGGCCCACCGGCTGGCCCTGCGCCTGTCCCAGGTGCGCAAGAACGGCACGGTCCCCTACCTCCGGCCCGACGGCAAGACCCAGGTCACCATCGAATACGACGGCGACACGCCGATCCGGCTCGACACCGTGGTCGTCTCGACGCAGCACGCCGCCGAGATCGACCTCAAGGAGATGCTGACGCCCGACATCAAGGAGCACGTGGTCGACCCCGTGCTCGCGGAGCTCGACCTCGACACCGAGGGCTACCGCCTGCTGGTCAACCCGACCGGCCGCTTCGAGATCGGCGGCCCGATGGGCGACGCCGGGCTCACCGGGCGCAAGATCATCATTGACACCTACGGCGGCATGGCCCGCCACGGCGGCGGAGCCTTCTCCGGCAAGGACCCGTCCAAGGTCGACCGCTCGGCCGCCTACGCGATGCGCTGGGTCGCCAAGAACGTCGTCGCCGCCGGGCTCGCCGACCGGTGCGAGGTCCAGGTGGCCTACGCGATCGGCAAGGCCAAGCCGGTCGGGCTGTTCGTGGAGTGCTTCGGCACGGAGAAGGTGGCCGTGGAGAAGATCCAGGAGGCCGTCCTCCAGGTGTTCGACCTGCGCCCGGCCGCCATCATCCGCGACCTCGACCTGCTGCGGCCCATCTACTCCGAGACCGCCGCCTACGGGCACTTCGGCCGCGAGGGCTTCTCCTGGGAGTCCACCGACCGCGCCGAGTCCCTGCGCACCGCCGCCGGCCTGTGAGCCTGCGGGCGTCTCGCTCTCCCGGCCGGTCGGCCCTGGGCGCGGGACGCCGCCGGTCCGCATGACGCGCAGGCCCGGGCTCCGCAGGGCCCGGGGCCGGTTCGGCGTACGGCCGGACGGCCCTGGCCGGTCGGCGCATGTTCTCCGGGCGGAGACGGCCGGGGCGTGGTCGTGCCGCCCCCCGGCAGCGCGGGGCGGCTCCCGCCGTGCGACGGGGTCGTGACGCCTGTCCCCGCCTATTCGTGAACGGCCTGCCGGCTGGCGAATCGGATGCCGCATTCCCTGTCCGGGGATGCGGCATCCGGCGTTCGTGCCGTGTGCGGCCGGCGGACGCCGCGGGTGGTGAGGTCTGGTAGACGTAGGGCGTGACCGACTCCGACGACGCCCTTCTGCCGCTCGACGCCGTGCGGCCTCCAGCGTCGTCCAAGGACGCCAAAGGCGCTCCGGTGCCCGCTCCCGAGCGGCCGGTGGCGAGAATCGTCGTGGACAGCCCGCTGCCGCACCTCGACCGTTCTTTCGACTACCTGGTCCCGGCTTCCATGCACGACAAGGCCGAGCCGGGCGTGCGGGTCAGGGTGCGGTTCGCGGGCAAGCTCGTGGACGGGTTCCTGCTGGAGAGGGCTGAAGAGAGCGAGCACGATGGGCGGCTCACGCCCCTCGAACGTGTGGTCTCCCCTGAGCGCGTGCTCACGCCGGAGATAGCCGGGCTGGCCCGTGCCGTCGCCGACCGGTACGCGGGCACCCTGACCGACGTGCTGCGCCTCGCCATCCCGCCGCGCCATGCCAAGGCCGAGGCGGAGACCCCCAAGACCCCGGCTCCGCCCGGGCCGGCTCCCGATGCGCCCGTCCCGGCCGCGCGCGCCACTACCGATACTCGACCCGGACTCGATGATCTTGTCACCGCGGGAAACGCGTCACGTCCCGGAGAGGGGGAGCGGCCTCAGCCCGGTGACGCGACCGCTGCCGTGCCGCCGGGCGGCGAGACCGCCGGTGCGGCGGAGCGGCCCGTCGAGGCCGGCGGTGTGGAAGGACGGCCCCAGCCGGATCAGGTGTCCTCGGCGGAGGAGCCCTCGTCGTCGGAGCAGCTGGGCCGAGGTGCTCAGCAGGCGGTGCAGTCTTACGGCGGGGAGGTGGCGCGGGGGGAGAGCGCCTGGGACGCCTATCCCACCGGGCCCTCCTTCCTGGACGCGTTGCGCGGGGGGCGGGCGCCCCGGGCCGTGTGGTCGGCCCTGCCCGGCGCCCGCGGGTGGGCGAGGGCTATGGCCGAGGCCGTACACGCGACGCTGGACGGCGGCAGGGGAGCGGTCCTGGTGGTGCCCGACGGCAAGGACGTGGCGCTGGCGGACGCCGCATTCGAGCGGGCGCTCGGTCCTGGCAGGCACGTGGCGCTCACGGCCGATCTGGGGCCGGCGGAGCGGTACAGGCGGTGGCTGAAGGTGCTGAGAGGGCAGGTGCGGGCCGTGGTCGGCACCAGGGCCGCCATGTTCGCCCCCGTGGCGGATCTCGGTCTGGTGGCCATCTGGGACGACGGCGACGATCTGCACGCCGAGCGCCTGGCCCCGTACCCGCATGCCCGGGAGGTGCTCGGGCTCAGGGCGCACAGGACCGGCGCGGCGATGCTGATCGGCGGGTACGCGCGCACCGCGGAGGCCACGCAGCTCATCGCCTCCCGCTGGGCCAGGCCGATCGTGGCCGCCCGTACGACGATCAGGAGCCTGGCCCCCCGCGTACGCCCGGCGGGTGAGGACGCGGAACTGGCCAAGGACCAGGCGGCGCGGCAGGCCAGGCTGCCGAGCATCGCCTGGCGGGCCCTGCGG
This sequence comes from Nonomuraea sp. KM88, assembly GCF_052245635.1. Taxonomy (NCBI): domain Bacteria; kingdom Bacillati; phylum Actinomycetota; class Actinomycetes; order Streptosporangiales; family Streptosporangiaceae; genus Nonomuraea; species Nonomuraea sp. KM88. The sequence continues at coordinate 500,424 of NZ_JBQQCC010000003.1, read as the reverse complement.
GAAGGTCTGGAGACAGGCCCGGTGCTGGTGCAGGTGCCGAGACGCGGCTACCTGCCCGCCCTGGCCTGCCGGCACTGCCGTGCGCCTGCCCGGTGTGTCCTGCCTCCCACCAGGACGGCCGCCTCTGCCCTCCCGTCGAGTGAGAGGTCCCCCGGTTCGGCCATGGCGGGGGCGATCAGGCTCGGCGGCCCGGACCCCCTCACCGAGCCGTCCCCGGCAGGGCCGCCTGGCGGTGCGGGTCCGGTCGGCGGCCCGTCCCAGGCCGCGCAGCCCGGCGCGGGCGCCCGGCGTGAGCACCCCGCCCGCCATGAGGGTGAACCCGGCCGGGCCGAGGTGACCGGAGCCGGCGGGACGGGCGAGGGCGGGCCGCTGTGCCACGGCCCGCTGGCGCTCAGGGGCGGCCACGCCGCCCCCTACTGCCGCTGGTGCGGCCGGGTGGACGCGCGCTGGCGGTGCCCGTCCTGCGGAAGTCCCCGGCTGCGCGCCGTCGTCACGGGGGCCAGGCGTACGGCGGAGGAGCTCGGCAGGGCCTTCCCGTCCGTGCCGGTGCGCACGTCGGGCCGTGACGGCGTGCTGGCCACCGTGCCGTCCACCCGCGCGCTGGTCGTCGCGACCCCCGGCGCGGAGCCCGTGGCCGAAGGGGGGTACGCGGCGGCGGTGCTGCTCGACGGGTGGGCGCTGCTCGGCCGGGCCGATCTGAGGGCGGCCGAGGAGGCGGTGCGCCGCTGGATGAACGCCGCCGCCCTGCTCCGGGCCGCCGCCGAGCTGGTCGTGCTCGGGGACTCCGCACTGCCCGCCGTACAGGCGCTGGTCAGGTGGGACCCCATCACGCACGCCGAGCGTGAGCTCGGAGAGCGGGCCGAGCTAGGTTTCCCGCCCGCGGTGCGGATGGCGACGCTCACGGGTTCGGCGAGCGCGGTCAGGCAGATGCTCGACGAGGTACGCCTGCCTTCCGACGCCCAGGTGCTCGGCCCCGTGCCGGTGGACGAGCCGGGACAGGAACGCGCCATGATCCGGGTGCGCCGGGCCGGGGGCGCCGCGCTGGCGGCCGCGCTCAAGGGCGCCAGCGGAGTGCGCGCGGCGCGCAAGACACCGGAGGTGGTGAAGGTGAGTGTCGACCCGCTCGACCTGATTTAAACCGTTTCCCCGATTCGCTCAACTCATGGCCAGCCGTTAGCGTGCCCCTGTGTCGATCGAATGGGTGAACCAGGCCATCGACGACCTGCGTGCCTGGGGGCGCTCGCGGGACGTCGAGGTGGACGCGGACGAGGTCCGCCTGCTCTGCGACTACGCCAGCGACTACCTCAACGTCAACGAGCCGGGTGACTTCACCCCCGAGACGTTCGATGAGCTGTTGTTGTCCATCTATCCGCGCAAGGTCATCGCGCCGCCGGAGAGCGCGCGTGAGACCGTGTCCGCGGCCCGCACTCTGGTGGCCTACCTCAGCGAGCGCGGCGCGGTCGGCGAGGAGACGGCGGCGCTCATGCGCGGCAGGCTCGACGACATCGAGCCGCGCCTGCCGGAGGCCCTCGCCGACCCGGCCAACTTCGGCATGGCCAAGAGCCTGTTCAGCTCCATCGGGCCCGAGTCGCTCGAGCAGTCGATCGCCATCCCGTCCGGCGAGGTGCCCGATCTGGGCGAGGCGCCCTGCGACTGCCCGGGCTGCACGCCCCTGCCGGCCGCCCGGCTGGCCTCCCCCGACGACCTGCGCGCCGGGCTCGCCTCGGTGCCGATGCTGGCCGAGCAGCCGCCGGCCGACAGCGGCGGCGACCCGATGGAGGCGTGGGCGCAGGCGGTGGCCCGCATGCTGGAGCCGGGCACGCGGGGCGCCGTCACCGGCTCGGCCGAGCTCGACGAGGGCCTCTACGACCTGTTCGACATGCTCTACCGGCTCCAGGTGCGGGTCCCCGTCACCGTGATCGGCGACTATCTCGACGAGATCGCCGGCGACGGCGGGGCCGACCTCGACGCCGTGCTCGACCGGCTGGCCTGGCACGGCATGATCCAGGTCACCGGTGACACCGCGGAGCTCACGCCGCTGGCGGTGTGGGGGTTGCGCGAGCACTACCAGTCGCTCGGGCTCGACGCCCCGCAGGCGTCCGACCTGGCCGAGGCCGACGCCCGCGGCCTCATCGAAGGGCTGCTCGAAGGCGTCCCCGCCGAGCTGGCCGAGGACGACATCAGCCGCTGGCTGACCGGAAGGGCGGCGGGCGAGGCCGCGGCCGAGCTGCTGGGCGCGGCCTCCGGCGCGCCCGCCGTGGCCCGAGGCATCGCCATCACCATCGTCGACCGGCTCGGGCCCGAGGCCGAGCCGCAGGTGCGCGACTATCTCGACGACCAGGAGCTGCGTCCGCACGCCATCCACTGGCTGGCCGCCAGAGGGCTGCCCGCGCCCCAGCTCACCCAGGAGGAACTGCTCTGGGTCAGCGTCGACATGCTCGCGCTCGCGATGCCTGCGGCCGAGGAGGATCTCGAGGTGTTCGCCGAGAACATGGCCGCCTCCGGCCCGCCCGCCCACATGATCGAGGAGATGTGGCGGGTGGACCACCCCGACGTCGTCGACGTCCTCGAGCTGCTCGGACGCTCCATACCCGACGGCACGGTCGCCAAGGCGGCCCGCAAGGCCGCGTTCAAAGCCCGGTCCCGGGCCATCCGTTGAGTACGCTCATGTGACTCGTGTGCAGTAAGTTTCGTGGGTGGCCAACAATGTCTTCGACCTCGCCGAGCTGCGCAAGCTGATCGATGAGCAGGCCGCCGTGCCGTCACGGCCTCCTGTGGAGACTCCCGTGGAGCATGAGGCGCTGACGTTTCCGCCGGTCCTGCTGGCGTCCGACGCCGAGCTGGCCAAGGCGGTGCCCACGGTCCCGCTGGTCGCCGACGCCATCAGGCTCACGCACTGGGCGGGCACCCGGCAGGTGACCGCCGAGGGGCACCTCGACGAGGCGGCCGCGCGGGCCGCGGCAGGGGAGCTCGGGGTGCCGCTCTCCCGGCTGCGCCTGATCTGGATCGTCGCCGTCAACACCGGACTGCTGCAGATCCTCGGCGGGCGGGCCTCGCGCGGGCCGCTGTCGATGCAGCTGACCGTCGAGGCCACGCTGGAGTTCTGGGACGGCGTGGTCATGGACGTGCTCGACCGCGCGGACGAGGGCCTGACGGGCTCGGCCGTGGTCGACGGCCACCTGGCCGAGATGCTCGCCACGATCTACTCCGTGCGCTCGGGCGTCGCCACCGCCAACCTCGCCCGCGGCATCCTCCAGTCCCACGAGGTCGCCTGCGCTCCCGGCCCTGTCGAGATGCGCAGGCTCGCCGCGGCGCTGCCCGCCGAGCTGCTGGAGGCGCTGTCGTTGCTGGCCTACTGCGGGCTCGTCGAGCAGACCGCCGCAGGCCGCACCGCCCTCACCCCGATCGGCGTCTGGGCCATCCGCCGCGACCTGCTGCGCGAGGGGCACGACGCGCCGACCGCGGCCGAGGTCGAGGTGTACGCCGACCTGTCCGCCGCCGAGCTGGTCGACGAGCTGGTCAAGGGAGCGGCCACGCAGAGCGCCGTCGCGGGGTGGCTGGAGCGCCGCTCGCCCGAGTCGGCCGCCCGCGCCCTGATCGAGATCGCCGCCTCCGGCACGGCGGGCCAGCGCGGCGCGGTGGGCGCGATCCTGGAAGAGCTCGGCCCGGAGGCTGAGCAGCCCGTCAGGCAGGCGCTCGGCGATCCGCTGATGCGCCGCTACGCCGCCTCGTGGCTGCACATCCGCGACCTCGAGGCGCCGGCGCTCAGCCCGGAGGACCACACCTGGATAGCGGTCGACTCCCTGGCCGCGCTCATGCACCTGTCGGGCCACGCGGCCGGCCGGCTCGACACCCCCGAGCCCGGCGAAGACCTGATCAAGATCGTCGGCGAGATGCCCGCGGTCGGTCACCCCGACACGATCGCGGTGCTCGACATGCTCGCCACCGCCCACGACGACCAGGCTGTGGTCAAGGCGGCGCGCAAGGCCGCGATGAAGGCCCGCTCGCTGGTGCACGACGGTCCGCGCACGACGTCGTAGCACGACGGCCCTGCGCAGGTGAGCCGCCCGCCGCCGGCCGCGGGCGGTGCGGGAGGCCTCTGGCAGGTGACATGCTCTACTAAACTGGGCTGATCCACGTTCGAGAAACGGAGTGACCCCCTTGGCGATCCAGTCGATCCGGCTGTTCGGAGATCCGGTGCTGCGCACCCCGGCGGCCCCGGTCGTCGACTTCGACAAGGAGCTCCGCAAGCTGGTCAAAGACCTCACCGACACGATGATGGACGCCCCGGGCGCGGGCCTGGCGGCGCCGCAGATCGGCGTCGGGCTGCGGGTGTTCACCTACTACGTCGACGATCAGCTCGGCCACCTGATCAATCCCGACCTCGACCTGTCCTCGGAGATCGACGAGGAGGGCGAGGAGGGCTGCCTGTCCTTCCCTGGCCTGTCGTTCCCGACGCCGCGCGCCGTACGCGCCGTGGCCAAGGGCTTCTCCATGCACGGCGAGCCCGTCGTCCTCGAGGGCACCGACCTGATGGCCCGGTGCTTCCAGCACGAGACCGACCACCTCGACGGCATCCTGTTCATCGACCGCATGGACCCCAAGCAGCGCAAGCTCGCCATGAAGGCCGTGCGCGAGGCCGAGTGGAGCGGGCTGTCCGCTCCGGTGATCAAGGCCTCGCCGCACCCCACCGGCGGAAAGGCGCTCTGAGAGCATGCGTCTGGTCTTCGCGGGCACCCCTGCGACGGCGCTGCCGTCGCTGCGCACCCTCATCGACTCGCCCCGGCACGACGTGGTGGCGGTCGTCACCCGTCCCGACGCCCAGTCCGGCCGGGGCCGCAAGGTCCACCCCTCTCCGGTGGCCGAGCTCGCCGAGGAGGCGGGCATCGAGGTGCTGCGCCCGCAGAAGGCCGGCGATCCCGCCTTCCTCGACCGGCTGCGCGCCCTCGAGCCCGACTGCTGCCCGGTGGTCGCCTACGGCGCGCTGCTTCCGCAGTCAGCCCTCGACGTGCCCCGGCACGGCTGGATCAACCTCCACTTCTCGATCCTGCCCGCCTGGCGCGGGGCGGCCCCCGTCCAGCACGCCGTCCTGCACGGTGACGAGATCACCGGCGCGAGCACGTTCCAGATCATCAAGGAGCTCGACGCGGGGCCCGTCTACGGCGTGGTCACCGAGGAGATCCGGGCGTCCGACACGAGCGGCGCCCTGCTGGAACGCCTGTCGGTCTCGGGGGCGGGCCTGCTCGCCGCCACCCTCGACGGCGTCGAGGACGGCGCCCTGGAGGCCCGGCCCCAACCGGCCGAGGGCGTGAGCGTCGCGCCCAAGATCTCCGTCGCCGACGCCCGGGTCGCCTGGGACAGACCAGCCCTCCACATCGACCGGCTGATCCGGGCCTGCACCCCGGGCCCCGGCGCGTGGACCGAGTTCAGAGGGCAGCGGGTGAAACTCGGCCCGGTGCGGGTGCTCGCCGGCGAGCGGCTGGCGCCGGGCGAGATCTCCGCGTCGAAGACCTCGGTCCGGGTGGGGACCGCGACCGACGCCGTGGAGCTCGGCGACGTGCAGCCGCAGGGCAAGCGGCTGATGGGAGCCGTCGAGTGGGCCCGAGGGGTCCGCCCGGAAGGCGAAGAGAGCTTCAAGTGACCCGGCACGGCGCCGGCCAGGCCGCGCGGAAAGTTTGAGGGCATGACGAGCAGGGGGCACCAGAGGGCCGGCGGCAACCGTACGCGCAGGCCCCAGAAGTCAGCGCAGAAATCGGTGCGGAAGCCGGCGCGCGATCAGGCGCGCAACGCGGCCTTCGACGTCGTGCGCGCCGTCGACGAGCGCGACGCGTACGCCAACCTGCTGCTGCCGCGCCTGCTGCGCGAGCGCGGGATCAGGGGCCGTGACGCGGCGCTGGCCACCGAGCTCGCCTACGGCACGCTGCGGGGCCTCGGCACCTACGACGCGATCATCGAGACGTGCAGTGACCGCACGCCCGATCCCGACGTGCTCGACGCCCTCAGGCTCGGCGCGCACCAGTTGCTGCGCATGCGCGTCCCGCCGCACGCGGCCGTCGGCACCACCGTCGACCTCGTACGCCTGCGCATCGGTGCGGGCGCGGCCAAGTTCGTCAACGCGGTGCTCCGCAAGGTCGGCTCGAGGACGGTCGAGGAGTGGCTGCCGATCGTCGCCCCCGATCCGGTCGACGATCCGGTCGGTCATCTCGCCGTCGCTCACGGACATCCCCGGTGGATCGTCTCCGCGTTCCGCGACGCGCTGGGCGGCCCTGACGAGGTGACCGAGCTGCTCGAGGCCGACAACGCCCGCCCGCTGGTGACGCTGGTCGCCCGGCCGGGGCGCAGCTCGGTGGCGGAGCTGGAGGAGGCGGGCGCCGCGCCGGCCCGTTACTCGCCCTACGCGGCCTACCTGCCTGAGGGCGATCCCGGCCAGATCGCGGCGGTCGGCGAGACGCGCGCCGCCGTGCAGGACGAAGCCAGCCAGCTGGTGGCGCTCGCCCTGACCCGGGTGCCGGTCGAGGGCGAGGGCGAGGAGCGCTGGCTCGACCTGTGCGCGGGGCCCGGCGGCAAGGCCGGGCTGCTGGACGCCATCGCCGTCCACGGGGACCTCGCCGGGCTCGACGCCGGAGCCCCTGGCGCCTTTCCAGGAGGGGCCCGGCTGCTGGCCGCCGACCTGCAGTACCACCGGGCGCGGCTGGTCTGGCAGACCACCAGGGACGCCGGCGTGGTCACCGCCGACGGCACGGAGCCGGCCTGGCGGCAGGGGGTGTTCGACCGGGTCATGCTCGACGCGCCCTGCACCGGGCTCGGCGCGTTGCGGCGGCGTCCTGAGGCGCGCTGGCGGCGCGATCCGGCCGGCATCGGCGACCTGGGCAAGCTGCAGCGGCGGCTGCTCGGCACGGCGCTCGACGCCGTGCGTCCCGGGGGCGTCGTGGCGTACGTGACCTGCTCTCCCCATCTGGCCGAGACCCGGGTCGTGGTCGGCGACGTCGCGGCCCGCAGGGAGGACGTCGAGCAGCTCGACGCGCGCGCCTACCTGCCGGGCGTCGAAGGCCTGGGGGAGGGGCCGCACGCCCAGTTCTGGCCGCACCGGCACGGCACCGACGCCATGTTCCTGTCCCTGCTGCGCAAGCGGCACTGATCGTTGGGCGCGCCGCCCGGCTGACCGTGCCGGCACGGCGCGAATCACGCCGCCGCGAGCGGCGCGCCGGGCATGACGGCGCGGATGGGACACGATGGGCAGGGTGGATCTCCTGGACGAGTTGCACCTGGCGGAGCTCGGGACGATCGTCGGGCTCCAGCAGTGGCCCGAATGGGTCCTGCCGGTGATGAAGCTGGTGTCGGCCCTCGGCACCGACACCTTCTACCTGCTGTGCCTGCCCGTGCTCTACTGGTGCGTCAATCCCGCGTTCGCCCTGCGCCTCGGGCTCACGGTGATGGTGGCGGGCGCCACGAACGCGCTCGCCAAGCTCGCCTGGCACCAGCCGAGGCCGTACTGGATCGACGCCCGCGTCCGCCCGCTCTCCCCGGAGGGGGCGTTCGGGCTGCCGTCGGGGCACGCCCAGAGCGGCACGGCCGGCCTGGGCCGGCTCGCCTCGCTGTCGGGCGGTTCGTGGGCGTGGTGGGCGGCGGGCGGGCTCGTCGGGCTGGTGTGCCTGAGCCGGGTCTACCTCGGCGTGCACTTCATCTCCGACGTCGTGGCCGGAGTGGTGCTCGGTCTGGTCGTGCTGGCGCTCGTCATCACGCTGGAACGCCCCGTGACGGCGTGGTGGCGGCGGCAGGCGCTGTGGGCGCAGCTGGCCGCCTCCGCGGCGCTGTCGTTCGGGCTGATCGGCGCGGCGGCGCTCGTCAACGCCCCCTACTCCGGCTGGTCGCCGCCCGCGGCGTGGAGCCCGGCCGGCGCCATCGACCCCGAGAACCTCGACCGGGTCGTCATCCTCGCCGGGCTGCTGGCCGGCACGCTGGCGGGCACGTCGATCATGCACCGGATCGGCTGGTTCGAGGCGGGCGGGCCGCTCGGCATGCGCGTCGCCCGCTGGCTGCTCGGCACGTTCGTCGCCGCGTCCGTCTTCTACGTCATGCGCGAGCAGCTGCCGCAGACCGGCGCCGTCCTGTATGCCGGATACGCGCTGCTGGCGCTCTGGGTGCAGCTGGGAGCGCCGGTGCTGTTCATCAGGCTCGGGCTGATGGCCCCGGCGAGACGGGCGCGGGCCGTTCAATAGACTGGCGCATCATGGCCGTACAGATCTCGCCCAGCATCCTCGCCGCCGACTTCGCCAGGCTCGCCGACGAGGCCGCCGCCGTGCCCAACGCCGACTGGCTGCACGTCGACGTGATGGACTACCACTTCGTGCCCAACCTCACCCTGGGCCTGCCGGTGGTCGAGTCGCTGCGCAAGGCGACCGACAAGCCGCTCGACTGCCACCTCATGATCGCCGAGCCCGACCGCTGGGCGCCTCAGTACGCCGAGGCGGGCGCCGGCAGCGTCACCATCCACGCGGAGGCGGCACGGGCTCCGGTCCGCACGCTGCGCGAGATCCGCGCGCTCGGGGCCAGGGCGGGCCTCGCGCTCAACCCGGCCACGGCGGTCGAGCCGTTCGAAGACCTGCTGGGCGAGGTCGACATGCTGCTGCTGATGACCGTCGAGCCGGGGTTCGGCGGGCAGAAGTTCCTCGACGTGGTGCTGCCGAAGCTGCGGCGGGCGCGCGAGCTCGTCGACAAGCACGGCGGGCGCGTGTGGCTGCAGGTGGACGGCGGGGTGACCGGCGAGACCATCGAGCGCTGCGCCGAGGCGGGCGCCGACGTGTTCGTGGCGGGCAGCGCCGTCTTCGGCGCGTCCGACCCCATGGCCGCCGTCGACGGGCTGAGGGCCGCCGCCGAGCGCGCCGCCTCGTGACATGAAATGTCGGTTGCCGGGGTAACTATCCACTTATGGGCGACCATGGCATCTTCGGGCCCCGCTCGGTGACGTGGCGGGTGATGGGCGAGCCGATTCTGCTGGTGGGCGGCATTCGCGCCCTGCTGATGCAGGGGCTGCATCCGAGGGCGATGCGCGGGGTGCTGCAGAATTCCGCGCTCATGGATCCGAACGAAGCCTGGTCGCGGTTCGTCCGCACGACCGAGTTCGTACGCGTGCGCACGTACGGCACCCGCGCGGAGGTCGAGCGGGCCGGCCGCCGCGTCCGCAAGATCCATGCCAAGCTGACCGCCCACGATCCTGACACCGGCGCCACGTTCCGCCTCGACGAGCCCGACGCGCTGCGCTGGGTGCACGTCGGCGAGGTCGACTCCTACCTGTCGGTCGCCCGCAGGGCGGGGGTGCGGCTGACGGACGACGAGGCCGACACGTTCGTGGCGGAGTGGCGGCGGGCCGCCGAGGTCGTGGGGTTGCGGGCGGAGGAGGTGCCCGGCTCGGTGGCGGAGCTGCGTGCCTACATCGACGCCGAGCGGCCGGGGCTGCGTTTCGTCCCCGAGGCGTCCCACCCGCTGCGCCTGTCGCTCAACGCTCCGCTCCCGGTTCTGCTCACGCCGCTCAAGCCGGCGATGCCGGCGCTGACGCTGCTCGCGTTCGCCACGCTGCCGCGCTGGGCGAGGCGGCTGTACGGGTTGCCCGCCACGCCGGTCGGCGACCTGTGGGCGACCGCCACGCTGCGGACCCTGCACACCGGGATCGGGCTGGTCCCCGGGCACCCGCTCCACAGCCCGGCCGCCCGCCGCGCGCACCGCATCATGGCGGCCTGAGGGCGTTGACCAAGCGGTCGGTTGGCCATTTTGCCCGGGGTGGTCGCGCGCCCGGATCGGGGCATGGCAGACTGGTAGGCGAGAAGAGCTAGCGTGCTCCGGGGTCGGTGAAATTCCGAACCGGCGGTGACAGTCCGCGACCCGGCCGATGCCATCGGCCGGTTGACCCGGTGAAATTCCGGGACCGACGGTTAAAGTCCGGATGGGAGGAAGCGCGCGAGGTGTCCGGTGTCCCAGCCGGGCGCCTGCTGTGGTGCACGGGTGCACCATCGCACGTCCCCCGGGGCCCGCCGTGGCGAAGAGCTACTGGCGAGTAGGAGACCCGGGTGGAGACTCCCGATCAGGACGCCGCGCACATGGCGCGCGCCATCGAGCTGGCCGGGCACGGGCGCGGCACCACCAGCCCCAACCCCGTCGTGGGCTGCGTCGTGCTCGACGCGGCCGGCCAGGTGGCGGGCGAGGGGTTCCACGCGTACGCCGGCGGGCCGCACGCCGAGATCGTCGCGCTGGCGCGGGCCGGAGAGCGGGCCCGCGGCGGCACCGCCTACGTGACCCTCGAGCCCTGCGACCACACCGGCAGGACGGGCCCGTGCAGCCGGGCGCTGCTCGACGCGGGCATCGCGCGGGTGGTGATCGCGGTGACCGACCCCAACCCGAAGGCGGCGGGCGGGGCCGCGCGGCTGCGGGCGCGGGGCGTGCCCGTGACGTCGGGGGTGCTCGCCGGCGCGGCGGAGCGGGGGAACGAGGAGTGGCTCACGTACGCGCGGCTCGGGCGTTCCCACGTGACCTGGAAGTTCGCCGCGACGCTCGACGGCAGGTCGGCCGCCGAAGACGGCACCAGCCAGTGGATCACCTCTCCCGAGGCGCGGGCCGACGTGCACCGGATGCGCGCCGCCGCCGACGCGATCGTGGCCGGCATCGGCACCGTCCTGGCCGACGACCCCAGCCTCACCGCCCGGCCACCCGGACACGACGGGGACGACGGCCCTGCCAAGGGTGTCCGTGCGCCGTTGCGGGTCGTGATCGACACCGAGGGCCGCACCCCCCAGCACGCCAGGGTGCTCGACGACCGGGCGCCCACGCTCGTCGCGGTGGCCGACGACGCCCGCACCGGCCTCAAAGCCGACCTGCTGCGCCTGCCCCGCCACGAGGACGGCCTCGACCTGCGCGCCCTCCTGCGGGAGCTGGCCGCGCGCGAGGTGGTCGGCGTGTTCCTGGAAGGCGGGCCCACGCTGGCCGGCTCGTTCGTCAGGCAGGGCCTGGCCGACCGGGTGCTGGCCTATGTGGCGCCCGCGCTGCTCGGCTCGGGGAGCGCGGCGCTCGGCGCGGCGGGGGTGGGCACGATCGGCGAGATCCACCGCCTGACCTTTGATGACTTTTCCCTCATCGGGCCGGATCTTCGGTTGATCGCCCGGCCCGCCCACCCACTAGGCAGGGAGCAGTGATGTTCACCGGAATCATTGAGGAGAAGGGCGAGGTCGTGGCCGTCGAACGGTCGGGAGGCGGAGCCCTGCTGGCGGTGCGCGGGCCGCTCGTCACCTCCGACGCCCGGCACGGCGACTCCATCGCGGTCAACGGCGTGTGCCTCACGGTCGTGACGGTCGAGGACGACGTGTTCACCGTCGACGTGATCAGGGAGTCGCTCGACCGCAGCTCCCTGGGCGCGCTGATCGAGGGCTCCGCCGTCAACCTGGAGCGCTCCGTACGCGCCGACCAGCGCCTGGGCGGCCACATCGTGCAGGGCCACGTGGACGGCACCGCCACGCTGCTGTCCAGGGAGCCCGGTGAGAGCTGGGACGACGTGCGCTTCTCGCTGCCGGAGCCGCTCGCCCGCTACGTCGCCGAGAAGGGCTCGATCGCCATCGACGGAATCAGCCTGACGGTCACGACGGTTGACGACGAAAGCTTCGGCGTGAGCCTCATCCCGACCACGCTCAAGCTCACCACCCTGGGCGACCGCCAGGTGGGCGACATGGTGAACATCGAGGTCGACGTGATCGCCAAGTATGTGGAGAGGCTGGTGACCGGGAAGTGAACTGGGCCAACGCCGGATTTGAGATGTTCGGCACGCATGTGATGTGGACCGACCTGGTGGGCAACATCGCCGCCCTGTCGACGGTCCTGCTGGCCATCCGCAAGTCGATGTGGACGTGGCCGGTCCAGTTCACCGGCTCGGTGTTGCTGTTCATCGCCTCCATCAGCGCGCACGTCACCGGCAACGCGCTCAAGCAGGCGATGTTCGCCGGCCTGGCGATCTACGGGTGGTGGGCCTGGCGGCGCGGCACCGAGAACGGCAGGCAGCTGGCCATCCGCCCGGCGCGGTGGTGGGAACGGCTCGTCCTGATCGGTTTCATGGTGCTGGGCACCGCCGCGGTCGGCCTGCTCTTCTATGTCACGGGCCTGTCGTGGGGCGCCACGGTGCCGCTGCCCGAGGGCGCCTTCCTGGTGGCGGCCGACGCCTACATCTTCGTCGGCAGCGCGATGGCCACCTGGGCCCAGGGCAGGGCACTGGTGGACTTCTGGATCGTGTGGGTGGCCGTCGACCTGGTGGGGGTGCCGGTGGCGTTCTACTCGGGGCTCGTGGTCTCCGGCTACGTGTACGCCGTGTTCTTCGTGCTGGTCATCGTCGGGTTCGTGAAATGGCTGCGCGAATCCCGTACGACCCGGCTTCAGGTGGCGGTGGCGCAGTGAACACCATCAAGCTCGACCCCATCGAACGCGCCATCGAGGACATCCGCGCCGGCAAACCCGTCGTGGTCGTCGACGACGAGAGCAGGGAGAACGAAGGCGACCTCATCTTCGCCGCCGCCAAGGCCACGCCCGACCTGTGCACGTTCACGATCCGGCACACCAGCGGCATGATCTGCGTGGCCATGGAGGGCAAGGAGCTCGACCGGCTCGGGCTGCCCCTCATGGTCTTCCACAACACCGAACGCATGCGCACCGCGTACACGATCACCGTGGACGCGCGCGACGGCGTCACCACGGGCATCTCCGCCGCCGACCGGGCCCGGACCATCCGCACGCTCGCCGACTCCGCCACCGAGCCCGACGAGCTCGTACGCCCGGGCCACATCTTCCCGCTGCGCTACCACGAGGGCGGCGTGCTGGCCAGGCGCGGCCACACCGAGGCGGCCGTCGACCTGGCCAGGGCGGCCGGGCTGTCGGCGGCGGGCGCGCTGGCGGAGGTCGTCAACGAGGACGGCACCATGGCCAGGCTGCCCGAGCTGCGCCGCTTCGCCGACGAGCACGACCTGGCCCTGGTCTCGATCGAGCAGCTCGCCGACCACCGCCGCCGCGCCGAGAGCATGGTCACCAGGGTCGCCGAGACGCGGCTGCCCAACGCGCACGGCATGTGGCGGGCGTACGGCTACGCCAGCGCGCTCGACGGCGGCGAGCACGTGGCCCTCGTCTACGGCGACCTGTCCGGCGGCGAGAACGTCCTGGTCAGGGCCCACTCCGAATGCCTGACCGGCGACGTGTTCGGCTCGCTGCGCTGCGACTGCGGGGTGCAGCTCGACCATGCCATGGCGGCCATCGCGGAGGAGGGCCGCGGCGTGGTCGTCTACCTGCGCGGCCACGAGGGCAGGGGCATCGGTCTGCTGGCCAAGCTCAGGGCGTACAGCCTGCAGGACAACGGCAGCGACACCGTCGACGCCAACGTGGAGCTGGGGTTGCCGGTGGACGCGCGCGAGTTCTCCAACGCGGCGCAGATCCTCGCCGACCTGGGGGTGAAGTCGGTGCGGCTGCTCACCAACAACCCGGCCAAGCTCAAGGGCATGGACGGCTACGGCATCAAGGTGCTCGGCCGCGAACCCATGCCGGTGGCCATGAACCGCCACAACGAGCGCTATCTCCTGGCCAAGCGCGACCGGCTCGGCCACGACATCGCCACGACATCGGGGGAGGCGTCATGAGCGGTGAGGGACGGCCCGGGGCGGTGGCGCCGGACGCGTCCGGGCTGACGGTGGGGGTGGTGGCGGCGAGCTGGCACGCCACGATCACCGACCAGCTGGTGGCGCGGGCCGTGCAGGCGTGCGACGACAGCGGCGCGGTGGCGACGGTGGTGCGGGTGCCGGGCTCGCTGGAGATCCCGGTGGTGGCCCAGGCACTGGCCCGCCGCTGCGACGCCGTCGTGGCACTGGGCGCGGTCATCAAGGGAGAGACCGCCCATTTCGACTACGTCTGCGACTCGGTGACCTCGGGGCTGACCCGGATCTCGCTGGACGAGCGGACGCCGGTCGGCAACGGCGTGCTCACGTGCGAGACCCTCGACCAGGCCCTTGATCGTTCCGGCCTGCCGGGCAGCAAGGAGGACAAGGGATACGAGTCGGCCGTCGCCGCGCTCGAGACCGCCCTCCTCCTCCGGGACCTCCGTTAGCGTGCGGTAGGTTTCCTTCGTGTCACAGCCCGCACCGCCCCTGCCCATCACCTGGCGTCCACGCCGGGCGAGGATCGTCGCCTACGGATTCGCCGTGCTGATCGTGCTGGGGGCGGTGGTCATGGCGGTCCTCATCGCCGCGCCGTTCAAGCTGCCCGACCGGGTGGCGATCGTGGCGTTCGGTTGCGCGGTGGCCTACGTGCTGCACCTGCTGGGGCGGGTGCGGGTGGAGGCCGACGAGGAGGGCATCACGATCGTCAACGCCGTCCGCACCCACCGCTACAGCTGGCCGGAGATCCTCGACGTCACGCTCCTCGTGGGCGACCCGTGGCCGCGGATCGACTTCTCCGACGGGCGCACGATCGGCGCCATGGGCATCCAGGGCTCGGAGAAGGCCCGCGCCCGCCGGGCCACGGCCGAGCTGGAGGCCCTGATCCGCGAGCGCGGCGAGGCACGCGAGGAATAGCGGCGTAGCCTGAAAGCGTGCTACGGCGGACAATCAAGGCAATGGACATCGAGTCGCCGGACAAGTTGATCGAGCTCCTCGACCGGCACGCCTACCTGGCCGACGAGGGGCTGGCCACGGCGGCCTTCCTCGCGCTGCGGATGGGACGGCCGCTGTTCCTCGAAGGGGAGGCGGGCGTCGGGAAGACCGAGCTGGCCAAGACCCTCGCGGCGCTGCTGGAGGCGCCGCTCATCAGGCTCCAGTGTTATGAGGGGCTCGACGCGGCCCAGGCCCTGTACGACTGGGACTTCGCCCGCCAGCTCCTCCACCTCAAGGCCGCGGAGGCCGCCGGGATCACCGACGTGAGCCGGCTCGAAGGGGAGATCTACGACCGTCGGTTCCTGATCGCCAGGCCGCTGCTGAAGGCCGTGGAGACGCAGCCGAGCGTGCTGCTCGTGGACGAGATCGACCGGGCCGACGACGAGTTCGAGGCGTTCCTGCTCGAGGTGCTCTCCGACTTCACCATCTCCATCCCCGAGCTGGGCACCGTCAGGGCCGCGACGCCTCCGGTCGTCGTGGTGACCTCCAACAGGACGCGCGAGGTGCACGACGCGCTCAAGCGGCGCTGCCTCTACCACTGGCTGGAGCATCCGAGCTTCGACCGCGAGGTCGCGATCCTGCTGCGCCGCCTGCCCGGCTGCACCGAGACGCTGGCCGCGCAGGTGGCGCGGGCGGCCGGGCGGCTGCGCCAGGCCGACCTGGTCAAACCGCCGGGCGTGGCCGAGACGCTCGACTGGACCGAGGCGCTGCTGACGCTCGGCGCCAAGGAGCTCGATCCGGGCAGGGCCGCGGCCACGCTGGGCGCGGCGCTGAAATACCGCGAGGACGTCGCCACCGTGCTCGGGAACGGGCTGCTCGCCCATGGATGAGCTGGCCGCCACCATGACGGGGTTCGCCAGGACGCTGCGCGCGGCCGGCGTCGCGGCCGACCACGAACGCACCCAGAACCTGCTCAGGGCGCTCGGCCACCTCGACGTGACCGACCCGGGCGAGGTCTACTGGGCCGGGCGGCTCACCCTCTGCGTCACGCCCGACGACCTGCCGCGATACGACCGGTGCTTCGCCGCCTACTTCGGCGGGGCGCGGGCGGGTGTCGCCCGTACGAGCACGTCCACCGTGACCCGGCACCTCGCCGCGCAGGCCGAGAGCGGCGGCGAGGACGCCGACGGCGACGACGGGACGGCGGCGCCGGCCACCGCGAGCCGCGCGGAGGTGCTGCGGCACCGCGACGTGGCCCGGCTGACGGAGGCCGAACGGGCCGAGGTGCACCGGATGCTCTCCCTGCTGCGCGGCGGGCGGGCGCGGCGGCGTTCGCGCCGGTTCGAGAGCGCCCACCGGGGTGTGCTCGACCAGCGGCGCACCATCCGCGACGCGCTCAGGAAGGGCGACGTGGCGCGGCTCAGGCACCGCAGGCACACCACCAGGCCGCGTACGGTGGTGCTCTTCGTCGACGTCAGCGGCTCCATGGCCCCGTACGCCGAGACCCTGCTCCGCTTCGCCCACGCGCTGGTCAGGAGCGAGCCCAGGGCCACCAGGGTCTATTCCGTCGGCACCCGGCTGACCCCGATCACCGCCGAGCTGCGCCACCGCGACCCGGGCACGGCGCTGAACGAGGTCTCCAGGACCATTCCCGACTGGAGCGGGGGAACCCGCCTGGGGGAGGAACTCCGCGAATACCTGGCCCGTTACAGCGCCAGGGGGACGATCGCGGTGATCGCCTCCGACGGGTGGGAACGCGGCGATCCCGCGCTGCTCGGCGCCCAGATGGCCAGGCTGGCCCGGCAGGCCCACCGCGTGATCTGGGTCAACCCGCACAAGGGATACGCGGACTACCAGCCGCTCACCGGCGGCATGCGGGCCGCGCTGCCGCATCTCGACGACCTGGTGGCCGGGCACAGCCTGGCCGCCTACGAGCAACTCAGCGAAAGGCTCGCCCATGCGTGACGTGCTGCCGGAGATCATGGAGTGGTGGAGGTCCGGGCACCGGTTCGGGCTGGCGACCGTGGTCAGCACGTTCAGCAGCGCGCCACGGCCGCCCGGCGCGGCCATGGCGGTGCGCGGCGAGGAGGTGGCCGGCAGCGTGTCCGGCGGCTGTGTCGAGGGGGCGGTGTTCGAGCTGGCCACGGAGCTGGTCACGGAGACCGGCCGGCCGGTCATGCAGCGGTACGGCGTCAGCGACGACGACGCGTTCGCCGTCGGGCTCACGTGCGGCGGCATCATCGACGTCTTCGTCGAGCCCGTCTCGCGGGAGACGTTCCCCGAGCTGGAGGAGATCTCCGCGGCCGTCGAGGAGCGCCGGCCGGTCGCCGTGGCCACCATCGTCTCCGGCCCCGGCCAGGTCGGCGCCCGCCGGGTCGTCTGGCCTGACCGCTCGTCGGGCAGCCTCGGCCTGGAGCGTCTCGACGAGGCCGTGGACGACGACGCCCGCGGCATGCTCGCCCAGGGCCTGACCGGCATCAGGCACTACGGCGGCCAGGGGGAGCGCCGGCTGGACGACCTGGCGGTGTTCGTCCAGTCGTTCGCGCCGCCGCCGCGGATGCTGGTGTTCGGGGCCATCGACTTCGCCGCGGCCGTGGCCAGGGTGGGCAAGTTCCTCGGGTACCACGTCACGGTCTGCGACGCCCGGCCGATCTTCGCCACCGCCAAGCGGTTCCCCGACGCCGACGAGGTGGTGGTCAAGTGGCCGCACGACTACCTGGCCTCCGTGGAGGTGGACGAGCGCACGGCGATCTGCGTGCTCACCCACGACCCCAAGTTCGACGTGCCGCTGCTGGAGGTGGCGTTGCGCACCCGCGCCGGCTACGTGGGCGCCATGGGCTCGCGCCGCACCCACGACGACCGGCTCGCGCGCCTGCGCGAGTCCGGACTCACCGAGGACGAGCTGGCCCGGCTGCGCTCGCCCATCGGTCTCGACCTGGGCGCGCGCACCCCCGAGGAGACGGCCGTGGCCATCGCCGCCGAGCTGATCCAGTTGCGGTGGGGCGGCTCGGGCGCCCCGCTGTCCACCACACGGGGCCGCATCCACCACGAGGGCCCATGAGATCCGGTGGGGTGGCGGGGCTGCTGCTGGCCGCCGGGCGGGGCTCCCGGCTGGGCACGCCGAAGGCACTGGTGGAATATGCCGGCGAGCGGCTGGTCGACCGGGGTGTGCGGCTGCTGGAGGAGGGCGGCTGCCATCCCGTCGTGGTGGTGCTCGGCGCGGCCACCGTGCAGGTTCGGGGTGCGGTGACCGTGCGCAACCCCGGCTGGGCGTCCGGCATGGGCTCGTCCCTGCGGGCGGGGCTGGCCGCGCTGCCCGAGGAGGCGGAGTCCGTGGTGGTGGCGCTGGTCGACCAGCCGCTGATCCGTCCTGGCGCGGTGCGCGCGCTGATCGCGTCCGGCGCGGGGCTGGCGGTGGCGACCTACGGTGGCCGGCGCAGGAATCCCGTGCTGATCGGCCGCGAGCACTTCGCCGGGGTGGCGGAGCTGGCCGAGGGGGACGTCGGCGCGCGGGCGTACATCAAGGCACGTCCCGAGCTTGTCACCGAGGTGCCGTGCGACGGCCACGGCGACCCCGCCGACATCGACACGCCGGAGGACCTGCGCCTGCTAGAGGCGGAGTGAGGCCACGGCCGCGCGGTGGTCGCTGCCGGTCGCGGGGGCCACGCCCGCCCTGGTGGCCGTCATGCCTTTGTAGAGGATGTGGTCGGGCCTGGTGACGGGGAACTCCGACGGCCAGGTGAAGCCGAACCCGTCGCCGGCCGCGGTCTGGGCGTCGGTCAGCGGCGGCGTGAGCCCGCGCATGCCCCGGTCGGTGGTGGCGGTGTTGAGGTCGCCGAGCAGCAGGATGCGCTTGCTGGAGTCGGCGTCGATGAGCCTGCGCGCCTGCGCGAGCGAGGCGTCGCGCGAGGTGGTGTGCCCGGGCCGGGCGGAGGCCAGGTGCATGACGTAGACGGTCACCTTGCCCTTGGGCGTGGAGATCACGGCGCGCAGCGCCCGCGGCCAGCCCATGCCGACGTCGAGCGGCCTGCTCTTGGTGATCGGGTAGCGGCTCCACAGGCCGACCGTGCTGACCGGATAGCGGTAGCGGAACATCTTGTTGAGCTGCTTGGCCGCGGGCCCGCCGCGGGTCAGCTCCTGGGCGGCGAGCAGGTCGAGGTCCTTGGCGACCTGCCGCACGGCCTCGCCCGAGGCGTTGTTGGTGACGCCGACGTTGATCGTGCCGACGGCCAGGTCGCTGGGGCCGCCCGGCGGCGTGCGCAGCAGCGTGGACCCGAACATCGCCGCCCACACGATCCCGGGCACCAGCGCCGCGGCGGCGGCGGCCCTGGAACGTGCCATCGTGGCGGCCGCGAGCAGCACGGGAACGGACCAGCCCATCCAGGGCAGCAGGCTCTCCAGAACGGGGGTGAACCCGCCCAGCGCCGGGATCAGCCCATGCCCCGCCAGAGTCATGGCCACCGCGGCCGAGACGATGACGACGATCCGGCTCAGCATCTGATCCAGAGTAGTGGCTCCCGCTCCGAACAGCCGACACGATAGCCTGTTCCCACTCGAACGGAACAACATTCGGTCAGCGGGAGCCCGGCATGCGCATCGGTATGGCACTCAACTACTCGGGTGGCTTCAAGGAGTCGGTGGAAGAGTTGTCCGACTACGAGAAGGCGGGCCTGGACATCGTGTTCGTGGCCGAGGCCTACTCCTTCGACGCGGTCAGCCAGATGGGCTACATCGCGGCCAGGACCGAGCGGCTGGAGATCGCCTCCGGCATCCTGCCGATCTACTCCCGCACGCCGGCGCTGCTGGCCATGACGGCCGCGGGCCTCGACTACGTCTCCGACGGGCGCTTCACGCTCGGCCTGGGGGCCTCGGGGCCGCAGGTGATCGAGGGCTTCCACGGGGTGCCGTACACCGCGCCGCTGGGCCGTACACGGGAGGTCATCGAGATCTGCCGCAAGGTGTGGCGGCGCGAGCGCCTCGAGCACGACGGCAGGCACTACACGCTGCCCCTGCCGCCCGGCCAGGGTACGGGCCTGGGCAAGGCGCTGAAGCTGATCAACCATCCGGTACGCTCCCGCATCCCGATCGTGGTCGCCGCCATCGGCCCCAAGAACGTCGAGCTGGCCGCCGAGCTGGCCGAGGGCTGGGAGCCGATCTTCTACTACCCCGAGAAGGCCGCGGACGTGTGGGGTCCTTCGCTGGCGGCGGGCAGGGCCGGGCGCGACCCGGAGCTGGGCGAGCTGGACGTGATCGCGCAGGCGTCGCTGGCGATCGGCGACGACGTGGCGGGGCTGCTGGAGTTCGGCCGGCCGATGGCGGCGCTCTACATCGGCGGCATGGGCGCCAAGGGGAAGAACTTCTACAACGACCTGGCACGGCGCTACGGCTACGAGAAGGAGGCCGAGCAGATCCAGGACCTCTACCTGGAGGGCCAGAAGGACGCCGCCGCCGCGCTGGTGCCCACCGAGTTGCTGGAGAACATGTCTCTGGTCGGCAGCGAGGGGTTCGTGCGCGACCGGGTGCGGGCGCTGAAGGACTCGGGCGTGACCACGCTCAACGTGACGCCGCTCGGCAGGACGCACGAGGAGCGCGTACGCCTCATCGAAACGATCAAGGAGATCGCCGAATAGTGGGCTAAAACACACTCACTGGGGAATATCCATAAATACAGGGTAGTTAACCGGCTTTGTGAGGTTCTCTGTCGTGCTCGTGCGCCTGGTCGGCCGGCTGCACATCGACCTGTGCCGGACGCGCGGCTCTCTCTGTCTCTGATCGCTCCGCCCACGACCCTTCACCCCTGGGCCTGCCCTTCGGCATGCCGCGAAACCTCGGAGCTCCCCCGTGAAGAGATTGTCCTTCTCCCTGCAGTTGCTGTTCGGCCTCGTGGCCGGCGTCGCGCTCGGGTTCGTCGCCAGGATCTGGGACGTGACCTGGCTCGCCGAGACGCTGACCCAGGTCGGCGCGATCTTCGTCCAGCTGCTCAAGCTCGCCGTCCCGCCCCTGGTCTTCACCGCCGTGCTGGTCAGCATGGCCAACCTGCGCAACGTCAGCGGGGCGGCCAGGCTCGCGTCCAAGACGCTGCTCTGGTTCCTCCTCACCGCGCTCGTGTCGGTGGCGTTCGCGATCGGGCTCGGCCTGGTCATCAACCCCGGCCAGGGCGTCACCCTCGACACCGGAGCGGCCAAGGCGCCGGAGAGCTCCGGCAGCTGGCTCGACTTCGTCACCGGCGTCGTCCCGACGAACGTCGTCACCGCCTTCACCGAGGTGAACGTCCTCCAGATCGTCTTCCTGGGGGTCGTGCTCGGCGCGGCGGCCCTGGCCGTCGGAGAGAAGGCCGAGCCGTTCCTGAACCTCGGCCGGTCCGTGCTGGAGCTGGTGCAGAAGGCGCTGTGGTGGGTCATCCGCCTGGCCCCTCTCGGCACGGCCGGCCTGATCGGCAAGGCCGTCTCCACGTACGGCTGGGACCTGCTCGCGCCGCTCGCCAAGTTCAGCGTCGGCGTCTACGTCGGCTGCTTCATCGTGCTGCTGGCCGTCTACCCGACGCTGCTGGCGGTGTGGGGCAAGGTCAACCCGATCCAGTTCTTCCGCAACGCCTGGCCCGCGATCGAGCTGGCCTTCGTCTCGCGTTCCTCCGTCGGCACGCTGCCCCTGACCCAGAAGGTCACCATCGAGCGCAACGGCGTGGACGGCGGCTACGCCTCCTTCGCCGTGCCGTTCGGCGCCACCACCAAGATGGACGGCTGCGCCTCGGTCTATCCGGCCCTGGCGGCGATCTTCGTGGCCCAGGTGTTCGGCGTGCCGCTCGGGGTGGGCGACTACCTGCTGATCGCGTTCGTCTCGGTGGTCGGATCCGCCGCGACGGCCGGACTGACCGGCGCGATCGTCATGCTGACGCTCACGCTGAGCACGCTCGGGCTGCCGCTCGAGGGCGTCGGCCTGCTGCTGGCGATCGACCCGATCCTCGACATGATCCGCACCGCGACCAACGTCACCGGCCAGATGGTGGTGCCGGTCCTGGTGGCCCGCTCGGAAGGCCGCCTCGACGAGGCCGTCTTCAACGCGCCGCCGCAGCCGCTCGACACCGCCCCCGCAGGGCCCGCGCCCCGCGCGCCCGAACCGGTCACGGCCTGAGCCTGCTTGCCCTGGCGGGAAGCCGTCGGCTTCCCGCCAGGCCCGTTCGGGGCGCTGTTCGGCGCGGAGCGCGGCCGGCCGTTCGGGTCATTCGTACGTCAGCAGGTCGCCCGGCTGGCACCCGAGCGCCTGGCACAGCCACGCCAGCGTGGAGAAGCGGATCGCCTTGGCGTGGCCGTTCTTCAAGATGGACAGGTTGACCACGGTGATCTCCACGCGGTGCGACAGCTCGGTGAGCGTCATGCCGCGCTCCTTGAGCAGCTCGTCGAGGCGCACCCTGACGACCGGTTCGCCCATCAGACCTTGGCCTCGACCTCTTCGAGCAGGGCCAGGCCCCGCCGTACGATCTCCGACACGCCCAGCGCGGCGAAGCCCGCGACGACGGCCCAGAGCAACGTGCTCGACGGCGGGTAGAACGCATAGCTCTCGGTCAGCAGCATGGCGGCCAGGGCGGCCTCCGCCACCATCCCGAGCGCGGCCGACGCGAGCGAACCCGCGATGACGATCCAGCCGATCCCGCGCAGGAGATCGGCCGTCGTGGCGGAGAACAGCGCCCTGTCGCCCGCCCTCGCCCTGCGCAGTGCCCGGATGAGCGTGAACAGCGCGAGGAGGCCCATGGCCACTCCTGGCGCCCACATCAGCAGGTAGAACAGGCCCGCGACCGGCGAGGCGTCCTGCGGCCGGACCATCGCCTCGGCGCTGACGCCGTCGATCGCGACTCCGGCCGGGACCATGCCCGAGGTGGGCACGTCGAACACGCGGAGGGGGATGGAGATCCCCTTGGGCGCGCCGATGAAGGCGATCGCCACGTTGGCGGCGAGCGCGGCCAGGGCGGCGGTGAGAAGCCCGCCGTCCGGGGCGATGGCGGGGCGGCGGAGTCTCCGTGGCTCTATGGTTGGTCGAAATACTGATGTTCAAGCTATTGGCGGGGATATGTCCGACGCGACGGAGCGCGCGCCGTCCTTGGTCGCTGACCGGTACCGGCTCGACGAGCGCATCGGCAGCGGGCCGATGGGTGAGGTGTGGCAGGGGTACGACACGCGGGCCGACTGGGTCGTGGCCGTCAAGGTCCTCGGCGCCAAGGCGGCGGGGTCCGCCACGAGAGAGGTGCTCAGGCAGCACGCGCAGGCCGCGGCGCGGGTCATCCACCCCAACGTGGCCATGGTGCTCGACGTCGGCGACGAGGACGGCGCTCCGTTCCTGGTGATGGAGTTCCTCACCGGGCTCAGCCTGGGCGAGGAGCTGGCCGCGCGGGGCCCCCTGCCGATCGTGGAGGTCTGCGACCTGATCGGGCAGGCCGCGGCCGGGCTGGACGCCGCGCACCGGGCCGGCGTCGTGCACGGCCAGGTGGACCCGGACAGCTTCCGCCGGGCCGGGAGCGGCGTGCTCAAGGCCGTCGGGTTCGGGATGCACGACAAGGAGCCGCCCGTCCGCGACCAGCGGTACGTGGCGCCCGAGCGGGTCGCCGGCCAGGCGGCGCAGGCTCCCGGTGACCTGTACGCGCTCGGTGCGGTCTGCTACGAGCTGCTCTGCGGCCACCCGCCCGCCGCCCTCGACCCGGCCGGCTCAGCTGCCCCCGGCTCGGTCGCCTCTGCCGCCACTGGGTCGTTCTCGTCCGCTGATGCCGATTCGTCCGGGTCTGCCGCCGCCCAGGACGGCGACGGCGGGCCCGCGGCCGGCGACCAGGCCACCGGCGCGCCTGGCGGCGGAGGCGCTCCCGGCGGTGCGGGAGCGCGCGGGGGCGGGGTCGTGCCGCCCAGCGCGCACCGGCCGGACGTGCCCGCCGAGCTGGACCGGCTGGTGCTGGCCATGCTCGCCGAGGACCCTGCCAGGCGGCCCGCCGGCGGCGAGTCCATCCGGCGGGCGCTGGCGGCCATCGCCAGGCCGCGCGCCAACCCGGCCGCCCCGCCCAGGACCGGCGCCCCCGCCGGGGCTCCCGGCGGTGGGGCGACCGAGGTCTACCAGCGCGCCGCCCCCAGAGCCGGTGACACCGCGATCTATCAGGCGGGCGATCTGGGGCCGGAGCCCAGCGCCGCCAACCGCAAGCTGTTCGTCCAGCTCGGCGCGGCCGTGGCGATCATCGCGGTCGTGACCGTCGTCATGGTGGTGTGGGCGGCGTCGGGGGCGCGGCAGGCCGCCGTGTCCACGCCTTCCCCTTCGCCCAGCACCTCGATCGAGGCGCCGGCCGAGACGCCCTCCAGCGACCCGACCCCCGGCATCGTGACCACGCTCGACACCGGACCGACCACCCTGCTCGGGACGGTGCCGCCCAAGGCCACGCTGGGGGAGACCATCCCTCCGGGCGGATGGGGCAGGTGGCTGCAGGCGTTCGACGAGGCGCTGAACGCCCAGCAGGCCATGGGCGGGATCGATCCCGGCGTCGCGGCGAAGGCCCGCGAGAAGATCAGGAAGGCGGGCAGGAAGTTCGACGAGGGCCACGCCGGTCCGGCACTCAACCACGTGGGCGGGGTCTACCGCGACCTGATGCGCGCGCAGGAGAAGGGTCGCATGGTACCGGGAGGGCCGCTGGTCGAGTTCATGGGGGAGTGGCGCCTGCCGGGCCGCTGACCGCCGCGACAGGGCGGGCAATCGTGATATGAGGGACATAGCGCGTAAATTGGCGAAATGACCTTCGACTACGCGGCGCGCCGGGAGCGGCTCGCCGGGCTCCTGCCCGCCCACGAGGTCCAGGCCCTGCTGGTCACCGCGCCCGAGAACGTCCGCTACCTGACCGGGCTGGCCAGCTCCAACGCGGCCGTGCTGGTCAGGGCCGACGGCTCGGCGCTGCTGGCCACCGACAACCGCTACATCGACGTGGCACGCGCCCTCGACGTGCCGGCGGTCGAGGCGGCCGACGTGGCGGGCGCGCTGGCGAGCGTCCTGGAAGAGCCCAGGACCGGCATCGAGGCGGCGAGCATGAGCGTGGCCACCTATCACCACCTGGGTCACCGGCTGGGTCACCGGCCGGGTCACCGGCCGGGCGAGGTGCTGGTCCCGCTGGGACCGGTGGTGGAGGGGCTGCGGACGGTCAAGGACGACGCAGAGCTGGCGCTCCTGCGCACCGCCTGCGAGCTCACCGACCAGGCGTTCGACGACGTCCGGCAGCGCATCGCCCCCGGCATGACCGAGCGTGACCTGGCCCGCCTGCTCGACAACCGCATGACCGAGCTGGGCGCCGACAGGCCCGCGTTCGACACGATCGTCGCGGCCGGTGAGAACGGCGCGATCCCCCACCACGCTCCCACCGGCAGGGAGCTGCGCGCCGGCGACCTGGTCACCATGGACTTCGGCGCCCGCTACCGCGGTTACCACGCCGACATGACGAGAACGGTCTGCCTCGGCCCACCCGCCGCCTGGCAACGCGAGCTGTACGACCTGGTCGTCGCGGCGCAGCGGGCGGGCAGGCACGCCCTCGCCCCCGGAGCGCCGGCCGGCGACGTGGACGCCGCCGCCCGCTCCGTGATCGCCGACGCCGGTCACGCAGAGCACTTCCGGCACGGTCTCGGCCACGGAGTCGGGCTGCAGATCCATGAGGAGCCGTTCCTGGGTCCCTCTCGGACCGGTAGACTAGAGGATCGAGTTCCGATCACCGTCGAGCCCGGGGTCTACCTCCCGGGCCGGGGCGGCGTTCGCATTGAGGACACGCTTGTGACACGCGAGGGCGGGCCGGAGCTTTTCACCAAGACGACCAAGGAGCTGCTCGTCCTTTAGAGCGGCCACACGCGGGAGAGAACGAGTGGCGACGACCAACGACCTGAAGAACGGCATGGTGCTGAAGCTCGACGGCGGGGAGCTCTGGGCCGTTGTGGAATTCCAGCACGTCAAGCCGGGCAAGGGCGGCGCGTTCGTGCGCACCAAACTCAAGAACGTCCTCTCGGGAAAGGTCGTCGACAAGACCTTCAACGCCGGCGTCAAGGTCGAGGTGGCCAACGTCGACAAGCGCGAGATGCAATATTCGTACAAGGACGGCGACGAGTTCGTGTTCATGGACACCGAGACCTACGACATGGTCAACGTGCCCAGCGTCACGGTCGGCACCGCCGCCAACTACATGCTGGAGAACACCCTGGCCACGGTGGCCTTCAACGAGGGTTCCGCGCTCTATGTCGATCTGCCCGCGGCCGTCGAGCTGACCATCTCCACCACCGAGCCGGGCCTGCAGGGCGACCGCTCCACCGGCGGCACCAAGCCCGCCACGCTGGAGACCGGCGCCGAGATCAAGGTCCCGCTGTTCATCACCACCGGGGAGAAGGTCAAGGTCGACACCCGCAGCGGCGAATACCTCGGCCGGGCCTGAGGTGTCGGCACGCGGCAAAGCACGCAGGCGGGCACTCGACATCCTTTTCGAGGCCGAGCTGCGCGGCGAGGATGCGCTGAAGATCCTCGCCGAGCGGGTGGAGCGGCAGGAGCCTCCGGTCAACGAATACACCTCGGCCCTCGTCGAGGGCGTCGCCCGGCACAACGAGCGCATCGACGAGCTGATCACCACCTACGCCGAGGGATGGACCCTCGACCGCATGCCGGCGGTCGACCGCAACCTGCTGCGCGGCGGCACGTACGAACTGCTGTGGATGCCCGACGTGCCCGAGGGCGTGGTCATCAGCGAGTGGGTGCACCTGGCGGGGGAGCTCTCGACCGACGAGTCGCCCCAGTTCGTCAACGGGCTGCTGGCCCGCTTCAAGCAACTCAAGCCAAGCCTCACCCTTTAGACACCCTGTTGCCCGCCGTCATGGCCGCGAGTTCGGGGTACGTTCCAACCACGGCGATCCCGCACGGCGCGTGCGGGCCCGTCCGGCATCCGGAGCAAGGGCGCGTCACCAGCCGCGACGCGCCCTTCACTCTGCCGCCTGCACGCTCGGGCCCTCTTGACTGGTCCCCCCGCTCACGATTCCCCGTCGCCCGAAGGCGACTCAGGAGGCTCTCATGGTGACGGAAGAGGACGTGCGCAGGCTGGCGCTGACGCTGCCCGGGACGACCGAGAAGAGCATGTACGGCACCCCCGCCTTCTACGTGCGCGGCAAGTGGTTCGCCCGGATCAGGGAAGAGGGCGACGTGCTCGTCCTCCCGGTGCCGGCCGAGGAGGAGAAGGCCGGGCTGATCGCGGCCGAGCCCGCCAAGTTCTTCACCACGCCGCATTACGACGGGCACGCGATCGTGCTCGCGCGGTTCGGAGCGGTGGACGCCGAGGAGATGGGCGAGCTGCTGACCGAGGCCTGGCGGCTGCGGGCGCCGAAACGGCTGGCCGCCGAGTTCGACGCCCGAGCCTGACCGCCGGGCCGCCCGGCGGGGAGCGGGCGATCGCGCGCACGGCGTAGGCTGGGCCCATCCGCGGAGAAGCCGTTCGCGAAGTGCGCGTTCGCGAGGGCGCCGGTCGCGAGGGAAAGGGAGGCGAGCCGACGTTGCGTGCTGAAGGCGTCACGAGGACCCCGGCGGTGCGGACCGCCGTCGTCTGGGACGCGTTGCGTTCCGTCCTGGCGGAGCGGGCCGCGTCCACCGGGCGCGAGAGGCTCGACATCGTCGACGCGGGCGGCGGCACCGGCGGGTTCGCCGTGCCCCTGGCGGCGCTCGGCCACGGCGTCACCGTCGTCGACCCGAGCCCCGACTCCCTGGCCGCACTCGAGCGCAGGACCAAGGAGCAGGGCGTGGGCGTCCGCGCGTTGCAGGGTGACGTCGCCGACCTGGGCGAGCTGCTCAGCCTCGACAGCGCCGACCTGGTGCTCTGCCACAGCGTGCTGGAATACGTCGAAGACCCGATCAGCGCGCTGACCGCCGTCGCCGGCGTGTTGCGCAGGGGCGGGGCCGTGAGCGTGCTGGCCGCCAACCCGGTCGCCAGCGCCATCCACCGGGCGCTCGCCGGCCAGTTCGACGAGGCCAGGTCCGTGCTCGACGACCCGGAGGGGAGCTGGGGCGAGCGCGATCCCACGCCCCGGCGTTTCGCCGCCGCCACGCTCGTCGAGTTGCTGGGCGCCACCGGTTTCTCCATCGGGGCCGTCCACGGCGTGCGCGTCTTCGCCGATCTGGTGCCGAGCAGGCTCGTCGACGGTGAGCCAGGCGCCGCGGACACGCTCGTGGCGCTCGAGCAGGCGGCGTCGACCCACCCGGTGCTGAGAGACATCGCCACCCAGTTGCACGCGCTCGGTCACAGGACCTGAGCCCCGATGACCGGCACGAGCGCGGCGGAGATCGCGCCTCATCGCCCCGGCACCTCGGTGCCAGGAAGGAAAAGATCGATGGCGGCTCCCCTCGGTGTAGAACTCCTGTTCGGATAGAATCGGCGGCGTGTCTCGCAAGCAGATCACCGGCATCGGCCCCGCTCCGCGGACCGGGGTCGATGACAGCGGCTGCCCGATCCTCCATGTCGACATGGACGCCTTCTATGCCAGCGTCGAGCTGCTCGACCGTCCCGAGCTGGTGGGCCGGCCCGTGATCGTGGGCTCGCCCGCCGGGCGCGGCGTCGTGCTCAGCGCCACCTACGAGGCCAGGGCGCACGGCGTGCACTCGGCGATGCCGATGAGCAGAGCGCGCCGGCTCTGCCCGCAGGCCACGGTCATCCCGCCCAGCCACGGCAAATACTCCGAGGTCTCCAAGGGCGTCATGGAGATCTTCCACGCGATCACCCCGCAGGTCGAGCCGATCGCCTCCGACGAGGCGTTCCTCGACGTGGGGGGAGCCAGGCGCAGGCTCGGCCCGCCCGCGGCCATCGCCGCCATGATCAGGGAGCAGGTCCTCGACCGCTACGGCATCACCTGCTCCGTCGGCGTCGCCGCGAGTAAATTCGTGGCAAAGCTCGCCTCCAAGCAGTGCAAGCCCGACGGGCTGCTGGTGGTGCCCGCCGACGAGGTGGTCGGTTTCCTGCATCCGCTGCCGGTGTCGGCCTTGTGGGGGGTGGGGGAGCGCACCGAGCAGGCGCTGGTGCGGCTCGGCATCCGCACGGTCGGAGACCTCGCCAGGGTGCCGCCCGGCACCCTGCGGCGGGAGCTGGGGCAGGCCGCGGGCGGCCATCTCGCGGCGCTGGCCTGGGGGCGTGACGAGCGGCCGGTGACCGCCCACGTGCCCGACAAGAGCATCGGCAACGAGGAGACGTTCGCGGCCGACGTGGACGATCCCGAGGTGATCAAGCGCGAGTTGCTGCGCCTGTCGGAGCGGGTGGCCGCCCGGATGCGTAAGGGCGGCCACGTGGGAAGAACGGTAAGTGTGAAGCTCCGCCGCGCCGATTTCACGACGATCAGCCGCTCGCGGACGCTTCGCGAGCCCACAGACGTGGCACAGGTCATCTATGCCACCGCGTGCGAGCTGTTCGCCGCCGCCGGCCTCGAACGTGTGAGGTTGCGCCTGGTGGGAGTGCGGATGGAAAGTTTGCGACCGGCCGGCGAAGCCGTGCGCCAGCTCAGCCTGGGCGAGCGGGAGACCGGCTGGCGCGAGGCCGAACAGGCCATGGACAAGGCGATCCGGAGATTCGGTCCCGACGCGGTGCTCCCAGCATCGCTAGTACGTGGCAAGCTTGATGAAATAGAGACATGACGTTCGATGTCCAGATTAAGGGGGACATCAGTGCCCCAGTTTTGGGGGAAGGGGGACGAGATGGGTCACAATGGAGCCATGACGTCACCTCCGGTTTGGTCTGCGTTGGACGTTTGCTTTCGCCTGCGTCTACAGCCTCGTATCCTGGGGATGACCGACCGCGAGGTTCGGACACCCCGTGTCGTCCGTTGCCGTCTTCCCCGTCCTGGGGCCGTCCTTGGGAGGCGCCGTGCCGCTCTCTGAGCACGAGCAGCGCTTGCTCGACCAGATCGAGCAGGCCCTCTACGCCGAGGACCCGAAGTGGGCCAACACCGTAAGGATCAGTGACCCGCGCAGCCATTACAAGCGTCGCCTGATCAAAGCCTCCATCGGCTTTGCCCTCGGCGTCGTCGTCATGATGGTCGGCGTGGTCGTCAGTGGCAGTGCCCTGATCCCGCTCGGCGTCGGCGGTTTCGTGGTCATGCTCGCCGCGTGTTTGTGGGGCTTGTCCAGCTGGAAACGTATGAATGGGTTCGGTGACTCGCCCCCGGCCGCCCCCGGCGGCACGGCCGCTCCTCGGGGCAAGCAGCCCCGCAGAGGCAACCGTGGCACCTTCATGGAGCGTATGGAGGAGCGCTGGCGCCGTCGCCACGACGAGCGCTGACTCACCCAAGCGTGCGGCCGCTCCCTGAGAGGGGAGCGGCCGCACGCTGGGTCATGCGGTCATGATCCCTTGTGCGCCGCCGTCCGGCGCAGCCTGATGTTCTCCAGCAGGTCGAACCCGTCGAGCAGGCCCTCGCCCATGCCCCGCAGCCGGCGCAGCGTCGACGGAGGCAGCAGCACCGCCCTGATCCGCCGGCCGCGTGACACCGTGGCCGCCAGGGCCTGCCGCACCTGGCGCAGGTCCTTGCTCATGGGCGCGATCGGGCCTGGGTCCCTGGCGTACAACACGCGCTCGATCGCGGAGGCGATGGACGAGATGGCCGCCGCGGAGTCCGCATCGAACTCGTACTGCTGGATCAGCCGCCGGGCCAGCGCCCGCGGGGTCTCGCTGTCCTCGCGGGCCATCCCATAGTCGTACAGCACGTCGTCGAGCTCCGCCCAGACGGCCGCCACCCAGGGGACGATGTCCCCCTGCCCGCGCCGTGCCCTCCCCGGCCTCCTCCCCGGCGCCGTCGCCTGCGTCGTGGACGGCTGCGGCGCCATCCCCTTCAACGTGCGTACCCGCCTGTTCCGCGCGACCAGCCGCACGCCGGCGGGGATCAGCAGGAGCAGGAGCAGCGCGCCCGCGCCGATGCCGACCTGGCCGATCAGCGGCATCGAGTCGTCCGGGGGCAGCCCGCCGGTCGCGGCCTGAGCCTCGCGGTCCAGCTGCCGCTCGTTCCGCCGGGCCTGCGGGTCCTGCGGCTCGTCGGCCGGCGAACTGCTCTCTCCCGTCGACGGCGTCGACTCCTCGCCCGTGGTGGTGCTCGGCCGGGGCACCGAGTACGACGGCACGCGCGCGCTGCCCTGGCCGACCGACCCCGAAGGAGTCGGCTCGAACGGCAGCCAGCCCACGCCCTCGAAGTACAGCTCCGGCCAGGAGTGGGAGTCGTTCGTCCCGACCGTCCACCGGTCGCCGATCTTCATGCCGCCCGTGTAGCCGATCGCCACCCGCGACGGGATGCCCACCAGCCTGGCCATCACCGCCATGGACGCGGCGAACTGCTCGCAGTAGCCCGCCCGGTCCCGCAGCAGGAAGTCCCGCAGCGCAGAGTTGCCGTGCCCCTGCGTGCGCAGGTTGTAGGTGAAACCGCCGTCCGTGGTGAAGAAGCGCTGCAGCTGCACGGCCGCCTCGTAGGTGGTCGAGGCGCCACGGGTGACCCGCTCGGCCAGCGCGGCGATCTCGGACGGCAGGTTGTCCGGCAGCGCCAGATACCGGTCGTCGACCCTCGGCTGCTCCCCGTCGAGCGAGTCGAGCAGGTCCGGCGTGGGCTCCGGCTCGCTCGTCGCCACCTCGTACTCCAGGCCGGCGGCCTCGTCACGGGTGGAGAAGACCATGAGCGTGTCGACGTCGGCCCGCCAGTCCCCGTCCACCCGGATCTGCCGGGCCGGGTACGGCAGCGGCAGGAACGACAGCCGGGCGATCTCGTCGCTGATCCGGACGTTCGTGATCACGTTGTTGATCTTCGGCCGCCGGCTGAGGCCGGGCGGGTCGGGCAGCGGGCCGTTGTCCGTCCTGTTCTGCGGCGCGCCCTTCGGCTCGGTCATGCCGAACTGCTGGCCGTCGAACCTGTCGAGCGAGTAGATCCGCAGATATCTGGCCTGGTCGTCGTTGTTGCTGTAGGTGAGGACCACCCGCCGCTCGGGCAGCTCCAGCTGGCCTTTCAGGTTCGCGATCGGGTTGGGGATGCTGATGGAGTTGCCGCGCCCCGACCCGTTGCCGCCCACGCCGAAGGTGAAGAACGACACGGGCTCCATTGCCGGCAGCGCGGCCGGCACCAGCACGGCCAGCGCGATCGCGGCGAACCCGATGCGTTTGCCGGACAGGCGCAGGCCACTGGTGTCGGCAGGGGAGCGGGCTCCGTCATGAGACTGCGCGGCGCGGGTGGTTCGCCGCACCAGTACGGCCCGGCCCCAGTGCCCCACCCGCTCGCGCCCGTCGGCGATCAGCAGGCCGATGAACCCGAGCGCGGCGACGATGAACGCCGGCCAGCTGATCGGCTCTGCCAGGATCGTGGCCGGCACCGTGGCCAGCGCCAGCAGCGGCAGCCCGGCCAGCGCCGCCCGCCGCAGCCGCGCGGCCAGCAGGTCCACGGTGATCGCGATGAGGGCCACGCCGCCCGCGGTCAGGAGCGTGATGCCGTCGGTCACGGGCACGGGGGCGGCGAACCGCTGGATGTCGGTCCAGCCGACGTCCAGCAGCCGGGCCAGCTCCGCGACCGACCCCTTCGTCGGCACCACCAGGGCCCACGCCTCGGACGAGGCGAAGGTCACGGTCAGATAGATCCACGTCGCGGCCAGCGCGACCAGCGGAGCCGCCCACGCGGGCAACGACAGGCGGCTGGTGAGCAGGCCCGCGACCACCACCGCGAGCACGGCGCCGAGCGACGCCCAGAACCAGGTGCCGCCCTGGAAGAGCGGGTAGAGCAGGATGGCCGCGGTGAACACGGCCACGCCGGAGGCGCCGGTGAGTCTCATGCCGCACCTCCGGCCGGGCCGACCGCGTACCTGCCATGGCTGGCGGCGTCCTGCCAGACGGACGCGATCGTGGTGCCCGCGGGCAGCCGTACGATGCGCCAGCCGTACCCGGCCAGGACGGTCTGCACCGCCTCCAGGTCCTCGGCGGCCTTCCTGTCGCCGCCGTCCCAGGTCGCCACGTCGAGCAGGACCGCCACTCCGGTGATGCCGCTGTGCCTCAGCCTGGCCAGTTCCCTCGCCTCCTCCGCGTCCATCGAGCCGAGCACGGCCACGATCAGCCCGTCGCCGCCGCCCTGGCGCAGGGCGGAGACGCCCATCTCGAGCGAGCGGGCAGGGCTGTGCCGTACCACGGCGAGGGTGTCGAGCAGCGACCAGCTCAGGCCCGTGTCGGTCAGGTGCTCGGCGCCCTGGTCGGTCACCAGCCGCAGGCCGAGCCCCTCGCGGGCGAGGTGCACGCCGATCGAGGCCGCGGCCGAGACCGCCACCTCGAACGACGAGCGCGGGCCCTCGCCGCGGTGGGCGTGCCTGCGGGTGTCGAGCAGGAGCGCGCCGCGGCTCTGCCACTGCTGCTCCTCGCGGCGCACCATCAGCTCGCCGCGGCGGGCGGTCGAGCGCCAGTGCACCCGCCGCAGGTCGTCGCCCTGCCGGTACTCGCGCGGCGCCACGTCGTCGTCGCCGGCCGCCGCCACGCTCCTGGTGCGGCTGTCGCCGCCGCCCGTCCATTCGCCCGACAGCCGCACGTGCGGCAGCGCCGCGACGTGCGGCGTCACCACGAGCGTGTCGCTGATGGTGAACGAGCGCGTCAGCTCGACCAGGCCGAACGGATCGGTGATGCGGATCGACAGCGGGCCGATCGTGTAGCGGCCGCGCAGGTCGGAGCGCACCCGGTAGTCGATCTCGCGTACGCCCCGCGACTCCACCCGGTCCAGCACGAACCGGGGCCGCACGCCGAGGGCGTAGGGAACGGTGTCCTCGATGAGCAGCAGGCCGGTGGGCAGCCTGGTGACGTTCTCCAGCCGCAGGGTGACGGTGGCCTCGCCGCCCACCTCAGCCCTTGACGGATCCAGCCGCCTGGCGCAGCTCAGGCGGTAGCGCGTGCGCGCCGCCACGAGCGCGGCCAGCAGCGGCAGCGCGGTCACCAGCACCCCGATCCTGAACAGGTCGTTCTCGCCCAGGAGCACGGCCATCAGCAGCGCCGCGATCCCCGAGGCGAGGAACGATCTGCCTCTGGAGGTCAGCGCCTGCAGTCCGGCTCTCACGACGCTCGCGACTCGGGCACCGGTACGCGCCTGAGCAGATCGGCCACCACCTGTTCGGGCAGCCGGCGCTGTCCCTGCGCCTCGATGCTGGGCAGCAGCCGGTGCGCGAGCACGGGGATGGCCAGGTCCTGCACGTCGTCGGGGATGACGTAGTCGCGGCCCGCCAGTGCCGCGTGCGCCCGCGCGGCCCGTACGAGCTGCAGCGTGGACCGGGGTGAGGCACCCAGCCGCAGGTCGGGGGAGTGGCGGGTGGCCGCGACCAGGTCGATGGCGTACTTCTTGACCGCCTGCGAGACGTAGACCCCGCGAACGGCCTCGATGAGCGCCCGCACCTCGGCGGTCGTCGCCACCGGCTCGAGCTTGTCGAGCGGCGAGGCGCTCCCGTGCACGTCGAGCATCTCCAACTCGGCGGTCGGCTCCGGGTAGCCCATCGCGATCCGCACGGAGAAGCGGTCACGCTGTGCCTCGGGCAGGGGATAGGTGCCCTCCATCTCAATGGGGTTCTGGGTCGCCATCACCATGAACGGCGAATCCAGCTGGTACGTCACCCCGTCCACCGTCACCTGCTGCTCCTCCATGCATTCCAGCAACGCGGACTGCGTCTTGGGGGAGGCACGGTTGATCTCGTCGCCCACGACGATGTTGGCGAACACCGGCCCGGGCTTGAACTCGAACTCTCTGGTCTGCTGGTTGTACGCGCTCACTCCGGTGATGTCGCTGGGCAACAGGTCGGGGGTGAACTGCACGCGCCGCACGGGGCAGTCGATCGACCGGGCGAGAGCCTTGGCCAGCATGGTCTTGCCGACCCCGGGCACGTCTTCGATGAGGAGGTGCCCCTCGGCGAGCAGGACGGTCAGCGTGAGGCGGACGGCGTCGCTCTTGCCCTCGATCACCGATTCGATGGCCTGCCGAATCCGGTGGGCGGTGGAGACCAGCTCGTCGAGCTGGGGAGGGACGTCATGGGTAACTGCCACCAGGCCTCCATGAGAGAAGTGCGACGGCTGTCCCGTTGGTGCCATTGCGGGAACCATGCCATTCCTTTTCCATTGTGTGTACGACCCTACGACGCTGCGGGTTCGCGAGCGACATTTGTGGATATTCCAGCGAACCTCAGCGATGTTCCTGTTCTTGTGGCATAGGGGTGCGAATCCAGTGACAGGGCGGACCATGATCCGCACCACATTCCCCCACTGCTGCCTTCGTGAAGCGCACACCGCCTAATTCCGCGGTCTTTTCAACCCTCGACACGCCCATGAGGGTTGACCGGCCGCTCGCCCCCCTCCACCCCGCTCCACCGCTCTGACCTGCGGTAACGCAAGGGAAACTGATGATGAAGACGGTTCGAATCAGTTGACGGTGGGGAGAAGTGGAGTATGGTGGTGCGCAGTGGAGGGCCCGGTGCGCCAGCGCTGAGCGCTTCACGAGGCACGGGAGGTGGGGCCGATGTTCCTCGGCACCCATCAACCGCGTCTGGACGACAAGGGACGGCTGTTCCTGCCGGCTAAGTACCGTGAGGAGCTGGCGGAGGGTCTTGTGATCACCAAAGGCCAGGAGCGATGCCTCTACGTCTTTCCCGTGGAGGAGTTCCAGCGCATAACCGAGGCTCTCAGCACCGCCCCGGTCACCGCCAAGGCGGTGCGTGACTACAGCCGCGTCTTCTTCGCCAGCGCGTCCGACGAGAAACCAGACAAACAAGGGCGCATCACGATCCCGCAGAGCCTCCGCCAGTACGCGGGGCTGGAGCGTGACTGCGTTGTCATCGGGGCCAACACCCGGTTGGAAATCTGGGACGCGCAGGCCTGGGAAACCTATCTCAGCGCGCAGGAGCAGGCGTTCGCCGATCTGTCGGAGGAGGTGCTGCCAGGGATCTTGTAGTGACCACGGTCGATCCGTCGGTGATGTCGTTCGGCGAGGTCTCCACCCGCAACCACTGTCTGCCAGCTGATGCACCTTCCCCGGTGTCAGATGACAGGCGTCCACGAAGAGGGTGCGGATGGGGACCTGGCCGGGCGGCGCCGGGTGGGGACCCAGGAAGACCGGCGAGACGATCGATACGCGTCATCCGCGAGCAGGACGCGAGAGGGGGGTTGGAGATGCATAACGACGTTGGCACGGACGGTCACGTTCCGGTGATGCTCGAGCGCGTTCTGGAACTGCTCGGTCCCGCGCTGTCCGGTCCCGCGCCGGTGGTCGTCGACGCCAACCTCGGCCTCGGTGGGCACTCGGAGGCCCTGCTCGCCCGCTTTCCCTCCCTTCATCTGATCGGGATCGACCGCGACCCTTTCGCGATCGAACACTCGACCCGCAGGCTGAGCCCTTATGCCGGCAGGACGACCCTGGTCCACGCGTCCTCCGCCGATCTGGCCGAGGTGCTCGCCCGCGCGGGGCGCACGACGGTCCACGGGGCGCTGTTCGACCTGGGGGTCTCCTCGCCGCAGCTCGACGAGGCCGAGCGCGGGTTCGCCTACGCCTACGACGCGCCGCTCGACATGCGGATGGACACCGAGCAGGAGCTGACGGCGGAGCACGTGGTCAACACCTACGCCGCGGACGAGCTGATCCGCATCCTGCGTGACTACGGCGAAGAACGATTCGCCCCGCGTGTCGCGGGCCTGATCATCAGAGAACGGGCCAAAGAGGCAATAACCTCGACCAAGCGACTGGCGGAGATCATCCGAGCGGCGATCCCCGCCGCGACCCGGCGTACCGGGGGAAACCCCGCCAAGAGGACTTTCCAGGCGCTGCGCATCGAGGTGAACGCCGAGCTGTCCGCCCTGGAGGCGGCGCTCCCCGCGGCCCTCGACGCGCTGGCGCTCGGTGGGCGAGTCGTCGTGCTCTCCTACCACTCACTCGAGGACCGGCTCACCAAGCAGGCCCTCGCGGCGCGAACCAAGGACACCAGCCCGCCGGGGCTGCCGGTCCCGCTGCCGGCGCACCAGCCGAGGTTCCGCCTGCTGACGAGGGGAGCAGAGCTCCCAAGCGAAGAAGAGCTCGCCCGCAACCCGCGGGCGGCCTCGGCCCGGCTACGGGCGGCAGAGAGGATCCGTGTTGACGACTGAGCAGGAGTTCGGCCGGGGTGCGCCCGTCCGCCGCGCCGTGCCCAAGACGGGCACGCGCCGGTCTGGAGCGCAGCACCAGTCCAAGCCGCGGCCCCGTCCTGACGCACGTCCCCACGCCCAGGGCGCGAGGACGGTCACCGGCCGCGCGCGTCCGGAGGCCAAGCGGCTCCCCGACGGCGCCCGCGCCGACACCGGCCGCCCCGTGCC
This sequence comes from Nonomuraea sp. KM88, assembly GCF_052245635.1. NCBI lineage: Bacteria > Bacillati > Actinomycetota > Actinomycetes > Streptosporangiales > Streptosporangiaceae > Nonomuraea > Nonomuraea sp. KM88. Next base: position 463,485 of record NZ_JBQQCC010000003.1, on the reverse strand, counting down.
ACGACGACGGCCCGCGCGCCGGCAGCGCGCGCCGTTCGTGCTGCTCGTGGTCGGGCTGCTCTGCGGCGGCCTGGTGAGCCTGCTGCTGCTCAACACCATGCTGGCCAAGGACGCGATCACCGACGCCAACCTGCGCGAGGAGATCGCCGTGGCCCGCCAGGAGAACGAGAAGATCGACCAGGAATACCAGCGCAAGACGCAGCCCAACGTCATCGCCGAGATGGCCGAGAAGCAGGGCCACCAGCCCGACTGGGATGACGTCAACGCCTGGACCAGCGCGGGCGACCGAGCCAGCCGGGTGGACAGGGAACGGTGAGGGACTCCAGCGGCAGGGGGCAGGGACCCGGCCGCGGCGCTGGCGGCGCCGGCTCTCAAGGAGGGCCAGGCGCCGCTCGTCGTACGCCGGGAGGCCCAGGACGGGGAGGACGGCAGGGCGGCTCCCCCCGTTCAGAGGACACGGGCCGCCCGGCTCCATCGGACGAGCCGCCTCGCCGGCCACGCAAGCCCGACCCGCTCGACCTGCCGTTCGGGCGTGACGACGCGGCCAGGGAGCGCCCGCCGCAGGAGCCCGGCTCCTCGCGCGAGCGCCGCCCCGGCGGCTCCGACCGTGACTCGGGTCGTGACTCCGGTCGTGACTCCGGCCGGGGCCGCGCGGGCGACGCCGCGCGCCGGCGGCCTCGGGACGAGAGCGACCAGCCGAGGAGCCGCGCGTCACGCGACGGCGACGGCTCGAGGGGCAGCGTGGCCCGCGACCGCGGTCAACGCGGCGGCGACGCTCCGCGAGGGCGGGCGCCTCAGGGGCGTGAGGAGCACGATCGGCTCCGCGGCCGGGCCGCGCAGAGCCGCGACGAAGGGCCCAGGCGGCGTCCCCTCCCAGGCCGGGACGAGGGGGAACGTCCCCGCGGCCGGGCCACGCCGGGCCGTGACGAGGAGCGGTCCCGAGGACGTCCCACGCCGGGCCGCGACGAGGGAGAGCGTTCCCGAGGGCGTCCCGCGCAGGGCCGCGACGCCGCCGACCGGCTCAGAGGGCGCGACGAGCGCTCGCGCGGCCGGGGCAGCCGGCAGGAGGCGCCCGGCGCGGCGCAGCGCCCGCGCCGTGACGGCGCCCGGCCGGACGCCGGCGATCCCCGGCGCGCCAGCCGGCAGGAGGACGGGCCGCTGCGCCGTACCCAGGCGGGAGGAGCCAGGCCGCAGGCCGGCGGCGCCGGGCCGGAGCAGGCGCGAGGCGGCCGCGAGCGGGTGGCGGCGCGCCGCGGCGGAGACGTGCCGCCACCCAGAGGGCCGCGCCGTCCCCCCACGCCGCCGCGCCCGCCCAGGCCGCCGCTGATGCTGCGGCTGGGCAGCCCGCGCAGGCGCATCAACATAGGCCTGATCGGCATGACGTTCGTATTGTCGATCTTCGCCGGGCGGCTGATCCAGATGCAGGGGCTCGACACCAAGGTGTACGCGGCCGCGGCGGCCGACCAGCGCCAGCACACCGAGGACATCCCCGCCAAGCGGGGCTCGATCACTGACGTCAACGGTCACGAGCTGGCCGTGACCGTCGAAGCGCGCGACGTGTCGATCGACCCGACCAAGGTGCCGACCGCCGCGCGCGCCAACGTGGCCGCCGTCCTGGCCAAGCATCTGGGCAAGGACCAGCAGGAGATCGCCGCCAAGCTGGCCAGGACCGACACCCGTTACCAGCTCCTGGCCAGGGGCGTCGACCCCGTCGTGGCCAGCCGCCTGCTGCAGGCGCGCGTGCCGGCGCTGTCGGCGAAGAACACCTACCGCCGGCTCTACCCGGCAGGCGATCTGGCGGGCAGCCTCATCGGGTTCGTGGGCGACGAGGGCGACGGCCTGGGCGGCATGGAGCAGGCGAGAAACTCGCTGCTGGCCGGCCGCGACGGCGAGATGCGCGTCGAGACCGGCCGTGACGGCCTGCGCATCCCCATGACCAGCAGCCAGCGCACCGCCCCCGTGAACGGCCGTGACGTGCGGCTCACCATCGACCGCGACATCCAGTGGGCCGCCCAGAAGTCGATCGGCGAGCAGGTCCGCGAGTCGGGTGCCGACAGCGGCACCGTGATCGTGATGGACGTGCGGACGGCCCAGATCATCGCCATGGCCAACTCTCCCGAGCTCGACCTGAACAACTGGCGCAAAGAACCGGCGAGCAGCTACGTCAACAAGGCCGCCGCCGACGTCTTCGAACCGGGCAGCACCAACAAGGTGATCACAGCCGCCGCGGCGCTGGAGGCGGGGGTGGTGGGGCCCGACACGGTGTTCGAGGTGCCCGACCGGATCCGGTGCGCCGACCAGGTCCTGCGCGACGCCCACGCGCACAAGACGGAGTCGATGACGTTCCGCCAGGCCATGGCGCAGTCCAGCAACGTGGCCACGATCATGGCCGCGCGCAAGGTCGGCAGCGAGGGCCTGCACGAGATGCTCAAGGCGTTCGGGTTCGGCACGCGGCCGGGTGGCGGCGTGCCCGGCGCTGAGGCCGGCCTGCTGCCCGACTACAAGAAGTGGTCCGGCAGCCAGAGCTGCACGGTCGCCTACGGGCAGGGCGTGTCGGTGACCGCGCTGCAGACGGCCAGCGTCTACCAGACCATCGCCAACGGCGGCGTCAAGATCGACCCGCAGATCGTCGCGGGCACGACGGACCCGTCGGGCAGGTTCGTCCCCGCTCCTCCCGGTAAGCGGACCAGGGTGGTGAGCCAGACGACGGCGAAGGAGATCACGGCCATGCTGGAGGGCGCGGTGGGCGAGGAGGGCACCGGGCAGCTCGCGGCCATCCCCGGCTATCGGGTGGCGGGCAAAACGGGCACGGCGAACCGCTATGATGCCGAGCTCGGCCGTTATGACGGTTATACGGCCTCGTTCGTGGGATTCAGCCCCGCTGACAACCCCCGGCTCGTGGTGCTTTCCGTCCTGCAGAACCCGAAGAACGGCCATTTCGGCGGGCAGCTGGCGGCCCCCGTGTTCAAGGATGTGATGACGTTCGCCATCAAGAGCAGGAAGATTCCTCCCACAGGCTCCGCCGCGCCGCCGGTGCGGACGCGCGCGGGACAGTGACCAGGGAAGGTACGCTCTCGCCGTGCGTCCCCCGTCGTCTATGCGTCCCACGACCAGCCCGCCTCGCCCGCTGACCGGGCTCGCGACCATGATCGACGCCGATTCCGGCACGTCACGGTCGCCCCATGCGGCTCTGACCGGCGTCACCAACGACTCCCGAGCCGTCCGGCGGGGAGATCTCTACGTCGCGCTGTCCGGCAGCCGCGTGCACGGCGCCGACTTCGCCGCCCAGGCGATGGCGGGCGGCGCCGTCGCGGTGCTCACCGACCGGGCCGGCCGCGACGCGGCCGTCGCGACGGGGCTGCCCGTGTTGATCGTGCCCGACCCGCGCGCCCTGCTGGGGCAGATCTCCTCCTGGGTGTACGGCCAGCCGGCCCACGACGTCCAGATCCTCGGCGTCACCGGCACCAGCGGCAAGTCCACCACCACGTTCATGCTGGAGGCCGGCCTGCGGGCGGCCGGGCACAAGGCCGGCCTGGTGGGCGGCGTCGAGATCCACGTGGGGGACGAGCGCTTCGCGCCCACCCTCACCACGCCGGAGGCCTGCGATCTGCACGGCCTGTTCGCCCTGATGCGCGAGGAGGGTGTCGGCGCGGCCGTGATGGAGGTCTCCAGCCACGCGCTCGCGCTCGGCCGGGTCGACGGCATCTTCTACGACGTGGCCCTGTTCACCAACCTCTCGCAGGACCACCTCGACTTCCACAAGGACTTCGACGACTACTTCGCCACCAAGGCGCGGCTGTTCCAGCCCGAGCTGAGCCGTGCCGGGGTGACCAACATCGACGACCGCTACGGGCGTGAGCTGATCGGTCTGGCGAAGGTGCCGATGACCACGTTCTCCGCGGAGGGCGATCCGGAGGCCGAGTGGCGGGTGCTGGACGCCAGGCTCGGCGCCGACGGCAGCGCGTTCCGGGTGGTGGGTCCGGGCGGGGTCGAGGCCGACGCGCAGATCGCGCTCCCCGGTCCGTTCAACGTGGCCAACGCGCTCGGCGCCATCGTGACCCTGGTCGAGGCCGGGGTGCCGCTGCAGACGGCCGTGCACGGCGTCGGATCCCTGACCGGAGTCCCCGGTCGCATGCAGCGCATCACGGGCGCTGACGATACGTTCCAGGCGCTCGTGGACTATTCCCACAAGCCGGGCGCCGTGGAGTCGGTGCTGCGCTCGCTGCGGTCGGTCACGGCGGGTGCCCTGACGATCGTGCTCGGCTGCGGTGGCGACCGCGACAAGGGCAAACGAGCCATCATGGGGGAAATCTCCGCCCAGCTGGCAGATATCGCTATTTTTACGAACGACAATCCTCGCTCGGAGGATCCGCTCACCATCCTCGCGACGATGATGGAGGGAGCGCTCCGCGTGCCGCAGCACGACCGCGCTCATGTGATCATTGAGCCCGACCGCGCGGCCGCCATCGGCCTGGCGATCGCCCGGGCCGGGCGCGGCGACGTGATCGTCGTGGCCGGCAAGGGCCACGAGCAGGGCCAGTACGTTTCAGGCGAGGTGATCCCCTTCGACGACCGCGAAGTGGTCGCCGAAGCGATCGACGCACGCAAGGAAAGCAGGAAGCACTAATGATCCCGTTGCCTCTGGCCAGGATCGCCGAGATAACCTCGGGCGCCCTGTCGGGCATGGCCGATCCCCGCGCCGTGGTGCGCGGGCCCGTCGTGATCGACTCGCGGGCCGTAGAACCGGGATCCCTGTTCGTCGCCTTCAAGGGCGCGCGGGTCGACGGTCACGACTACGCCGCGCAGGCGATCAGGGCTGGAGCGGTCGCCGTCCTGGCCACCAGGCCCGTCGAGGCGCCCGCGGTGATCGTCCCGGACGCCGCCGCCGCGCTGGCCGCGCTGGCCGCCGAGCAGGTCCGCGCGCTGCCCCAGGTCACCGTCATCGGCGTGACCGGCTCGGCGGGCAAGACCGGCACCAAAGACCTGCTGGCCAGGCTCACCGGCCGCATCGGGCCCGCCATCGCCCCCGTCGGCAGCTTCAACAACGAGCTCGGCCACCCGCTCACCGTGCTTCGGGCCGACGCCGACACCCGGTTCATGGTCCTCGAACTGGCCGCCAGGAACATCGGCCACATCAAAGACCTGACCCGCATCGCGCCGCCGCAGATCGGCGTGGTGCTCAATGTCGGCACGGCGCACCTGGGCGTGTTCGGCGGCAAGGAGGCCATCGCCAAGGCCAAGGGCGAACTCGTCGAGGCGCTGCCGCGCACCGGAGTGGCCGTGCTCAACGCCGACGACCCGCTGGTCCGAGCGATGGCCACGCGCACCGACGCCCGGGTCACGTACTTCGGGCGGGGCGAGTCCGCGGCCATCAGGGCGGAGGGCGTCGTGCTCGACGCCCGCGGGCGCGCGTCCTTCACGCTGCGCACTCCGTCAGGAAGCGCGCACGTGTCGCTCAAGCTGTACGGCGAGCACGCGGTCGAGAACGCCCTCGCCGCGGCCGCGGCCGGATACGAGCTCGGGCTGCCCGTCGCCACCATCGCCGCCGAGCTGTCCGAGGCGACGCCGCGCAGCCGGTGGCGGATGGAGGTCAACGACAGGCCCGACGGGGTGACGGTCGTCAACGACGCGTACAACGCCAATCCCGACTCGATGCGGGCGGCGTTCGAGGCGTTCGAGGTGCTGGGGCGCGGGCGGCGGCGGTTCGCCGTCATCGCGGCGCTGCGGGAACTCGGCGACGACGGGCCGGCGCTCAACGCCGAGCTCGGCCGGCTGGCCGGCGGCGCCGGGCTGGCCGGGCTGATCGTGGCGGGCCCTGACGCGGAGCCGGTGCTCCAGGGCGCCCACACGGCCGCCCAGGCCACCACGACAGCCCGCGCCCTGCCCCCGCCCCCCGGCCCGCGGACTCCTGGCCCGCAGGGCGCCGGAGGTCCCGGTGCAGGTCCAGGTCCAGGTCCGCAGGGGGTGGCCCCCCAGGCCGCCGGTCCGCAGGGAGCCGGTGGGCCGGTCACATGCCCGCGGCCCGTGAGGCCTCAGAGTGTCGGTCCCATCACGTTCCCGCAGATGGCCGCCGGTCCGGTCACCGGTCCCCAGGCGGCCGGACCTGCCGGGCCGCAGTCCGCCGGCCCGCAAGTCCCGGGGCCTCACCCGCCCGCCGGGCCCTCACGGGGCCGGCAGTCTCCGGCACAAGGTGAGCCCGCACCAGGCCGGCAGGCTCCCGGACAGGGTGAGGCCACGCAGGAGTGGCAGGGCGGTGGCGCGGCCCGGCCCGCACGGCAGGGGCCCGCGCACGGCGTCCCGGCACACGGATGGCACGGGTCCGGAGCGGGGCAGGCGCCTGTCCCGCCGTCGGGCGGGCACTCCGCCGAGGGTGTCCCGGCGGCCGGTCCCCCCTCAGGCGGTCCACAGGTGGCCCCCCTGGCCGGCGCCCCCGCCGGCGCTCCTCCGGCCGGGGTCCCGGGCGCACCCGCCGGGGTTCCGGGCGCACCGGCCGGGAGCACGGGCGGTGACGCGGCGTGCCCGCAGCACGTGACGCGGATCGTGCACGTGCCCGACGCCGAGGCGGCCGCCGCCGAGCTGGCGGGGTGGCTGCGGCAGGGTGACGCGGTGCTGATCAAGGGGCCCAGGGCGATGGGTCTGGAGCGGACGGCCGAGCTCGTGCTCGGAGGTGCCCCCCAGTGACCAACATCATCGTCGCCGGTGCGGTGGGCCTGATCCTCTCGATGCTGGGCACCCCGCTGGCGATCCGGCTGTTCTCGCGGCGCGGCTACGGCCAGGAGGTCCGCGAGGAAGGCCCGTCCGGCCACCACAGCAAGCGGGGCACCCCCACCATGGGCGGCACCGTGATCGTGCTGGCCGCCCTGCTCGCGTACGGCGCGTCGCACCTGGCCATGCTCTCGACGCCCACCGTGTCGGGCATGCTGGTGCTGTTCCTGATGACGGGGCTCGGCGCGGTCGGGTTCCTCGACGACTTCATCAAGATCTACAAGCAGCGCAGCCTGGGCCTGCGCAGCGGCGCGAAGGCCCTCGGCCAGCTCGTCGTCGGCGCCGTCTTCGCGTTCCTGGTCGTCCGCCACCCGAACGTCTACGGCATCACCCCCGCCGAGACCAGGGTGTCGTTCCTGCGGGACATCGGCCCGTCGATCGGCATCGTCGGCTTCACCATCTGGGTGCTCATCATGATCGTCGGGTTCTCCAACGCGGTGAACCTCACCGACGGTCTCGACGGCCTGGCCAGCGGCGCGACCGGGGTGGTCCTCGGCGCGTACGTGCTGATCGGCAACTGGCAGCTGCGCAACAACTGCATCGACCAGCTCGGCCCCAACTGCTACTGGGTACGAGATCCGCTCGACCTGGCCGTGGTGGCCGCCGCCGTGCTCGGGGCGCTCATCGGCTTCCTGTGGTGGAACGCGCCCCCCGCGCGGATCTTCATGGGCGACACCGGCTCCCTGGCCCTGGGCGGCGTGCTGGCCGGGCTGGCCATCGCCACCCGTACCCAGCTGCTGCTGATCATCCTCGCCGGCCTGTGCGTGATCATCACGCTGTCCGTGATCATCCAGGTCGGTTCCTTCAAGATGACCGGCAAACGGGTGTTCAGGATGGCGCCGCTGCAGCACCACTTCGAGCTGAAAGGCTGGGCGGAGACCACGATCGTGGTCCGGTTCTGGCTGATCGCGATGCTCTGCGCGGCGCTCGGTCTCGGGCTCTTCTACGTCGAATGGATGCCCAGGTGATGAGTCTCACCTGTGTCGCCGGGCTCGGCGTCTCCGGCACGGCCGTGGCCAGGGTGCTGGCCGGTCGCGGCGAGCGGGTCGTGGTCGTGGAGGCGGCCGAGGGGGAGCGGCAGCTCGCCGCGGCGGCCGAGCTGGCCCGGCTCGGCGTCGAGACCCGGTTCGGGGAGATGGTGTTGCCCGAGGGGGTCACCCGGCTCGTCACCACGGGCTGGGCGCCACACCATCCGCTGATCGCCGCCGCGCTCGCCGCCGGGGTCGAGGTCGTGGGGGAGGTGGAGCTGGCCTGGCGGCTGCGCCCGGCGCAGCCGGCCCCGTGGCTGGCGCTGACCGGCACCAACGGCAAGACCACGGCGGTGCGCATGCTCACCTCGATCCTGCTCGCGGCCGGGCAGAAGGCCGTGGCGGTCGGCAACGTGGGCGTCCCCGTCGTGCGCGCGGTCGCCGAGCCGTACGACGTGCTGGCCGTCGAGCTGTCCAGCTTCCAGCTTCACTGGTCGGGCACGCTGGCCCCGCACGCCGCCGCCGTGCTCAACGTGGCCCCCGACCACATCGACTGGCACGGCTCCATGGAGGAGTACACCGCGGCCAAGGGCCGTGTCTACGAACGTGCCGGCACCGTGATCTTCAACGCCGACGATCCCGAGGCGACCAGGCTGGCCGCGCCCTACCCCGGGGCGGTGGGGTTCACCCTGCGGGTGCCCAAGCGGGGCGAGATCGGCGTGGTCGAGGATCTGCTGGTGGACCGGGCGTTCGTCGCCGACCCGGTGGAGGGCGCGGAAGAGCTGGCCACGCTGGACGACGTACGGCCCTTCGCGCCGCACAACGTCGCCAACGCGCTGGCCGCCGCCGCGCTGGCGCGTTCCCTCGGCGTGCCGTCCGAGGCCGTGGCCCGGGGTCTGCGCGACTTCGTGCCCGATCCGCACCGGCTGTCGCACGTGGACAGGATCGGCGAGGTCGACTACATCGACGACTCCAAGGCGACCAACCCGCACGCGGCCGCGGCGGCGCTGGCGTCGTACTCGTCGATCGTGTGGGTGGCCGGCGGGCAGCTCAAGGGCGCCGACGTCGACGACCTGGTGCGTCAGGCGGCTCCACGGCTGCGCGGCGCGGTGCTGCTGGGCGCCGACCGGGTCACGATCGCCGAAGCCATCGCGCGACACGCCCCGGATGTCCCTGTAGTGGACATCGCCGATCGCGACACTGGGGTGATGGAAAGAGTCGTCACCGAAGCCGCGCGGCTGGCCTCGCCAGGGGACACCGTGCTGCTCTCCCCGGCGGGGGCCTCCCTTGACATGTTCGCCGGGTATCCAGCGCGGGGGGAGGCCTTCGCGCGCGCCGTGCGCGAGCTGAGGCTGCGACGTGAGCGCGACCGCTGAGGAGGGGCCCGGCAACTGGGCCCGTGAGCAGCTCGGCTCCCTGAAGGAGCTGCTCGACAAGCCGCTCACCACCTACTACCTGATCATCATGTGCAGCGCGCTGCTGCTGGCGCTCGGGTTGATGATGGTGTTGTCAGCGTCCAGCATCGAGGCGCTGCAGAAGACCGGCAGCCCGTTCTCGTGGTTCATCAAGCAGTCGTTGTCGGCCGCGGTGGGCGTACCGGTGATGTGGGCCTGCTCGCGGCTGCCGACGAAGTTCTTCCGCTGGGCGGGCTACCCCCTGATGGCGCTGTCCATCCTGGCGCTGGTCATGGTGCTGTTCATCGGCTCGTCGGAGCTGGGAGCGCAGCGGTGGATCTACATCGGCCCGTTCACCCTCCAGCCGTCCGAGCCCGCCAAGCTCGGGCTCGCGTTGTGGGGGGCCGACCTGCTGGCCCGGCGGGCGCGGCAGGGCAAGATCGAGTGGCGGCAGATGCTGATCCCGCTCATGCCCGGCACCGCGATCCTGGCCGTCATGGTCATGCTGGGCAGCGACCTGGGCACCACGCTCGTGCTGTTCATGATCTTCCTGGCGTTGTTGTGGGTGGTGGGGGCGCCGGTCAAGTTGTTCGGGGGCATCCTGTCGCTGGCGGTGCTGGCCGCCCTCATCATGATCAAGGTGGAACCCTACCGGATGGCGCGCATCAGCTCCTTCCTCGACCCGTGGGCCGACGCGCAGGGCGCGGGATACCAGGCCGTCCAGGGGCAGATCGCGATGGGCTCCGGCGGCTGGTTCGGGCTCGGCCTGGGCAGCAGCCGGCAGAAGTGGAGCTGGCTGCCGCACGGCGAGAGCGACTTCATCTTCGCCATCCTGGGCGAGGAGCTGGGGCTGATGGGCACGCTCATGGTGGTGGCGCTGTTCGGGCTGCTCGGCTACGCCGGGCTGCGGGTGGCCGTGCGGGTCAACGACTCCTTCATCAGGCTGGCCGCCGCCGCCATGGTGGCCTGGATCGTCGGCCAGGCCACCGTCAACATGGGTGCCGTGCTCGGCGTGCTGCCGATCACCGGCATCCCCCTGCCCCTGGTCTCGTACGGCGGATCGTCGCTGCTGCCCACGCTCGCCGCGCTCGGCATGCTGCTGTCGTTCGCCAAGCGCGAGCCCGGCGCGCGTGAGGCCCTGGCGGCTCGTGGCCCCGGACCCGCCGCCCGGGCCCTAAGCTGGCTGGGCCTGGGGGCTACGACCAAAGGCCGAGTGACACGTTAGGGAGTGACCGAGATGAGGGTGGTCCTCGCCGGAGGGGGGACAGCCGGGCACATCGAGCCCGCGCTAGCCCTTGCGGACGCGCTGCGCCATCTTGACCGCAGCGCCGGCATCACCTGCGTGGGCACGGATCGCGGTTTGGAGACGCGGCTCGTGCCCGCCAGGGGCTACGATCTTGAGCTGGTGCCGGCCGTGCCCCTGCCCAGGTCGATCACTCCGAGCCTGCTGACGGTTCCTGGCAGGCTGGCCGGAGCGATCAACGCCACGGCCGCCATACTCGACCGGGTCGAGGCCGACATCCTGGTCGGTTTCGGCGGCTACGTGGCGACCCCCGCCTATCTGGCGGCCAAGCGACGCGGCCTGCCGATCGTCGTGCACGAGGCCAATCCGCGCCCCGGCCTGGCCAACCGGCTGGGCGCCCGGCTGACCGACCACGTGTTCACCGGCTTTCCCGAAGCCCAGCTGCTGCCCAAGGCCGAATACATCGGCACGCCGCTGCGGCGCGACATCGCCAACCTCGACCGGCTGTCCATGGGCGACAAGGCGCGCTCCTGGTTCGGGCTGGAGAACGACCGGCCGACGCTGCTGGTGTTCGGCGGATCGCAGGGGGCGAGGTCGGTCAACGACGCGGCGCTCGCCGCGGCGCCGGCCCTGCGCAGGGCCGGCGTGCAGGTGCTCCACGTGCTCGGCCCGACGAACACCGTCGAGCACGAGCCGCCGCCCGGCGATCCGCAGTACGTCCTGCTGCCCTACCTCGACCGCATGGACCTGGCCTACGCCGCCGCCGACGTGGCGCTGTGCCGCAGCGGCGCGCTGACGTGCGCGGAGCTGACCGCGGTCGGGCTGCCCGCCGCCTACGTGCCGCTGCCGTACGGCAACGGCGAGCAGCGCATGAACGCCGAGCGCATCGCCCGGGGCGGCGGCGGCATCCTGGTCGACGACGTGGGCCTGACCCCTGATTGGATCATCCAGAACGTGCTGCCGATGCTCCACGACCCCGAGCGGGTCGCCGGCATGTCGGAGGCCGCCTCCCGGCTGGGGCGCAAGGACGCCGATATCATGCTTGCCAGGAAAGTGTTGGAGATAGCCCGATGAGTCTCGTGAAGCTGGTCGATCCCGTCGCCGTCGACGATCTGGGGCGGGTGCACTTCATCGGCATCGGCGGCGCGGGCATGTCGGGCATCGCCCGCATCCTGCTCAAGCGGGGCGTCCCCGTGTCGGGCAGCGACGCGCGCAGCTCCGAGCTGATCACCGAGCTGCGCGAGCTGGGCGCGACGGTGCACATCGGGCACGCCGCCTCCCACATCAGAGACGTCGGCACCGTGGTCGTCTCGACCGCCATCCGCGACTCCAACCCCGAGCTCGGTGAGGCGCTCAAGCAGGGGCTGCGGATCATCCCGCGGGCCGCCGCGCTGGCCAGCGTCATGGCCGGGCGCACCGGCGTGGCCATCGCGGGCACCCACGGCAAGACCACCACCACCTCGATGCTGACCGTGGCGCTGCAGAAGTGCGGGGCCGACCCGTCCTACTGCGTGGGCGGCCAGCTCGTCACCACCGGGCTCGGCGCCGACGACGGCCAGGGCACGGTGTTCGTGGCGGAGGCGGACGAGAGCGACGGCTCGTTTCTCATGCTCGCGCCCGACATCGCGGTGGTCACCAATGTCGAGGCCGACCACCTCGACAACTACGGCGACCCGCGGGCGGTGCACGACGGCTTCGCCAGGTTCGCCGACCGGGTCGGCTCGCTGCTCATCGTGTGCGCGGACGACCCGGGAGCGGCCGAGCTGGCCGGCCGGGCGCGCGAGCGTGGGTTGCGGGTCAAGACGTACGGCCTGCGGGGCGAGGACTACCGCGTCACCGGGGTCGCGCCCGACGGGTTCGGCACCGTGTTCGCCATCGAGGGCAAGGGCGACGTGCGGCTGGCCGTCCCCGGGGCGCACAACGCGCTCAACGCCGCCGCGGCGATCGCGGTGGCCGATGAGCTGGGGCTGCCGTTCGAGGAGATCAGGCAGGGCCTGGGGGCCTTCACCGGGGCCAAGCGGCGTTTCGAGGCCAAGGGCGAGGCCGGCGGCATCGCCGTGTTCGACAGCTACGCGCACCATCCGACCGAGCTGACCGCCGACCTGCGCGCGGCGCGCGACGTGGTCGCCTCCTACTCCGGCACCGGCCGGGTCATCGCGGTCTTCCAGCCGCACCTCTACTCGCGCACCCGCTTCTTCGCCGACGAGTTCGGCGCCGCGCTCGGGCTGGCCGACGAGGCCATCGTGCTCGACGTCTACGGCGCCCGCGAGGATCCCGAGCCCGGCGTGTCCGGGGCGATGGTGGCGGGCCGGGTGCCGCTGCCGGCCGAGCGGGTGGCGTACGCGCCCGACCGGGCGGCGGTGCCCGGGATGATCGCCGAGCGGGCCAGGCCCGGCGACATCGTGCTCACCATGGGCGCGGGCGACATCACCGAGCTCGGCCCGCAGATCGTCGCCCGCCTGTCTTGAGCCGCCGCCGTTGGGCGTGGCGCGCGGTGTTCACCCACCCGGCGGCGTAGGTTGTGCCGACATGCAGGGGAGGGCGATGAAGGCGCGGACGGCGTTCCTGGTGCTGCTGACGGCGGGAGTGGTGGGCACGGCGGCGTGGCTGGTGTTCTTCTCTCCCGTGCTGGGCGTGCGGTCGATCGAGATCGTGGGAAATGTCACAGTGCACGGCGACGAGATCAAGCAGCGCGCCGGGGTGGCCGACCTCCATCCTCTCGCCACCGTCGACCTGGCGGGCGTCGAGAGCCGTGTCAAGGGCATCAGGCGGCTCGCCGGGGCGAAGGCCGAACGCGTCTGGCCGGGCACGCTCAAGATCGAGGTCGTCGAGCGCAGGCCCGTGGCGGCCGTCCCCGTGGGCGACCAGGTGGCCATCGTCGACAAACAGGGCGTGGTGATCGAGGTCACGACGACGGCGCCGACCCTGCTGCCGCTCATCAAGGTGGACCGCCCCGCCGAGGGCGATCCGGCGCTGATGGCGGCGCTCCAGGTCATCCAGGTGGTGCCGGGGTCGGTGGCGGTCAGGGTCAAGGAGGTGCGCGCGGGCACGGCCGAGGGAGTCACCCTCGAACTGTCCGACGGGCGCACCGTCGTCTGGGGTGGCGCCGACAGGCCCAAGGAGAAGGGGCGCATCCTCACCTCGCTGCTCCGGCGCGAGCGCGATGCCACCCGCTACGACGTGAGCTCCCCGGACGTGGTGACGCTGAAGTGACGGTGATCGTCAGGGTCTGGCAACCGTGCGGCAAGAGCATCGCCGAGCCTGTGCGGGGTGGGGGGTACGACGTGAGAGCCTGTAGAGCGGACGTTCGGCAGAGGAGGGTCCCGACCAGGCGCGACTTCGGAGCGAAACGGACAGCCCGCGACACGCCGGACGTGCTTGCGGCGCGGTTAGTTGACCCGCCTGGAGCGTAACTCCTACTGTCCGTATCAATCCTCAGGTTGACATAAATCTAAATCTCAACTTGAGGTTGAGAGTTACCCGAACTGACTGAAAGCGGAGACGATCCGCACCGAAATGGCAAGTCAACGAGCGGAAAGGCCCCTCGTCGTGGCAGCACCGCAGAACTACCTCGCGGTCATCAAGGTCGTCGGCATCGGCGGCGGCGGAGTGAACGCCGTCAACCGGATGATCGAAGAGGGACTCAAGGGCGTCGAGTTCATCGCGATAAACACCGACGCCCAGGCGCTGCTGATGAGTGACGCCGATGTGAAACTCGACGTGGGCCGCGAGCTCACGCGCGGACTGGGCGCGGGCGCCAACCCCGACGTGGGGCGCAAGGCGGCCGAGGACCACCGTGAGGAGATCGAGGAGGTCCTCAAGGGGGCCGACATGGTCTTCGTCACGGCAGGTGAGGGCGGTGGCACGGGCACCGGCGGCGCGCCCGTCGTGGCCAACATCGCCAGGTCGCTCGGCGCGCTGACGATCGGCGTCGTGACCCGGCCCTTCAGCTTCGAGGGGCGGCGCAGGGCCTCGCAGGCCGAGGCCGGCATCGAGACGCTGCGCGACGAGGTCGACACCCTCATCGTGATCCCCAACGACCGGCTGCTGTCCATCTCGGACCGCCAGGTGAGCGTGCTCGACGCGTTCAAGGCGGCCGACCAGGTGCTGCTCTCCGGTGTGCAGGGCATCACCGATCTGATCACCACTCCCGGTCTGATCAACCTCGACTTCGCCGACGTCAAGTCGGTCATGTCGGGCGCCGGTTCGGCGCTCATGGGCATCGGCCACGCCCGCGGCGACGACCGTTCGGTGGCGGCGGCCGAGATGGCGGTCTCCAGCCCGCTGCTGGAGGCCAGCATCGACGGCGCCCACGGCGTGCTGCTGTCCATCGCGGGCGGCTCCGACCTGGGCCTGTTCGAGATCAACGAGGCCGCCCAGCTCGTGTCCATGGCGGCCGCGCCCGACGCCAACATCATCTTCGGCACGGTCATCGACGACGCCCTCGGCGACGAGGTGCGCGTGACGGTGATCGCGGCGGGGTTCGACGACGTGCCGACCGCGGCCGACAAGCCCGCCGCCCGTCCGATGGGACGTCCCGCCGCGCCGTCGGTGTCGTCTCCCGCCCGGCCGAGCGTCTCGGCGCCCAGCGTGAAGTCCGAGTCACCTCCGGCGCGCCCTGAGCCGCGCGCTGAGCAGCGTCCGGAGCCGCGCGGGGACTTCAGGGCCGACCCGCGCGCCGATGTCCGTCCTGAGGCCCGTCCTGAGCCGCGTGCCGACTTCCGCCCTGAGCCGCGCGCGGAGTTCAGGCCCGAGCCGCGTACGGAGTTCAGGCCCGAGCCGCGCTCCGACTTCAGGGCCGAGCCGGCCCCCGAGTCCCGTCCGGAGCCGCGCCCCGAGCCGGTGCGGCCCGTCGAGCCCGCGCAGGCCTCCGAGCAGGACGCCGGGGAGGCCGTCGCCGACGAACCGTCCGGCCCCGTCTCCATCCCCCGGCCGACGCCGGAGCCCGCCAACCCGCCCACGCCCATCACCTCCCGCATGTCGGAGCCCGCCAAACGTCCGCGCGTGGTCTTCGAGGAGCAGGAGGAGGAGCTCGACGTCCCCGACTTCCTCAAATAGCCGGTCGCCTGACGCCGCTCCCCGAGAGGAAACGGGAGCGGCGCCGTCGTGTTCACGGCGGACGTGCCACAGGATCGGAATCGAGAGGAAGAGGCAGTGAGAAGGGACGAGATCGCGGCCGGGCTCGCCGAGGTCGAGGCGCGCATCGGGGCGGCCTGCCAGGCCGTCGGGCGCGACCGTGGCGAGGTCGCGCTGATCGCCGTCACCAAGACCAGACCCGCCGGTGACGTACGCATCCTGTGCGAGCTGGGCGTACGCGACGTCGGGGAGAACCGTGACCAGGAGGCCGCCCCCAAGGCGCGCGAGCTCGCCGATCTGCCGCTGACGTGGCACTTCGTGGGCCAGCTCCAGACCAACAAGGTCCGCTCCGTCGTCGGGTACGCCGACGTGATCCACTCCGTCGACCGCCTCAGGCTGGTGGAGGCGATCAGCAAGGAGGCGGTGCGCCAGGGCCGCACCATCGGCTGCCTGCTCCAGGTCGCGCTCGACGACGACCCGGCCAGAGGCGGCGCGCGCCCCGGCGACGTGCTCGCGCTCGCCGACGAGGTGGCGCTCGCCGAGGGCGTGTGGCTGGGCGGCGTCATGGCGGTGGCTCCGCTGGGGGAGGAGCCGGCCAAGGCGTTCGCCCGGTTGCGGGAGGTGGCGACCCGCGTACAGGAGCAGCATCCGCGGGCGACGATGGTTTCGGCCGGTATGAGCGAAGATCTCACCGAGGCCGTCGCCTACGGCGCGACACACCTGCGGATCGGTACGGCGTTGCTCGGCCGTCGCAAGCCCTTCGTCAGGTAATGTCCCCTCAAGTGGGTCTTCAGGTCCATGACCGAGTAGAGGTCGATCAGCGGTGAGCTCCAGGGGGGTACGCCTACCGCCTCGGCGCCCGGAGACGGGCCCGAGCGAGTGCGACCATGAGCAGGAGGACGACGTAGCGATGGCCGGCGCGATGCGCAAGATGGCGGTCTACCTCGGTCTCGTGGAGGACGACCGCTACGAGAGGTATGAGACCTACCCGGACGAGTACGCCTACGAGGACGACGTGCAGCGAACCGGCGAAGAGCGGCCCGTCGCGGTCCAGGACCGCGACGAGGAAGCGGAGGCCGGGGTGCCCGCGCCGCGGCCCGCGACGGCGGTCGTGGAGCGCCGCACGACCGATCTCGCCCGCATCACGACCCTTCACCCCCGCACGTACAACGAAGCGCGTACCATAGGGGAGCACTTCCGGGACGGCACCCCGGTCATCATGAACCTGACCGAGATGGTCGACAGCGACGCAAAGCGCCTTGTGGATTTCGCGGCAGGTCTCGTCTTTGGCCTACATGGCAGCATTGAACGTGTTACGAACAAGGTGTTCCTGTTGTCCCCTGCCAATGTCGAGGTGACCGCCGAGGACAAGGCTCGAATCGCGGAGCGCGGGTTCTTCAACCAGAGTTAGAGTCTCTGTATGTCTATCGCACCCAACCAGGTCTCGCCGAGACCGGGAGGGCACATCAGAAGTGGAGGCGCGGCCGGGCCGTGGGGATCGTCAGTCAGATCTTGGTCGTTGTCCTGTCTCTCTATCTGGTGCTGCTCATCGGCAGGATGATCTTCGAGACGGTGCAGGCTTTCGCTCGCCAGTGGCGTCCTACGGGCGTCGTCCTGGTGCTGGCGGAGGCCACATACACCGCAACAGACCCACCACTCAAGTTCCTCCGCCGTTTCATTCCCCCGCTCCGGTTGGGTACGGTGGCCTTTGACCTAAGCTTCACTGTCCTGTTCATCGTCGTGCTGATCCTGATCCAGATCGCGGGAGCGCTTCGCTGAACGGGCCGATGTCGTGCCGGTCTTGATCCAACTCGTGTCCGCGCTGAAGTGATTCGGGTTACCGTCCTCAGGACAGACTCCAAAGCGCGCCAAGGAGACCAAAAATGCCGCTGACGCCCGCTGATGTGCGGAACAAGCAGTTCAGTACCACCCGGTTGCGGCCGGGCTACGACGAGGAAGAGGTCGACGCCTTCCTCGACGAGGTGGAGGCTGAGCTCGACCGCCTGATCCAAGAGAACGAGGAGCTCCGCGCCAAGCTGGCCGAGTGCCTGCGGGGGAAGGTGCCGGGCGGCATGAACATGCCCATGGCCTCCGCCCCGGTCCAGGAGCAACAGCCCAAGCCCGAGATGATGGCGCCGCCGCAGCCGGAGCCCATGCGGGCCCCCGAGCCGCCGCCGGTGCAGCAGCCGGTCCCCGTGGCCATGAACATGCCTCCGGCGGAGGACAACATGGACACCGCGGCCCGCGTGCTCGCGCTCGCCCAGCAGACCGCCGACCAGGCGATCTCCGACGCCCGCCGGGAGGCGGACGAGACGGTGACCCGCGCCCGGCGCGAGGCCGACGAGATCCTCACCAAGGCTCGCCGCCAGGCCGAGCAGGTCATCGGCGACGCCAGGGCCCGCGCGGAGACGCTCGAGCGCGACGCCCAGGAGCGCCACCGCCAGGCGATGGGCTCGCTGGTGCAGACCCGCGACGAGCTCGAGCGCAAGGTCGAGGAGCTGCGCAGCTTCGAGCGCGAATATCGCAGCAGGCTCAAGCTCTACCTGGAGAACCAGCTCGCCGAGCTCAACGTCGCGGCCGAGGGCAGCGGCGGGTTCCCGGTGATGTCCGGCGGTCCGCAGGGTCAGGCGGCGGCGCCTGCCATGTCGCACGCCGTGTCTCAGGGAAGTGGCCAGCAGCCCCTGCCCGGTGGCCCCAACCCGTTCGGCGGCGAGGCGGCTCCGCAGGGCGCCTTCCCCGGCGGTGACGGTCCCCACAACGACCGCCGGTAAAGTACAGGGTCACTAGGACCTGTCACTCGAAAGAGCCCTCTGTGATCCTCATCAGTGCTGGTTTGGTGCTCGCGGCAGTGGTCTTGCTGATCGCGGGCTTCGTACTGGCGAAGCCGTTCCTGATCATGTGGTCCATCGTGGTCAGCGTGCTGTCCGCGCTGTTCCTGGTGATCGGGGCCTTCCTGCGGCGAAACGAGCTTTTTCCCGGTGGTGGGCAGGCCGCTGCGCCGGCCACCCCCCCGAAGGGGCTCACCCCGCCCAGCATGCCGTACACCCAGACCGGTGCCATGGCTCACCAGCCACCCCCGCACACCCAACCGCATCCGCGTCCGCATCTGCGGGCACCCCAGCGCGCGGCGACCGTTCCCGCCGCCACCGCCCCGCGCCGCCCGGCGGCCGCGGGCATCTCACCGGATGCGATCGTGCTGGTGATCCCGGGACGCAAGAGATATCACGTGCCCGGTTGCCGGCAGCTCAGCGGCCGGACCAACGAGGAGCTCACCTACGAGGAGGCCCGCGAGGAGGGCTTCACGCCCTGCACAACGTGCCTGCCTGACGCAGCGCTCGGCGGACGGCAACTGCCGCCTGCCGCCGACCCCGAGCCCGCCGTCGCACCCGGCTCCGCCAGTAGCGCGGAGAGCCGGGCGGAAAACTCCGCGGAGACCCGCGACCTACGTTCGCCGGTCGCACCGCCGAAGCCCGACACGAAGGCTTCCACCCCCAGCCCGGAGCCCGCCGCCGCCCACGAGGAAGGCGCCGGGTGGTTCGGCAACTCCACCTCCGCCGCCCCCGACTCGGATGATGAGCAGGCGGAGACCCAGACTTCTGTTTTCCGGCCGCACACGCTCAGGGCCGAGACGCCGCCTTCCAGCGCGCCGCCCAAGCCGTCGACCGGCAAGCCTTCCCCTGGCAAGGCCTCTCCCGGCAAGCCCGGGACCCCGCCAGGCACCCCCGCGAAGACGTCCGGCCCGTCCGGCCAGTCCGCGCCCGCGAAGACGCCCGGTCCTTCCGGCCGGCCCACGTCCGCGCAGACCGGCCCGTCCGGCCGGCCCGCACCCGGCAAGTCGCCCGCCCAGTCGGCCCGCACACCCGAGCAGCCCGGCGGCGGGTCCGGGCAGCCGAGCGGCGCGTCCGAGCGCCCCGCGGGCAAGCCCGAGCAGGCCGCGGGAAAGCCGGCACAGGCCCCGGGCAGGCCGGGGAGACCCGCCGAAGATCAAGAGTCGCCCGCTGGGTCGCCCGCGCGGACCCCGGCCAAGCCGGGGCGGCCCGCGGCGGGTCCGCAGCGGTCCGGAGGTGAGCCGGGGCAGTCCGCGGCGGGTTCGCAGCAGTCCGGTGGTAAGCCCGGGCAGCCCGGGAGCGGTGGCAAGCGTCCGCAGGGCGCCACGGGCGGGGTGGCGGACGACGACTCCGCGGGTCCCGCGACCGCGCCCCAGCCCAGGGTGCCTTCCTCCGCCACGCCAGGCCGTCCGGGAGCGTCCGGACCGTCGAAGACCCCCTCCGGGGACGCCGACACCTCCGCAGCGGTGGGGCAGACCCTCATCCTTCCTGAACGGCCCGCGTCTTCGGCCGAATCGGAGGCCAAGCCCAGGGGGCCGCTGCCCACGGGCACGACGGCCAGGTCCGCGGCGGAGAGCCGTCCCACGGGCACGACGGCCAAGCCCGGCACGGCCCCGAAGACCGGAACGCCCGCGGCAGCGCAAGGCCCCTCCGGCGCCGGCCCGAAGAACGCGACACCCGGCACCGGCTCCCGGCCTGGCACGCGGGAGGCGGCCGCGGCACCAGAGCCCTCCGACGATGACACCGGCACGCCCAGGGGCGGCTCGCCGGCTGCTCGCCCGCAACCGTCCGGCACGGGCGCCCAGCCTGCCGGCAAGCCTCAGCAACGGCAGGGCGACCAGGAGCCGGGCAAGCCTCGCCAAGGGCAGGGCGCCCAAGGGCCGGGCAAGCCTCGCCCAGGGCAGGGCGCGCAGGATTCCGGTAAGCCCCAGCAAGGGCAGGGCGACCAGGAGCAGGGCAGGCCACGGCAGGGTTCTGAGCCTTCCGGCGGCACACCCGCGAAGACTCAGGCTGCCGGCTCCAAGACTCCGGCCCCCGATCCCGCGGTTGTAGGCGCCGAGAAGAAGACGGGCGACGAACCCAAGGACGGCGACAGCCGCACGGTGAAGGTTATCGTCGGCACCCGCCGCTACCACAGCACCAACTGCCCGCTGATCAGAGGTGCGGGCGAGTCCGGGGTGGAGACCATGGCCGCCGCCGCGGCCGAGGCGGCCGGGCTGACGAGCTGCTCGGTCTGCCAGCACGACCGCGAATCGGTCAGCTGACCGGCACTTCCACGGTCCTCGAGCGCGGTCCTCGAGCGCAGCGGGCTCTGGAAGGGGCGGGGACGTACGCGCCCACCTGCCGTTGAGCGGTGCGGTGCGGGCTCTGGAAGAGGCGGGCGTGGCCGGTCCGGCCGGTCTCCTTGCGCGCATTGCCGAGGGCTCTGGGAAGGACGGGCGTGGCCGGGCCGTGGACGGCCCGGCCGGCCCCTGTGTCAGGTGCGGCGGAGCTGGAAGGTCAGCCCCAGGTCCTCGTCGGTGTGGGATGGCAGATCTGCCATGGTGCCTTCCGTGACCGACGTCGCCAGCACCTCCTCCGCCACGACCTGCCAGTCCGACCGCAACGCCGCGGCCAGGTCAGGCGAGGACACGGTCCACCACAGCTCGATCCGGTCCGTGATGGACAGGCCGGTCGACTTGCGGGCCTCCTGGACCAGGCGGATGACCTCGCGCAGCAGACCCGCGCGGCGCAGGTCGTCGGTGAGCTCGAGGTCCAGGGCGACCGTCTCGCCCGTGCCCGTGCCGATCGCTCCCGTCTCTACCGCCCAGCCCGAGCGGGGCTGCTCGTTGACGATCACCTCGTCGGGGCCGAGCGTGACCTCGCCCAGGTCGCCCGCCTCCACCGTGACCGTGGAGCCCGAGCGCAGGGCCCTGGCCACGTCGGTGGGATCGGCGGCGGCCACCGCGGCGGCCACGACCTTGGTCTGGGAGCCGAAGCGCTTGCCCAGGGCGCGGAAGTTGGGCTTGACGGAGTAGGACACCAGATCGGCGCTGAAGCCGGACATGTCCTCCAGAGCCTGGACGTTGAGTTCGTCGGCCACCAGACCGCGCAGTTCGGCGGGCAACGACGGCCAGCCGTGCGCGCCCACCAGGGCCCGGCGGAGCGGCTGCCGGGTCTTCACACCCGACGACGCACGGGCCGAGCGGCCCAGCTCCACCAGCCGGCGGACCAGGGCCATCTGGTCCGACAGCGCCGGGTCGAGCAGGTCGTCACGCGCCTCGGGCCACGAGGCCAGGTGCACCGAGGAGGGGGCGTCCCCCGGCCGCAGGATGTCCCACAGGTAGTCGGTGACGAACGGCGTGACGGGCGCCATCAGCCGCAGCACCGTCTCCAGGCACTCGTACAGGGTGGCGAACGCGTCCTGCTCTCCCTGCCAGAAGCGGCGGCGGGAGCGGCGGACGTACCAGTTGGACAGGTCGTCGAGGAAGTCGGCCAGCCTGCGCCCGGCCCGCTGGGTGTCGTAGTCGTCGAGCGACGCCGTGACCTCGGCCACCGTGCGGTGCAGCTCGGCCAGCGCCCAGCGGTCGAGCAGCGGGCGCTCGGCCGCCGGTGTGGCCTCCCGCAGCCGGGACGGCGACCACGACTCGGCGTTGGCGTAGAGGGTGAAGAACGACGCGGTGTTCCAGAGCGTCAGCAGGACCTTGCGGACGATCTCCTCGAGGGTGTTGTGTCCCACCCGGCGGGACGCCCATGGCGATCCCGAGCAGGCCATGAACCAGCGCAGGGCATCGGCGCCGTGCTGCTCCATCAGCGGGATCGGCTCGAGGATGTTGCCCAGGTGCTTGCTCATCTTGCGGCCGTCCTCGGCCAGGATGAGGCCGAGGCAGAGCACGTTCTCGTAGGAGGACTGTCCGAAGACGAGGGTGCCGACGGCCATCAGCGAGTAGAACCAGCCGCGCGTCTGGTCGGTGGCCTCGCAGATGAACTGCGCAGGGTAGACGCCCTCGGGCCTGCCGCGCTCGCCCCACTGGGCGAACGGCATGGAGCCCGAGTCGTACCAGGCGTCGATCACGTCGGGGACGCGCCGGGCCGGCGCGCCGCAGTCGGGGCAGGCGAAGGTCACGTCGTCGACGTACGGGCGGTGCGGGTCGAGGGCCGAGACGTCCTGGCCGGCCAGCTCGCCCAGCTCCTGCAGCGACCCGACGCACGTCACGTGGGAGTCGTCGGCCGAGCACACCCACAGCGGCAGCGGCGTGCCCCAGTAGCGCGAGCGCGACAGCGACCAGTCGACGTTGTTGCGCAGCCACTCGCCGAACCGGCCCCACTTGATGGTGTCGGGATACCAGTTGGTCCTGGCGTTCTCGGCCAGCATCTGGTCCTTGACCGCGGTGGTGCGGATGTACCAGGACGGGAGCGCGTAGTAGAGCAGCGGCGTGTGGCAGCGCCAGCAGTGGGGGTAGCTGTGGTCGAAGTGGCCGCCGCGGAAGAGCAGCCCGCGGGCGCGCAGGTCGTCGGTCAGCTCCTCGTCGGCGTCCTTGAAGAAACGCCCGCCGACCATGGGCACGTCGTCGAGGAAGCGGCCGTCGGGGCCGATCGGGTTGACGACCGGCATGTCGTACCGCTTGATGACGGCCAGGTCGTCGGCGCCGAACGCGGGAGCCTGGTGGACCAGGCCGGTGCCGTCGTCGACGGTGACGTAGTCGCCCAGCACGACGTAGTGGGCGCCGGGGATGTCGACCAGGTCGAACGGGCGGGAGTAGGGGGTGTGCTCCAGCTCGCGCCCGGTGTAGCGGGCCAGCTCGGTCGCGTCCTCGCCGAGCACGGACAGCAGCGGCTCGGCCACCACCAGCACCTCGCCGCCGGCGGTGCGGGCGGCGACGTAGGTCACGTCGGGGTGCACGGCGACCGCCGTGTTCGACACGAGCGTCCACGGTGTGGTCGTCCAGATCAGCAGCGCCGCACCCAGCTCGGCCAGCGGGCCGGACGTGACGGGCATGCGGACGTAGACGGACGGGCTGGAGACGGTCTCGTAGCCGCCGGGCTGGCCCAGCTCGTGGTCGGACAGGCCGGTGCCGCAGCGCGGGCAGTAGGGGGTGATCCGGAAGTCGCGGAACAGCAGCCCCTTGTCGTGGACGACCTTCAGCGACCACCACACCGACTCGATGTAGGAGGGGTCCATCGTCCGGTAGGCCTGGGACAGGTCGATCCAGTAGCCCATGCGCTCGGTCAGCTGCTCGAACGCGTCGACGTGCCGCAGCACCGACTCGCGGCACTTGGCGTTGAACTCGGCGATGCCGTATGTCTCGATGTCCTTCTTGCCGGACAGGCCCAGCTCGCGCTCGACGCCGACCTCGACGGGCAGGCCGTGGCAGTCCCAGCCGGCCTTGCGCGGGACGCTGAACCCGCGCATGGACTTGTAGCGCGGGAAGAGGTCCTTGAAGACGCGCGCCTCGACGTGGTGGACGCCGGGCAGGCCGTTGGCGGTGGGCGGGCCCTCGTAGAAGACCCACGACGGGTTGCCGGTGTTCTGCTCGACGGACCGCTCGAAGATCTTCCCGTCCCGCCAGCGGTCGAGGACCTCGCGCTCGAGCGCGGGCAGGTCGACCTGCGCGGGAAGAGAGCGGAATGTTGGGGACATCTCGGGCGTGACCTCCACGCTTGATCGGCCGGCTGGCTGGCGTGAAGGGACGAAGCCGTGCGGCTCCGCGGTACCACCCTTCTTGGCTCCGCGCTGGGCGGGGCCCTCTTCCTTTGCTCTGCTGCCGGTTCTAATGAGCTCGGACGAGCCGTTCTTCCGGCGGCTCCGGGGTGATATCCCTCACAGTAGGGCCCCATCAACGCCTCGCAGATTCAAACCATAACGCAGAGTGGGGGCGAAGGCTTCCCGGTTTCCCTGGTGGGGCATGCTACGGCCAAGGATGTTCGGACATGTCAGTCCGGAAGTCGTAAACGGTGACAAAGTTGTGGGAATGGACGCCGCTGAGGAGGAGTTGAATGCGCGAGGCGGGATAGTACGGGGGAGGTAAACCGTCCGGCGGGTCGTTTGCCGTTCCGTTATCCGGATCCTAAGCTGCCCGCACCATTACGGCCTTGATCAGCAATGGAGGCAGCCATGGCGGCAGTCACGCAGACCGCTACACCGTCGATGTGGTCGGACGAGGAGCTGGCCGAGGTGCGCGGCAGGCTGCAGAGCGAGACCGACGAACTCAACGCGGACATCCTCCGGCACGAGTCCGAGATAGCCTCTGGAGACGTCACCCAAGGAGCCGGCGACGACCAGGCGGACGCCGGCGCGAAGACGTATGAGCGCGAACGCGAGATCGCCCTTACCCTGAATGCGCGCGATCTGGTCGCGCAGAACGAACGTGCGATCGCCAGGATCGACGCAGGGACCTACGGAGTGTGCGAATCGTGCCACAAGCCGATCGGCAAGGAACGCCTTCAGGCGTTCCCGAGGGCGACGCTGTGCGTCAAGTGCAAGCAGAAGGAGGAACGCCGGTAGGCAACCCACGCCGGCGCCTCTTCGCCGTCCTCATCGTGCTGGCGGCCGTGATCTACGCGGCCGACCTCGTCACCAAGACGGTGGTGTTGCGCACGCTTGAGGGCGAGGCGCCGCTGGTCGTCATCCAGGACGTCCTGCAGTTCAGGGTGATCTTCAATCCCGGAGCCGCGTTCAGCATCGGCACCGGGATGACGTTCATCTTCACCATCATCGCGGCCGGAGTGGTGGTCGCCATCGTACGCACCGCCCGCAAGCTGGGCAGCAGGGCCTGGGCGGTCACGCTCGGCCTGCTGCTCGGCGGGGCGTTCGGCAACCTCACCGACCGCCTCCTGCGCTACCCGTCGGGCATCGGGCGCCCCACGCAGTTCCAGGGGCACGTCGTCGACTTCATCGAGGTGTTCCCCGGGCACTTCCCCGTGATCGACTATTTCCCCGTCTTCAACGTCGCCGACTCCGCGATCGTCTGCGGCGGCATCCTCGCCGTGCTCCTGGCCTGGCGCAACGTGCAGATCGACGGCTCCAAGGAGGTGGCCGGGGATGACTGAGCAGCGGAGCCTGCCGGTCCCCGACGGCCTGGAAGGCGAGCGGCTCGACGCCGCCCTCTCGCGGTTGTTCGGCTTCTCCCGCACGCGCGCGGCCGAGCTGATCGGGGCCGGCGAGGTGCTGGTCGACGGCAGGCAGCCGGCCAAGAGCGACCGGGTGCACGCGGGCGCCTGGCTCGACGTGACGATGCCGCCGCCGATCACCACGCCCATGCCGGTCGCCGAGCCGGTGCCGGGCATGACGATCGTCCACGAGGACGACGACATCGTGGTGGTCAACAAGCCGATCGGGGTGGCCGCCCACCCGACCGTCGGCTGGACGGGCCCCACCGTGATCGGCGGGCTGATGGGGGCCGGGCACACGATCGCCACCAGCGGCGCGGCCGAGCGGCAGGGCATCGTGCACCGGCTCGACGCCAACACCACCGGCGCTATGGTGGTGGCCAAGAGCGAGCACGCCTACTCCCACCTCAAGCGGGCCTTCAAGGAACGTACGGTCGACAAGCGCTACCACGCGCTGGTCCAGGGGCATGCCGACCCGTTCAGGGGCACCGTCGACGCGCCCATCGACCGGCACCCGTCGGGTGACGGCAGGTTCGCCGTGGTGGCGGGCGGCAAGCCGTCCGTGACCCACTACGACACGATCGAGGCGTTCCGGGCGGCGTCGCTGCTCGACATCAAGCTGGAGACCGGGCGCACCCACCAGATCAGGGTGCACATGTCGGCGCTGCGCCACCCGTGCGTCGGAGACCTGCTCTACGGCGCCGATCCCACGCTCGCGGCCAGGCTGGGGGTCACCCGGCAGTGGCTGCACGCGGTCGCGCTGGGGTTCGAGCACCCGGCGACGGGCGAGTGGATGTCGTTCAGCACCGACTACCCGCAGGACCTGCAGAAGGCCCTCGACATCGTCCGCGCCGAGTCCTGATCAGGACCCGGTTTCGCTCTCCTGGCTCTCGCCGTCCGCCGCCCCGCCGTCCGCCCTGTCGTCCTTGGAGCCCTCGACCTGGCCGGGAGTACGGCTGGGCCGCTCCGCCTTCTCGTCCTCGCGCGGTTTCTCCGCGGGCTCGGTGGGTGCGGGCGCGCGCGTGCCGCGGCCGCGTTCCTCGCGAGGGGTTTCCGGCCGCTCACGGGCCGTCGGCGGCGCCGGCGTCTCCCCTCCCGGCTCGGAGAACGGACCCGGTCTGGAGTCGGGGCCGCTCTCCGAGGATCGTTCCGGCCCCGGTGACGCCTCCTCCGGCGCCTCCTCCGACGGTGCCTCCGACGACGGCTCCTCCGCCGGCGTCGGTTCGCCCGAGGTCGTCACCACGGGGGGCACCTGCTGGCGTGCCGGCACGTTGTACGGCTGGTTCGAGAACCACGCCGCGCCTCCCGTGACGAGCCCCACGAGCAGCGCGCCTCCCGCGATCGCGGCCAGCTGCCGCCCGCGCCTCCGTCGCGCCGTCCGTCGCGCCGTCCCCGGGACCGTCGGGGGCGGCGCGTCCCCGCGCGTCTCCGGCGCGGCGAAGGGGCCCGTGGGTTCGGGCGCCGCGCCCGCGATGATCGTGGCCAGCCGCTGCTCGGCCTCCTCCAGCGCCATGCGCTCGGCCGGGTTCTTGCGCAGCAGACCGAGCAGTACGGGCGCCAGCGTCCCCGCGCGCGACAGCGGTTCCGGCTCGGCGTGCATGACCGCGCCCAGCGTGGCCAGGGCGTTCTCCCGCTGGAAGGGCGAGCCGCCCTCGACCGCCAGGTAGAGCGTCGCGCCCAGCGCCCACAGGTCCGAGGCCGGTCCCGCCCGGCCGCCCGCGGCGCGTTCCGGCGCCATGTAGGCGGGCGTGCCGATCAGGATGCCCGTCCTGGTGACCGGGGCCTCGTCCTCCGTGGTCGCGATGCCGAAGTCGGTCAGCACCGCCCGGCCGTCCTTGGTGAGCAGCACGTTGTCCGGTTTGACGTCCCGGTGCAGCACACCCGCCGCGTGGGCCGCGCGCAGCGCCTCCAGCAGTTGCAGCCCGATGCGGGCGGCCTGCGCCGCGGGCATCGGGCCGTCCTCGCGGATCGCCTCGCCGAGCGTGCGGGAGCGGACCAGCTGCATGACGATCCACGGGTGCCCGCGCTCCTCCAGGACGTCGTACACGGCGGCGACGCTCGGGTGCGCCACCCGGCCGGCGGCCCTGGCCTCGCGGAAGGTGCGTACGGCGAACACCTCCCGCTCCGAGCCCGTCAGGTCGGGAGGCGGCAGCACCTCCTTGACGGCCACGTCCCTGCCGAGCACCTCGTCGTGCGCCTGCCACACCGTGCCCATGCCGCCCTGGCCGATCGTCCTGACCAGCCGGTACCGTCCACCGACCATCCCCGTTGCATCGGTCATGCACGAGCGACTACCCAGTAAAAATCCGGACAAGCGCGGTAGTGGCTGCAGCGGATGCCAGAACTACCAGAAACGGGGCACGCAGCAGCAGGGCGATCACCGCCGCGCCGAGACCCGCCGTACGGGCCGGGTCGAACCGCAGCCCGCCCTCCTCGGTGAACATCTGCACCGCGATCAGCGCCGCCAGCAGCGCCACCGGCACCAGCTCGGCGAACCTGCTCACCACCGGATGCTCCAGCACCCGCTGCGGCGCGGCCAGCCCGGCCAGCTTGAGCGCGTAGCAGCCCGCGCAGAGCGCGGCGATGGCCCACCACAACGTCATCGGGCCATCACCACCAGAACCGCCGCGGCCGACAGCAGCACGGGGACGCCCGGCGGCAGGAACGGGGTCGCGCACAGGGCGATCGCCGCGCCGGCCCCGGCCAGCAGCCGCAGCTCGGCGCTCTTCGCCAGACGGGGCCACAGGATGGCGAGGAACGCGGCCGGGCCCACCACATCCAGGCCCACCACGTCGGGGTCGCCGAGGAACGACGTGCCGTACGCGCCCGCCAGGGTGGTGAGGTTCCAGGTGACGTAGAGGCTGGCGAACGTGGTCGCGAACCCGGTGCGCGCCGCCTCCGGGGTCGGCTGGGCCAGGGAGACGGCCGCGGTCTCGTCGATCACGCCGTGCGCGGCGACCAGCCGGCGCGGCCCGCGTACCCGCAGCAGGTCGGCCAGGCGCAGGCCGTACAGGGTGTTGCGGCCGCCGAGCAGCAGCGCGCCGAGGGTGGCGGCCACCAGGTCGCCGCCCGCGCCCACCGCGCCCGTCAGCGCGAACTGCGAGGCGCCGGTGAACGTCAGCAGGCTCAGCACGCACGCCTGCGGCACGCTCAGGCCCGCGGTGACTGCCGCGGCGCCGAAGGCGAGCCCGGACAGCCCCACGGCCAGGCCCACGCCGAAGCCGTCCCGCACGGCGGCGGAACGGTGTGTTGTCTGTTCCATGCCGCCGAGGCTAGGCGTGGGGTCAAGCGCCGGTCTTGTACGTTCCTGCGGCGCGCTGGTAGGCGGCGGGAGGAACGCCCACGACACGCTTGAAATGCCGGTTGAGGTGGGCCTGGTCGGTGAAGCCCACCTCGACCGCCACCTGCGCGGGGCGTACCCCGGACAGCAGCAGCCGGCGCGCCTGGCGTACCCGGAGCGAGGTGAGGTAGGCGTGCGGCGGCATGCCCGTCGCGGCCTTGAACGCCCGCAGCAGCGCGAACGGCCGCGCCCCCACGGCGCCAGCGAGATCGTCCAGCGTCGGCGGGTCGACTAGGCTGCCGTGGAGCAGGTCGAGCGCCTCCCGCACGGCCCGCCTGCCCTCGGCGGGCAGGGCCGCGGCCGGCCTGGGCGTGGCGTGGCGCGTCAGCAGCCGGGCGAACAGGGTGCGGCTCAACGTCGAGGCGGCCAGCGCGTCGCCCCGCTCGGCCGCCTGGTGCGCCCGCCCGAGCAGGGCGGCCACGTCGTTGTCGCGCACCACCTGCTCGGGGAAGTGCGGCGTCGCGTAGGGGGCGCCCAGCTCGGCGGCGATCGCGGCCAGCGCGTCCAACGACGGATAGAGCATGCGGTACGCCCACCCGCCGGGCACGCCGGCCTGCCCGGTGTGCACCGAGTCGGGGTTGACCAGCACCAGCTCGCCCGTGCCCGCCCGGTGCAGGGTGCCGCGGTAGTGGAACTCCTCGACGCCGCCCACGATGACCCCGATGGCGTAGCCGTCGTGCACGTGGCGGGAGAAACGGTGGGTGACGTAGCGGGCTTTGAGCAGGTCGGTCTCCGGCACCGCCGGGTGCCGCCAGAAGTGCGCCTGTTCCTTCATGGTCATACGGGCATGGTCATCAGGGCATGGTCATCCGGGTCTGAACGTCTTCGCGAACGCCGCGAAGTAGTGCCGGTCGCGCTGCCAGCGCGCCTGGGTGGTCTCCCAGTAGAGAGCGTACGGGCGGCCGTCCGCGGTGTGGAAACCGCGGTTGAGCACGTGAATGATGGAACCGTCGCGCTCCCGGGTGAATTCCCAGTCGGCGGCCTCGCGGCCGAGGAACCTCGTGGGCGTGATGCGGATGCGCTCGTAGCCCTTGAACAGCTTCTTCGCCAGGATCTCCTTCTCGAGGCCGATCCAGTGCCCGCGCGGGTCGTCCCACGGAATGTCGGGGACGGTCCACTCGACGATCATCGTGCCGGGGGCGCCGGGGCGGGAGAAGGAGACGCTGTCCCTGGTGGCGTGCTTCTCCGCCCTCCACTGCCGGGGCAGGGCGATCGAGAAGCGGCCCGCGGCGCTCGTGTACCTCCGCCAGCCCTCGGGCACCGGCGCATTCGTGGGGTCCGGCCCAGTGGTGGGCCCAGCGGTGGGTTCAGCGGGCGTGGGCGTCGCGGTGGGCTCGCCGCCGGTCGTGGGGTCGGTCTGGGGGCCGGTCGTGGAGGTCGCCGTCCATCCGTCGGAGAGCAGCACGCCTGCCGTGGCCAGCACCGCCACCCCGATCACCGCCGCGGGCACCGCGATCCACCAGGTCCTGGCACGCTCACGCCGGCCGGTTTCCGTGGACCGCCTGTCGCCGGTGGGAAACCGGTCGCCGGTCGCCGCGCGGGCGCCGTCCGGCGGGCCGGGGGCTTCGGCGGTGCCGCCCGCCAGGCCTGGCGTCGCGGGGCCGGTGGCCGTCGCCGGCCGGTCGGGTGCGCCGGCGACGTCGTACAGGAGCCTGGCGGCCTCTTCCGCGGGCATCCTGGCGGCAGGGTTCCTGCGCAGCAGGCCCATGATGACCGGCTCCAGCGCGCCGGCCCGCGTCGGCGGCTCGGGCTCGTCACGCAGGACCGCCGCCACGGTCGCGGCCCACGAGTCGCGCTTGAACGGCGGCTCGCCCTCGACGGCCGCGTAGAGTGTCGCCCCCAGCGACCACAGGTCGGACTCGGGCCCGGCCGGATCGCCGTTCAGCCGCTCGGGAGGCATGTAGGCGGGCGTGCCCACCACGTTGCCGGTCGCCGTCAGCCCCGCCTCCGCCTCCATCGAGGCGATGCCGAAGTCGGTGAGCACCACCCTGCCGTCGTCGGCCAGCAGCACGTTCTCCGGCTTCACGTCGCGGTGCAGCACCCCCGTCGCGTGCGCGGCCCGCAGGGCGCCGAGCACCCGGCCGCCGATCACCGCGGCCTGCCCCACGCGCAGCGGACCGCTCTCGCGGACCACCTCGGCCAGCGAGCGGGAGGGGACCAGCTGCATGACGATCCACGGGCGGCCGTCCTCCTCGACGACGTCGTGGATGACGATCACCGACGGGTGGTCGAGGCGGCCCGCCGCTCTGGCCTCCCTGATGGTCCTGCGGGTGAGCTCGGCCCGCCGCGCGTCGCCGACGCCGGAGTAGCGGACCTCCTTGATCGCGACCGTGCGGTCGAGCAGCTGGTCGTAGGCCCGCCAGACCACGCCCATCCCGCCCTCGCCGAGAGGCTCGAGGAGGTGGTACCGGTTGCTGACCCGCCTTTCCACGCGGGGAAGCCTACTTCGCAGGTTTGAACGTCGCGCAGAACCCTTCGAAGAAGTCGTAGTCGGCCTTCCAGTGGCTGTTCAGGGTGTGCCAGTAGATCGCGTACGCCCGTCCGTTGGTGGTGACGAAGCCCCGGTTGCGCACACGGGTCTTGCCCGTGTTGGTGTTCCAGGTGAAGTCCCAGTCGGCCGCGGCCTTCATGTAGCCGAACTTCGCGGCGTCGACCTTCTTGATGTCGAGCTTCTTGTAGCCACCGAAGTTGTGCTTGAGCTGCGGCTCCTGCTTCTTCCAATCCTTGTACGGGTCACTCCCCGGCTCGGCCGCCTCTTCGATCATCAGGTAGGCGTTGGACGCCGCGCCCGGCCCCTTGAACTTGACCTGCCTGCCGCCGCGGTCCCATACGTCCCAGCCCTTGGGTAACCCGATGGAGAAGCCCAGTTTCTTGTCCTTGTACATCTTCCACCCGTCCGGCAGCGCGTTCGCCGTCTCGGTGGGCTCCGGCTCGGGGGTCGGGCTGTCGCTGGGACTCGGCGAGGGATCACCCGACGGGCTCTCCGACGCGCTCTCCGACGGGGAGGCGCTCGGCGACGCCTGCGTGAGCGTCGCGGGCGCGGAGGAGACCGGCCCGCCCGCCGCCTGGTCGTCGGGGACCGAGTTCAGGCCGAGGTAGCCGCCCACGCCGGCGACGAGAACGACCGCCGCGGCGGCCGCGACGACGATCCCGGCCCGCACCTGGCCCGGCCTGGCCGCGTCCACCGTCGGCTCCGACGCCGGCCGGGGCTCCTCCGTCAGCGGGGAGATCCGGGCGCCGGTCTCAGGGACGGCCTTGGCCGCCGCGGCGGCCGCCAGAGCCGGGTCGGTCGGGGTTTCGTCCACGGCCGGAGCGGGCGCCCGCCGTGGCCTGCTCGCCGACACGGGCGGGAACGGGACCTTGCGCGCCTTGGCCGGTGTGCCGGCCGGAGGGGGCACCTCGAGCGGCTGGGCGGCGGGGAACTGCGCCGTCGGCGGCGGACTCGCCTGCGCGATGGCGGCGCGCAGCAGCCGCTGCGTCTCCTCGTACGTGAGCCGCTGCACCGGCTCCTTCACCAGCAGTCCGCTGATCACTTCGGCGAGCGGGCCGGCGTGCGGCATGGGATCGGGCTCGTCGGTGAGCACGGCGTGCATCGTGGCCAGGGCCATCCCCCGCTCGTGCGGGGAGCGGCCCTCCACGGCCGTGTACAGCGTGGCGCCCAGGGACCACAGATCCGACTCGCGCCGCGCGGGCAGCCCCTTGAGCCGCTCGGGCGCGATGAACGCCGGGGTGCCGGCCAGCCCCGTCACGGTCAGCTGCGTCTCCGTCTCCAGCGTGGCGATGCCGAAGTCGGTCAGCACGACCCTGCCGTCGTCGGCGAGCAGCACGTTCTCCGGCTTGACGTCGCGGTGCAGCACGCCCGCCTCGTGGGCGCGGTGCAGCGCGTCGAGCACGGCCAGGCCGATCTCGGCCACCCGCTTGGGCGGCAGCGGCCCGTCCTGCTTGATCACCGTGCCCAGCGAACGTGACTGGACGAGCTGCATGACGATCCAGGGCCTGTCATCCTCCTCGATCACGTCGTGCACGACGATCACGTTGGGATGCTCGAATCTCGCGGCCGCTCTCGCCTCGCGCATGGTGCGCCGGTTCAGCAACTGCACCTCATCGCCCAGGGCGGCGGCGTACCTGACCTCCTTGACCGCGACCGTGCGGTCGAGGAGCTCGTCGTAGGCACGCCAGACGATGCCCATTCCGCCCCTGCCGATGGGTTCCTGCAGCTGGTAGCGGCCGGCGATGCGGCGTCCGTCCTGCTTGCGATCCGACATCAACGGCCTCAAACCCTCCTCTAGGCCAAGAAATACTCCCATAGGCAGGGATCAACGGCGACTCGCCGGAGGGCCAGTCCGCCATGTGAGAAGCATTGTCCAGCAGGTGGAGGCACGGGTGTAAGGTTTCAGACATGACTTGTCGCCACGCGTTTATCGAGCCGGCTCCAGGAGGGCCGGTCGGCGGATAGCGACCACCTGGAGTCGGCAGAGGCAGAGACGCCCCGTCTCTGCCTTTTTGGTTTTCCACGCCGGTTCCGGAGAGCCGGCCCGAGCGAGGGATCGAGATGTCATCGACCTTGGAACGGCACGCGGTGGCGGTGGGCGAGCTGCTCGTGGGCGAGGGGCCCGCCGTGGTGATCGACGGCCGGGTGAGCCTGCGGGAGCGCCACGGGCGGGCGGACGCGTACGAGATGCTGCGCGATAGGGCCGCGCGGTCGGCCCCGCTGCTGGTGGAGCCGCTCTCGGCGACCGACCTGCCGGCCATCGCCGCGCTCGCCGGCGCGGTGGTGGTGGGATCGTCGTGGACGCGCGACATCCCGCTGGTGCGGGCGGCGGCCGGGCTGGGCCTGCCGGTCGTGGTGGAGCGACGGGCCGCGGGGACCCTGGAGGAGTGGCTGGGGCTGGCCGACTACTGCGCGGCCGAGGGGGACGGGCAAGTGATCCTCTGCGAGGGGCCTTCGCTGGATCTGGGGTTGATGCGGGCCGCGCGGGTGGCGTCCGGGAGGCCGGTGCTCGCCGACATTTCCCGAAATGTCGGGCTATCTGCCGCAGCGGTCGCCGCCGGCGCCGACGGCCTCCTCCTCCCCGCGCCCTCTCAGCGCGCGGGCAACCCGGCATCCTCCTCCGGCAACCGCGCCGACGCTTCCACGCGGCCCGGCGGCGCAGGGGGCGCCGGTTACCGGAACGGCGGGACGGACTCCGCGGGCGTCCTGGCTCGCGAGTTCGCGGCGGCGGGCGGAGACGGGCTGCCGAAAGTCATGACGGACCCCGGGGCGATCCCCGAAGCCGAGGAGGCGGCGCTGCGGGTGGCCGAAGAGGCCGTGACCGTCGTGGGCGCCCTGCTCCGCCCTGAGGAGCCGGCCACGCTGCCGGAGTGCAGGGACGCGATCGACCGGGTGGACGCCGCCCTGGCGACGCTGC
The DNA here is from genome assembly GCF_052245635.1 of Nonomuraea sp. KM88. Classification (NCBI taxonomy): domain Bacteria; kingdom Bacillati; phylum Actinomycetota; class Actinomycetes; order Streptosporangiales; family Streptosporangiaceae; genus Nonomuraea; species Nonomuraea sp. KM88. Next base: position 429,374 of record NZ_JBQQCC010000003.1, on the reverse strand, counting down.
TGGAGCGCAGAGCCGCGCTGGCGGGCACCGTCCAGCGGATCAAGCCCGTCGGCGGCTTCGCCGGGCGCGACCTCGACCGGGAGCGCGCCCTCGTGAGACGAATGGCGTCGCGCGCGCCGTCGCTGGGGGAGCCGCGGCTCGCTCCCATCATGAACGCCGTCATCGAGGCAGGCCTCCACCTGGCCGAGGAACGCGCCCGCCGCTGAGCGCGCGGGCGCCGGAGTGACGGGGTCAGGGGGTCGTGACGCGGACGTTGTGCATGGGCCGGCCGGGCCCCTTGGCGATCTGGCGGGTGATGAGGTCGGCGAAGCGGCGGTAGCCGGCGCCCGTCGGGTGGTAGCTGCGGGCGTTGACCGCGAGGTCGCCCATGTCCACGTGCAACCCGTTGAGATACGGCTCGGGCCGCCCCACCTCGTGTCCGGAGAAGGCGTCGTAGGCGTCCACGTACTCCACGCTGCCCGGCGCCTCGAAAGCGGCGAGCATGCGGTCGAAGCCGGCGGCCACCGTGCCCACCGTGTCGTTGAGGCGGCGCGTCATGCTGTTGAGCCACCGCTGGTCCTGCGGGCTGAGGTTGTCGACGGTGCGCACCGGGTTCGCCGGGAACGGCCGCGGGTAGCCGAGGACGATGACGCGGGCTCCCGGCGCGCGTACGCGCAGCTCCCTGAGGACCGTGAGGACGCTGGAGCGCAGTTCGTCGATGCGGCGTCCGACGGCTGTCTCCTGCTCGACGCAGGCCGACGAGCCGGGCAGCTTGACGATGCAGCCCGTGAGCACCTTGGTGAAACCGGCGTCGTTGCCGCCGATGCTGAGCGTCACCAGGCTGGTCTCCGGGCTGACCCGGCTGACCTGGGGTTGCCGGCCGTGCTGGCCCGACAAGAGGTCGGTCGTGGTGGCGCCGCTGCAGGCGAAGAAGGCGGTGCCGCCGCCGAACCGGTAGGCCCTGGCCACGAGCGGCACGTACGAGCCCGTCGCGCGGTGGCAGCGGTCGGCGCCGTCGTTGACCGGCCGCTCGTCCAGGTCGTAGACGCCCTCTCCGGAGGAGTAGGAGTCGCCGAGCGCGACGTACGCGCCGCTCTGCGCCACCTCCACGGGCGTCAGCCGCGTCACCTGCGGCAGCCGGCCGGTCGGCTCCTGGGTGGTGGGGCAACCCGCGTCCAGCATGGCGCAGGCCAGCTTCTCGAAGACGCCCAGCGGCAGGCAGGCCAGGGCCAGCGCGACGCCGAGTGCGGCCGCGGCGACGGTCCGGGCGATCCTCCGTTTCGCCTCGTCCAGCGTGTCCTCCCCGAACGATCACTCCAGCATGCGCCATCGAGCCTACCCAGCCGGTGATCCATCCGGGCGGCCCGCGCGGCCGATATCCTGGCCGGGCGACGCGGTGGCGGGCGATGACCCCGGAGTGTCGGCCGGGCCGACTAAAGTCGGATCGCACAACCCGTCGAGGCCAGGAGGCGCCGCTCCATGTCGTCCAGCGACTCGTTCGTCCATCTGCACGTACACACCGAATATTCGATGCTGGACGGGGCCGCCCGCCTCAAGCAGATGTTCAAACAGGTCGGCGAGCTGGGCATGCCGGCGATCGCGATCACCGACCACGGCAACATGCACGGCGCCTACGACTTCTACAAGCAGGCCACCGCCGCCGGCATCAAGCCGGTCATCGGCATCGAGGCCTACGTCGCGCCCGAGCTGCGCCACAACAAGAAGCCCGTGCTGTGGGGCGAGCCGCACCAGAAGAGGGACGACGTCTCGGCGGGCGGCTACTACACCCACATGACGATCTGGGCGCGCAACAAGGCGGGTCTGCACAACCTGATGCGGTTGTCGTCGCGCGCCTACACCGAGGGGTTCGTCCGCAAGTGGGCGCGGATGGACGCCGAGATCCTCGCCGAGCACGCCGACGGCCTGATGGCCACCACGGGCTGCCCGTCGGGCGAGGTGCAGACGCGGCTGCGGCTCGGCCAGTACGACGAGGCGCTCAAGGCGGCCGCGAAGTTCCAGGAGATCTTCGGCAAGGACAACTTCTACCTGGAGATCATGGACCACGGCCTCGACATCGAGCGCCGGGTCCGTGACGGCCTGACCCGAATCAGCAAAGAGCTCGGCATCCCGCCTCTGGTCACCAACGACTCCCACTACACCTACGAGTCCGACTCCGCCTCCCACGACGCCCTGTTGTGCATCCAGACCGGCAAGCAGCTGTCCGACCCCGACCGGTTCCGCTTCGACGGCAGCGGCTACTACATCAAGACCGCCGACGAGATGCGCGCGGTCGACTCCTCCGATCTGTGGGCCGAGGGTTGCCGCAACACGCTGCTGGTCGCCGAGAAGGTCGACCCGACCGGGTTCTTCGAGTTCAAGAACCTCATGCCGACCTACCCCGTCCCTGAGGGGATGACCGAGGAACAGTACTTCCGCCAGGAGGTGTGGAAGGGCCTGGAGCGGCGCTTCCCCGGGGGCGTCGACGAGGAGCACCGCGCCTGGGCCGAGAAAGAGCTGGGCGTCATCATCCAGATGGGGTTCCCGAGTTACTTCCTCGTGGTCGCCGACTTCATCATGTGGGCGAAGAACAACGGCATCCGCGTCGGTCCCGGCCGTGGGTCCGCGGCCGGCTCGCTGGTGGCGTACGCGCTGGGCATCACCGACCTCGACCCCATCCCGCACGGCCTGATCTTCGAGCGGTTCCTCAACCCCGAGCGCGTGTCCATGCCCGACGTCGACATCGACTTCGACGAGCGCAGACGCGGTGACGTGATCCGCTACGTGACCGAGAAGTGGGGCGCCGACAAGGTCGCCATGATCGCCACTTTCGGCACCATCAAGGCGAAGGCCGCCATCAAGGACGCCGGCCGCGTCCTGGGCTACCCCTACGCGCTCGGCGACCGCGTCTCCAAGGCGTTCCCGCCGGCCGTCATGGGCAAGGACATCCCGCTGTCGGGCATCTTCGACAAGGACCACCCGCGCTACGCCGAGGCCGGCGAGTTGCGCAAGCTCTACGAGGAAGACGTCGACGTCAAGGCGACGATGGACCTCGGCAAGGGCCTGGAGGGCCTGATCAGGCAGACCGGCGTGCACGCCGCCGGCGTGATCATGTCGGCCGAGGTGCTGACCGACTACATCCCGATCATGCGCCGTGACTCCGACGGCGCGATCATCACGCAGTTCGACTATCCGACCTGCGAGACGCTCGGCCTGCTGAAGATGGACTTCCTGGGCCTGCGCAACCTGACGATCATCGACGACTGCCTGAAGATGATCGAGTCGACCAGCGGCGAGAAGATCGACCTGCTCGAGCTGCCCCTCGACGACCGCAAGGCCTACGAACTCCTGGCGCGGGGCGACACGCTGGGCATCTTCCAACTCGACGGCGGCGGCATGCGCTCGCTGATGCGGCTCATGCGCCCCGACAACTTCGAGGACATCTCCGCCGCCCTCGCGCTCTACCGGCCCGGCCCGATGGGCGCCAACTCCCACACCAACTACGCGCTGCGCAAGAACGGCCAGCAGGAGATCACCCCGATCCATCCCGAGCTCGAAGAGCCGCTGAAGGAGATCCTCGACACGACCTACGGCCTGATCGTCTATCAGGAGCAGGTCATGGCCATCGCCCAGAAGGTCGCCAACTACTCGCTGGGCGGCGCCGACCTGCTGCGGCGGGCGATGGGCAAGAAGAAGAAGGCCGAGCTGGACAAGCAGTTCGTGACCTTCGAGAAGGGCATGCAGGACAACGGCTTCTCCGCCGCGGCCATCAAGGCGCTCTGGGACATCCTGCTGCCGTTCTCCGACTACGCCTTCAACAAGGCCCACACCGCCGGCTACGGCCTCGTCGCCTACTGGACCGCCTACCTCAAGGCCAACTACCCCGCCGCCTACATGGCCGCGCTGCTGTCCTCGGTGAAGGACGACAAGGACAAGTCGGCCCTCTACCTCAACGAGTGCCGTCGCATGGGCATCAAGGTGTTCCCGCCGGACGTCAACGACTCCGACTTCGACTTCACCCCGCGCGGCACCGACATCCGTTTCGGTCTGTCGGCCATCCGCAACGTCGGCGCCAACGTCGTCGACGGCATCATCATCGCCCGCAGGGAGAAGGGCCGCTTCGCGGACTTCAAAGACTTCCTGCGCAAGGTGCCGGCCATCGTCTGCAACAAGCGGGTCATCGAATCGCTGATCAAGGCGGGAGCGTTCGACTCGCTCGGCCACGTGCGCAAGGGCCTGGTCATGGTGCACGAACAATCCGTCGACGCGATCATCGACATCAAGAAGAACGAAGCCATCGGCCAGGACTCCCTGTTCGGGGCGATCGAGGGCGGCGAGGACCAGACCTTCGACGTGCAGATCCCGCTGGGGGAGTGGGACAAGACCACGCTCCTGCAGTTCGAACGCGAGATGCTCGGCCTCTACGTGTCCGACCACCCGCTGTTCGGCGTCGAGCACATCCTCGCGGCGGGAGCCGACTGCTCGATCGCCGCCGTCCAGGACGAAAGCCGCTCCGACGGGCAGGTGGTGACCGTGGGCGGCATCCTGAGCGGGGTGCAGCGCAAGGTCACCAAGAAGGGCGACACCTGGGTGCTGACCCAGCTGGAGGACCTCGCGGGCTCGATCGAGGTGATGATCTTCCCGTCGGCCTACCAGCTCTGCTCGACGATCCTGGCCGAGGACGCCATCGTGTTCGTCAAGGGGCGCATCGACAAGCGCGAGGACGTCGCGAAGATCATCGCCATGGAGGTGACGGCCCCCGACCTGAGCCAGGAGGCGGGCGGGCCGCTGCTGGTGAGCCTGCCCCTGACCCGCTGCACACCCCCGGTGGTGGGGAGGCTGAAGGAGATCCTGACGACGCATCCGGGCACGTCCGAGGTGCACCTGCAGGTGCACAACGGGCCCAGGACGACGGTGATGCGCGTCGACGACCGCCTCCGCGTGACGCCGTCCCCCGCCCTGATGGGCGACCTGAAGGAGCTGCTCGGCCCGGCCTGCCTGGGCGCCTGACAGATCTTTCTCTTTACGGCTTTTACGGCTTCGCGCGGGAGGGCCCACCCGGCGCACGCGGCCGGGCCCTGTCCAGGGTGACGCTCACCGGGTGTGCGTGGCGGGCCGCCGTGACGCGCGCCCCGTGGGCCGTCCGCGTGCGCCACGGGTCGGCCCGGCCCGCATGGCCGGTCGGGCGGCGCACAGGGCGTCCTTACGGGGATCAGGCGGGACGGTGGCGGCCCCCGGACGGGGTGGTGAAGGAACCGGCACGTCAGCAGCGGGGTGGGCCCGCGTCCTTGAGGTGGAGGGCGAGGCGGGTCCGGTCGGGAAGGCCGAACTTCCGGAGCAGGCTCGAGACATGATTCTTCACCGTGCCTTCCGCGACCAGCAGGCAGGCCGCGATCTCCCGGTTCGAGGCCCCCGCGGCGAGCAGCCTGGCCACCTGCGCCTCTCTTGATGACAAGCGCTCCGCACCGCGGAGCACGGCCGGCGGCGCCGACGTGCGGCGGATCTCGGCCACCAGCCGCGCGGCCACCGTCGACGCGAGCACCGTCTCGCCGCGGCCGGCCCGGCGTATGGCGTCGACGAGGTCCTCGGGCGTGCAGTCCTTCAGGAGGTAGCCGACGGCCCCGCCGCGCAGCGCGCCGAAGATGTAGTCGTCCTCGTCGAACGTGCTCAGCACGATCGAGGCCACACGGGGGTGCCGGGCCGCCAGCCGGGTGATGAGCTCGACGCCGTCCATCCTGGGCATCCTGGCGTCGACCAGGGCCACGTCAGGGCGGCACGTCCCGGCGACCCGCAGGGCGTCCTCTCCGTCGGCGGCCTCCCCGACGACCTCGATGCCGTTCTCGATCTCCAGCATCTTCCGCAGCCCCTGCCGGATCAGCTCCTGGTCGTCGGCCAGCAGCACCCTGATCACGTTCATGGCACGGCCGCCGTGACCCGGGCGGGCAGCTCCGCGCGCACCTCGAAGCCCCCGCCCGGCCGGTCGCCCGCGGTCAGGGTGCCGCCCACGGCGTGGGCACGTCCGGTGAGGGAGAGCAGGCCGAAAGCGTCGCGCGCCTCCCGTCCGCGGCCTGCGCCGTCGTCGGCCACCGTCAGCACGACGCGGTCGCCGTCGCAGGCGAGCGTGCCGCGCACATGGCGGGCACCCGCGTGCCGGACTGCGTTGGTCAGCCCTTCCTGCAGCACGCGGTAGAGCACCAGCTCCACGTCGGGTTCGAGGGCCGGCTCGTCCCCGACGACCTCGAAGGACACTGCGAGGCCGGTGCCGTCGAACGAGGCCGCCAGCCGTTCGAGGGCCGTGCTGCTGACGTGACCGTCGAGCGCCAGTGGCCGCAGCGCGCGAACCCAGCGGCGGGCGTCGGCCAGCGCCGTCACGGTCAGCGCCTTCGCCTGGCTCACTTCGTGCCAGGCCTCCTCGGGACGGTGGATGCGGAATCGCTCGGCGTTCTCCAGACCCATCTTGATCACCGTCAGGTGGTGGCCGATGGAGTCGTGCATCTCCGCGCCCATCCGCGCGCGTTCCTGGGCCACGGTCAGCTCCCTGACCCTGGCCGCCAGCCGCTGCGCTTCCGTCCGCCTGCGCCGCGCCTTCAGCACGGCCGACGCCATGCCGAGAACGAAAGAGGCGAACACGACAATAGTGACGGTCTGCACGGCGGCGTCGAACACGCCACGCTCGAACACCGTCACGACGGAGGCGAACAGGGCCAAGCAGAGGCAGCCGACGATGACGGCCGCTGTCCGCATGCCGAAGACGAACGCCACGTTGGCGACGGCTATGAGCGTCAGCAACTGATGCACTTCGGCCGAGCCTGCCGGGCCGAGCGTGAAGGTCGCCGGCAGGAACACCACCGCCGCGACCCGCCCCCACCGGCCGGTACGCCACGCCTGCCCGCCGAACCGCCGTCTCCCGTCGCGCCGGATCGTTGTGCCGGGGTTCGGTGTGACGTCGGGCCGGGATGGTGCGTCAGGGTTTGGTCTGCTGCCTGGCCGGAAGGTTGTGCCAGAACGTGGTCTGCCGCCGGGCGGCGAGGTTGTGCCGGAACGTGGTCTGCCGCCGGGCCGGGATGCCGCGCTGCAGCTCGGCCCGCCGTCGCGTCGCCAGGGGAGGAGCGGCCACAGCACGGCGACGAGTGCCAGGTTGAGCACGAACACCACGGACCAGGACTCCCCGTTGTAGACCACGTGGGCGATCCCGGTGGCCGCGAGCACCACCCAGAACACGACGTTGAACAGGATCGGCCGGTCGGGGTCACGCAGCCAGACCAGGGAACGCAGCATGCCGACGACCCTAGTTTTCCGCGGCGGCCCTGTGATCCTCCCTGAGGGCCATGCCGATGGTCATGGTGGAATCAACCCACGGCCCGATGTGCCGGCACCGCCCGGTTACTTAACGTTGCGGCCTATGAAAGTCACCCACCCCGTCTGGGCCGTGCTGATCACCTGCGTCGCCATGTTCACGCAGATCCTCCTCGGCGCCGGGCCCGCCATGCTGCTGCTCGACTCCGGCGATGCCCTCTACCGCCCGCTCGGCATGATCGGCATCACACTGGCCTCGCTCGGGCTCGTCCATGTGATCCGCCGGCTCGGCCGCCAGACCTGGCATGGCGTGGGGCTCACGAGATCCTGGAGGGCCGTGCCGCACCTGCTGCTGGGGGTCCTCGCCGGCGGGGCCGCGGTGGCCGCGGCCGGCGTGCTGGCGGTGACGGTCGGCGCGGCCACCTGGGTTTCCTCGGAAAGGGCCGGTGCCGACCTGTCTTTCCTGCCGCTCTCCATCGCCTTCGCCCTGCTCAGCCAGGCGTTTCCCGAGGAGTTGTTGTGGCGCGGCCACCTCTACGACACGTTGTCCGCGCGGATGTCCCCGAAAGCCGTGCTGATCGTGGTGTCGGTGGGCTTCGGTTTACTGCACATCGTCTCGCAGAGCGCGGCCGACACGGTCGCCGAGCGCCTGCTCTACGTGCTCCAGGCAGTCGGTCTCGGCTTCGCCTGCGCGGCGGCACGGTGGCGCACCGGAGCGGTGTGGATGGCGGTCGGCGTGCACACCGGACTTCACGTCGGCCACCTCGTGGTTCCCGTCCTGCCCGTGCACTTCGGTGTGCACGTCGTCATCCTGGCCTGCACGCTCACCGTCACCGCGCTGCTCATCATGGCTGGGCGGCGGCCGACAATCACCGGTGCGGGCAGTGGGCAGACCTTGCCGTCGCCCTCGCACGGCCGGTGAGGCAGGATCGCAGGGTGAGCGAACTGCACTACCTGACCGCGACCGAGCTGGCACACCTGATCAGGACCAGGCAGGTGAGCGCCGTGGAGGTCCTCCAGGCCTGCCTCGACCGCATCGAGCAGGTCAACCCGCACGTCAACGCCATCGTCACCCTGGTCGCGGAGCAGGCGATCGAGGCGGCCAAGGCGGCCGACGCGGCCGAGCCGAAGGGCCCGCTGCACGGGTTGCCCGTAGCGCACAAGGACCTCGTCGACACCGCGGGCATCCGCACCACCTACGGCTCGCCGTTGTTCGCCGACCACGTGCCGGCCGCGGACGACCTGGTCGTCGAGCGGCTGCGCGCCGCCGGCGCCATCACCGTCGGCAAGACCAACACCCCCGAGTTCGGCACCGGCTCTCACACCGTCAACGAGGTGTTCGGCGCCACCAGGAACCCCTACGACCTGTCCAAGTCCGCCGGAGGCAGCAGCGGTGGGGCCGCCGCCGCCCTGGCCACCGGCATGGTTCCGCTGGCCGACGGGTCCGACATGGGCGGCTCGCTGCGCAACCCCGCCTCGTTCTGCAACGTCGTCGGCCTGCGTCCCACCCCCGGCCGGGTGCCCGCCGTGTCCGACACCGCCGCCTGGTACACCCTGTCCGTCCAGGGGCCCATGGCCAGGACGGTCGACGACCTCACGCTGATGTTCTCGGCCATCGCCGGGTTCGACCGCCGTTCCCCCTACTCGATCAGGGAGGTCTTCGCTCCGGAGCCGGAGGAGGGCGTGGCGGGCCTGCGGGTGGCGTGGAGCCCCGACCTGGGTGGATTGCCGGTCGACCCGCGCACGGCGGCGGTGACCGCGACGGCCCCGGCCGTGTTCGAGCGGCTGGGAGCCAGGGTCGAGGAGGTGGAGCTCGACCTCTCCGGCGCGGAGGAGGCGTTCAGAACCTACCGGGCGTGGAACTACGCGCTGTCCTTCGGCGACCTCAGCGGCCTCGGGCCCAACACCGCCTGGAACGTCGAGCGGGGCCGTGAGGTCACCGGGGCCGCCCTGGCGACGGCCGAGCGTGCCCGCAGCCGCCTCTACCAGCGCATGGCCGCCTTCTTCGACTCCTTCGACGTGCTGATCGCGCCGGTCAGCCAGGTGCCGCCGTTCCCCGTCGAGCAGCCCCATGTCAGCGAGATCAACGGCGAGCGGCTTCCCGACTATCTCGCGTGGATGCGCTCCGCCTACTGGATCAGCGTCCTTCATGCGCCGGCGGCGTCCGTGCCGGCCGGGTTCACGACGGACGGCCTGCCGGTGGGGGTGCAGATCGTGGCACGGCCGTTCGAGGACGCCCGGGTCCTGCGCGTCGCCCGCGCGTTCGAGCGGGCCACCGGCTACGGCCGGCGCCGCCCCCCGCTCTGAGGGGCGGGCTTGGCATCGGCCGGTGGTGTCCGCCGTGGTGACGGGTTCCCGCGACGGCCTGGCCGCCGTTGCGGGGGTGACCGGTGCCCGCCGGTCTCAGGGCAGGTCGCCGTACGGGTGCCGCAGCGGCGACTCCTGGTATCCGTGCATGCCCTCCAGCAGCCCGAACAGCCCCACCGCGAGCAGTGGCCAGGACACGAGCACTCCAGGGGCGGTCAGCTCCAGCGCCCCAGGGACGACTTTGGCATCGGGCAACACGGCGGCCTCGACCATGACGGCTCCGATGGTGAACGTCGACCCTGTCCACAACGTCAGCAGCGCTCCCAGCACCCCACCCGCGCCGAGCCCGAGCAGCACCGGCAGCATGAATCTGCGGGCCGCGAACCATGCCACCCCGCCGCAGAGCAGCCCCAGCCCGCCCGTGATGACCGCGAACCAGCCGTCCGCCGCGATCAGGGCCTGCGTGGACGGATCGGCCAGCACGGATTCGCCACCTGCCGTGACGGTGTACGGGGCCCGCGGGGAAACGCCTGACCAGAGCAGCCCCGCGGCCACCCCGAGAGCAGCGAGTGTGAGGACAGTTACCGCAAAAGCGCGTACTTCCCTCGTCACGCCACTCCCCTTCACATGTGCGTCCGAATCAGCTCGATGGTATCCCCCGGTTAGGCTCACTTCGTGATTGCAGAAGAGGTCTGGCTGATAGAACCCTCGGGTCCGCTCCGGGGAGACGTCGAGGTGCGCGGTTCCAAGAACGGCGTGTCCAAGCACATGGTCGCCGCCATGCTGGGCAGCGGCGAGAGCAGCATCCACAACGCGCCCGACGTGGGCGAGGTCGAGATCACGGCGGCCATGCTGCGGGCGCTCGGCATCAACGTGGAGATCTCTCGCACGGAGATCAGGATCGCGCAGGGCCCGGAGATCGAGCCGCGGGTGCCCGACGCGTTCACCGGCCTGAACCGCATCCCCATCCTCATGCTGGGCCCGCTGCTGCACCTGGCGGGGGAGGCGTTCGTGCCGCTGGTCGGCGGCGATCCGATCGGGCGGCGGCCGGTGAACTTCCACGTGGAGGCCCTGCGCGCGATGGGCGCCGAGGTGGAGGTGGGCGACGCCGGCATCTTCGCCAAGGCCAAGCGGCTCAACGGCACCCGGATCGAGCTGCCCTACCCGAGCGTGGGCGCCACGGAGACGGTGCTGATGTCCGCGGTGCTGGCCGAGGGCAAGACGGTGCTGAAGAACGCCGCGATGGAGCCCGAGGTGGTGGAGCTGGCGCTGTTCCTGCAGCGGATGGGGGCGAGGATCGAGCTCTCGCCCGACCGCAGGATCGTCATCGAGGGCGTCGAACGGCTGCGCGGCGCGTCCACGTGGCTGAACGGCGACCGCATCGAGGCGTTCTCGTACCTGGCGGCGGGCCTGATCACGCAGGGTGAGGTGCGGGTGCACGGCTGCCCGCAGGACCGCCTGGTCACCGCGATCACCACGCTGGCCAGGATGGGCGCGCAGTTCGACATCAACGACGAGTACCTGTGCGCAACCGCGCCGCCCGAGGGCCTGCGCGCGGCCGCCGTGCAGACCGACACCCATCCCGGCTTCATGACCGACTGGCAGACGCCGCTGATGGTGCTGTTCACGCAGAGCCAGGGCATGTCGGTGCTGCACGAGACGGTCTTCGAGAACCGCCTGGTGTACGTGCCCGCGCTGCAGCGGATGGGCTGCGAGATCGAGGTGTTCGACCAGTGCCTGGGCGGGCCCGCCTGCCGCTACCACGACACCAACGCCCGCCACTCGGCCGTCGTGCGCGGCGTGTCCCAGCTCAAGGGCGCGGATGTGACGCTGCCCGACATCAGGGCGGGCTTCTCGGCGGTGCTGGCGGCCGCGGTGGCCGACGGTCCCTCCACGCTGCGCGGCGTGCACCACATCGAGCGGGGCTATCACCGGCCGTTCGAGCAGTTCGCGTCCCTGGGTCTGGACATCCGCAGGAAACGGTAAAGGATCACGGGCAGGCGTTTGCCGTCGATCCGGTCGTTGCAGATCGTCTAAGTGACCGTACTCAGATCCGTCGGTGCGCTCGGACTGGCGGGAGCGCTCGGTGGAGTGCTGACGGCGGCACTGGCCGTGCCCGCCGTCAGCGGGAGTGGCATGGCCGCCAAGAACGTCGCGAACACGTTCCTCGACCTGCCGCCCGCTCCGCGTGAGGAGCCGCTCGCGCAGGTGACCAGGCTGCTGGACAAGGACGGCCGCCAGTTCGCCCAGTTCTATGAGGCCAACAGGACGAACGTCCGGCTCGGCGCGGTCGCCCCGGTGATGCGCCAGGCGATCGTGGCCATCGAGGACGCCCGCTTCTACGAGCACGGCGGGCTCGACGTCAGAGGCACGTTCCGGGCGCTGCTCACCAACACGCAGGCCGGCGGCATCCGGCAGGGCGGCTCGTCGCTGACGCAGCAGCTGGTCAAGAACATCCTGGTCGAGGGCGCGCGGACGGAGGCCGAACGCGACAAGGCGCGCGCCCCCAACCTGGCGCGCAAGATCACCGAGCTGCGGCTGGCGCTGGCGCTGGAGGAGAAGTACCGCAAGGACGAGATCCTCGAGCGCTACCTGAACATCGCCTACTTCGGCGCCGGCGCGCACGGCGTGGAGGCGGCGGCCAGGCGTTTCTTCTCCACCTCGGCATCCAGGCTGACCCTGACCGAGGCGGCCACGCTGGCGGGCGCGGTGCGGATGCCGTACTCGACCGATCCTTCGCTCGGAGGGGAGCATCGGGCGCGGTTGAAGGCGCGGCGCGACCTCGTGCTCGACCGGATGGCCGGGCTGAAGCTGATCACGCAGCGGCAGGCGACCGACGCCAAGAACGCGCCGCTGGGTCTGCGGCTCCGCCCGGAGCCCGGCGGCTGCGCGCAGAGCGCGTATCCGTTCTTCTGCCTGTACGTGCAGCGCGAGCTGCTGTCGAACCCCGTCTTCGGCAACACCGCCACCGAGCGGCGCAGGCGCATGGCCAGGGGAGGGCTGGTGATCAGGACGAGTCTCGACCCGATCGCGCAGCACGCCGCCGAGCAGGCCATCCGCCGGTACGTGTCGCCGGAGGACACCGAGGTTGCCGCCGAGGCGATGGTGGAGCCGCGTACGGGGCGGATCAGGGCGATGGCCGCCAGCAAGGGGTTCGGCCGCAACCCCGGCAACCGCAAGAACGGCCCCAAGACCACCTTCAACCTGCCCGCCGACACGGCGCACGGCGGCGGCCAGGGGTTCCAGGCCGGTTCCACGTTCAAGGCCTACACGCTGGCCACGGCGCTCAAGCAGGGGTGGCGGTTCGGCGACGGCTTCAAGACGCCGGGGGCCCTGGTGCCCGGGCAGGGTTACCGCGACTGCGCCGGCCGGCCCGTGAACGACCCGAACACGCGCATCCTCAACGCCAGCGGCGAGGGGGAGGGCGGCCCGCACAGCATCGAGACGGGCACCTGGAAGTCGGTGAACATCTTCTTCATGATGCTGGAGCGCAAGGTCGGCCTCTGCAACGTGGTGAAGACGGCCAGGTCGCTCGGCGTCGTCAGGGCCGACGGGGAGCCGCTGAAGGAGGTGCCGACGTTCACCCTGGGCGTGAACGAGATGGACCCTGTGACGGTGGCGGCGTCGTTCGCGACATTCGCCGCGAGGGGCCGCTACTGCCGGCCGCTGGCGATCGTGGAGATCGTCGGCAGGGACGGCCGGCGCACCCACGTGCCGCCCTCATGCGAGCAGGTCATCGAACGGCCGGTCGCCGACGCCGTCAACTACGTGCTGGAGGGCGTGTTCACCGAGGGCACGATGAAGGGCCAGGGCATCGGCCGTCCGGCGGCGGGCAAGACGGGCACCAACAACGGATACACCTCGGCGTGGTTCGCCGGGTACACGCCGGCGCTGGCCGCGGCGGTCAGCGTCGGGGACATCCGGGGGTCGTACCGGTTCCCGCTGACGGGGGTGAAGATCGGTGACCGCTATTACGGCTCGGTGCAGGGGGCATCGCTGCCGGGGCCGATCTGGGTGGAGTCGATGCGGCCCGCGCTGCGCGAGGTCCAGCCGCGCGGATTCCCGGGGCCGGACATGTCCCGCTTCGGCGGCGGCCACACGCCAGGTCTGGAGGAGGCGCTGGCCGAGGAGGAGCGTCGTGAGGGCCGGCGCGGCGACCGCCACGCCCGCGGGCCCCGCCATCTCTTCGAGTGGCTGCTCGGGCGCAGGCCGCGGCGGGTGGAGATCACGCTGCCGGGCCGGGACCGGCACGACGGCCGCCACCGGGACCGGCCCCGGCGGCGGAACTAGTCTCAGCCGGTCCTGCCGATCGGGGCGGTGACGGCACGGGTGAGCGTGACGAGGTTGTCGGGCGCGGTCTCGATCTGCAGGCCGCGCCTGCCCGCCGAGAAGAAGATCGTCTCGAAGTCGAGAGCCGAGGAGTCGACCACCGTCGGGAGCTGCTTGCGCTGGCCCAGCGGGCTGATGCCGCCCACGACGTAGCCGGTCACCCGCTCCACCTTGGCGGCGTCGGCCATCGCCGCCCGCTTGCTGTCGAGGGCGCTGGCCAGCGCCTTGAGATCGAGCTTGCCCGACACCGGCACGACCGCCACGGCGAGCCCGCTCTCGACCTCCGCCACCAGGGTCTTGAAGATGCGTTCGTACGGCACGCCGAGCGCGTCGGCGGCCTCCTCTCCGTAGGCCTGCGCGGAGGCGTCGTGCGCGTAGGGATGGAGCGTGAACGCGGCCTTGGCCTTGGTCAGCGCCACGGTGGCCGGGGTGCCGCCCTTGCCTTTCGAACTACTCACGACACCCGATTGTAGCGAATCTACAATGTAAAGGCGCGGCCGGGGGTGTACCCGAACGCCCGCCGGAACACGTCGATGAAGGCACTCGCCGAAGCCCATCCGCACCGGTGGGCCACGGCGGTCACGGAGACGCCGTCGGCCAGCAGCAGAAGCGCGTGGTGCAACCGGAGCTGGGTGCGCCACTGGGGGAAGCTCATGCCGAGCTCGCGTCGGCACAGCCGGGCCAGCGTGCGCTCGCTGGTGCCGGCCTGGACGGCGAGCCGGGCCAGGGGGCTGCCGTCGGCGGGGTCGCGGTGCAGGGCCGCGCAGACGGCGGCCAGCCGGGGGTCGCGGGCGGCGGGCAGGTGCAGCGGCTGCTCGGGGGCGCGCCTGAGCTGGTCGAGCAGCACGGCGCGCAGCCGTTCCCGCTCGCCGCCGACCGGGCCGTCGTCGCCGGTGCAGGCGATGATCAGCTCGCGGAGCAGGGGGCCGACCGCGAGCACCGCGGGGCGGTCGAGGCCGAGCGGGTTGTCGGAGAGCCCCACCAGGCGCAGGTCCGTGTCGCCGCGGGCGCGGTGCTCGTGGACGGTGCCGGCCGGGATCCAGATGGCGCGGCTGGCGGGCGCCACCCAGATGCCCGAGCCGGTGGTGACGGAGAGCACGCCGCGGCAGGCGTACACGATCTGGTGGGTGTCGTGCCGGTGCGCGTCGATGCCCGCGCCCGGGGCCAGGGGCCGCCGGCCGGTGGGCGCCTCGGGCGTGTGGCGGATCTCCGACATTGATTGGCAATTTATCGGAAGCGCGCCAGTCACGCCATGTGCAGGATCGGAGCGTGAACAGGATCCCCTCGCTCGCCGCCGGCCACGCGGCCGTCGACTTCTACCAGGGCGCGGTGCCCGCCCTCGTGCCCTTCCTGGTGGCCGAGCGCGGGTACGGCTATGTCGCCGTCTCCGGCATCGTGCTGGCCGCGACGTTGTCGTCGTCGATCGTGCAGCCGCTCTTCGGCGTCCTGACCGACCGGTGGCGCATGCCCTGGCTGATCCCGGTGAGCATGGTGGTCGCGGGCGCCGGGGTGGCGTTCGGCGGCGTGACGGACTCCTACGTGCTGACCTGGCTGGCGGTGGCGCTGTCCGGGCTGGGCGTGGCGGCCTACCACCCGGAGTCGGCACGGCTGGCCAGGGTCGCCAGCGAGGGCAGCCACGTCCGGATGAGCTGGTTCTCGCTGGGCGGGACGCTGGGCTTCGCCTGCGCTCCCGTGCTGGTGACGCCGCTGCTGGCGGTGTGGGGGCTCGGCGCGTCACCGTTCCTCGCGGCGCCGGCGGTGCTGGGGGCGGTGGTGACGCTCCCGGCGATCCGGGCGCTGTCAGGGACCGGTCCCGTGGCGCGCACGGCCGTGCCGGTCTCCCGCCGGGACGACTGGCCGTCGTTCGCCCGGCTGACGCTGGTGATCGTGTTCCGCTCGGTCGTGTACGTCGGGCTGAGCGCCTTCGTGGCCCTCCACATGGGGGGAGGGGCGGCCGGGGCGGTGGCGTTGTTCGTGTTGTTCGCCGGCGGGGCGGTGGGCACGGTGCTCGGCGGCCGGCTGGCGGCCCGCTGGGGACGGGTGCGCACGATGGCCCTGGCCTACCTGCTGGCGGTCCCCGCCGTCGCCGGCGTGGTGCTGGTTCCAGGGCCGGTCGCGTACGCCTTCGTCGCCGCCTCGTCGATCGCCCTGTACGCCCCGTTCTCGCTGCACGTGACGCTGGGTCAGGATTTCCTGCCGAGCAGGGTCGGCACGGCCAGCGGCGTGACCCTGGGGCTGGCGGTGAGCGTGGGCGGCCTGGCCAGCCCGCTGGTGGGCGCGGTGGCGGAGGCGGCGACGCTGCGGGTGGCGCTGGCGTGCCTGATCGTGTTCCCCGTGCTGGCCTGGCTGCTGGCGCGCACGCTCAAGGAACCCGCCCTCGACCCGGCCACCTGACCCCTACCCGTCACTCGCCCCCCACCTGAGCCCGCCGGGCGGCGTGCCGCCCGGCGCGTTCGCCTCAGCGGCGGGTCTTGAGCCGTACGGTGCCGGTGTTGTCCTTCTGCGAGGGGTCGAGGGCGGTCGACGTGACGTGCCCGACGACGCGCAGGGGTGCGCGGGCGTCCCGGGCGACGGCGATCGTGGCCGTGATGCGCACCGGCCGGCGCGGGTGGATCTCGGCGATCGTGCAGGAGGCCTTGGCGGGCTCGCGTACGCAGGTGGCCCCGCGGGTCGCCGTGAGGGTCGCACCGGCCGGCAGGGTGAGCGTGACGGGGACCCGGGCGGCGGCCATCAGGCCGCGCAGTTCGACGGTGGCCGTGACGGTGACGTCGGAGCCGCGCCTGACCGGCCGGTCGGGCCCGCTGAGCTTGACCGACAGTGCGTCGTACACTCCACGCGGGTCGGCCTGGCGCACGATGGCGCCGTAGCCTTCGGCGTTGAGCGCGTTGGCGACGGCGTTCCCTGCCGCGTAGCCGTCCTCCTTGCCCGCCGACAGCACCCCGACCAGGTCTCTGGTGCCCTGGACGAGCCACGGCCCGCCGCTGTGGCCCTTGTGCAGGTGGCAGTTGTGCGTCTCCAGCCGGCCCGGCCGCGAGGTCGTGGCCGCGGGCAGAGCGGCCGGCAGGGAAGCGGGCAGGGTGGCGCCCAGGACCATGCCGGTGGCCTGGCGGGTGCGGCCGAGGCACCAGAGCTGGTCCCGGCCGTCGTACGGCCGCCTGCCGAGCACGCCGGGGTAGCCCATGGTGGCGATGGTGTGCCTGCCGCCCTGGCTGCGCATCGGGGTGAAGGCGCCGACGGCCTTCTGGAGGGTGCGCTTGCGGGTGCCGACCTCGATGAGGGCGATGTCGTGGACGGAGTTCCAGTCGCCGCCGGTCAGGCCGGTGTAGCCGTCGGGTTTCCACGCCCGCCGGCCGCCCCACCGCCCGTACGGCTCGCGCTTCTTCACCGTGGCCGCCCGCCCGTCGTAGGCGGGGACGAACGCGAAGCGCCGGTGCCAGCGGCCGGTCGTGGCGCCCGCGGGAACGCTGTAGACGCAGTGGGCGGCGGTGACCACGAGTTGCTGCGCGGCCGAGCGGACGACGGAGGCGCTGCAGGAGTCGCCGTGCCCGCCGGAGTTGACGAAGAAGAGCCTGCCGGTGATCCGGCTGGTGGCCGCGCGCGTGTACGGGCGCGGTACGCGGGCGTACCCGTTGGCGTCGCTGCCCGGGGTGAGGCGCTTGGACGCGGGCACGCTGTGCCGCCGCGCCCCCGCGAGGTTCGCCGTCGCCGCCGGTGGTGCGCCGCGCCTTCCTGCGGAGCCGTCCGGCGGTCCGGCGGCGGCGTCGGCGGCGGCCTGCCGTTCGGCGGTCCAGTAGCGCACGGCGTGTTCCGGGCGCATCGGCGGTGACGACACGGCGCCGGAACGGGCCTGCGCCTGGGCGGGCGGGCGGATGGGGGTGACCGTGCGGACGGCGGGCGGGGCCGGCGTGAGGGACAGCCACACCAGCGTGGCCACCACGATGACCAGTGTCTTCGGCACAGCGCCCCTCCCGGACACGTCGATACCTCAGATCACTCTAAGTCACCATTTGTAAACAAAGTGTAGTTTGCGGGTTTGCCTGTCACCCTGTCAGCCCGCGGCCGCGTCCGTCCCCGGCGGGGCCATTCCGGCCGTACGGGCCTCGGACGGCTCGCGGTCGGGGCGCAGGCCGCGCCAGGACGGGTGGCGCAGCCTGCCGTCGCCGGTGACCTCGGCGTACTGCACCTCGCCGACCACCCGTGGATCCACCCAGCGCGCGTCCCGGGCGTCCTCGCGCGGCAGCGGCTCGTCGAACGGCGGATCACGCCGCTCCAGCGGCGTCAGGCGATCGCGCAGGTCGCGGAGCATGGCCTCGGTGAACCCGGTGCCGACGTGCCCCACGAACCGCAGCCGCCCGCGCGGGTCGTACGCGCCGAGCAGCAGCGAGCCGATCGTGCCGGAACGCCGCCCGCCGCCCGGCTTCCACCCGCAGATCACGACCTCGGCGGTGCTGACGTTCTTGACCTTCGTCCATTCGGCGCTGCGCCGGCCCGGCCGGTACGGCGACCTCATCCGCTTGCACACGACCCCTTCGAGCCCGAGCCGGAGGGAGGAGTCGACCGCCTGCCCGGCCTCGCCGGCGAACCAGACGGGCACCTGCCACCGGTAGCCGGGCGTGAGCGTGCTCTCCAGCAGGTCCCTGCGTTCGGTGTACGGGCGCGCGATGACGGTGTCGTCGCCGAGGTGCAGGATGTCGAACGCCATGAACGTCACCGGCGCCGTCCTGGCCAGCTCGGCCACGATCCGCGGATTGCGCTGGTGCATCCGGGGTTGCAGCGCCTCGAAGCTGGGCCGTCCCGCCTCGTCGAACGCGACGATCTCGCCGTCGACGACGGCCGCGCGCCGGCCGGTGGCGCTTCCCATGAGCTGCAGTTCGGGGTAGGCGGGGGTGATGTCCTTGGCGTTGCGCGACATCAGGCGTACGTGGCCGTCCTCGATGTAGGCGAGCGCGCGTACGCCGTCCCACTTCATCTCCACGGCCCAGCCCGCGCCCTGGACGGCGTTCAGGGTGCCGAGCTGGGCCAGCATGGGCCTGTAGGCAGGCAGCCGGACCATGGTGCAGGCCGTACCCCCTCCGGCGGGCCGGCAGTGGCCGACGGGGGTCTACAGATGGTCAAGAGGCGCGTTCTCCACCAGGTCGGCCAGGTCGACGCCGTGCTCGCCGAGCTCGGCGACGGTGGCGCAGTAGCCGCGCAGGTAGCTTCTGCCGTTGACCTGGTGGGAGACGCGCAACAGCGGGCGATCATCGAGGATGATCGCCTCGACCAGGATGCCGCCGGGGCCGTGCCACTGTCCCATGCCGGAGAGAGTAAATGAACCGGACATACAGGACAAGCGATATGAAACATCTCGCCCCGTTCGTGGTGGGAAGGTGGCGGGTGGCCCTGCCGTTCCGTGCGGGGTCCGTGACACGCGGACGGCGTAAAGGTCCGTAACGTTAAGTTTCCCCTGTCATGAGATTTCCGGGCATGGCGCGTTAATGATGGCCCGACTGGGGCAGCTAGGGAGAGCTCTGGCTTTCCCCGGCCATGGCCGTGCCCCCGTGACGGCCATGGCCCCCGCCCCGGCAGGCCCGGTCCGGGGTGACGGCGGCCGCGGGCGCGGCTTCGGCGAGCGCCGCCCCGCGGCCGTCACACGTTGCGCCCGGAAAGTCCACCCGAGGAGGTCCGCATGGTGGACCGATGGGGACTCGCCGCCCGGACTCCGTAAACTGTGATGGTGATTTCCCGTATCGACATGCGCGGTTCGCTTCCCGCGGACCTGCGCGACGTGCTGCCCCGCGCCGAGCTCGACGTCGAGGCCGCCCTGGAGAAGGTGCGGCCCATCTGCGAGGACGTGCGCCATCGTGGGGCGGCAGCCGTACGGGAGCTGACCGCCAGGTTCGACGGAGTCGAGATCGCCGCCACCCGCGTCCCCGCCGAGGCCCTCGACAGGGCGCTCCGCGAGCTCGACCCCAGGGTCAGGGCGGCGCTGGAAGAGTCGATCAGGCGGGCCAGGCTCGTCCACCGCGACCAGCGGCGCGCCGACGTCACCACCCAGGTCGTGCCCGGGGGCACGGTGACCGAGCGGTGGCTGCCCGTCGAGCGCGTGGGCCTCTACGTCCCCGGCGGCCGGGCGGTCTATCCGTCCAGTGTGGTGATGAACGTCGTGCCCGCCCAGGAGGCCGGCGTCGGCTCGCTGGCCGTGACCAGCCCGGCCCAGAAGGAGCACGGCGGGCTCCCGCACCCCACGATCCTGGCCGCGTGCGCGCTGCTTGGCGTCGACGAGGTCCACGCGGCCGGCGGGGCGCAGGCGGTGGCCATGTTCGCCTACGGCACCGAGGAGTGCCCGGCGGCCACGATGGTCACCGGCCCGGGCAACATCTATGTGGCGGCGGCCAAGCGGCTGCTCAAGGGCCGCATCGGCATCGACTCCGAGGCCGGCCCCACCGAGATCGCCATCCTCGCCGACGAGACGGCCGACCCCGTCCACGTCGCCGCCGACCTGATCAGCCAGGCCGAGCACGACGTGATCGCGGCCGCCGTGCTGGTCACCACCAGCGCCGAGCTGGCCGACGCGGTCGAGAAGGAGCTGCCGGGGCAGGTCTCCGCGACCAGGCACTCCGAGCGCATCACCGAGGCGCTGAGCGGCAGGCAGTCGGGCATCGTGCTGGTGAGCTCTCTCGACGACGGCCTCAAGGTCGTCGACGCCTACGCCGCCGAGCACCTGGAGATCCACACCGCGGACGCCGCGGCCGTCGCCGCCCGCGTCAGGAACGCCGGCGCGATCTTCGTCGGCCCCTACGCGCCCGTCTCGCTCGGCGACTACCTCGCCGGGTCCAACCACGTGCTGCCCACGGGCGGCTGCGCCTGCCACTCCAGCGGCCTGTCGGTGCAGTCCTTCCTGCGCGGCGTTCACGTCGTCGACTACTCCCGCGAGGCGCTCGCGGGAGCGGCGGCCCATGTGTCGGTGCTGGCCGACGCCGAAGACCTGCCCGCGCACGGTGCCGCGATCCGCGCCCGTTTCGACTGGCGAGTGCCCACGGAGACCGAGTGAACCTCGACGACCTGCCCATCCGCGACGACCTGAGGGGCAAGACGCCGTACGGCGCGCCCCAGATCGACGTCCCGGTCCGGCTCAACACCAACGAGAACCCCTACCCGCCCTCTCCCCGGCTGGTCGACGACCTGGCCGAGGCGGTGCGGGCCCAGGCGGGCGAGCTCAACCGCTACCCCGACAGGGACGCCACCGCCCTGCGCGCCGACCTGGCCGCCTACCTCGGCCACGGCCTGACGGCCGAGCAGGTGTGGGCCGCCAACGGCTCCAACGAGGTGCTCCAGCAGATCCTGCAGGCGTTCGGCGGCCACGGCCGCACCGCCATCGGGTTCGAGCCCTCCTACTCGATGCACCCGATCATCACCAGCGGCACCAGCACCGAGTGGATCCAGGCCAGCCGCGAGTCCGACTTCTCGATCGACCCCGGCAAGGCCGTGGCGGCGATCGAGGAGCACCGGCCCGACATCGTGTTCCTGGCCTCGCCCAACAACCCGACCGGCACGGCCCAGCCGCTGGCCACGATCGAGGCGGTCCTCGCCGCCGCGCACGGCGTGGTCGTGGTCGACGAGGCCTACGCGGAGTTCGCCCGCGAGGGCACCCCGTCGGCGCTCACCCTGCTGCCGGCCCACCCGCGGCTGATCGTCACCAGGACGATGTCCAAGGCGTTCGCCATGGCCGGCACCCGGCTCGGCTATCTCGCCGCGCACCCGGCCGTGGTGCAGGCGCTGCTGCTGGTGCGCCTGCCGTACCACCTGTCCACGCTCACCCAGACGGCGGCGCGCGTGGCGCTGCGGCACCGCGCCGAACTGCTGGGCACGGTCGACGCGCTGCGGCGCGAACGCGACGACACGGTGGCGTGGCTGCGGTCCAAGGGCCTGTGGGTGGCCGACTCCGACGCGAACTTCGTGCTGTTCGGGCGCTTCCCCGACCGGCGCGCGGTGTGGGAGGGGCTGCTGGAGCGCGGGGTGCTCATCCGCGAGGTGGGCCCGCCAGAATGGCTGCGGGTGTCGATCGGCACCGGCGAGGAGATGGCGGCGTTCCGCGCCGCCCTGGAAGGAGTGCTGTGAGTCGCGTCGGCCGCGTCGAGCGTGTTACGAAGGAGACCTCGGTCCTGGTGGAGGTCGGCCTCGACGGCACCGGCCGGGTCGAGGTGTCGACCGGGGTCGGCTTCTACGACCACATGCTGGCCCAGCTGGGCAAGCACGGCCTGTTCGACCTGACGGTCAAGACCGAGGGCGACCTGCACATCGACTCGCACCACACGATCGAGGACACCGCGCTCGCCCTGGGCGCGGCGTTCCGCGAGGCGTTGGGCGACAAGTCGGGCATCAGGCGGTTCGGCAGCGCGTCGTGCCCGCTGGACGAGTCGCTGGCCCAGGTCACCGTCGACCTGTCCGGCCGCCCCTACCTCGTGCACTCCGAGCCCGAGGGCATGGCGCCGATGATCGGCCCCGAATACGACACGACGATGACCCGCCACATCCTGGAGTCGTTCGTCGCGCAGGCCGCCATCTGCCTGCACGTCCACGTCCCCTACGGCCGCAACGCCCACCACATCGTGGAGTCCCAGTTCAAGGCCCTGGCCAGGGCCCTGCGCGAGGCGTCCGAGCCCGACCCCCGCGCCACGGGGGTGCCCAGCACCAAGGGCGTCCTATGACCGAGAACCTCATCGCCGGCGTGCTGGTCTTCCTCGGGCTTTTCCTCATCGGCGGGGTGTTCTCCCTCGCCAAGCAGGGGCTTAAGCTCGGTGCGGCGGTGTGCGCGTTCGGCGCGGCGATGGCGATCACGGCGGGGGTGCTGTGGTGGTGAGCAAGAACGTGGTGGTGCTCGACTACGGGTCGGGCAACCTGCGCTCGGCCGAGCGCGCGCTGGCCAGGGCCGGCGCCGACGTGACCGTGACGTCCGACTTCGACGCCGCGCTCTCCTGCGACGGGCTGGTGGTGCCGGGCGTCGGCGCGTTCGAGGCGTGCATGTCGGGTCTCAAGGGCGTGCGCGGCGAACAGCTCATCGGCCGCCGCCTGTCCGGAGGGCGCCCGGTGCTGGGCATCTGCGTCGGCATGCAGATCCTGTTCGCCCGGGGGGTCGAGCACGGCGTGGAGACCGAGGGCTGCGGCGAGTGGCCGGGCACGGTGGGCCGGCTCGACGCTCCGGTGCTGCCCCACATGGGCTGGAACACCGTCAAGGCGCCGGCCGGCAGCGTGCTGTTCGCCGGGCTCGACCCCGCCACCCGCTTCTACTTCGTCCACTCCTACGGCGTGCGCGAGTGGGAGCTGCAGGCGGGCGACGGTTTCTCCGATCCGCTCGTCACGTGGGCCGAGCACGGCGTGCCGTTCGTGGCCGCCGTGGAGAACGGCCCGCTCATGGCCACCCAGTTCCACCCCGAGAAGTCCGGCGACGCCGGCGCCGCTCTGCTCCGCAACTGGCTCGGCACGCTGTGAGCGGGCGAGCGGGCCGGGAGGTCCGGTGAGCAAGGAACGCGCTCGGCGGCGGGCCGAGCGCGAGGCGGAGCGGGCCCGCGCCATCCGGGCCAACGAGCTGCGGCAGGCACGCCGGGCCCGCCGCCGCGCGCTCCTGGGCCGGGTGTTCCCGCGCCCGGCGCGCATCGCCCGCCAGGGCGGCCTGCTCGCCCGCCGCCGCCGCGCCCAGAACGCCGTGGTGGCGCTCGGGCTCCTGCTCGTGCAGCTGATCGTCTGGCTGGTCTGGGGCTCGCCGCCGCTCAGCTTCGGCGTCCTCGTCCTGTCCCTGCTGCTCACACCCGTTGTCGTGACCCTCGCCTTCGACCGGAGGATCTGATGTCGTTGCAGTTGTTGCCCGCCGTCGACGTGGCCGGTGGCCAGGCCGTACGCCTGACGCAGGGCGAGGCCGGCACCGAGACCCGCCACGGCGAGCCGCTGGCCGCCGCGCTCGCCTGGCAGGACGCCGGCGCCGAGTGGATCCACATGGTCGACCTCGACGCCGCGTTCGGCCGGGGCGGCAACCGCGAGCTGATCGCCGAGGTGATCGGCAAGCTGGACGTGAACGTCGAGCTGTCCGGCGGCATCCGCGACGACGACTCACTGGCCGCCGCGCTGGCCACCGGCTGCCGCCGGGTCAACATCGGGACCGCCGCGCTGGAGAACCCCGGCTGGTGCCGGAAGATCATCGCCGAGCACGGCGACCGGATCGCGGTGGGCCTCGACGTGCGCGGCACCACGCTGGCCGCCCGCGGGTGGACCAAGGACGCCGGCGACCTGTGGGAGGCGCTCGACCGGCTCGAGGCCGACGGCTGCCCTCGCTACGTCGTCACCGACGTGACCAAGGACGGCATGCTGCAGGGCCCCAACCTCGAGCTCTACCGCCGGATCTGCGCCCGCACCGACCGGCCGGTCGTGGCCAGCGGCGGCGTGTCGAGCCTCGACGACCTGATCGCGCTCTCCTCTCTCGTTCCCGACGGAGTGGAGGGTGCCATCGTGGGCAGGGCCCTGTACGCTCACGCGTTCACGCTGGAAGAAGCGCTTGCCGCGGTACGCGTGTAGCTTCGCCGGGAGGGGGCGGGATGAGCGTCAGCAGCATCGGCATGGAAAACACCGGGCGGAGGGTGTTCTCGGGTGGCGTCTGGGAGGAGAGGTACGGCTACGCCCGCGCTGTCATCGCGGGTGACCGGGTGATCGTGTCCGGTTGCACGGCCACCGTCGAAGGAGAGGTGCGCCACATCGGCGACGCCTACGAGCAGGCCCTGACCGCGATCGACATCGCCCTGGCGGCGGTCGCGACCGGCGGCCTGACCCGCGAGGACGTCGTCATGGTCCGCTATTACGTCGTGGAGCAGCGCCACTTCGACCCCGTGGGTCGGGCCATCCACGACGTCTTCCGCGAGGTGCGCCCCGCCTGCACCGGGGTGCGGGTGGCCGGACTGGTCGACCCGAGGATGCTGGTCGAGATCGAAATCGAGGCACTGCGAGCATGACCGTGGCGGTAAGAGTCATTCCCTGTCTCGACGTGGACGCCGGACGCGTCGTCAAGGGCGTCAACTTCGAGAACCTGCGCGACGCGGGCGACCCGGTCGAGCTGGCCAGGCGCTACGACGAGGAGGGCGCCGACGAGCTGACCTTCCTCGACATCACCGCGTCGTCCGGCGAGCGCGAGACCATGCTGGACGTGGTGCGCAGGACCGCCGAGCAGGTGTTCATCCCGCTCACCGTGGGCGGCGGCGTGCGCGCGGTCGACGACGTCAACCGGCTGCTGCGCGCCGGCGCCGACAAGGTGTCGCTCAACACCGCGGCCATCGCCCGGCCCGAGCTGCTCACCGAGGCGTCCCGGCGGTTCGGCGCCCAGTGCGTCGTGCTGTCCGTGGACGCCCGCCGCGCGCCCGGCACCCCGAGCGGCTTCGAGGTGACGACGCACGGCGGCCGCCGCGGCACCGGCATCGACGCGGTGGAGTGGGCCGCGCGCGGCGAGGAGCTAGGCGTGGGTGAGATCCTGCTCAACTCGATGGACGGCGACGGCACGCTCGACGGCTACGACCTGGAGATGTTGCGCGCGGTCCGGGCCGTCGTGCGCGTGCCGGTGATCGCCAGCGGCGGCGCCGGACGCCTGGAGGACTTTCCTCCGGCGGTGGCGGCGGGCGCCGACGCGGTGCTGGCGGCCAGCGTGTTCCACTTCGGCACGTTGAAGATCTCCGAGGTCAAGGAGACGCTCCGGATGGCGGGCCACCCGGTCCGCTAGCGCGTCAGAACGCCCGGAGGTGGTGGAACAGCTCGTAGGAGGCGTCCTCGGCGGCGAACGCGGCCGCCTCCGACCGCTTGACGGCGAGGTACGCGTCGCGCCGCAGCGGCCCGAGCGCCTCCATGAGCATCTCGTCGCCCTCCAGCGCGTCGAGCGCCTCGTCCAGTGACGACGGCAGCCGCGGATACCGGCCGGGCCGCGTGTCGGGGTCGACGTCCACGGCCTCGCCCGGATCGAGCTTGCGCCGTATGCCGTCGAGACCCGCGTGGATGACGGCGCCCAGCGACAGGTAGGGGTTGGCGGAGGAGTCGGACGGCTTCAGCTCCAGGTTGGGCTCCCCGGTCTCCCCGAGGGGCGAGCAGACGCGGACCGCGGCCTCCCGGTTGTCGGGGCCGTAGACGGCGTACGCGCTCGACCACATGCGGGGCGCGAGGCGGCGGAAGCTGTTGACGCTGCCGCAGGTCAGCGCGGTGAGCGCGGGCAGGTGGGCGAGCAGGCCGCCGATGAAGCCGTCGCGCGTCTCGCCGTCGCCGGCGAAGGCGTTGCGGCCGTCGCGCCACAGCGAAAGGTGCAGGTGGGCGCCGTTGCCGGCCTGGTCGGCCAGCGGTTTGGGCGCCAGCGAGGCCCACAGCTGCATGCGCATGGCGACGCCGCGCACGGTCTCGCGGTAGAGGACGTGGTTGTCGGCGGCCCGCAGCGCGGGCGCGTGGTGGACCGACAGCTCCTGCTGGCCGGGGCCCAGCTCGGGATGGCAGTGCTCGACGCGCAGGCCCTGCGTCTCCAGGGCGCGGATGAGCGTGATCGTGTAGTCGTGGGCCGTGTCGAAGCCGGTGCCCGCGTAGCAGGGCGAGTCGTCGATGGGCACCAGCCGGTCGGGGCCGCCGTACGGGTCGGGCAGGCGGCGGCCGAGCGTGAACTCGGGCTCGAACGCGGCGACCAGCGTGTAACCCTCGGCGGCCAGCTCGGCGATGGCGTCTTTGAGGAAGGTCCGGGGGCACGCGCCCCATGGGGAGCCGTCGGGCAGGCGCAGGTCGGACAGCATCGTCGCCGCACCCGGCGCGTGCGGCAACGTGACGTAGGTCGCGGGGTCGGGAACGATGCGCACCTCGCCCACCGGACCCATGTGCTCGACGTCCTGGAGCTGGTCGAGCATGTTCATCGCCATCATGGCGACGGTGTGCCCGATGCCGGTGTTGAGCCGTTCGGCCAGCCGTGACCGGGACGCCGCTTTGCCACGGATCACGCCTCCGTGGTCGGCGTACAGGAAACGGATCAGCTCGATGCCCTCGAGCTCTGCTCGCTCGAGGACGCGCCGCGCGGTGGCGCCGAGCTGATGGATCGTGGTGCCGCTCGGGCGATCTCTCATCCTGCCTGCGTAACACGATCCGGCAGCGCTTGGAAGCACCTGACGCAGACAGAACCGTTGGTCAGGGGGTCAGAACACTTGAGAAGAACGTGGCCAACTGATTGGCTCCCTGAAGAATTCCGTCGAACACACCGTTGACCGCGGCGGCGGCTTCGGCCGGCCGGGTGAACAGGTAGAAGACCACGAACGCGACAGCGACGTAGGTGATCACCTTCTTGACCTGCATGGGGGGCCTCCTGCAGTCCATTCCCAGCCGTATATACCCGGATCTGGGCGATCACTGGCATCTTCTATGAAGATGTTCATGATCCTAACCGGGGGGCTTCTTTCCTCTGCCATGGTAAGGGCTAGAGACGGGCTGCGAGCGCCTGTGGTGCCGGGAATTGCGCCATCGGCGCGCGGCTACATGCCGAGGGGCGCCTCGCGCAGCCGTTCGGCGTTCTCGGGCGTGCCGGTGAGCTCCACCGTCGCGTGCGCCTGCCGTCCGAAGCAGAACATCAGCAACTCGCCGGCCCTGCCGGTGACCTCGACCTTGGGGCCTCCGCGCGGGCCGGCCAGCAGCACTCCGCCACCCAGCCGGTGCAGCACCACGCCCACCGGGGCCCTGCGCAACATCAGCCTGGCGCCGGACGACAGCCGCTTCCAGAAGACCTCCTCCAGCTCCGCGGGCAGCTCGCGCGGCTCCCACGACGGCTGCGCGCGGCGGACGTCCTCGTGGTGCACGAAGAGCTCGATGGTGTTGACGGCCTGGTCGAGGGCCTTCACGAGCCGGAACACGCCGCCGGGCTCGCGCACCTTGGCGACCAGCTCGGGATAGGGATGCCTGGCCTTGAGCGCGTTCTGGACCGAGGCGGTGTAGCCGGCGAGCGGCCTGAGCGCGATGCCGCCCATCGCGTCGGGCCTGCGCTCGCGCAGCACGAGGTGCGCGGCCAGGTCGTAGGTGCTCCAGCCCGCGCACAACGTCGGGGCGTCGGGGCCGATCCGGTCGAGCAGGTCGCAGAGCGCGGTGCGTTCGCCACGAGCGTGAGTCACACGGGCAACCCTACCCGCGGGAATAACGAGATGATCAGGGGTGATAGTGACATACGTAGAAATGCCGCGATGAGAGGACCCACCGAGTGGCGAGCAAGGTCACCTCGGCCGTGATGCGCCAAGGACTGCGAGTCCTTGGGGTGGCCATTCGCACGGAGAAGGCGGTGTTCACGCTGGCGGTGCTGGCCAGCGCCGTCTACGGAGGCATGACCGTCGCCTCCGCATGGGCCCTCGGGTGGGCCACCCAGAACGTCGTGCTGCCGGCCTTCGGCGAGGGCCGCGCCGTCGCGGGCGCGTTGTGGACGGGAACGTTCCTGATCCTGGGCACGGCGCTGCTCAAGGCGCTGGGCGTGGCGGGCCGGCGGATCCTGGCCGGCATCCTGCAGTACCGCATGCAGGCCAGGTCGCGCAGGGACGTGACCAAGCAGTACCTGCGGCTGCCGCTGTCGTGGCACCACCGGCACCCGACGGGGCAGCTGCTGTCGAACGCCAGCGCCGACGCCGAGGCCGCCTGGGCGCCGCTGGCACCGCTGCCGATGGCCGTGGGCGTGATCGTCATGCTGGTCACGGCGGCGGTCGCGATGGTGTTCACGGATCTCGTGCTGGCGCTGGTCGGCTTCCTGATATTTCCGGCGATCGCCGTACTCAACCTTGTCTATCAGCGCAAGCTCAGCCCGCTCGCCACCCGCGCCCAGCAACTGCGCGCCGAGGTCAGCGAGATCGCGCACGAGAGCTTCGACGGCGCGCTCGTCATCAAGACCCTCGGCAGGGAGGACCTGGAGACCGAGCGGTTCCAGCGGCGCGCCCACGAGCTGCGCGACGCCAACATCGCGGTCGGGCGCGTGCGCGGGCTGTTCGACCCGATGCTGGAGGCCCTGCCCACGATCGGCGTGCTCGCGGTGCTGGGCGTCGGCTCGGCCCGGCTGACCGGCGGCTTGATCGACTCCGGCGACCTGGTGCAGGTCGCCTACCTGTTCACGCTGCTGGCCTTCCCGATCAGGGCGCTCGGCTGGGTGCTGGCCGAGCTGCCGCGCAGCGTCGTCGGCTGGCAGCGGGTCCAGGCCGTGCTGGACGCGAGCGGCTCCATGGAGTACGGGCAGGCCGCCGCGACCTCGACCGCGCCCGCCGCGCTCGAGGTCCGCGACGTCTCCTACTCCTACGGCGAGGCCGAGGTGCTGCACGAGGTGACCTTCGACGTGCCCGCCGGCCGTACCGTCGCGCTGGTCGGCCCCACGGGGTCGGGCAAGTCCACGCTCGTGCAGCTGCTCGTCCGGCTCGTCGACCCCGGCAAGGGGCAGGTCCTGCTCGACGGCGTGGACGTCCGGGAGCTGGCCCACGGCGGCATCGCCGCATCGGTCGCCCTGGTGCCGCAGCAGACGTTCCTGTTCGACGACACCGTGCGCGGCAACATCACGCTCGGCCTCAACACCGGCGACGAGGACGTGCGGGCGGCCCTGCGGCTGGCGCAGGCCGACGGGTTCGTCGACCGGCTGGCCGACGGGCTCGACACGCGCGTCGGTGAGCGCGGCACCTCGCTGTCCGGCGGCCAGCGCCAGCGCCTCGCGCTGGCCCGCGCGGTCGTGCGCCGGCCGCGCCTGCTCATCCTCGACGACGCCACCTCCAGCGTGGACCCCCAGGTCGAGGCCAAGATCCTGTACGGGCTGCGGGACGCCGCCGAGGCGTCCACCGTCGTGGTCGTCGCCTACCGGATGGCGACCATCGCCCTCGCCGACGAGGTCGTCTACCTCGACCACGGCCGGGTCGTCGACCGCGGCCCGCACGACGAGCTGATCAGCCGCTGCGCCGGCTACCGCAACTTGGTGACCGCCTACGAGCGTGAGGAGGCCGAGCGCGCCGCCATCGACGTGCCGGCCGGAGAAGAAGAGGAAGTCAGCGCATGACGGCCGAGGTCATCCGAGGCAACTCCGAACGTTCGGCGCTGGCCACCATCCGGCATGGGCTCTCGCTCACGCCGGAGTTCCGCAAAGGGCTGGTGGTCACGCTGCTGCTGGCGGTCGTCGCGACCATCGGCAAGATCATCGTGCCGGTCGCCGTCCAGCAGACCATCGACACGGGACTCAAGACCGGCACTCCGGACACCGCGTACATCACCCGGGCCATCCTGGTCTGCGCGGGCGCGGTGCTGCTCACGGCCGCCGCCGGCTACGTCATGAACGTCCGCCTCTACAAGGCGACGGAATCGTCCCTCGCCACGCTGCGCGTGCGCGGGTTCCGGCACGTGCACGACCTGTCCGTGCTCACCCAGAACACCGAGCGCCGCGGCTCCCTGGTCTCGCGCGTCACCAACGACATCGACCAGATCAGCACGTTCATGCAGTGGGGCGGGCTGATGATCATCGTGGCGTTCGGCCAGCTGTTCGTGGCCACGGTGCTGATGTTCGTCTACTCCTGGCAGCTCACCCTGCTCGTCTGGTTGTGCTTCATCCCCCTGATGATCGCCCTGCCGCGCTTCCAGAGGCTGCTGTCACGGGCGTACACGACCGTGCGCGAGCGCACCGGCGACATGCTGGCCGCGGTCAGCGAGTCCGTCGTCGGCGCCGCCGTCATCAGGGCCTACGCCTCGGAGCGCCGTACGGCCGAGCGCATCGACCAGGCGGTCGACGCCAACAGGCGCGCCCAGACCAGGGCGCAGACCATCGTCGGCTTCGTCTTCCCGCTCACCGAGATCGTAGCGGCCGTCGCCATCGCCGGCATCGTGCTGCTGGGCGTGCGGCTCGGGATGTCGGGCGAGATCACACAGGGCGAGCTGGTGGCGTTCCTGTTCCTGATCACCCTGTTCGTCTCGCCGCTCCAGACCGCCACCGAGGTGCTGAACGAGGCCCAGAACGCCGTCGCGGGCTGGCGGCGCGTCCTCGGCGTCATCGACACCCCGCCGGACGTGGCCGACCCCGGCGACCAGGGCGTGGAACTGCCCCGCGGCCCCATCTCGGTCGCCTTCGAGGACGTGCACTTCTCCTACCCGGGCGGCGTGCCCGTGCTGCGCGAGGTCACCCTCGAGATCCCGCCGCGCTCGCGTGTCGCGGTCGTGGGGGAGACGGGGTCGGGCAAGACCACGTTCGCCAAGCTCCTGACGCGTCTCATGGACCCGGGCGCGGGCCGCGTCACCGTGGACGGCCACGACCTGCGTCACATCCGCTTCTCCTCGCTGCGCGAGCGCATCGTCATGGTCCCCCAGGACGGCTTCCTGTTCGACGGGACGCTGGAGGCGAACATCCGCTACGGCAAGCCGTCCGCCACCACCGACGAGATCCGTCTCGCGATGACCGAGCTGGGCCTGACCGACTGGCTCGAAGGCCTGCCCGCGGGCCTGGAC
The DNA here is from genome assembly GCF_052245635.1 of Nonomuraea sp. KM88. Taxonomy (NCBI): domain Bacteria; kingdom Bacillati; phylum Actinomycetota; class Actinomycetes; order Streptosporangiales; family Streptosporangiaceae; genus Nonomuraea; species Nonomuraea sp. KM88. The sequence goes on along the minus strand of NZ_JBQQCC010000003.1, from coordinate 397,997 downwards.
ACGGCCGTCGGCCAGCGCGGCGAGTCACTGTCGGCGGGCGAGCGCCAGCTCGTCGCCCTGGCCCGCGCCTACCTCGCCGACCCCGACCTGCTCCTGCTCGACGAGGCCACCTCGGCGGTCGACCCGGCCACCGAGGTACGGCTGGCGCGGGCGCTGGAGGGCGTCACCCGCGGCCGCACCGCCATCTCGATCGCGCACCGCCTGTCCACGGCCGAGAACGCCGACGAGGTGCTGGTCTTCGACGGCGGCCGGCTGGTGCAGCGCGGCCACCACACGGAGCTGGCGGGCCGGCCGGGCGTGTACGCCGACCTGCACGCCTCGTGGATCTCGGCCGCCCACTCGTGACCCGCCGCCGCGCCGGCTCGCCCTTCCGGGCTCCCGCCGTGCCGTCCACCGTGCCGTCCACCGTGCCGTCCACCGTGCCGTCCACCGTGCCGTCCACCGTGCCGTCCACCGGGCCCCGGGAGGCGCTCCTGGTCACGGTTTCGCCGAGGCGAACGTCACGGTCGTGCCACGTGGCCCTGACACGATCACGAGGTGCTCGCACACCATGCGGGTCAGCCACAGGCCCCGACCCCGGAAGTCGTACCCCCTGGGCGGCCGCGTGTCGCCCATCCACCCGGGTGGCAGCCCGGGGCCGTCGTCGGCGACCTCGCACCACAGGCGCCCGTCCCGCGTCCACAGCCGCAATCGCCCGTGGCCTCCGCCGTGCACCACCGCGTTGGTGGCGACCTCGTTGACCGCCAGCACGAAGTCCTCGAGCCGCCCGCCTGCCAGTCCCTCGCCGGCGGCGTGCTCGGTCACGGTCCTGCGCAGCCCCGTGATCTGCCCCCGCGCGAAGCTGACGCGGAGCATCTGCCTATCCACCGCGCACCCGCAGGACGACGACGGACCTGACCGCCCAGGCCGGCCCGGGGAAGACCCGGTGGGAACGGGGAGCGGAGCCTACGACGTGCACCACGACGGCCCTCCCACGGCAGGCTCGGGAAACCGAAATTACTCCGCTCCGCGCCATCACGTACCGCATTCTCGGTAAAACCCACCGTGACGCGTCGCGGGCAGGTGTACCTTTTCGGCGGGGCCGCCCACGGGAGGGGTCATGAGGAGCATGGGCGCGGATGTGCTGGAGATGACGCGATGCCGACACGGAGATCTTGTGGTGGTGAGCCTGGCGGGGGAGGTCGACGTCGACAACGTTTCCGAAGTCAGGAAATGTCTCGATGAAGCCGTGGCGGAGCACGTCCCCCGACTGGTCGTCGATCTGACCGGCCTGGGCTTCATCGACACGACAGGGCTGGGCGTCCTGGTGCGCGCGCTCGCCACGCTGCGCGACAGGGACGGCACGATGGCTCTGGTCGCACCCCCCGGGCAGGTGCTCCGGCGGCTGCGCAGGACCAACCTGGCCCCGCTCTTCCCCATCTACGACACCCTTCCCCAAGCCCTGGCCTGAGGCTCGCGCCGGTGGCGGGGGCGGGGGCACGAGCTGGTTGAATGGGCTGCATGTCCCTCGACGCCAAGATCGCCGCACGGTTGAAGCGCAATCCCGACGGCCTGGTCCCCGCGATCGCGCAGCAGTACGACACCGGCGAGGTGCTCATGCTGGCCTGGATGAACGACGAGGCGCTGCATCGGACGCTCACCACCGGCAGGGCCACCTACTGGTCCCGCAGCCGGGCGGAGCTCTGGGTCAAGGGCGCCACCTCCGGCCATGTCCAGCAGGTCAAGTCCGTGGCGCTCGACTGTGACGGCGACACCATCCTGGTCAAGGTCGACCAGGTCGACGGGGCGTGCCACACGGGTGATCGCACCTGCTTCGACGCCGACCCGCTAGAGCTCGCGCCGAGCTAGGAGAGCGGATGGAGCCCGAAGCGCGGACTTCCCGGCGCGGGGAGTTGTGGGGCTGGGTGGTCATGACGGCCCTGGGCTGCGTGCTCGTGTTGTGGGGCGCGGGCCAGGCATGGGTGACGGTCCTGGGAGACGGCGAGGCGCCGAGCGGCGGCGGGCTGAGCCCCGTGCTGACCCCCGTGGCGCTGGCCGGGCTGGCCGGCGTGGTGGCGGTGCTGGCCACCAAGGGCGCGGGCCGCCGGGCCGTCGGGGTGCTGCTCGCCCTGTGCGGGGCCGGCGCCGCCGCGGCGACGTGGGCGGCGCTGTCGGGTGGCACCGTGACCGCGCGCCTGCGCGAGGAGAACGTGTTGTCCGGCGCCACCGGGCTGTCCTGGGAGATCGCGCCGCTCTGGCCCGCCGTGACGGTCGTCGGAGCGGTCCTGGTGATGGCCGGGGGCGTGCTGGCGGTCGTGCGCGGCGGCCGGTGGGCGGGCATGTCCGCCCGCTACGACCGCACGGCGGGCGCCCCCTCGGCGCGGGCCCACGACAGGACGCTGTGGGACGCGCTCGACCGCGGAGACGACCCGACCGACGACCGCTGAGCCGGTGACGGTTACGAAACCTCCACTGTTCTGAACCTGTGTGCGCCCGGCAAACGTTTCCTCAATAAGCTGCCGTTGCAACTCGCCACGGACGTTGAGGGAGCCGGCTCATGAGCTACGGGGATCAGGGCGGTAGCGGAGGTTATGGCGCACAGCCTCCCGGGGGAGGCTACGGCCAGCAGCCGCCGAGCGGGGGTGGCTACGGCCAGCAGCCGCCGAGCTACGGGGACCAGCCCTACGGCTACGGCCAGCAGCCGCCGAGCTACGGCGGCGGTTACGCCCAGCAACCTCCGAGCTACGGGGGCTACCCGCAGCAGGGCTACGGCTACCAGCAGCCCAGGTCCACCAACGGGATGGCGGTGGCCTCGCTCGTCCTCGGCATCATCGGCCTGGTCTTCTGCGGCCTCACCAGCATCCCCGGCGTCATCCTCGGGCATGTCGCGCTCAGCCGGATCAAGCGCACCGGAGAGGAGGGCTCGGGCATGGCCATCGGCGGCCTCGTCACGTCGTACATCACGGTGGTGATCTGGCTCCTGTGCTGGCTGATCTTCGGCGGTATGCTCCTTTCCCTCATCGGGTTCGCCAGCACCGCCAGCAGCACGGTGGAGTACCAGTAGGTCGCCCGCTGCACGTGTAGCCGGACCGTGACGACGTGCTTGCGGTCCGATTACGAATTGTCCGCAAAATCGACGTTGATCCACGTAGAAGATGGTTTCTCGCTAGGCTGCCGCGCGAACTGGACTCGAGATGACGACATGAGGGGTCATTAGCATGAGTTACGGAAACCAGGGCGACGGTGGCTACGGTGCCCAACCGCCCGGCGGCGGCTACGGCCAGCAGCCTCCCAGCGGTGGCGGTGGCTATGGCCAGCAGCCTCCAAGCGGTGGTGGTTACGGCCAGCAGCCGCCGAGCGGTGGTGGCTACGGCCAGCAGCCGCCCAGCGGCGGAGGCTATGGCGGTGGCTATGGCCAGCAGCCGCCGAGCGGTGGTGGCTACGGCCAGCAGCCGCCCAGCGGCGGAGGTTACGGGGGTGGCTACGGTCAGCAGCCCCCGAGCGGCGGCGGCTACGGCGACGGCGGTTACGGCCAGCCCCCCGGCGGTGGCTACGGCGGCGGTGGCAACCCGCCCGACAACCAGCTCGTCCCGGCCATCCTCACCACCCTGTTCTGCTGCCTGCCGCTCGGCATCGTGGCGCTCGTCAAGTCGTCGCAGGTCAACTCGAAGTGGCAGGTCGGCGACTACCAGGGTGCGATGCAGGCCGCGGAAGAGGCCAAGACGTGGTGGAAGCGCAGCCTGATCTTCGGTGCCATCGGCATCGTCCTCGGCATCATCGCGTACATCGTGATCTTCTTCATCCTGGCCGCGAGCGTGTCCACGTACTCGTACTCGACGTACTGAGCCGGCGTGACGGCGGGCAGCGCGCTGGAAGGCGGATACTGAAAGCATGAGCATCGCAACAGCCGGGCGGCGTGACACGGGTCGCGCGAGGCGCCTGCTCGCGCCGCTCGGTGTTGCGGCGGGCGTGGGCGCCGCGTTCGCCTTCGTCGGCGTGGTCGACCCCAACGAACCCGGCCACTATCCGACGTGCCCGTTCCTGTGGCTCACCGGCCTCTACTGCCCAGGCTGCGGCACCATGCGCACCATGCACGCCCTCGCGCATCTCGACCCGGTCGCCGCGCTGGGGCTCAACCCGCTCGCCGTGGCCATGATCCCGTTCCTGCTGTTCTGGTGGGGGCGATGGGTGCTGCGTGCCTGGCAGGGCCGGCCCAGACGCACGACGCTGGCGCATCCGGCGTGGCTGTGGGCCTTCATCGGGGTCGTCATGGTCTACTGGGTCGTCCGTAATCTGCCTGTCGGCGCGTTCCTCGCCCCCTAGGCAGGGCCGGTGGTGAGGTGCCCCCGCTGGGGCCGATACCATCGCAGGACAAGGCGGAGAGCGTACGCGAGGCGAACTCTCCGCCACCCCCACTGTCGACCGGAGGGACCCCAAGCGCGTGAGTGAGCGGACGGAAGGGCCGAGTGTCCTCGACGGCATCCTCGACGGGGTGCGCGCCGACCTCGCCGCACGCCAGCAGGCCGTGTCCATGGACGAGCTCAAGCAACGAGCCGAGCGGGCCCGGCCGGCCAGAGACGCGATGGCCGCGCTCGGGGGTGACAGGATCTCGGTGATCGCCGAGGTCAAGCGGTCCAGCCCGTCCAAGGGCGCGCTCGCCGCGATCGCCGACCCGGCGGCGCTGGCCGCCGACTACGAAGCGGGCGGCGCCCACGTCATCAGCGTGCTGACCGAGCGCCGCAAGTTCGGGGGCAGCCTCGACGACCTGGCCGCGGTCCGCACCAGGGTCGACATCCCGATCCTGCGCAAGGACTTCATCCTCACCTCCTACCAGTTGTGGGAGGCCAGGGCCTACGGCGCCGACCTGGCGCTGCTGATGGTCGTCTGCCTGGAGCAGGAGGCGCTGGTGTCGCTGATCGAGCGGGCCGAGTCGATCGGGCTCACCCCGCTGGTCGAGGTGCACACCGAGGACGAGCTCGAGCGGGCGGTCGCCGCTGGGGCCCGGGTCATCGGGGTCAACGCCCGCAATCTGAAGACACTCGAGGTCGATCGCGACGTGTTCGCGAAGCTGGCGCCGAAGATCCCCGATAATGTGATCAAAATCGCCGAGTCGGGTGTGCGTGGCCCGCATGACCTGCTCGCTTACGCTAGAGGTGGCGCCGACGCCGTCCTGGTGGGGGAGAGCCTGGTCACCGGCAAGGACCCGCGCAAGGCCGTGGAGGCGCTGGTGACGGCCGGCGCTCATCCGTCGACGCGCCCCGACCACTCAGCAGAGGGATAGCAGTGGCACACGAAGGTTCCATCCTGACCGCCGCCGACCTGGCGGGCAACGGCGCGCACGGCGACGATCCCGACGTGCACGGCAAGTTCGGCATCTTCGGCGGCAGATATGTGCCGGAGGCCCTCATCCCGGCGCTCGACGAGGTGGCCGCGGTCTACGAGAAGGCCAAGAACGACGCGCAGTTCCTGCGCGAGTTCGACCACCTGCTGCGCACCTACGCCGGCCGGCCGACCACGCTGACCGACGTGCCGCGCTTCAGCGAGCAGGCCGGTGGCGCCCGGGTCGTGCTCAAGCGGGAGGACCTCACCCACACCGGCGCCCACAAGATCAACAATGTGCTGGGCCAGGCGCTGCTGACCAAGCGGCTGGGCAAGAAGCGGGTGATCGCCGAGACCGGCGCGGGCCAGCACGGCGTGGCCACGGCGACCGCCGCGGCCCTGCTCGGCCTGGAGTGCGTCATCTACATGGGCGCGGTCGACTGCGAGCGCCAGGCACTCAACGTCGCCAGGATGAAGCTGCTCGGCGCGACCGTGGTGCCGGTGACCAACGGCTCGCAGACGCTGAAGGACGCCATCAACGAGGCGTTCCGCGACTGGGTGACCAACGTCGACACCACCCACTACCTCTTCGGCACGGTCGCGGGCCCGCACCCGTTCCCCGAGATCGTGCGCGACTTCGCCCGCATCATCGGCGTGGAGGCCCGCCGCCAGATCCTCGAGCTGACCGGCCGGCTGCCCGACGCGGTGTGCGCCGCGGTCGGCGGCGGCAGCAACGCGATCGGCGCCTTCCACGCGTTCATCGGCGACGAGGGCGTGCAACTGCACGGCTACGAAGCCGCCGGTCGCGGCCTGGAGAGCGGCGAGCACGCGCTCACCCTCACCGCGGGCTCGGTCGGAGTGCTGCACGGCGCGCGCACCTACGTCCTGCAGGACGACGAGGGCCAGACCATCGAGTCCCACTCGATCTCCGCCGGGCTCGACTATCCGGGCGTCGGTCCCGAGCACGCCTGGCTGAGAGACTCCGGCCGCGCGACCTACCACGGCGTCACCGACGACCAGGCGATGGCCGCGTTCTCCCTGCTGGCCAGGACCGAGGGCATCATCCCCGCCATCGAGTCCTCCCACGCCCTGGCGGGCGCGCTGGAGCTCGGCCGCGAGCTCGGCCCGGAGGCCACCATCCTGGTCAACCTCTCCGGCCGCGGAGACAAGGACATGGGCACGGCGATGAAATACTTCAACCTCTGAGACCCGCCGAGGCCTCGGGACCTCCGAGCCCTCGGAGACCTTCGAGACCGCTGAGAGGCCGGGGCCGCCGGGACCACGCGGGCCGCTGACGGCCTGCGCCGGGCCGCTCGCCGCGCCGCCTCCCGCGACACCCAGGGCCTTCGTCGGCGCGGAGGATTCTGGGCGGGGCGCGCGGCAGGGCATCATGGTGAGACTCGACCTTCGAAACGGACAGACATGACGACTCTTCAGACGGTTTTCGCCAAGGCGAAGGCGGACAACCGGGCCGCGCTCGTCGGCTACCTGCCGGCGGGCTTCCCGTCCAAGGACGGCGCCATCGCCGCCGCCACGACCCTGGTGGAGGCCGGCTGCGACGTCATCGAGATCGGCCTCCCCTACTCCGACCCGCTCATGGACGGGCCCACCATCCAGGACGCCGTGCACAGGTCACTGGTCAACGGCACGCGCATCGCCGACGTGATGCGCACGGTCGAGGGGGTCGCCGCGACCGGTGCCGCCACGCTCGTCATGACCTACTGGAACCCCATCGACAAGTACGGCGCCGAGCGCTTCGCCCGCGACCTGGCCAACGCGGGCGGCGCGGGCACGATCACGCCCGACCTGACGCCCGAGGAGTCGGAGCCGTGGCGGGCCGCCTCGGCGGGCGCCGGCATCGACACCGTGTTCCTGGTGGCGCCCAGCTCGACGGAGCAGCGCATCAAGGCCGTCGTCGACTGCTGCACGGGTTTCGTCTACGCGGCCTCGCTCATGGGCGTCACGGGCGCCAGAGAGAGCGTCAACGTCGCCGCCGAGGGCCTCGTGCAGCGCACCCGCGCCCACACCGACCTGCCGGTGTGCGTGGGCCTGGGGGTCGGCACCGGCGATCAGGCGGCCGAGGTGGCGGCCTACGCCGACGGCGTCATCGTCGGGTCGGCGTTCATCCGCCGCATGCTCGACGCCCCCGACGAGGCAGCGGGCCGGGAGTCGATCGCCGTCCTCGCGAAAGACATGGCCAAGGGCGTGCGCCGCTGACACCGGCCGGCAGGCACGTCCACCGCCAGGGTGAGCAGCCCCTGCTCCGGGGCTCACGGCCGCACAGCCCTGGCGAACAGCCCGGCCAGCTCGTCGGCATATTCCGCCAGATCGGCGTTCGGGTCGGCCTCCAGCAGGAACGGCAGCCCGTCGAGCGCCCGCTGGATCGCCATCGCCATCACGCGAGTGTTGAACGCGCCGAACTCGCCGCTCTCCTGGCCCCGGACGAGAATGCGCTCGACGTGGGCCAGCACCGACAGGTCGGTGGCCGCGTCCTGTGCCGCAGAACCGCCTTCCGGCCTGAAGTTGAGGAAGATCTCCGTGGCGGCGCGCATCTCGGCGCGGTGACCGGCGATGTACTCCACCAGCGACCGGATGTAGGTCTCGAGCGCGGCGCCCGGCGTGGTCGCGGTGCTCACCCGCGCGGTCATGAACGCCCCCAGCTCGCTGTAGATCGTGCCGATCGCCTTGCCGATCAGCTCGTCCTTGCTGTCGAAGTGGTAGGAGATCAGCCGGGTGCTGCTGAGCCCGGCCCGCTCGGCGATCCTGGAGAAGGACGCCTGCCGATAGCCGAGCTCGGCGATCGTGGCGATGGTCGCGGCGACGATCTGTGCGCGCCGCGCGGAGCTCGTCACCGAATCCTCCCGTCTTACTTGCATGAGTAATTTTTAACTCATCCAAGTAAAACGCGCAACTCGGAGAGCCTGAACGAGGAAGCGGCTTAGCCGACGCTTATCGTGAACGTGATCGGATGGGAACCCGGTACTGTGCCCATCTCGGCACAGGGAAAGAGGAGATGGCCCGTGGTCGCGTCACAACCGTCACATCGAGCTACGTCAGCGATACCCTGGGTGACGGTCGTCGCCCGGCTGGTCCTGGGCGGAGTGCTGATCGCGGCGGGTGCGCTCAAGATCGGCAACCCGACGGACTCCGTGGTGGCGGTCAAGGCTTACCAGTTGCTGCCCGAGTCGATCGCCGTCCCGGTGGGCTACGCCCTGCCGATGCTGGAGATCGTGGTCGGCGTGCTGCTGGTCGTCGGTCTGCTGACCAGGGTGGCCGCGGTGGTCGCGGGGCTGCTCATGTTCGCGTTCGTCTTCGGCATCGCCTGGGCCTGGGCGAACGGCCTGCGGATCGACTGCGGCTGCTTCGGCGGCGGCGGCCAGTTGGGAAAGGGGCAGGAGCCCACCTACCTGCTCGACATCCTGCGTGACTTCGGCCTCGTGCTTCTCGGCGCCTGGATCACGCGTTTCCCGCCGGGCCGTTTCGCTCTCGACGGAGCACTCGGCCTGGGGGGCGATACTCGTGATGTGGAGGACGAAGGATGAGCAAGGGGCAGCGGACGAAGACCATGTCGAAGTCAGCGCGTGACAAGATCAAGGAACAGCAGGCCGCCGCTCGGGCCCAGGAGCGGCGCAGGAAGATCGTGACCTACGTGACCGCCGGAGTGGTGGCGGTGGCCGCGGTCGGAGCCGGCTGGTGGTATGCGGCCAGCACCTCTCAGTCGGAGGAGGCCTCCGGCGCGCTCGCACCCATCACGGTGCAGCCCGACGGCGCCGCCGTGATGGCCACGCAGGGTGTCACCGCGCCCGTGGTCGACATCTATGAGGACTTCCAGTGCCCCGCCTGCAAGGAGCTCGAGCGGGTCAGCGGGCAGACGTTCAAGAACCTCGCCGCCGAGGGTCTGGCGAAGGTGGTCTACCACCCCATCACGATCTTCTCGCAGGAGCCGACCAAGTCCAATTCCGTACGCGCGGGCAGTGCCTCCCGCTGCGTGGCCGACGGCAAGCAGTGGATGGCCTTCCACGACCTGCTCTTCGAGAACCAGCCGCCGGAGACCGAACCCGGTTTCAAGCCCGAGCAGCTCGTGCAGTGGGGCAAGGACGCCGGGGTCACGTCGCCGGGGTTCGAGCAGTGCGTCACCTCGGGCAAGCACGCCCAGGCGCAGCTGTCGTACAGCAAGAAGGTCAGCGATGAGCAGAAGCTCGACCATACGCCGACCGTGAAACTGAACGGCATAGAAATAGACAACGGGGTACTCTTCAGCCCACGAGAGTTGCGCGAAGAGATTACGAAGGCGGCCAAGTAGCCGCGCTTCCGCTACCCTCACGTGACATGCCCCTTGCCTCGATTCCCAGCCCTTCCCAAGGGGTCTGGTATCTCGGAATCATCCCGATCCGGGCTTATGCGCTCTGCATCGTGCTCGGCGTCATCGTCGCCGTCTGGCTGAGCGAGCGGCGTTGGCGCGCTCGTGGAGGCCAGCAGGGGACGATCATCGATATCGCGGTTCCCGCGGTCATCTTCGGTCTGATCGGCGGTCGCCTCTACCACGTCATCACCGACTGGCAGACCTATTTCGGCAGCCGCGCGATCAAGGAGCCCATCCAGGCGCTGTTCATCTGGGAGGGCGGTCTCGGCATCTGGGGCGCGGTCGCGCTCGGCGGCGTCGGCGTCTGGTGGTCCGTGCGCAAGCGCGGCATCTCCATGGGCGCCGTCGCCGACACGGTCGCCCCCGGCATCGCCTTCGCCCAGGGCATCGGCCGCTGGGGCAACTGGTTCAACCAGGAGCTGTACGGCTCGCCGACCACGCTGCCGTGGGGCCTGGAGATCGACGCCGCCCACGGGGGAGAGCCCGGGGTCCTCTACCACCCGACGTTCCTGTACGAGTCGGTCTGGGACATCGCGCTCGGCTTCGCGCTGCTGTTCGCCGGGCGGCGGTTCATGTTGCACCATGGCCGGCTGTTCGCCCTCTACGTCGCCGGCTACACCCTCGGCAGGTTCTGGATCGAGGGCCTGCGCATCGACCCGGTCGGCGGGGTCGACCACGCGGTGACCTTCCTCGGGCTCCGGATCAACCAGTGGACGTCGATCGTGCTGTTCGCGGGCGCGCTGGTCTACCTCTGGGCGATGAGGAAGAAGGACAGCGAAGAGATCGTCGTGCCCCTGTCCGAGCTTCCGGACCCGGCGCACGTGTCCGGCCAGGCCGACCCAGGCTCGCCCGACGCCCCTTCCCCGGCGTCGTCGGGCGACGCTGCTGACCCGCTGGCGGATGGGTCCGGCGGCGGCACGCCGGGTGAGCCCGGCGCGGAAGCGGCGACGCCCTCCGACGAGACCTCCCTGGCGGGGGACGACGCGGCCGGGGACGACGCGGCCCGGAACGACGCGGCGGGGGACGACGCGCCCGGGGCGGACGCGGCCCGGAGCGACGCGGCCGGGGCCGATGCGGCGGGGGCCGACGCGGCCGACGGCGGCGAGGACGATCGCGGGCCGAAGGGCGATGATCCGGCGCCCGGCGAGCCGGCGGAGATCCCCGAGGGTGAGGCCGCGACGAAGGGGAAGAACTCGCGATGAGCGGTCGCGCGGAGGCGCACCACCAGCACCGCGACGTCACCGGAGGCTGGTTGCGGCCATCGGTGTTCGGGGCGATGGATGGTCTGGTGTCGAACTTCGCGCTGATCGCGGGTGTCGCGGGCGGCACCGCCGACACCAAGGTCATCTCCCTCGCCGGTGTCGCCGGGCTCGCCGCGGGCGCGCTGTCCATGGCGGGTGGCGAATACGTCTCGGTGGCGAGCCAGCGCGAGCTGGCCCAGGCTGAGATCGCCGTCGAACGCCGCGAGCTCGCCCGTCACCCCGACGACGAACGCGTCGAGCTGGCGCAGACGTTCGTCGAGAAGGGCGTGTCCCCGGAACTGGCGGCCGAGGTCGCCCTGCAGATCTCGCAGAACCCCGAGCAGGCGCTGGAGGTTCACACCCGTAACGAGCTCGGCGTGGCCCCCGGCGACCTGCCGTCGCCGTCGCTGGCCGCGGTGTCGTCGTTCCTGTCGTTCAGCCTGGGGGCGGTGCTGCCGCTGCTGCCGTATCTCGTCGGGATGCGGAGCCTGACGGTGTCGGCGGTGATCTCCTGCGTGGCCCTGTTCGCGGCGGGCGCGCTCGTCTCGACGGTGACCGCCCGTAACTGGTGGTATTCCGGGGTGCGGCAGCTCGTGGTGGGCGGGGTGGCCGCCGCGGTCACGTTCGCGCTGGGCAACCTGATCGGGGCGGCGGTGCTGTGATGGCCCGCAGAAGAGCCGCGCCCGGTTCCGGCAACCCCTCACGAAGCCCTCACGACGGTGCCCGCCCCGCATCCGACCCCCAGGGCGGCGGCCAGCACGCCGCGGGCGAGCGTAGTGGTGAGTGGCCTGCGGCGGAGGGTCGTGGTGACGGCTGGCCTGCGGCGGGTGCGCAAGGCCAGGGGCCGTTCTCGGGGGTCGAGGGCGCGCACGCGGACGGCGCGGACCGGTCCGCGGGCTCCCGTGGCGGCCGGAGGGCGCGCGTACGTGGCCGCAGGCAGCAGGTGCCCCCCGACGTCGATGGCACGAGCTCCCGTGGCCGGTCAGCGGACGGTGATGACCGGACCGGGGGCCGATCCGGCGGCGGTTGGCCCGCTACGGCGAGCGGGGAGGGCGACGGCGGCCGGTCGGCCCGTACGCGTGGAGGGCGCAGGTCGGCCCGCCGGGCCGCCGCCGACCCACTCTCAGGCGATCCGGGCACCGGTCCCTTCGGATCCGGCACCAGCACCGGGCCGTTCGGCGCAGAGCCGGCGGGCGGGAGCTTCCACGGCGGCACCGGGCAGCCCGGACCAGAAGGCGGCGGTGCCGGCTGGTTCCGCGAAGACGGTCGCGGTCCCGGCCGGCCCGGTGGCGAGGGGACCGGCCGCACCGGGGGCCGTAGGGATGGTGGGCGGTCCGGCGGTGCTGAGGATGTCGGCTGGCAGGAAGGCCGTAGGGGTGTGGGCCGGTCCGGCGGGCCTGAGGATGCGGGTCGGACCGGCCGTAGGGGTCTGGGGCGGTCCGGCGGCGCTGGGGAGGGTGGCCGGCCGGAGGATCGGCGGGGCGCTGGGCGGCCTGTAGGCGGGGAGACCGGATGGTCCGATGGCAGGGGCGGTGCCGGGCGATCCGATGGTCAGGGCGGTGCGGCCTGGCCGGAAGACGGAGGTGGCACCGGGCAGCGCGAGGCCGGTACGTCGGAAGGCGGCAGGCGGGCAAGTGGCCGTGCCGAGCGCTCCGGGGGCAGGGTCAAGCTGCGGGGCAGCGCCGGGTGGCCGCTGCAGGAGGACGGTGGCACGGGCGAGGCCGCGGCCGTGGGGCGGAGGGCGGGCACGCCCTCGCGCAAGCGGCGGCGTACGCCTCCGTCCGACTGGCAGTTCCCGCTGCTCACCGCCTGGGGCCTGCGTCCTGATCAGCAGCGGTTGCTCGTGATCATCGCCGCGGTCGTGGGCGTGCTGGCCGGTGGCACGGGGCTGGTGTTCGCCGTGGGCTCCATCGGCGAGTACACGCCTCAGCAGCGAACGAGTGCCGCCGTGGTCGCGCCCGGCTCGACGTTGCCGCGGATCTTCCACGGCTGGAGCTCGCCCAAACTGTTCGCCCCGCTGACCGACAGGACCAAGGACAAGCGCGCGCTGACGAAGAAGGAAATGTTCGGCCACAAACAGCTCTCCGTCACCAAGAAGCTCAAGCTCAAGCTGGTCGCCAAGCAACTCGACGCCGACTGTGCGGCGGCTCTGTGGGGGGAGACCGTGGTGGAACAGGTCTCCGACGCCGGATGCAGCCAGGCCGCCCGTGGCCTGTACGTCAGCTCCGACGGCCGCTATGTCGGCCAGTACACGCTACTCAACCTGAAGGACGGCAAGTCGGCCGCCGCCCTGGTGGAGTCGTTGAAGACCGACTATCGGGGCGGGTGGACGATCCCCCTGCCCTCCTCCAAGGCGTCCTTCCCCTCGGGGGGCTACTCCGAGGCGGGCGGCTACGCGCTGGGGCACTATGTCGGCCTTGTCTGGCTCGGCAGAACCGACGGCGCAGAACCGACCGCCAAGGACGACTTCGTCTCCCTGACCTTGGCGTTGCGCGGCGCGGAGAAGCCCGTCTACCGCAGGGTCGTCTCGCTCACAGGGCCGTTGGCCTGATGTCACGTCGTCTCCTCATCCCCGTGGTGATCGCCGCCCTGATGGCCGTCGCCGCGGGCGGCTGGTGGTGGTTGCGCCGCGACGAACCCCGCCCGTCGGCCTTCCACGCCGAGCCCACTTCCGCCTTCTACGCGGCCATCGACGACCGCAAGAACGACGCCGCCCCGCTCACCCGGCAGGAGGTCTTCACCTCCGCGGTCAAGACCCTGGGGGCCATGCGGCTGGAGAGCACCCAGCAGTTCAGCGACTGCGACGAGGTCCTGTGGGGGGCGTCGGCCTCCGGCTGCACGCAGGCGCTCCAGGGCGTCTACAGGGGCAACCTGACCGCGGGCCAGTTCGTCATCTTCAACATGGGTGACGGGCGAGCCTCCGACGCGCTGGTGTCGGCCCTGGGCAAGGACGGGTTCGTACGCCAGGGCATCGCCTTCGAGGCCGCCGGCAGTCGCGCGCAGGTGCGTGCCATGGGCCACTACGTGACGGTGAGCTGGGTCGGCGGCACCGCGCCCGCGCAGGAACTCCTCGCGGCGCTGGTGGCACTCGACGGCTTGGGCCGTGTCGTCCAGGACCGCGTCGTCGACGCCACCTGACCTCGAAACGGCGCCGACTCGGTCCGGTGCCGAATCTGGGTACGTAGCCGCACTTCGGATGGGGCCGGTCTCGGCTCAGGGCGGACGGTTCGGCGCTCCGCCTCCGGCAGGACGCCGTGCTGTCGCCTGGCGACCCTGGAAGCCGCGGGCTCAGCCGGTGGGTGCGAGCCCGATGGTGTCCGGCGGGCGCCGGACAGGGATGCCGCGCGTGTCCGGGTGGCGGGTGCCGGCCCTCTGGCCGGTACGGACCTGCGCGCGGGCGATCGGTGGGGTCCGAAGAAGATGGTGCCGGGGGAGGCGCTGGGAGAGACGGCCGGGGTGACGGGCCTGGACGACGTGGTGTCGGGGAGGCGGGGCCAGGGAAAGCGGGGCCAGGGAAAGCGGGGCCAGGGAAGGCGGGGCCTGGGCCGGGAGCGGCGCCCGGCCCCGGTCAGCGCGGCGAGCGGCGCCAGGTACGTGTACTGGTCTGCGGGAAGTGGCGCCGGGGGAGGCTGAGCGCTGGGAAAGCCGGTCAGGAGGCGGCGCCGGGGGACGTCGGGGTGGGGGAGGTCGAGGTCAGGGACGTGACGGTTGCGGACACCGCCTCGGGGAGGCTGGACAGGCGGTGCAGCGGCGCCTCCAGCGGGGTCAGGTCTTCCGCCCAGGGGGCCGCCTCGCGGATGAGGGCCCTGGCGTCGTTCTTGGTGAGCGTGGCGCCCTGCTCCCGGGCCGCCGCGATGAGGGCCTCGCGCCACGTGTTGGCCAGCTTGGCGTGACCGTTGTCCAGGATCCTGCGCAGCACGCGGGCCGCCGGGTCGCCGGGCTGCGGGAGGCGCACGGCGTCGAGCATGTCCTCGCCGGTGCTCGACGTGTAGACGGCGGACAGCACGCCGGGCAGGGGCGGCAGACCGGCGCCCAGGACGCGTACGTGAGAGGCGCGCGTCGCCAGGAGCAGGCGGGGGAGCGCTGCCTCCAGGCCGGGCGGCAGGGCGACGGCCACGCGGTCGGAGGCGGCCGCGTACGGCTTGGCGAGCCAGGTCGACACCTTGACCCGTGGTTGGGTGAGCTCCTTGGGCCATTCGCCCACCAGCAGGTCGGGCTCGAAGCCCGAAATGCCCCTCTCTGGGGCTGAGATGCCCTTGTGGGCGTTTTCTACAGCTTGTGGGCCTTGGGTGTAGATGGCGGTGGACTGGCGGCTCAGGCGGGACGTCACGGCCGGGCGGGTCTTGCTGGTGGGCCGGAGGATGTACAGGTCGGCCGCCGAGCCGATGGCCTCCGCGCCGAAATAGCGGTTGAAGTCGGGGTAGATGGCTTCGTAGGCGAGGTTGAGGTCGGCCAGCGCCTGCTGGACCTTGAACGCCAGCATGGGCATGCGCTCGCCGGCGCCGTAGGCCAGCAGCACCCGCCCGTCGTCCTTCAGCCCCTCCACGGCGCGAGCCACGAACAGGCCGACGCCCTCCGGTGTGTACGGCGGGTCGGTGAGCGCCAGGTCGTGGCCCCTGGCCGAGGCGGGCAGGCCGAGCCGCAGGTCGGCCCAGCGGGTGCGGACGCCGAGCTCCTGGGCGTCGATGTAGGCCAGGATGCGCTCGTCGATGTCGGCCACCGTGACCTCGGTCTCAGGGTGGACGAGCTTGACGGCCAGCGAGGTCAGGTCGTGGTCGCCCACGCACAGCAGGCGCGTGCCCGGCAGCCAGAAGCGGGCGCCGAGCAGCAGTGCCCGCCGCAGCACGGTCTCGGGCGTGGCGGCGACGTGGTCGAGGACGTGGCGGGCGCGCGGGGCGCCGGCGATGAGGTCGCTCAGGCGGTCGAGCGCGTCGGAGTAGTGGGGGAGCAGGTGGGCGACCGGGTCCTCCGGTGGCGGTGCGACGGCGAAGAGGTCCTGGTAGGCGGGGGTCCTGGTGAGCGGCACGCGGAAGGCGTCGCCGGATCGCTCCAGGGGCAGCTCGCGGAGCAGCGCCTCGATGGCGCGCCTCGACGTGGCGGTCTCGCGGACCAGGCCGGCGAGCCTCCACCACTGGCCGTCGCACACCAGCGTCAGCGCGTGCCTCAGCCGCCTGCTGTCGGCCCCGGCCTCTCGGAGCAGGCGCTCGACCCCGTCACGGTCCATGGGCAAACCCTATCGAGGTGCCAGGGTTGCGCCGGAACGCTCGCGCAGCGCGCCCGGCGAGCCGCCCGCCGGGCGGGGCCGGCGAAAAATCGTCATCTCTGCCGCATACAGGTGCGCCCAAGCGGGAATGACACGGGCCTCGCGCAGAGTTTGGGATAGAGAGTTCGGATGCTGGACCTGCCCGAATGTTCGCAATGCGGACGTGGCGGGCACCATTCCGGCATGGTGTTGTAACCTCTACCCACGATACGCAGCAGGGCCAACGTCGTCCCCGCCTGTAGAGCAGTTCGAGACAGACGATGACGACGGGAGGGACTACATGCCTGCTGCCCACCTCGGGTTCCCCGAGCCTCAGGGCCTCTACCACCCCGCCAGCGAGCACGACGCCTGCGGTGTCGCCATGGTCGCCGACGTCGCGGGACGCCGTGGTCACGGCATCGTGGTCAAGGCGCTGACGGCGTTGTGCAACCTCGATCACCGGGGGGCCAAGGGTAGCGAGCCGGACACCGGCGACGGAGCCGGGATCCTGACGCAGATTCCCGACGAGTTCTACCGCGCGACCGTGCCGTTCGCGCTGCCCGGCGCCGGCGCCTACGCGTCCGGCATCGCCTTCCTGCCGATCGACGAGGAGGCCAGGCGCGTCGCCGTCGGCCTGATCGAGGAGATCGCGGCCGAGGAGGGCCTCACCGTGCTCGGCTGGCGGGAACTGCCCGTCGACCGCGCTCTTCCCGGGCCCAGCGCCCGGGCCGTCATGCCGCACTTCGCCCAGCTGTTCGTGTCGGGACCCGGCGGGCTGGAGGGGCAGGAGCTCGACCGGCTCGCGTTCTGCCTGCGCAAGCGGGCCGAGCACGAGGCCGACGTGTACTTCCCTTCGCTGTCGGCCAGGACGATCGTCTACAAGGGCATGCTCACGCCCGACCAGGTCGAGCCGTTCTTCCCCGACCTGAGCGACGAGCGTTACGCGACCGCGATCGCGCTGGTGCACTCGCGGTTCTCCACCAACACGTTCCCCAGCTGGCCGCTGGCCCACCCCTACCGTTACGTCGCCCACAACGGCGAGATCAACACGGTCAAGGGCAACCGCAACTGGATGCGGGCGCGCGAGGCGATGCTGAAGTCCGCCGACATTCCTGGCGATATTTCACGACTTTTCCCCATCTGTGACCCGGATGGCAGCGACACCGCCAGCTTCGACGAGGCCCTTGAGCTGCTGCACATCGGCGGCCGGAGCCTGCCCCACGCCGTGCTCATGATGATCCCCGAGGCGTGGGAGAACCACACCGAGATGGACCCCGCGCGGCGGGCCTTCTACGAGTTCCACTCCACGTTGATGGAGGCATGGGACGGCCCCGCCTCGATCACGTTCACCGACGGCACCATGGCCGGCGCGGTGCTCGACCGCAACGGCCTGCGCCCCGGCCGCTTCTGGGTGACCGCCGACGGCCTGGTCGTGCTGGCCTCCGAGGCCGGCGTGCTCGACTTCAGGCCCGACGACATCGTCAGGAAGGGTCGCCTGCAGCCGGGCCGCATGTTCCTCATCGACACCGCCCGCGGCAAGATCATCGAGGATGACGAGATCAAGGCCGAGCTCGCGGCCGAGCTGCCGTACGCCGACTGGCTCCACGCGGGCCTGGTCCGCTTCGAGGAGCTGCCCGCGCGACAGCGCGAGATCCCGACGCACGAGGCGCTCATCAGGCGGCAGCAGACCTTCGGCTACACCGAGGAAGAGCTGCGCGTCATCCTGTCGCCGATGGCCAGGGCCGGTGCCGAGCCGATCGGCTCCATGGGCACCGACACACCCGTGGCCGTGCTGAGCGAGAAGCCGCGCCTCCTGTACGACTACTTCACGCAGCTGTTCGCGCAGGTCACGAACCCGCCGCTGGACGCCATCCGTGAAGAGCTGGTCACCTCGCTGGCCAGCACGCTCGGGCCCGAGGGCAACCTGCTCGACCCCGGCCCCACGTCGTGCCGCCAGCTCGTGCTGCCGTACCCGGTGCTCGACAACGAAGAGCTCGCCAAGATCATCCACATCAACGACGAGGGTGACCTGCCCGGCTTCCACCCGTACGTCATCAGCGGGCTCTACGACGTGGCCGGCGGCGGCCAGGCGCTGCTGCGGCGCCTGGAGGAGATCAGGACGGAGGCGTCCCAGGCGATCGCCGCCGGCGCGCGCGTCATCGTGCTGTCCGACCGGGGCTCGTCCGAGACGCTGGCGCCGATCCCGGCGCTCCTGCTGACCGGCGCGGTGCACCACCACCTGATCCAGGAGAAGACCCGCACCAAGATCGGGCTGGTCATCGAGACCGGCGAGGCCCGCGAGTGCCACCACATGGCGCTGCTCATCGGCTACGGCGCCGGCGCGGTCAACCCCTACCTCGCCGTCGAGACCGTCGAGGACCTCGTCGACTCGGGCGCGCTCCAGCTCGACAAGCACAAGGCCGTACGCAACCTGATCAAGGCCTACGGCAAGGGCGTCATCAAGGTCATGTCCAAGATGGGCGTGTCCACGGTGGCCTCCTACACCGGCGCCCAGATCTTCGAGGCGCTCGGCCTGAGCCAGGAGGTCATCGACTCCTGCTTCACCGGCACCACCTCGCGCCTGGGCGGCGTCGGCTTCGACGTCCTGGCCAAGGAGATCGAGCTCCGGCACCGCCACGCCTACCCGCGCGTGCCGAACGCCCACCGCAACCTTCAGGTCGGCGGCGAATACCAGTGGCGGCGCGAGGGCGAGCCCCACCTGTTCAACCCCGAGACCGTCTTCAAGCTGCAGCACGCCACCAGGACCCGCCGCTACGAGATCTTCAAGGAGTACACGAACCTCGTCGACTCCCAGGCGGAGCGGCTGATGACCCTGCGCGGTCTGTTCAAGCTGCGCAGGGGCACGCCGATCCCCATCGAGGAGGTCGAGCCCGCCTCGGAGATCGTCAAGCGCTTCTCCACGGGCGCGATGTCGTACGGCTCGATCTCGATGGAGGCGCACGAGACGCTCGCCATCGCGATGAACCGGCTCGGCGGCAAGTCCAACACCGGTGAGGGCGGAGAGGACCCCGAGCGGCTCCACGACCCGGCGCGCCGCAGCGCCATCAAGCAGGTGGCCTCCGGGCGCTTCGGCGTCACCAGCGAATATCTGGTCAACGCGGCCGACCTGCAGATCAAGATGGCCCAGGGCGCCAAGCCCGGCGAGGGCGGCCAGCTGCCCGGCCACAAGGTCTATCCGTGGATCGCCAAGACCCGGCACTCGACGCCCGGCGTCGGCCTCATCTCGCCGCCGCCGCACCACGACATCTACTCGATCGAGGACCTCGCCCAGCTCATCCACGACCTGAAGAACTCCAACCCGGAGTCCAGGGTCCACGTGAAGCTGGTCGCCGAGGTAGGCGTCGGCACGGTCGCCGCGGGCGTGTCGAAGGCGCACGCCGACGTGGTGCTCATCTCCGGGCACGACGGCGGCACCGGCGCCTCGCCGCTGACCTCGCTCAAGCACGCGGGCGCCCCGTGGGAGCTCGGCCTGGCCGAGACCCAGCAGACGCTGCTCCTCAACGACCTGCGCGACCGCATCGTCGTCCAGGTCGACGGCCAGCTCAAGACCGGCCGCGACGTCATCATCGCCGCCCTGCTCGGCGCCGAGGAGTACGGCTTCGCCACCGCGCCCCTCGTCGTCTCCGGCTGCGTGATGATGCGGGTCTGCCACCTCGACACCTGCCCCGTGGGCGTCGCCACGCAGAACCCCGAGCTGCGCAAGCGCTTCACCGGCAAGCCCGAGTTCGTGGTCAACTTCTTCGAGTTCATCGCCGAGGAGATCCGCGAATATCTGGCCGAGCTGGGCTTCCGCTCGCTCGACGAGGCCATCGGGCACGTCGAGCTGCTCGACACGACGGCGGCCGAGGACCACTGGAAGGCCGGCGGGCTCGACCTGTCGCCGATCCTGCACCGGCCGGAGCTGCCCGCGGGCACCGCGCTGCGGCGCGTCGTCGAGCAGGACCACGGGCTCCAGCACGCCCTCGACAACACGCTGATCCAGCTCGCCGAGGGCGCCCTCGCGAACGGCACCCCCGTGACGCTGGACCTGCCCATCCGCAACGTCAACCGCACGGTCGGCACCATGCTCGGCTACCAGGTGACCAAGCGCCACGGCGGCAAGGGCCTGCCCGACAACACCATCGACATCTCGTTCACCGGTTCGGCGGGCAACTCGTTCGGCGCGTTCGTGCCGCGCGGGATCACGCTGCGGCTGACCGGCGACGCGAACGACTATCTCGGCAAGGGCCTGTCCGGCGGGCGGATCACCGTCCGGCCGCACGAGGCGGCCCCGCTCGACGGCCACATCATCGCCGGCAACGTCGCCCTGTACGGCGCCACGTCCGGCGAGGTGTTCGTCCGCGGCGTCGTCGGCGAGCGCTTCTGCGTGCGCAACTCCGGCGCCACGGCGGTCGTCGAGGGCGTGGGCGACCACGGCTGCGAGTACATGACCGGGGGCAGGGCCGTGGTGCTCGGCCAGACCGGGCGCAACTTCGCGGCCGGCATGTCGGGCGGCGTCGCGTACCTGCTGGATCTCAAGCCCGAGCGGGTCAACCGCGAGATGGTCGCCATCGAGGCGCTCTCCGAGCGGGACGCCGAGTTCCTCAAGGAGACCGTCGAGAAGCACTTCGCGGAGACCGGCTCGCCGATCGCCAAGCAGCTGCTCGCCGACTGGGACGCCGCGCTCGGCAGGTTCGGCAAGGTCATGCCGACCGACTACAAGAGGGTGCTGGAGGCCGCCGAGGCCGCCCGCATCGAAGGCAGGAACGTCGACGAGGCCGTCATGGCGGCCGCGGTGCAGTCATGACCCGCCGTAATGAGCCGTGCCGCCATGGCGGGCTGTGCTTGTCAACCACTGTTCAGGGTTAAGGGAGGCGTAACCGAATGGCTGACCCGAAGGGTTTCCTCACGCACGACCGGGAGCTGCCGGCGCGCCGCCCCGTGGACGTCCGCATCAGCGACTGGCGCGAGGTCTACCAGGACTTCCCGCAGGACAGGCTGACCAGGCAGGCGGCCCGCTGCATGGACTGCGGCATCCCGTTCTGCCACAACGGCTGCCCGCTCGGCAACCTCATCCCCGAGTGGAACGACCTCGTCTTCCGCACCGACTGGCGCGAGGCGATCGAGCGGCTGCACGCCACGAACAACTTCCCGGAGTTCACCGGCAGGCTCTGCCCGGCTCCGTGCGAGGCGGCGTGCGTGCTCGGCATCAACTCCGACCCGGTGGCGATCAAGCGGGTCGAGGTCGAGATCATCGACCGGGCGTTCGCCGAGGGCTGGGTGACCCCGCAGCCCCCGGCCGTCAGGACCGGCAAGAAGGTCGCCGTCGTCGGCTCGGGGCCCGCCGGCCTGGCCGCCGCCCAGCAGCTCACCAGGGCCGGGCACGACGTGGTGGTGTTCGAACGGGCCGACAGGATCGGCGGCCTGCTGCGCTACGGCATCCCCGAGTTCAAGATGGAGAAGCGGCACATCAACCGCCGCCTCGACCAGATGCGGGCCGAGGGCACCGAGTTCCGCACCGGCGTCAACGTCGGCGTCGACATCACCGCCGCCGAGCTGCGCGAGCAGTTCGACGCCGTGGTGCTGTCGGGCGGCGCCACCCAGTGGCGTGACCTGCCGGTGGCCGGGCGCGAGCTCAAGGGCGTCTACCAGGCCATGGAATACCTGCCGCTGTCCAACAAGGTCCAGGAGGGCGACCTCGACCGGTCGCCGGTCTCGGCCGAGGGCAAGCACGTGGTGGTGATCGGCGGCGGCGACACCGGCGCCGACTGCATCGGCACGGCGATCAGGCAGGGCGCGAAGTCCGTCACCCAGCTCGAGATCATGCCCCAGCCGCCGGCGACCAGGCCGGGCAACCAGCCGTGGCCGACGTACCCCATGCTGTTCAAGATGGAGAGCGCCCACGAGGAGCTCGCCGACGGCGGGGGAGATCGGGTCTACGCCGTCTCCACCACCGAGTTCGCCGGCGACGCCGACGGCAACGTGCGGGCGCTGCGGCTGGTCGAGGTCGAGGGGCCGCAGAACGGGTTCAAGCCCATCCCCGGCACCGAGCGGGAGATCCCGGCCGAGCTGGTCACCCTGTCCATGGGCTTCCTCGGCCCGGAGAAGGGCGCCCTGCTGCAGGACCTCGCCGCCGTCGCCGGTGACGGCTTCTACGACGCCCGGGGCAACGTCTCGCGTGACAAGACGTACATGTCCAAGGTGGACGGCGTCTTCGTGGCGGGCGACATGGGGCGCGGGCAGTCGCTCATCGTCTGGGCCATCGCCGAGGGCCGCGCCGCGGCGTCGGGCGTGGACCGGTTCCTGACGGGGGAGACGGCCCTGCCGTACCCGATCCTGCCCACCGCGCGGCCGCTGGTCTGACGGTACGGCCCGGCGGCCGCCCGCGAGGCGGCCTCCGGGCGGTGCTGCGCGGCCGGCCACGATGCGTTCGTACCTGCGCCGGATCCGTGCGCTCACCGCGCGGGCCGCGCGGGCCGCGCGGGCCGCGCGGGAAGGTTGGTGGGGATTGACCTAGCTTCGCCACCCATCAACTGAAATTTCACTACTAAGGCGCATCGCTGGTTGACTGTCGGGAAGATGCGGATTCACGGCCAGTCAGCGAACGGGGGAACCATGCGGCGAGTCGCCTCAGCAACGATGGCGCTCGCCGCCGCAGCCGCCCTCACGGCCTGCGCACCGCCGGCCGCGGCACCCCAGAGAGCGGCCGCGCCCCAGAAGGACTATCTCGTCTTCTACGCGGCGGGACGGCACGCCCAGGCCGTGACCGCCGTCGAGCGGGCCGGCGGCACCACGGTCGGAGAGGACGCCAGGCTCGGCTACCTCCTGGCCAGGGGCGCGGGCGGCGGCTTCGCCGAGGGCGTGGGCGCCGACCAGGCCATCGTGGGGGTGTCCGCCGACCGGCGCATCGGTTACGCCACGGCCGGCCGGGGCACTCATCAAGCGGCCCGGCCCGCCACCTTCCCCGACGCGTCGTCGTTCACCAAGAGCGCGGCGGAGCCGCTCGCCGGCCGCCAGTGGGACATGCGCATGATCGGCGCGGACCGCGCGAACGCCAAGGCCCCCGGCACGAAGAAGGTCCTGGTCGGCGTCATCGACACCGGCGTCGACGGCAAGCACCCCGACATCGCCCCCAACTTCAACCGCGAGCTGAGCCGCAACTTCGTCACCGACCGGCCCAAGGACGAGTACGGCGAGACGCTCGACGGCCCCTGCGAGGCCGAGGGCTGCAAGGACCCCGCCGACGTGGACGACGACGGCCACGGCACCCACGTGGCCAGCACGATCGCCTCCCCGATCAACGGCATCGGCATCGCGGGGGTGGCGCCGGGCGTTCAGATCGTGAACCTCAGGGCCGGCCAGGACTCGGGGTTCTTCTTCCTCAAGCCCAGCCTCGACGCGCTCGCCTACGCCGCCGACATCGGCGTGGACGTCGTGAACATGAGCTACTACGTCGACCCCTGGCTGTTCAACTGCACGTCCAACCCGGCCGACACCAGGAAGCAGCAGCTGGAGCAGCAGGCTGTCATCACCGGCATGCAGCGGGCCCTGGACTACGCCAGGAAGAAGGGCGTGACGCTCATCTCCGCCCTCGGCAACGGCGGCACCGACCTCGGCCATCCCAAGGTCGACGACCAGAGCCCCGGCTACCCGAAGGGCGACGAGAAGAAACGCGAGATCGACAACTCCTGCGTCAACGTGCCCGCGGAGTCCGCCGGCGTCATCTCCGTCTCCGCCGTCGGCCCCTCCGGACGCAAGGCGATCTACAGCGACTACGGCGTCGAGCAGACCGACCTGGCCGCGCCCGGAGGTGACATCCTCGACGGTCAGGGCGCCAGAGCCGACCGGGGGATCCTGGCCGCCGCACCCGAGCACGTGCTGCGCGCGTCCGGGCGCATCGACGCCAAGGGCAACCCCAGGGGCGCGGACGTGGTCAAGGACTGCAAGGACGGCCGCTGCTCGTACTACCAGTATCTGGAGGGCACCTCCATGGCCTCGCCGCACGCCACCGGGGTCGCGGCGATCCTGATCAGCCGTTTCGGCAAGCCCGGCAGGGGCGGGCTCCACCTCGATCCCGCCACCACCGAGCGACTGCTCTACAAGACCGCGACCCAGAAGGCGTGCCCGACGCCCCGCCGCCACGTCTACACGATCTACAACAAGACCGAGACGCACGAGTGCGAGGGCGACAAGGCGGACAACGGCTTCTACGGCCACGGCATCGTGGACGCCTGGAAGGCCGCCACCACCGAACCGTGACGGCGTGAGCAGCACACGAACTTGGCCCGTCCAGGGGGTGCCGTTCTCGTTCTGTTCCCCTTCTGCGGGTACGTTCTCCGTCGTCAGTGACTGTTAAGTGGTCTGTACCAATTAAGGTAGGACTCGTGACTCGTCGCGCGAAAATCGTCTGCACTCTCGGCCCCGCCACATCGTCCAAGGAACGCCTGCACGAGCTGATCGCCGCCGGCATGGACGTGGCACGGTTCAACCTCAGTCATGGCAACCATGACCTGCACAGAGAGGTCTACGACCGGGTCAGGGAGGTGGCGGCCGACCTCGGCCGCGGTGTAGGCGTGCTCGCCGACCTGCAGGGCCCCAAGATCCGTGTCGGCACGTTCGAGGAAGGCCCCGTCAGGCTGGGCTTCGGCGACGTCTTCACCATCACCACCGAAGACGTGCCGGGTGACCGCGAGCAGGTCTCCACCACCTACAAGGGGCTGCCCAACGACGTCCGCCCCGGCGACACGATCCTCGTCGACGACGGCCGCCTCGTGCTCGAGGCCACCCGTGTCGACGGCGACCGCATCGCCACCCGCGTCGTCATCGGCGGCATGATCTCCGACAACAAGGGCCTCAACCTGCCCGGCGTCAACGTCAGCGCGCCCGCGCTGACCGACAAGGACGAAGCCGACCTGCGCTGGGCGCTGCGCACCGGATGCGACATGATCGCCCTGTCGTTCGTCCGCCGCCCGTCCGACGCCGACGTCGTGCGCAACATCATGGAGCAGGAGGCCGTGCGCCTCCCGCTGCTCGCCAAGATCGAGAAGCCGCAGGCCGTCGACCGCCTCCCCGACATCGTCGAGGCCTTCGACGGCATCATGGTGGCCCGCGGCGACCTCGGCGTCGAGCTGCCGCTCGAGCAGGTGCCGATCGTGCAGCGGCGCATCATCGAGCTGTGCCGCGAGAAGGCCCGCCCGGTCATCGTCGCCACCCAGATGCTCGACTCCATGATGAGCTCCCCGCGCCCCACCCGCGCCGAGGCCTCCGACGTGGCCTACGCGGTCATGGACGGCGCCGACGCGGTCATGCTGTCCGGCGAGACCTCCGTCGGCAACTACCCGATCGAGGCCGTCTCCACGATGGACCGCATCGCCTGCGCCGCGGAGAAGCACTCCCTGCACGCCACCCACACGCTGGAGCGCATGCCGGAGACGA
The DNA here is from genome assembly GCF_052245635.1 of Nonomuraea sp. KM88. Lineage (NCBI taxonomy): Bacteria > Bacillati > Actinomycetota > Actinomycetes > Streptosporangiales > Streptosporangiaceae > Nonomuraea > Nonomuraea sp. KM88. The sequence continues at coordinate 372,418 of NZ_JBQQCC010000003.1, read as the reverse complement.
CCGGCGGCGCCATCGCCAGGGCCGCGGCCGAGGTCGGCGCGATCGTCGGGGCCAAGGCGCTCGTGGCGTTCACGATGTCGGGCGAGACGGCCCGGCGGCTGGCCCGCTACCGCTCGCCGATCCCGCTGCTGGCCTTCACGTCGGCGCCCCACGTGCGGGGGCAGCTCTCGCTGACGTGGGGGGTGGAGACGTTCCACGTGCCGTTCGTCCACCACACCGACGACATGGTGCGGCAGGTCGAGGCCTCGCTGCTGTCGTCGGGGCGGCTGGAGAAGGGCGACAAGGTCGTCATCGTGGCCGGCTCACCTCCCGGCACCCCGGGCTCCACCAACGCCCTGCGCGTGCACACCATCGGATCCGCCGTGTCCCACGCGCACTGACTTCTTCCCTCTCCCACGGCTTCGGCCCTCAGCCACCCGCCTCGGGTGGCTGAGGGCCTTCCGCGGCAGAACGTGGCCGGCTGCCCGTTACGTGGTTTCCTCTTTTACGGCTTCGCCCGGTCCAGCCACCTGCGGCGGGTGATTGGACCGGGCGCAGCCGTAAGGGAAGAAGAGCGAACCAACGCGTCAGTTGGCGTGGAGGGCGGCGTTGAGTTCGATGGTGCCGCCCTCGCGCGGCACCGCCTCCACCGCGCCCGACTGCGAGTTGCGGCGCAGCAGGATGCCGTTCGAACCCGACAGCTCGGCGGCCTTGACGACCCGGCCGCCGGGCAGGGCGACCTTCGTGCCCGCCGTCACGTAGAGACCGGCCTCCACCACGCAGTCGTCGCCCAGCGAGATGCCGATGCCGGCGTTCGCGCCCAGCAGGCAGCGCTCGCCGATCGAGATGACCTGCTTGCCGCCGCCCGACAGCGTCCCCATGATCGACGCGCCGCCGCCCACGTCGGAGCCGTCGCCGACCACCACGCCGGCCGAGACCCGGCCCTCGATCATCGAGGCGCCCAGCGTGCCGGCGTTGAAGTTGACGAAGCCCTCGTGCATGACGGTGGTGCCGCTCGCCAGGTGCGCGCCCAGGCGCACCCGGTCGGCGTCGGCTATCCGCACGCCGGACGGCATCACGTAGTCGACCATCCGCGGGAACTTGTCGACGCCGTACACCGTCACCGCGCCCCTGGCCCGTAGCCGCAGGCGGGTCCGCTCGAAGTCCGGCACCGGGCACGGGCCCGCGTCGGTCCACACCACGTTGGCCAGCAGGCCGAAGATGCCGTCGAGGTTGACGCCGTGCGGCCTGACGAGGCGCGCGGAGATCAGGTGCAGTCGCAGGTAGACGTCGTGCGCGTCGACGGGGGCCTCGGAGAGCTTGGCGATGCCGGTGCGCACCGCGACCACCTCCACGCCCCGCGCCTCGTCGGGCCCGGTCAGCCCCGCCAGTTCGCCGGCCTCGCCGGCGGGGAGCCGCTCGGTGCCCGAAACGGGCGCGTCGCCCAGCTCGGGTGCGGGGAACCAGGTGTCGAGCACGGTGCCGTCGGAGGCGATGGTCGCGAGGCCGACGCCGAACGCGCCGGTCGAGGTGGGATCGATAGCAGTCACGGGGCCAAAAATACCGTTTCCGCTCAGCTCAGGGCGCCGAGGTCGGCGGAGAGCCAGTGTTCGGGCCGCATCCTGAACGTGACGAGCGCGTGCAGGTCGGAGCCCTGCACGTAACCCGACACGGCGTCGGGCGGCAGGTAACGCGCCGCGATGCGCCTCAGATCCTCCAGCGTCGTGGGATCGGAGCGCACCAGCGGCCCCTCCACCGACACGTACCGGTAGGTGGGGCTGACCCGCTGCACCAGCATCGAGAACCGGCCCGCCTTCGCGATCAGCCGGGCCTTGACCGAGTCGCCGTCGGTCAGGAACCGGATCTCGCCGCCGGGGCGGTAGTCGTACCAGACGGGTACGTTCAGCGGCCCCCGTCCCTCGCCGCCCTCCACGGCGAGGCTCGCGATGTGCGGCTCCGCCAGGAACGCCTCCCGTGCCGCCACGTCCAACGGCATGCGCCCACCCCCGTCTTCATCGATCTTGATGACGGTCATTCCCGGTGGGAGCGGTCCCGAAAAGCCACTCGCTGTCCCTTTCCACGCCGGTCGTCCGCAGGCATGGCTCGCCGGACCCCGGTTCCGCGGCCCTCGTCTCGGAGCGAACGGCCCGCCTTGCAAGGTAAGGCTAACCTAATCTAGCATCTGCCGCAGAGGAGGCGATGCCTCGGTGGAGACACTGCTGAGCAGACTCAACGGCACCTACGACATCCTGGGAATCGGCTTCGGCCCATCGAATCTCGCGCTGGCGATCGCCTTGCGGGAGCACAACGCCCGGGTCCCGGCACCCGAACGGGTCCACATGCGGTTCCTGGAGAAGCAACCCGGCTTCGGCTGGCACAAGGGGATGCTTCTCGACGACGCGACCATGCAGGTGTCATTTCTGAAAGACCTGGTCACCCTGCGCGATCCCGCCAGCGATTTCAGCTTTCTGTGCTTTCTGAAGGACAGCGGCAGGCTGGTGGACTTCCTCAACCACAAGACGCTCTTCCCGCTGCGGATCGAGTTCCACGCCTATTTCGAGTGGGCGGCCGAGCGGGTGCGGGACCTGGTCGCGTACGCCGAGGAGGTCGTGTCCGTCGAGCCGGTGACCGCGGAGGGCGGCGGCGTCCCCGCGTTCGACGTGATCAGCACGGACCCGGAGCGTCCCGGGCACACCACCGTGCGGCGGGCCCGTAACCTGTGCGTCGCCACCGGGCTGGAGCCGCACCTGCCGCCGGGAACGGTCGTCTCCGACCGGGTGTGGCACAACAGCGAGCTGCTGCCCCGGGTGGCCGCCCTCAAGGAGGCCGGGGTCCCGGTGCGGCGGGCCGTGGTGCTCGGGGCCGGCCAGAGCGCGGCCGAGACCGCCGACTACCTGCACCGCACCTTCGCCGGCGCGGAAGTCTGCGCCGTCATCGCCAAATACGGCTATACCCCCGCCGATGACAGCCCTTTCGCCAACCAGATCTTCGACCCCGAGGCCGTGGACACGTTCTTCGGCGCTCCCTCAGCGGTCAAGCAGTCCCTGCTCGACTACCACCGCGGCACCAACTACTCCGTGGTGGACATGGACCTCATCGAGTCCCTCTACCGGACCATGTACCGGGAGAAGGTCCAGGGCGGCGAGCGGCTGCGCGTCCTGCGCGCCTCACGCATCCGCGAGGTCGGCGAACGGGACGACCGGCTCGACGTCACGGTCGAATATCTGCCCACCGGCGAGCACGAGGTGCTCGAGGCGGACCTCCTCGTCCACGCCACGGGCTACCGGCCCCAGGACATCGGCACCGTCCTCGGCCAGGCCGCCAAGTTATGCCTGCGCGACGACGAGGACCGGCTCAGGATAGGCCGCGACTACCGCGTCGAGACGCCCGCGCACGTGTCGGCGGGCATCTACCTGCGAGGGGCAGGTGAACACACCCACGGCCTCACCTCGACGCTCCTGTCCGCCACCGCCGTCCGCGCCGGCGAGATCCGCGACTCGCTGCTGGCCGGCCACACGCCGCGGGCCAGGGCGGCGACATAGTGGTCCTCTCCGATCGCCGGCCGGCCGCCCCGGCGGACCGGCCGGCGGGCGTCGCCGCGGGCAACGCCGGCCGGAGCGGCTGGCTGCTCGTGCTCGTGGCGGCGCTGGTCGCCACGTGCGTCCTGAGCATCGCCGTCGGCACCAGGAACATCGGCCTCGACACGGTCTGGGACGCGTTCGCCCACGCCGCGGACACCGACGACCAGGCGATCGTGCGCGAGCTGCGGGTCCCGAGGACCGTGCTGGGGCTGCTGGCGGGAGCCGCGCTCGGCGTCTCGGGAGCGGTCATCCAGGCGGTGACGCGCAACCCGCTGGCGGACACGCAGATCCTCGGGATGAACGCGGGAGCGGCGCTCTTCGTCGTGTTCGCGATCGGGGTCCTGGGCCTGACCTCCATCTGGTCGTACGTGTGGTTCGCGTTCGCCGGGGTGGCCTTCGCCATCGTGCTCGTCTACACGCTCGGCTCCATCGGGCGCGGGGAGGCGACGCCGCTCCGGCTGACGCTCGCGGGCGTGGCGCTCGGCGCCGTCATGGGGGGCGTCTCGGCCGCGATCCGGCTGCTGAAGCCGCGAGCCTTCGACTACCTGCGCTTCTGGGACGTCGGCACGCTCGGCGGCCGGCCGCTGCCCATCGCCGAAGCGGTCGCGCCGTTCATCCTGGCCGGACTGGTGCTGGCGTTCGCCGCCGCCCGCTCGCTCAACGCCGTCGCGCTGGGCGACGACCTCGCCCGCTCGCTGGGCGCCGGCGTCACCCGGACACGCGTGCTGTCCGTGGTCTCGGTGGCGCTCCTGACGGGCGCGGCGACCGCGGCGGTGGGCCCGATCGGGTTCATCGGCCTGATGGTGCCGCACGCCGTCCGCCGGATCGTCGGGCCCGACCAGCGGTGGATCCTCGCGTACACGGTGATCTGCGCCCCGATCCTGCTGCTCGGCGCGGACATCGCGGGACGGGTGCTGATCCGCCCCGCCGAACTGCAGGCGGGCATCGTCACCGCGTTCCTGGGCGCGCCGGTGCTGATCTGGCTGATCCGCCGCCGGGCGGTGACGAGCCCGTGAGCGGCGTGGACTTCGGTCACCGGGTCGTCATCGTGCGCCGGCCCCGCGCGTCCGTCCGGTTCGGCGCGCGCACGGCGCTCGTCTGCGCCGCGCTCGGCCTCGCGGCCGCGGCGGTCGCCGTGCTCGGGCTGGGCACCGGGGAGTTCGAGGTGCCGCCGGGCGAGGTGATCCAGGCGCTGGCCGGGCAGGGACCGGGCGCGACGCGCCTCGTGGTCGTGGAGTGGCGGCTGCCGCGCGTGTTGCTGGCCCTGCTCATCGGCGCGGCGCTCGGACTGAGCGGAGCCGTCTTCCAGTCGTTGTTGCGCAACCCGCTCGGCAGCCCCGACGTGATCGGGTTCAACACCGGCGCCTACACGGGGGTGCTGGTCACGATGGTGCTGGCCGGCCGCGGCTACTACGAGACCGCGGCGGGCGCCCTGATCGGCGGGCTCGCGGCCGCCCTGGTGGTCTACCTGCTGGCGTACAAGCAGGGCGTGCAGGGATTCCGGCTCATCATCGTGGGGATCGCGATCAGCGCTGTCCTCGCCTCCGTGAACCAGTGGTTCGTCATCAGGGCCGACCTGCGCCTGGCGGTCGCCGCGGCGATCTGGGGACAGGGCAGCCTGAACACGGCGAAGTGGGAGCACGTCCCGCCCGTGGCCGCCGCGGTCGTGCTGCTCGCCGGATGCCTGCTGGCTCTCGGGCCGCGCCTGTCCCTGCTGGCGATGGGCGAGGAGCCCGCCGCCGCGCTCGGCCTGCGCACCGAACGGGCCCGGCTGCTCTATCTCGTCGTCGGCGTGGCGCTGACCGCCGTGGCCACCGCCGCAGCGGGACCGGTCTCGTTCGTCGCGCTCGCCGCCCCCCAGCTGGCCCGCCTGCTCACGCGTACGGCCGGCATAGCGCTGGCGCCCTCGGCCGCCATGGGCGCGCTGCTGCTGACCGCGAGCGACTGGCTCGGCCAGCGCGCGTTCGCCCCCACCCAGCTTCCCGTGGGCGTGGTGACGGTGTCGCTCGGCGGCCTCTACTTCGCCTGGTTGCTGGCCAGGCCGATGCGGAAGGCGAGGTCATGAGACTGAGCGCCAGGGACCTCACTCTCGGCTACGACCACCGGCCGATCAGCGAGCACCTCAGCGTCGACATCCCGGACGGCGCGCTCACCGTGATCGTCGGCCCGAACGCCTGTGGCAAGTCCACCCTGCTCAGAGCGCTGTCGCGGCTGCTCAAGCCGTCCGCGGGACAGGTCGTGCTGGACGGCGGGGACATCCACTCCTACCCGGCCAAGGAGGTCGCCAGGCGGCTCGGCCTGCTGCCGCAGTCGTCGATCGCGCCCGACGGCATCACCGTGGCCGACCTGGTGGCACGAGGGCGCCACCCGCACCAGAACCTGATCAGACAGTGGTCGGCCAGGGACGAGGCGGCCGTGGTGAGCGCGATGGCGGCCACCGGCGTCACCGACCTGTCCGGGCGGCTCGTCGACACGCTCTCCGGCGGCCAGCGCCAGCGGGTCTGGGTGGCGATGGTGCTCGCCCAGGAGACCTCGATCGTGCTGCTCGACGAGCCGACCACGTTCCTCGACATCGCCCACCAGATCGAACTGCTCGAACTCTGCCTCCGCCTGAACCGGGAGCAGCGCAACACCATGGTGGCCGTCCTGCACGACCTCAACCAGGCCTGCCGGTACGCCGACCACATCATCGCGATGAAGGCGGGCGCCGTCGTGGCGCAGGGCGACCCCCGGAAGATCGTCACAGCCGAACTGATCGAGGACGTGTTCGGCCTGCCCTGCCGCATCATCGACGACCCGGAGACCCACACCCCGCTGGTCATCCCCCGATCCCACCACGCAGTCAGGAGTCACGATGTCCAACAATCCCTTCGACGATGAGAACGGCACCTTCTACGTGCTGGTGAACGACGAGGAGCAGCACTCCCTGTGGCCGACGTTCAAGGAGGTGCCACAGGGCTGGCGGGTCGTCTTCGGTGAAGGCGGCCAGAGCAAGCGCCAGGAGTGCGTGGACTACGTCGAGGAGCACTGGACGGACCTGCGGCCCAGGAGCCTGCGCGAGAGCATGGCCGCCGACCAGTGACGCGGCCCATGACCGGCCGGCGGGTGTTGTGGCGCGCGGTGACGCGTAACCGGTGGCAGCTCGGCACGGGGACCGGCCTGATCAGCCTGCACCAGGTCTGCGAGTCGCTGGTGCCGATCCTCATCGGGGTGATCGTCGACCGGGCCATTGGTCCGGGGGACGGCGGCGCGCTGGTGCTCTGGGTGGCCGCTCTGGCCGGCCTGTTCACCGTGCTGAGCATGGCCTACCGCTTCGGCGCCCGCCGGCTGATGCTCGCCATCGCGGACGAGGCGCACCTGCTGCGCGTCGAAGTGGCCGCCAAGATCATGCACCCGCGCGGGATCAGGACCGACCGCCGTGCCGGTGACCTGCTCACCGTGGCCACGACCGACACCGACAACACCTCCTACCTGCTGGACTACGTGCCGCGCGTCGCGGGGGCGGTGACGGCGACCGTGGTGAGCGCCGTCGCGCTGCTGGTGATCGACGTGCAACTCGGGCTGGCCGTGCTGGCCGGAACCCCCGTGGTGCTCCTCGGCCTCCAGGCCGCCACCCCGCTCATCACCAAGCGGGTCACCGAGCAGCAGGACCTCGCGGGGGAGGCGACCTCGCTGGCGGGCGACCTGGTCAGCGGCGTACGCCCGCTGCGCGGCATCGGCGCGGAGCGCGCGGCGGCCGGCCGCTACGACGAGGTCAGCAGGCGGTCCCTGCGCGCCGCGCTACGCGCGGCGCGCACCCAGGGCGCGTACCTGTCCGCCTCCACGGCCGGCGGCGCGCTCCTGGCCGGCGGCGTCGCGATCCTGGCCGGGTGGTTCGCGCTCAACGGGAGGATCACCGTCGGCGAGCTCATCACCGTCATCGGCCTCGCGCAGTTCCTGATGGAGCCCATCGGCACGCTCGCCGTCGTGCCCGGCTGGGTCGCGGAGGCCAGGGCGTCCGCCGACCGTGTCGCCACCGTGCTCGACGCGCCCGCGCTGCTGCCGGAGGGCACGGAGACGCTCGACGCCGGCTCACCCGACCTCGAGCTGCGGGCGCTCAGGTACGGCCCGCTCGACGGGGTCGACCTGCACGTGCGCCCCGGCGAATTCGTCGGCGTGGTGCCCCACCGCTCCGCCGACGGGGAGGCACTGGTCAGGATCCTGTCCGGCCGGGTGGCGCCCGGAGAGTACGAAGGCGGCGTCCTCGTCGGAGGCACGCACCTGGCGCGCCTCGACCCGGAGCACGCCCGCCGGGCGATGCTGGTGGAACCCCACCTCACGGACCTGTTCACCGGGACCATCGAGGAGAACGTCACCGCGGGCGGCCCGCTGGACGAGACCACGCTGGCCGCCTCCGCCGCCGACCAGGTCGTCTCCGCCCACCCCGACGGCCTCACGCATGTCGTCGCGGAGCGGGGCGCCAGCCTCTCGGGCGGGCAGCGGCAACGGCTGGCGCTGGCCCGCGCGCTCACGGCACGCCCCGCGATCCTCGTCATGCACGACCCCACCACCGCCGTGGACGCGGTGACCGAGCACGAGATCGCCCGCGGCCTGCGCGCCCTGCGCCACCCCGGCTCCGGGGGGCTCACCACCCTGGTCGTGACGAGCAGCCCGGCCCTGCTCGCCATGACGGATCGGGTCGTGGTCCTCGACGGCGGCCGGGTCGCCGCGGAGGGCACCCACGCCGAACTGGCCGTCACCGACGACGACTACAACCGGGCGGTGCTGCGATGACCGGACCAGACAGGCTGCCCGTCGCCGACGCCCGCAGGACCTGGGCGTGGCTGCGGCTCGAACTCCGTGCGCGATGGATCGGCGGCACGCTCGCCGCGCTGGTGGGCATCGTGGGCGCCGCCGCGTCGGTGGTGCCCGCGTACGCCCTGGGCACCCTCGTGGACCGCGTCAGGGAGCACGCGCCGGTCTCGGCGATCGTGCCCATCGTGGTCGTCATCGTGGCCGCGGCCGTCGCCGGCGGCGCGGCCACCGGCACGGCCACGTACCTGATCGGCCGGGTGTGCGGGCACATGCTCGCGGACCTGCGGGAACGTACGGTGGCCAGGGCGCTCAGCCTGCCCGTCACCACCCTGGAACGGGTCGGCAAGGGAGATCTGCTGTCACGGGTCAGCACCGACGCCGCCTCGATCGGCAAGGCCGCCACCAGCGTGGTCCCCACGATGATCTCCGCCTTCCTGCTGGGCGTGCTGAGCATCGCGGCGATGGCCGGGATGGACTGGCGGCTCGGGCTCGCCGGCGCGGTCGCCGTCCCGCTCTACGTGGCGGCGCTGCGGTGGTACCTGCCGCGGGCGGCGCCGAAGTACGCCGCCGAGCGGCACGCCGTGGCCGGCAACTCGCAACTGCTGGTGGAGAACATGCAAGGTGTGCGCACGGTGCACGCCTACCGGCTGGAGCAGCGCCGGCTGCGCGACATCGGCGACGCCTCGCACCAGGTGCACGACATCTCCCTGTCGGTTTTCACGCTGTTCACCCGTTTTGTCGGCCGGGTCAACCGGGCGGAGTTCTTCGGCCTGGCCGCGATCCTCGTGGTCGGTTTCCTCCTCGTCAGATCGGGAGCCGTCACCGTCGGCCAGAGCGCCGCGGCGGCCGTGCTGTTCCACCGTTTGTTCAACCCCATCGGCATGCTGCTGTTCACGTTCGACGAGTTGCAGGCGGCGGCGGCGAGCCTCGCCCGGCTGGTCGGCGTGGTGGACCTCGCGTCGGACCCTGGCGACGACCCGGACCGTCCTGGCGCGGACGGGGGCGCGGACCGGCCGGCCGGCGCCGGGCTGGAGCTGTCAGGCGTGCGCTTCGGCTACGACGCCGGGCCGGAGGTGCTGCACGGCGTCTCCATCAGCCTGCCCGCCGGCGCCCGCGTCGCGCTGGTCGGATCCACGGGCGCGGGCAAGTCCACGCTCGCGGCGATCGCCGCGGGCATCCTGCGCCCCGGCAGCGGCACCGTGTCCGTCGGCGGCGTGGCGCTGCCGCCCGACCGGCTGCGCGCGCACGTCGCGATCATCACCCAGGAGGTGCACGTCTTCGCCGGCCCTCTCATCGAGGACCTGCGCCTGGCCAGGCAGGAGGCGTCGCCGGGCGAGATCGCCTCCGCGCTGTCCGCCGTCGGCGCGCTGGACTGGGCGACGGCCCTGCCCGACGGTCTCGACACGGTGGTCGGCGAGGGCGGCCACGAGCTGACCACCGCCCAGGCCCAGCAACTCGCCCTCGCCCGCCTGATCCTCGTCGACCCGGCGATCGCCATCCTCGACGAGGCCACCGCGGAGGCGGGCAGCCTCGGCGCGCGCACCTTGGAGGAGTCCGCCGCCGCGGCCACCCGGGGACGCACCACCCTGATCGTCGCCCACCGGCTGACCCAGGCCGCCGCCGCCGACCGGGTCGTCGTCCTGGAGCACGGCCGGATCGCGGAGCAGGGCCGGCACGAGGAACTGGTCGCCGCGGGCGGCCGGTACGCGCAGCTCTGGCGTGCCTGGGAGGCGCGCACCCCCACGTCGTCATCACGTTAGGCAGCCATGGAAGCGAACTCTCCCGCCAGGATCACCACGATCGCGGACCTGTTCATCGACCAGGTGCGCCGGACCCCGCAGGCGCCGGCCGTCGTCGCGCCCGGCGTGCGGCTGACGTACGCGGAACTCGGCGCCCGCGTCTTCCAGCTGGCGCAGCACCTGCACAGGCAGGGGCTGCGCCCGGAGGAGGTCGTCGCCGTCTCGACACCGCGCTCCGCCGAGATGGTCGTCTCCGTCCTGGCGATCATGGTGGCGGGCGGCGCGTTCGTGCCCGTCGACCCGGCCTGGCCGCCGGCGCGCCGCCGCCAGGTCAGCGCCGAGGCGGGGGCGGCCCGCACGCTGGGCGTGCGGGAGGTGGATCTGGGCTCCTGGGGGTACGCCCACGAGCCCGCCGAGCCGCCGCCCGTGTCCGTCCAGGGCGGCCGGCTGGCGTACGTGATGTTCACCTCCGGCTCGACCGGCACCCCCAAGGGCGCCATGATCCGCCACGAGGCGATCAGCCACCGCCTGCTCTGGCAGGTGGAGGAGATCCTCGGCTTCGGTCCTGGCGACGCGTCCCTGTTCAAGGCGCCGCTGTCGTTCGACATCTCCGTCAACGAGATCCTGCTGCCGCTCGTGTCCGGCGGCTACGTGGTGATCGCGGAGCCCGGGGGCGAACGCGACCCCCAGTACCTGCTGGACCTGATCGCCCGCGAGGGCGTGACGTTCGTCTACCTCGTGTCGTCGATGCTCGACGTCCTGCTCGAGATGGCCCGCGGGACCTCGCTGCTGTCCGGGCTGAAGCACGTCTGGTGCGGTGGCGAGGTGCTCACCCCGGAGCTGTTCGACCGCTTCCGCGGCCAGCTCTCGACGACCCTTTACCACGGGTACGGCCCGGCCGAGGCCACCATCGGCGTCTCGCACGTCATCTACCGCGACACCGCCGAGCGCATCGCGACCTCCATCGGCCGCCCCAATCCGCACACGCGGCTGTACGTGCTCGACGAACGCCTGGAACAGGTGCCCCCGGGCACGGCCGGCGAGCTGTACGCCGCCGGGTTCCTGCTCGGCCGCGGCTACATCAACGCGCCCGCGCTCACCGGCGGCCGGTTCGTCGCCGACCCGTTCGCCGCGGACGGCTCCCGGATGTACCGGACCGGCGACCTCGCCAGGCAGGCCCCCGACGGCTCGCTGGAGTTCGTCGGCCGCGCCGACCACCAGGTGAAGATCCGCGGCATGCGACTGGAGCTGGAGGAGGTCGAGGCCGCGCTCGCCACCCACCCGGACGTGCGGCAGGCCGCCGTCGTAGTGAGCGAGAACGGGCGGCGGCTCGTCGGGTACGCGAGGTCGAACGACGCCGTCCCGGCCGCCGAGCTGCGTGACTGGTGCGCCGGCCGGCTGCCGGCGTACATGGTGCCGGACGCGTACGTCGTCCTCGACCGCTTCCCCGTCACCGCCAACGGGAAGGTGGACCGGCAGGCACTGCCCCGGCCGGCCGAACCCGCGGCCGGCACGCGCGCGCCCCGCACCGAGCGCGAGCGTGTCCTGTGTGAGGTCTTCGCGCAGGTCCTGGGTGTGGCCGAGGTGGGGGCCGAGGACGACTTCTTCGCCCTGGGCGGCGACAGCATCGTCGCGATCGGCGTGGTCAGGCAGGCGCGGCGTGCCGGGCTCGCGGTACGCCCGCGCGACCTGTTCGCCCACCCCACCCCGGCCGCTCTGGCGGCCACGCTTACCGGCGTCGGCACCGCCTCGCCGCCCCCGGTGAGCGGGGTCGGCGAGGTGCCGCCGACGCCGATCATCGAGTGGCTCCAGGACCTCGGGCCGTCGATGGACGGCTTCTTCCAGTCGATGACCGTACGCACGCCCGCCGGGCTGACCGGCGACCAGCTGGAGAGCATGATCGACGCGGTGCTCGCCGCCCACGACCTGCTGCGGGCGCGGACGACCGGCGCCGGCCGCTGGACGCTCACGGTGCGGCCACCGGGGCAGCCCAGGGCCGCCGAGGTGATCACCCGCGTCGAGACCGCGGCCGACCTGGAACGGCAGGTCGCCGCCGCCCCCGGACGGCTCGACCCGGCCGGCGGGCGCATGCTCGACCTCGTCTGGCTCGACGCCGGAGCGCGCGCCCAGGGGCGGCTCGCGATCGTGGTCCACCACGTGGTCGTGGACGGCGTGTCGCTGCGCATCCTCCTGGAGGACCTCGCCCAGGCCTGGCAGGCGGCGCGGGCGGGCCGTCCCGTCGAACTGCCCCAGGCGCCCACCTCGTTCCGGCAGTGGGCGACCCGGCTGCGGGAGTGCGACTTCAGCGCCGGCGAGGACCACTGGCGGCGTACCGCGGCGGCGCCCGACCCGATGATCGGCGAGCGGCCGCTCGATCCGCGGCGCGACGTGGTCGCCACGGAGCGGTCGCTCACGGTCGAGATCCCCGCCGCGATCGCCGGCCGCCTGCTCGGCCCGGTCCCCGCCGCCGTCCACGGCGGGGTGAACGACGTGCTGGTCGCCGCCGCGGCGCGCGCCCTGGTCCGCTGGCGCGGCTCCGGCCCGGCCGTGCTGCTGGAACTGGAGGGGCACGGGCGGGAGGAGGAGGCCGCCGGCGACGCCGACCTGTCGCGTACCTTCGGCTGGTTCACCACCCTGTTCCCCGCCGTGATCGACCCCGGCTCCGGGACGCCGGGCGAGGCGGTCAAGGCGGTCAAGGAACAGCTCCGCCAGGTACCGCAACGCGGGCTCGGCTACGGGGCGCTGCGCTACCTCGGGGACGGGCCGCGCCCTGACCTGGCCGTGGCGCCGCAGGTGCTCGTCCACTATCTCGGCCGCTTCGGCACCCCAGCCGGCGACCGGTCCTCCGAGCGGCCTTCCGGTCGCGCCGGCGACTGGTCCGGTGATCCTGCCTCCGCTCGGGCCGAGGAGAGCGCCGGCGATCGGACCGGTGACTGGGCGCCTGCTGGTGGCGGCGAGATCGTGGTCGAGCGGCGCGATCCGCGCATGCCGCTGCCGCGCGTACTCGAGATCAACTCCGTCGCCGTCGACACGGCCGGCGGGCCGGTCCTGGCGACCACGTTCAGCTGGCCGGCGGGCGTGCTCGACGCCGGCCGCGTACGGGAGCTGGCCGCCCTGTGGACGCAGACCCTCACCGACATCGCCACCAGCGACACGGTCACCGGGCACACCCCGTCCGACTTCCCGCTCGTCCAGCTGGAACAGGCCGACGTGACCGCCATCGAGGCGGACACGCCAGGGCTGCAGGACGTGCTGCCGCTCTCGCCGCTGCAGACCGGCCTGTACTTCCACGCCACCCTCGACCCCGGCAGCGATCCGTACGTCGTCCAGCAGGTCATCGAGCTCACCGGGCCGATGGACGGCGAGCGCCTGCGCACCGCGGCAGAACGCCTGCTCGGCCGCCACCCCAACCTGCGCCCGGCCTTCCGCACCACCGGCGACGGGCAGGTGGTGTCGGTGATCGCGGGCCGTGCACAGGTGCCGTGGCGCAGCGAGGACTTCAGCGACGTCGACCTCGCCCAGCCCCTCCTGGAGGAGATCGCCGCGGCCGAGCGGTCGGCGCCGTTCGACCTCGCCCGGCCGCCGGCCATGCGTTTCGCGCTGGTGAAGTTCGGGCCGCGGCGGCACGCCCTCGTCCACACCGTGCACCACATCCTGGCCGACGGCTGGTCGGTGCCGCTGCTCCTGCGCGACCTGCTGGCCCTCTACGAGGACAGGCCGCTGCCCGAGCCGCCGCCCTACCGGGAGTTCCTGAGGATGCTCGCGGCGCAGGACACCGACACCGCGATCGAGGCGTGGGCCGAGGCCCTGTCCGGCGTTCGGGAACCGACCATGCTGGCCCGCGCGCTGGCCGGCGCGCCGGCCGTCCCGCAGACCGACGCGCCGGCCGTCCCGCAGGCCGGGATGACGGCTGAGGCGTTCGGCGGGCCCAGTGGCCGGACCGGTGGCGGGTCCGGGGGTGGCGGGTTCGGCCGGGTCCGGCGGGAGCTGCCGGGCGATCTCGGCGACCGCCTGCGGGCATGGGCGCAGGGAAACGGGCTCACCGCCGGCTCGGTGCTCGCCGCGACCTGGGGGATCCTCGTCGGGCGGCTGACCGGGCGCGACGACGTGACGTTCGGCTCGGCCGTGTCGGGCCGCGCGTCTTCCGAACCGGCGGGCATCGACGCGATGGTCGGGCTGCTGATCAACACCGTGCCGGCGAGGGTACGCTGGCAGCCGGCCGACCCGCTGGCCGAGGTGCTGCGCCGTTTCGCGCGTACGCAACGCGAGGTGATGGAGCACGAGCACGTCCCGCTGGCCGCGCTGCACCGCCGGCTGGGCGTGGCCGAGCTGTTCGACACCCTGGTGGTCGTCGAGAACCACCCGGAGCCCTCCGCAGAGCAGGGCGACCTCGCGGTCGCCGGGATCGACACGATCGAGGCGCCCCACTATCCGGTGACGCTGATGGCCAAGCCCGGCGACCGGATCGTGCTCACGCTGACCCACGACCGGCGGCTGGTCTCCGCGACCTCGGCCGACCTGCTGGTCGAGCAGTACGAGAGGCTGCTCGCCGCCCTCGCCGACGACGCCACGCTGACGTGCGGCCAGGTGGAGCTGGTGTCCGGCGAGCAGCGCCGGCACCTGCTGGCCGCCGGAACCGGAACCACCGCGGCAGTCCTGACCGCAGCCAATGCCGATGCCGACGCCGACGCCGGGACCGGCGCCGGGGCTGCGGGCGGTGGCGCCTCCGTGCTGGACCTGTTCGCCCGCCAGGTCGCGCAGCATCCCGCGCGCGCCGCCGTCATGTCCGCAGGGGTCACGCTCACCTACGCCGAGCTGGACGACCGGGCCCGGCGGGTGTGCGGCACGCTGGCCGCGGCCGGCGTACGGCGCGGCGACATCGTCGCGGTGGCGACGAGCCGTTCGGCGGACATGGCGGCGGCCCTGCTCGGCGTCATGCGGGCCGGGGCCGCCTACCTGCCCGTCGACCCCGGCTACCCGGCGGCCAGGATCGAGTTCATGCTCGGCGACGCGCGTCCGGCCTGCCTGCTCACCGACGAGGCGAACGCCAGGACGCTGCCCCCGCACGACCTGCCCTCCTTCACCGTCCGGGCCGCCGCCGCGGGCCAGGCCGCCGCGGGCCAGGCCGCGGCGGGCACGCCCGTGACGCCGCTGGACGCGGTCTCCGTCGTCTACACCTCCGGCTCGACCGGCCGGCCGAAGGCGGTGGTGGGCACCCACGGAGCGCTCGCCAACCGGCTCGCCTGGGCGGCGGCCGCCTGGGATGCGCGTGTGCGGCTGGCCAAGAGCTCGCTGAGCTTCATCGACGGTACTACCGAGCTGCTCGGCGGGCTGGTCGCCGGGGCGACGACGGTCATCGCCGGCGACGGTGAGGCCACCGACGGGGCGGCGCTGGCCCGGCTCGTGGAACGGTCGGGGGCGACCCAGCTGCTCGCCGTACCGAGCCTGGCCGCGGCGCTCGCCGACACGGCGCCCGAGCGGCTCGCCGCGCTCAACCGCTGGATCTGCAGCGGCGAACCGCTCGGCCGGGCCTGCGTACGCTCCCTGCGCCGGGCGTCGCCCGAGGCCAGGATCGTCAACTCCTACGGCTCGTCCGAGGTCGCGGGGGACGTGCTCCAGGGCGAGGTGGACCCGCGAGAGCCGGTGACGCTGGGCAGGCCGGTGCCGGGCACGCGGCTCTACCTGCTCGACTCCGCGCTCCAGCTCGTGCCGCCCGGCGCGCCCGGCGAGATCTACGTCGGCGGCGCGCAGCTCGCCCGCGGCTACCTGGGCCGGTCGGGGACGACCGCGGACCGGTTCGTGGCGGACCCGTTCGGCGACGGCGCCCGCCTCTACCGGACGGGAGACCTCGGCCGCTGGACGCCTGACGGGCGGGTCGAGTTCCTCGGCCGGGCGGACGACCAGGTGAAGATCAACGGTTACCGGGTCGAGCCGGGCGAGCTCGAAGCCGCGCTGATGCGCCGCGCCGGGGTCTGCGACGCGGCGGTCGCGGTCCGGGGAGGCGCGCTGCACGCGTACGTGGTGGCCGCGCCGGGCGAGGAGCTGGACCCCCAAGGGCTGCGCACCCTGCTCCGCGCCGACCTGCCGCACTACCTGCTGCCCGCGACGGTGACGGTGCTGGACCGGCTGCCCGTGCTGCCCAACGGCAAGCGCGACCGCCGCGCGCTGCCCGACCCGGAACCCGGCGTCAGGGGCGGGCCGCCGCGGACCGCCGAGGAGGCGATGATCTGCGCCCGCGCCGGCGCCCTGCTCGGCGTCGACGGTCTCGGCGTGCACGACGACTTCTTCACCGTCGGCGGCGACAGCATCCTCGCCATCCGCCTCGTCAGCCTGCTCGCCAGGGACGGCGTGGAGCTCACCACCGGGGACGTGTTCCGCCTGCGCACGCCCGCCGCCCTCGCCGCGTCCCTGCGGGAGGCGGAGCCGCCGGCCGAGGGGGGCGCGGTGGGCGAGCTCTGGCCGCTGTCGCCGCTCCAGCAGGGCGTCTACTACCAGGCGACCTTCGCCGACAGCAACAGCACCTACATCGCGCAGAACGTCTTCGACTTCGACCGGCGCGTCGACGTCCGCGCCATGACGGAGGCCTTCGCGGCGCTGCTGCGCCGCCACCCCACCCTGCGCGCGGGGTTCGCCGCCGACGGTGGCGCGCAACTCGTCGCCGCGGACGTGCCGGCCGAGGTACGGGTCGTCGACCTGACGGAGCAGGACGGCCGGCTCGACGCGGTGACGCGGGCCGACCGGGAGGAGCCGTTCGACGTGGCCCGGCCGCCCCTGGTGAGGCTGACCGTCGTACGCCTGCGGGACGGGCGCGACCGGCTCCTGCTGACCTCGCACTTCCTGTTGTGGGACGGCTGGTCGCGCGAGCTGGTCCTGCGCGAGTTGTTCGCGCTCTACGGCTCGGGCGGCACGCGCGCCGCGCTCCCTCCGGCGGAGAGCACGTTCGCCGACTACCTCACCTGGATCGGCACGCGCGACCGCGACGCCTCCGCGGCCGCCTGGCGGGCGGCCCTGTCGGGAGTCGACGGGCCGACCGTCCTGGCGCCGGAGGCCGCCGGCCGCGAACCGGTGCCGTCCGAACGCGTCCTCGCCGCGCTGCCCGCCGAGGTCACCACACGGCTGGGCGAGCAGGCGGCCCGCGGCGGCGTCACGCTCAACGCGCTGCTGACCGCCGCGCTGGGCATCCTGCTCGGCTACGAGTCCGGCCGCCAGGACGTGGTGTTCGGCACGACCGTGGCCGGCCGCCCGGCCGAGCTGCCCGGCATCGAGAACGTGATCGGCCTGTTCCTCAACACGGTCCCCGCCAGGGTCGCGCCCTCGCCCGGCGCCACCGTGCTCGACCTGGCCCGCCGCGCCCAGGACGACCGCGTCGACCTGGCGCCGCACGAATACCTCGGCCTCGGTGACATCCACCGCGCGTGCGGCCAGGAGCAGCTGTTCGACACGCTGTACGTGCTGCAGAACTTCCTGACCGACACCACGTTCACCGACCTGGAACGCGAGCACGGCATCGTCGGCGTGGACTACACCGACAGCACCCACTACCCGTTCACCTGGGTGCTCACCCCCGGCGCCAACCTGTGGATCAAGCTGGAGTACCGGCCCGACGTGCCCGAGCGCGACGCCCGGCGGATGGTGCGCCGGTTCACCCGGCTGCTGGCGACGCTGGCCGACGGCCTCGCCGTGCCGGTCGGCGCGCTCGACCTGATGCTCGACGAGGAGCGCGACGAGCTGGCCCGGCAGTGGGCGGCGGCCGAGCATCCGATCGGCACGGCGACGATCGCCGACCTGCTGGCCGAGCGGGCCCGCGCGTGCCCCGACGACGTGGCCCTCGTCTTCGGGCAGCGGCGACTGACCTACGCCGAGCTGGACGGCCGGATCAACCAGTGCGCCCGGCTGCTGCGCTCGCAGGGCGCGGGCCCCGGCGGGATCGTCGCGCTCGGGCTGCCCCGCGGCGTCGAGATGGTCGTCTCGCTCTTCGGCGTCCTGCGCGCCGGCGCCGCCTACCTGCCGCTGGAGCTCGACCATCCGCTCGACCGGCTGGCCGCCATGCTCGACGACGCCCGGCCCGTCCTCCTGGTCTGCGCCGATCCGGGCTCGGCGCTGGCCGAGCACCAGCGGCGGCTCGGCGGGCGGTGCGTGCTCCCGGACGTGGACGGCTTCGCGGCCGGCCCGCTCACCGTGGACGTGCCGGGCGACCTGCCCGCCTACGTCATCTACACCTCCGGATCCACCGGCCGGCCCAAGGGAGTGGTGACGCCCTATCGCGGGCTGACCAACATGCAGCTCAACCACCGGGCCGAGATCTTCGGCCCGGCCGCGCGCCGGACCGGGCGGCAGCGGCTGCGCATCGCGCACACCGTGTCGTTCTCGTTCGACATGTCGTGGGAGGAGCTGCTGTGGCTGGTCGAGGGCCATGAGGTGCACATCTGCGACGAGGAGCTGCGCAGGGACGCCACCGCGCTCGTCGCGTACTGCCAGGCCAACGGGATCGACGTCGTCAACGTCACCCCGACGTACGCCCACCTGCTGTTCGAGGAGGGCCTGCTCGACGGCGGGCACGCCCCGTGCCTGGTGCTGCTCGGCGGCGAGGCCGTCAGCGAGAGCGTCTGGGAGCGGCTGAGCGAGCCGGACGGCCCCGAGGGATACAACCTGTACGGGCCCACCGAGTACACGATCAACACGCTCGGCGCGGGCACCCGCGACAGCGCCACCCCGACCGTGGGCCGTCCCATCTGGAACACCCGCGCGTACGTGCTGGACGGGTGGCTCCGCCCCGTGCCCGCGGGCGTGATCGGCGAGCTCCACGTGGCGGGCGCCGGCCTGGCGCACGGATACCTGCACGCCCCCGGGCAGACGGCCGCCCGCTTCGTCGCCGACCCGTTCGTGCCCGGCGGGCGCATGTACCGCACCGGTGACCTCGTACGCCGGCGCGAGGACGGCAACCTCGACTTCCTCGGCCGCGTCGACGACCAGGTGAAGATCCGCGGGTACCGGGTCGAGCTGGGCGAGGTCGAATCGGCGCTGTCGGCCCACCCGCGGGTGCGCCAGGCCGCCGTGGTCGCCCGCCCCGATCCCGCGGTGCCGGGGCTGAGGAAGCTGGTCGCGTACGTGATCCCGGCGCCCGGGGGCGCCCGCGACGAGCTCGCCGCCGCCCTGCGCGCGGCGCTGGCCGAGCGGCTGCCCGGCTACATGGTCCCCGCCCTGTACGGGGTGGTGGACGAGCTGCCGCTCACCGTCAACGGCAAGCTCGACGTGGCGGCGCTCCCCGAGCCCGTCGCGCCCGGCGGCGCCGCGCGGCAGGCGCCGCGCGGCGAGCGGGAACAGATCCTGGCGGCCATCTACGCCGAGGTCCTCGGCCTGGCCGAGGTCGGCGCCGACGACGACTTCTTCGCCATCGGCGGTGACAGCATCTCCTCGATCGCGGTGACGGGCCGGGCGCGCAGGGCGGGCATGAACCTCACCCCGCGCGACGTCTTCCGCCGCCGCACCGTGCGGGCGCTGGCCGCCGCCCTCCCGCACCCGCCGCCGGGGGAGGCGCGCGATCCCGGCGTGCCCGCGACCGGGGTCGTGCCGCTCACCCCGATGCTCGCCGAGACGATGCTGGCCCGCACGCCGTTGGAGCGCTTCTACCAGTCGATGGTCCTGCCGGTCCCCGCCAGCCTCGGCGCACGGCAGGTGGAACGGGCGGTACGGGCGCTCTGCGTCCGCCACGACCTGCTGCGGGCCAGGCTCGACCGCGACGGCGACACGTGGACGTTGTCGGTGCCGCCGCCGGAGGGGTTCGACGCGTCCGCGCTCTGCACGCGGCAGGAAGCACCCCGCACCGGGGAGGACGCAGGGGAGGACGCCGAGGAGGTGGCCAGGCGGCTGGACCCGGAGCGCGGGATCATGCTGCAGGCGGTCTGGTCCGACGCCGGCCCCAACCCCGGTCACCTGCTGCTGGTCGTCCACCACCTGGTCATCGACGGCGTCTCCTGGCGCGTGATCGCCGACGACCTCGCCCGCGCCTGGGCCGACCTGGCGGCCGGCCGCGACCCCGCGCCGGACCCGGTGCCGACGTCCTTCCGCGCCTGGGCGTCGGCGATCCAGGACGCGCGTCCCTCCTTCCGGGACGAGGCCGGATACTGGCGCGACGTCCTGGCCACCGACGATCCTCCGCTGGGCGCCCGCCCGCTGGACCCCGCGGTCGACACGGCCGCCACCGTCCGGTCGCTGACCGTGTCCCTGCCCGTGGAGACGAGCGCGGCCCTGCTGGGAGCCGTGCCCGCCGCGATGCACGGCGGCGTCGACGACGTGCTGCTGACGGGCTTCGCCGTCGCGCTCGCCCGGTGGCGGCGCGTGCACGGGCGCGGCGACGGCTCCGCCGTACTCCTCAGCCTCGAAGGCCACGGCCGCGACGGCGACCTCGCCGGCGGCGCCGACCTGTCGCGAACCGTGGGCTGGTTCACCGCCATCCACCCCGTACGCCTCGATCCCGGGCCGCTGAGCTGGGACGAGGTCACCGCGGCCGGCCCGGCGCTGGCCAGGGCCGCCAGGGCCGTCAAGGAGCAGCTGCGCGCGGTGCCGCGCAAGGGGTTCGGCCACGGTGTCCTGCGCCACCTCGACGGGCTCGATCTCCCGCAGCCGCCGCAGATCCTCTTCAACTACCTGGGCCGTTTCGCCGGCGGCGGCGAGACCCTGCGCGAGGGCGTCCACCCGGACAACCCCGCGATGGGATTGGAGGTCAACGCCCTGGCCCAGGACGGACCGGAGGGGCCTTCGTTCTCGGCCACGCTGTCCTGGCCGTCCGGCCTCATGGCGGACGGAGAGGTCGCCGACCTGGCCGGGTTGTGGCTGGCCGCGCTGACCGCCCTGACCCGCTGCGGCGACCTGGCCGGGCACACCCCGTCGGACTTCCCCCTGGTCGCGCTCACGCAGGAGGACGTCGACCGGTTCGCCGGCGCCCGCGACGTCCTGCCGCTGCTGCCGCTCCAGGAGGGCATGTACTTCCACGCGTCCTTCGGCGCCGGCCACACCGACACCTACGTGGTGCAGCAGGTGGCCGAGCTGTCCGGCCCGGTCGACCCGGCGGCGCTGCGCCGGGCGGTGACCGCGACGGTGCACCGCCACGACGCCCTGCGGGCGTGCTTCCAGGAGCTGGCCGACGGCCGGGTGGTCCAGGTGGTCGCCGGCACGGTCGAGGTGCCGTGGCGCACGGCCGACCTGAGAGGGCTGGACGCGGACGAGGCGCGCGAACGGCTGGCCGAGCTGGCCGCCGCCGAGCTGGCCGAGCCGTTCGACCTGGCGGCCGCGCCGCTGCTGCGCTACGCGCTGGTCTCGCTCGGCGACACCGACCACCGGCTCGTGGAGACCATGCACCACATCATCGCCGACGGCTGGTCGTACCCGCTGGTCTTCGGCGACGTCGTCGAGGCCTACGAGCGCGGCGCCGCGCTGCCCGCGCCCGTGGTGACGTTCCGCGATCACGTGGAGGCGGTGGCCGGGCTGGACCGGGCCGCCGCCCGCGAGGCGTGGGCCGCCGCGCTGGCCGGGGTCGGCTCCGGGACGCGCCTGTTCCCGGCCACGTACGCGGTGTCCAGGCACGCGAGCGTGCACGGCGAGCTGCCCGCCGGCCCGGTCGCCGCCGCGGCCCGCGAGCGGGGCGTGACGGTGAGCACCCTCGTGCACGCGGCGTGGGGCCTGCTGCTCGGCCGGCTGCTCGGGCGGGACGACGTGGTCTTCGGCTCCACGGTGTCCGGCCGCGGCGGGCGGCTGCCCGGCGTCGAGACCGTCGTCGGCCTGCTGATCAACACCATCCCCGTGCCGATGTCCTGGCGGCCTGACGAGACCCTGGGGGAGATCGTCCGCCGCCTGCACGGGCAGCAGGGCGACCTGCTCGACGCCCAGCACGTCGGCCTCGCCGAGCTGGCCCGGCTCGCGGGCGTCCGCGAGCTCTTCGACACCATGGTCGTGGTGGAGAACTTCCCCGCCGCGCGCGGGGGCGAGCGGTCCGGGCTGGCGCTGCGCGGCTTCACCGGCACGGACTCGCCGCACTACCCGGTCTCGCTGGTCGCCTTCCCCGGCGAGCGGCTCGCCCTGGAGATCAAGTACGACGTGGAGCTGGTCGGGGAGGAACGCGCCAGGACCCTGCTCGACCTCGTCACCCGGGTGCTCGACCAGCTCGTCACGGCCCCGGACACGCCGGTCTCGCGGCTGGCCCTGCTCACCGGCGCCGAACACGAGGCCGCCCCGTCCCAGCCCTCCGCTGCGCCGGCCGCCTCCTCGGCCGCCTCCTCGGCCGCCTCCTCGGCCGCCTCCTCGGCCGCCTCCTCGGCCGCCGGGGCGCCCGCCGCCGCGGGGACGCTGGCCGGCGCGTACGCCGCCGCCAGGCCCGAGCCCGCCGCGACCGCCGTGACCTGGCGCGACACCTCGCTCACCCACGCCGAGCTGGACGCCGCCGCCACGAGGCTGGCCCGGGTCCTGGCCGCCAGGGGAGTGGGGCCCGAGACGCGGGTCGCCGTGGCGCTGCCGCGTTCGGCCGGCCTCGTCGTCGCGTTGCTGGCCGTCGTCAAGGCGGGCGGCTGCTACGTGCCGCTGGACCTCGACGCCCCGGCCGCCCGGCTGGCCTTCATCCTGGACGACGCCGCGCCGGCGTGCCTGCTGACCGAGCCCGCCACGCTGGCGGAGCTGCCCGGGACCGGGGTGCCGATCGTGCTGCTGGACGACCAGCCGGACGACCGTGACGCCGCCGCCCCTCTCACCTCGGCAGGGACGGACAACACGGCGTACGTCATCTACACCTCCGGCTCGACGGGGACGCCCAAGGGCGTCGAGGTGACGCACCGCAACGTGCTGTCGTTGTTCGCCGCGGCCGGCGAGCTGTTCGACTTCGGGGACGCCGACGTGTGGACGATGTTCCACTCCGCCGCGTTCGACTTCTCGGTGTGGGAGCTGTGGGGCGCGCTGCTGCACGGCGGGCGGCTGGTCGTCGTCGACCGGGAGGTGGCCCGCGACCCGCGGCGGTTCCTCGGCCTGCTGGAGCGCGAGCGGGTGACCGTGCTCAACCAGACCCCGTCGGCGTTCCACCCGCTGGCGGAGGCGGCGCAGGGCGAGCTCGCCCTCCGGTACGTCGTCTTCGGCGGCGAGGCGCTGGACCCCTCCCGCCTGGCGTCGTGGCAGCGCCGCCACCCGGCCGCCCGGCTGGTCAACATGTACGGCATCACCGAGACCTGCGTGCACGTCACCTTCAGGGAGCTCACCCCGGACGACACCCGGGGCGAGCCGGCCGGCACCATCGGCGGGCCGCTGCCCGGCCTCGGCGTCCACCTGCTCGACCGCTACCTGCAGCCGGTCCCGCCGGGGGCGACGGGCGAGGTGTACGTGGCCGGCGACCAGCTGGCCCGCGGCTACCTCGGCCGCCCGTCGCTGACCGCCGCCCGCTTCGTGGCCGACCCGTCCACCCCCGGCGGCCGCCTCTACCGCAGCGGCGACCTCGCACGCCGGAATCCCGGCGGCGACCTCGTCTACATGGGGCGGGCCGACCAGCAGGTGAAGGTACGCGGCTACCGCATCGAGCTCGGCGAGATCGAGGCCGCGCTGCTGGCGCTGGACGGCGTCGCCGGCGCCGCGGCGGCCGTGCGCGAGGACCGGCAAGGCCGGCGGCGGCTGGTGGCCTACGCGGTCCCCCGGCCGGGCACGCGGATCGACGTGGACGCGGTGCGGTCGCACCTGTCGCGGTCGCTGCCCTCGTACGCGGTCCCGGCGGCCGTCGTCCCGCTGGAGGAGCTGCCGCTCACGGTCAACGGCAAGCTGGACAGGGACGCGCTGGCCGCCGTCCCGCTCACGGCGACCGCCGCCCGTACGCCTGCCTCGGCACCCGCCGCCCGCACCGCGGCCTCCGCGACGGCGCCGGCCGGCGGGGACGCGGTGGCGGCGCTGTGCGCGCTGTTCGACGAGGTGCTGCAGGTGGACGCGGCCGGCCCCGACGACGACTTCTTCCACCTCGGCGGTGACAGCATCATCGCCATCCAGCTGGTGAACCTCGCCAGGCGCCGCGCGTTGCACCTGTCACCGCAGGACGTGTTCGTCCGCAGGACCCCGGCCGCCCTCGCCCGCGCCCTGGGCTCCGGGCCCGAGCCCGCCGTACCGGAGAACGCCGCGTCGGACGGCGTCGGCGAGATCATGCTCATGCCGATCGTGCACCGGCTGGCCGAGCTGGGTGGCACGATCTCCCGGCTCAACCAGGCCGAGCTGCTGCGCACCCCGCCGGGCATGACGCGCGAGCAGGCCGCCCAGCTGATCCGCGCGCTGGCCGACCGGCACGACGCGCTCCGCCTGAAGCTCAGCAGGCCCTCGCCGCTGCTGTGGTCGCTGGAGGCCCGTCCGGCCGGCGACCCGCCGGAGCCCGGCGTGCTGGCGGTCGACGCGACCGGGCACGACGACGACGGCCTGCGCGCGCTCATCGCCGCCGAGTCCGACGCCGCCGCCGGCCGGCTCGACCCGGACGCCGGCCGGATGCTCCAGGCGGTGTGGTTCGACCGGGGGCCGCACCGGCAGGGCAGGCTCCTGATCGTCGCCCACCACCTCGCCGTGGACGGGGTGTCCTGGCGCATCCTCGTCGACGACCTGCGGCAGGCGTGGGACGCCGTCGCCGTGGGGGAGCGGCCCGCGCTCGACCCGGTCGCCACCTCCCTGCGCGCCCACGCGCGGGCGCTGACCGAGAACGCCGCCCAGGCGGCCAGGCTGGCGGAGTTCGAGCACTGGGCGGACACGCTGCGCCCGGGCGGCGAGCTCGACCCGGCCGCCCCGGCCGTCGGGCTCACCGTCGGGGCCACCCGCGACCACGTGCTCCGCCTGCCGCCCGACGTGACGGAGCCGCTGCTCACCACCGTCCCGGCCGCGCAGCAAGGAGGGGACGTCACCGGGACGCTCGTCGCGGCGCTGCACGCCGCGGTCGCCCGCTGGCGCTCCGCGCGCGGCCTGGACACGGACGCGCCGCTGGTGCTCGACCTGGAACGGCACGGCCGCGCCGGCGACGCGGGCCTGTCCAGGACGGTCGGCTGGTTCACCGCCATCGCCCCCGTACGCCTGCCCGGCGGCCAGGCCACGCCCGGCGAGGTGCGCGAGGCGGTGCGGGCGGCGCCCGACGGAGGGCTCGGGTTCGGGCTGCTGCGGTACTGCAACCCGCGGACCGCCGCCGCGCTCGCCCGGCTCGGCACGCCCCAGCTGCTGTTCAACTACCTCGGCAGGTTCCCCGCCGGGGGGACGCGCGACTGGGACACCGCGCCGGAGGCCGCGGCGCTGCGCGTGGCTCCCGACCCTGACCTGGGGACCCCGTACCTGCTGGAGATCAACGTCGCCTGCCACGACACCCCGGACGGTCCCGAGCTGCACGCGGTGTTCACGTACGCGGAGGGCGGGCTGGGCGCGGACGACGCCCGCCTGCTCGCCGACGGCTGGGGCGCCGCGCTGCGCGACCTGGCCGCGGGCCGTCAGGCCGGGCCGGAGCAGTGGGCGCTGTCGCCGCTGCAGGAGGGGCTGTTCTTCCAGGCGCGCTACGCCGGCGACGCCGACGTGTACGTGGCGCAGAACGCCTTCGACTTCGCCACCCGCCTCGACCTGCCGGCCCTCCGCCTGGCGTACGCGGCCCTCCTCGACCGCCATCCCACGCTGCGTCTCGGCTTCACCGCCGGCGAGGGGCACCGTCCCGTGGCGGTGGTCGGCACCGGCCTCGACGCCGCCGTCGGCGTGGTCGACCTGTCCGCGGACGGCTCCGGGCTGCCCGAGGTGATGGCGGAGGACCGCAGGCGGCCCTTCGACCCGGCCCGCCCGCCGCTGTGCCGCCTGACCGTGGTCCACCTGCCGGGCGGGCGCGACCGCCTGGTCCTCACGTACCACCTGCTGCTGTGGGACGGCTGGTCGCGCGAGCTGGTGCTGCGCGAGCTGTTCGCCCTGTACGACTCCCGCGGCGAGCGCCCCGCCCTCCCCACGGGCGGGGCGACGTTCACCGACTACCTCGCCTGGCTGGACCGCCAGGACGCCGGGGCCGCGGGCAGCGCGTGGGCGCGGGCCCTGGCCGGCGTGGAGCCCACCGTCCTGTTCCCGGCGGCGGCGGGTACCGCCCCCGTGCCGGCGACCAGCCTGTCGGCGCGGCTGACGGAGGAGCAGACCCGGCAGGTCACCGACCGGGCCCGCCGCTGCGGCGTGACGCTCAACGCGATGCTCACCACCGCCCTCGGCATGGTGCTGGCCCACGCGTCGGGCCGCCGCGACGCCGTGTTCGGCACGACGGTCGCCGGGCGGCCGACCGAGCTGGACGGCATCGAGTCGGTGATCGGGGTGTTCCTCAACACCGTGCCGGCCGTGGTCCGGCTCGCCCCCGGCGATCGCGCGCTGGACGTCATGAAGCGGGTCCAGGCCGAGCGCGTGGAGCTGATGCCGTACGAACATCTGGGGCTCGGGGACATCCAGCGGGCGGCGGGCCGCGACGCCCTGTTCGACAGCCTCTACGTGCTGCAGAACTTCCTCGACGACGACACCTTCACCGACCTGGAGGAGGCGCACGGCGTCGTCGGCGTGTCCAGCGTGGACGCCACGCACTACCCGCTCACGTGGGTGGTCACCCCCGGCGCGCGGCTCACCCTGCGGCTGGAGTACCGGGGAGACGTCGTGGCGCGGGAGCAGGCGCAGGCCCTGCTGGCCCGGCTGGAGCACGTCCTGCTCCGCCTCACCGCCGACCCCCGGGCGACCGTGGCCGACGTGCCGCTGCTCCCGGCGGGGGAGAGCACCTCCATGGACGGGGTCACCGGGCCCGTCGGCGAGGACACGATCGCCGACCTCCTGGCGGCCCAGGCCGGCAGGACCCCGCACCGGCCCGCGCTCACCTTCGAGGACCGGACCCTGACCTACGCCGAGCTCGACGCGCGGGTGAACCAGATCGCGCGGTCGCTGCTGGCCGGGGGCGCGGCGCCGGAGAAGATCGTCGCGCTCGCGGTGCCCCGCTCCGTCGACATGGTCGCCGCGCTGTTCGCCGTGCTCCGCACCGGGGCGGCGTACCTGCCGCTCGAACTCGACCACCCCGACGAGCGGCTGCTCGCGATGCTGGCCGACGCCGGGCCCGTCCTGCTGGTCACCACGCGGGGGGTGGCGCCCAGGTTCGCCTCCCACCCCGTGGCCGGGCTGCTCCTGGACGACGTGTCGGGGCCCACCGGCCCGGTCGACGTCCCCCGCACGGCGGGACGGCTCGACCATCCCGCGTACGTCATCTACACCTCAGGCTCCACCGGCCGTCCCAAGGGAGTGGTCACGCCGTACCGCGGCCTGACCAACATGCAGCTCAACCACCGCGAGGCGATCTTCACGCCGACGGTCGCGGCGGCCGGCGGCCGGGTCCTCACCATCGCCCACACCGTCTCCTTCTCCTTCGACATGTCGTGGGAGGAGCTGCTGTGGCTGGTCGAGGGCCACCACGTGCACGTCTGCGACGAGGAGCTGCGCAGGGACGCCACGGCGCTCGTCGCCTACTGCCACCGCCACCGCGTCGACGTGGTGAACGTGACGCCCACCTACGCCCGGCACCTGCTCGACGAGGGACTCCTCGACGGGCCCCACCGGCCGCCCCTGGTGCTCCTGGGCGGCGAGGCGGTGCCCCAGTCGTTGTGGTCGGAGCTGCGCGAGGCCGAAGGCGTGCACGGCTACAACCTCTACGGACCGACCGAGTACACCATCAACACGCTCGGCGCGGGCACCGCCGACAGCGCCACCACCACGGTCGGGCGGCCGATCCGGAACACCCGCTGCCACGTACTCGACGCCTTCCTCCGCCCGGCTCCCGTCGGGGAGCTCTACATCGCCGGCGCCGGGCTGGCCCGCGGCTACCTCGGCCGCCCCGGGCTGAGCGCCGAGAGGTTCGTGGCCGACCCGTTCGTGCCCGGCGGGCGCATGTACCGGACCGGCGACCTGGTCCGCGTCCGCGGCGACGGCAACCTCGACTTCCTCGGCCGCACCGACGACCAGGTCAAGATCCGCGGCCACCGGGTGGAGCCGGGCGAGGTGGAGGCGGCCGTCACCGCCCGGCCGGGCGTCCACCAGAGCGCCGTGCTCGCCGTGCCCGACCAGGCGGGGGGCGGCCGGCTGGTGGCCTACCTCGTCCCCGACCGCCCGGTCGACCCCGACGCGCTGGCCGCCGAGGTGCATCGCGAGCTGAAGGCCGCGTTTCCCGGCCACATGGTGCCGGCGGCGTACGCGGTCGTGGACGCGCTGCCGCTCACCGTCAACGGCAAGCTGGACACCTCCGCGCTGCCCCCGCCCCGCGCGCTCGCCTCCAGCTCCCGGCCGCCCGCGAACGAGCGGGAACGGCTGCTGTGCGCGCTGTTCCGCCAGGCCCTCGGCGACGGCGAGGAGGTGCGGCCCGAGGACGACTTCTTCGACAGGGGCGGCCATTCGCTGCTGGCCATCCGGCTGCTCGGCCTCGTCCGGGCCGCGACGGACGCCGACCTGTCGCTGCGCGACCTGTTCGACGCGCGTACCCCCGCCCGGCTCGCCGACCGCCTCGCGGACCGCCTGGCGGAGGTGGCGGCTCTGCCTGCCGGCCTGCCGGCGAGCCCCTCAGGAGGTTCAGCGGCGAGCCTCTCAGCGGGTGCAGCGGCGGGCCTCTCAACGGGTGCATCGGCGGGTCCGGCGGCGGGGAACGCGAGGCCCGCGATCGTCCGCCGGCCGCGCCCCGACCGCGTGCCGCTGTCGCCCGCGCAGGAGCGGCTCTGGCTGCTCCAGCAGCTGGACCCCGCCTCGACCGCCTACACCTACCCGCTGCTCGTCCGCCTGCGCGGCGGCGTCGACGCCGCCGCCCTGCGGGCGGCGCTCCGTGACGTGGCGGGCAGACACGAGGTCCTGCGCACGGTCATCGACGAGGGGCCCGCCCAGCGGGTGCTGGCCGAGCCCCGCATCGACCTGGCCGTCGTCCGCCGCGCCACGGCCGCTCCGGCGCTCGCCGAAGCGCTCGCCCGCCCCTTCGACCTGGCCGCAGAACCGCCGCTGCGGGCCACCCTGATCGAGGAGCAGGACACCGGCGACACGGTGCTGGCCCTGGTGATGCACCACATCGCGATGGACGAGTGGTCCGACGGCCCGCTGCTGCGGGACCTCGGCACCGCCTACGCCGCCCGGCTGGCCGGGCACGCCCCCGGCTGGGAGCCGCTGCCCGTGCAGTACGCCGACTACGCGCTCTGGTCGCGGCTCGACGACCGGCACGACGACGACCGCGCCTACTGGGAACGGCGGCTGCGCGGCCTGCCCACCCGCATCATCCTGCCCGCCGACACACTCGTCGACACACCCGTCGATACGCCCGCCGCCCTGCCCGCTGGCCTGCCCGGTCACGGGGCCTCGCGGGCCCGCGGCTCCCGGCCTGCCGGGCAGGTGACCGCCGAGCTGCCGCCCGAGCTGGTCAACGCGCTGCGCGGGCTGGGACGGGCCGGGTCGGCCAGCATGTTCATGGTGCTGCACGCGGCGCTCGCCACCCTGCTGTCCCGCCTCGGCGCCGGCACCGACATCCCGATCGGCACCCCCACGTCGGGCCGTGCCGACCCCGCGCTGGGCGACCTCGTCGGCTTCTTCGTCAACACCGTCGTGCTGCGTACGGACCTGTCCGGCTCGCCCACGTTCACCGAGCTGCTCCGCCGGGTGCGCGAGAGCGACCTGGCCGCGTTCGAGCACGCGCACCTGCCCTTCCAGCAGGTGGTGGAAGCGGTCAACCCGGCCCGAGCGCAGGGCCGCAACCCGCTGTTCCAGGTGATGCTCGGCTACCTGCACCGGCCGGCCGGCCGCGACACCCTGCTCGGCCTGCCGGTGAGGGAGGCGCCCGCGGTCGCCGCCGATCCCAAGGTGGACCTGAACGTCACCTTCGTCGACGGAGAGCCGTTCGAGGTGATCCTCGAGTACGACGCCGGCCGGTTCCGGCCCGAGACGGCGCGGCGGCTCGTCGAGCGCCTCCTCGTCCTGCTCGGCGAGGTCGCCGCCCGGCCGGACGAGCCGGTCGAGACCGCCGGCGTGCTCGCGGAGCGAGACCGGGCCGACCTGGCCCGGTGGCAGGACGGCGGGCCGCCGCGGGCCGGCGGGTCCCTGTGGTACGAACGCTTCTCGGCGCAGGCGCGGCGCACCCCCGACGCGGACGCCTGCGTCTTCGAGGGCGAGACGATGAGCTACGCCGAGCTCGACGCCGCCTCCGACGCCTTCGCCGCCCGGCTCGGCGGCCTCGGCCCCGAGGACCTCGTCGGGATCGCCCTGCCGCGCTCGGCCGGGCTGCTGGTGGCCGTGCTGGGCGTGGCCAAGGCGGGGGCCGCCTACCTCCCCCTCGACCCCGCGTTCCCCGCCGAACGGCTGCGTTTCATGGTGGCCGACGCGCGACCGGCGGCGATCGTGGTGGACGACCGCACCCGCGAGCTCTTCCCCGAGGGCATCACGCTCGGCGGCGGGCCCGCGTCCTTCGTTCCGCCGCCGCGCGACCCCCGCTCGGCCGCGTACGTCATCTACACCTCCGGCTCCACCGGCCGCCCGAAGGGCGTGGTCGTGACCCAGCACGACCTGGAGTGTTTCCTCGGCGCCCTCCCGGTGGCCGGGCCGGGCGAGCGGCTGCTCGCCGTGACGACGCTCTCCTTCGACATCTCCGTCCTGGAGCTGATGGGGCCGTTGCAGGCGGGGGGCTGCGTGGTGCTGGCCTCCGGCGCGCAGGTACGCGACCCGAACCTGCTGGCCGGGCTGCTCCGTGCGGAGCGGATCACCGTCATGCAGGCCACGCCGTCGTTGTGGTCCACGCTGTCGCCCGACGTCCATCCGGCCCGCGTCGATCAGCCCAGCGTCGATCTGGGCGGCGTCGACGTGCCCGGCGTCGATCTGGGCGGGGTGCGCGTCCTGGTCGGCGGCGAGGCGCTGCCGCCCGTCCTGGCCCGCGAGCTGACCGCGCGCGCCGCCTCCGTGACCAACGTGTACGGCCCGACCGAGGTGACCGTGTGGGCCACCGCCGCGACCGTCCGCCGGGACGAGCCTCCCACGCTCGGCCGGCCGCTGCCGGGAACGGCCGCGTACGTCCTGGATCCGGCGCTGCGCCCCGCACCTCCCGGCGTCGCCGGTGAGCTGTACCTCGGCGGGGCCCAGGTCACCCGCGGTTACCTGCGCCGCCCCGGTCTCACCGCGTCCAGGTTCGTCGCCGATCCCTTCACCGGCGGGCGGATGTACCGTACCGGCGACCTCGCCCGCTGGAACGGCGGCGGCGAGCTGGAGTTCCTCGGCCGGGCCGACCAGCAGGTCAAGGTGCGCGGTTTCCGCATCGAGCCGGGCGAGGTCGAGGCGGTCGCGGCGACCTGCCCGGGCGTGTCGCGGGTCGCGGTCGCCGCCCGGCGGGACCGGCTCGTCGCGTACGTCACCGCCCCCGCTCCCGCGCTGCGCGACCATCTCGCGCGGCGGCTGCCCTCCTGGATGGTGCCCGCCGCGGTCGTCGTCCTCGACGCGTTGCCGCTCACCCCGAACGGCAAGGTGGACCGCGCGGCCCTGCCCGAGGTGGACGTCGCGCCGGCGGCCACCCGGGCCGAGCCGCGCACGCGTACCGAGGAGGCCGTCTGCGCCGTCCTGGCGGAGGTGCTGGGCGTCGGACCGGCCGGCTCCGTCGGCGTCGACGACGACTTCTTCGCCCTCGGCGGCCACTCACTCCTGCTCGTGCGCCTGGCGGCCGCCCTGCGCGCCCGGCTGGGCGCGGACATCCCGGTCGCGGAGCTGTTCACCGCTCCCACCGCGGCCGCCCTGGCCAGGCGGATCAGCGGCGGCGTTGCCACGTCCGACGCCATGGCGGAACTGCTGACCCTGCGGCCGGGCGACGGCACCCGGCCGCCGCTGTTCTGCTTCCCGCCCGCCAGCGGGCTGAGCTGGCCGTTCGCCCCGCTCAAGCGCCACCTGCCGGAGGGCGTCCCCCTGTACGGCCTGCAGTCGCCCCGCCTGAGCCGCGAGAGCGGCCTGCCCGCGACCATGGACGAGCTCGCAGCGGAGTACGCCGGCCTCATCGCCGGGGTGGCCCCGGACGGGCCGGTCGCCCTGCTGGGGTGGTCGTTCGGCGGCGCGGTCGCGCACAAGGTGGCGGTGCGGCTGGCGGCCGAGGGCCGCGACATCCACCTCCTCGGCATGCTCGACACGCCGGTGGAGGTGCCGGGGGTCGCGGGGGACGTCGCCGCGCTGCTGGCCGAGATGGGGTACCGGATGCCGGACGAGCGCATGTCCGCCGCGGACGCCGTCGCCTTCCTGCGCGGCATGGGCGACGGCGTCGCGGTGCTGGAGGACGAGCAGATCGAGCGGGTCGTGGAGAGCTATCTGGCCGGGGACCGCATGATGGAGCGGGCCACGTACGACGTCTACCCCGGCGACGTGCTCTTCGTCGACGCGACCGTGCCCGAGCAGGGGTTCGCCGGCGCGGCCTCGGAACGGTGGAGGCCGTACGTGGCGGGGGAGCTGCGCGTGGTCGCGGTGGGGTGCCGGCATTCCGAGCTGCTGGACGCCGGCACCCTGGAGATCCTCGGGCCGCTGCTGGCCCGCCTCATGTGACGGCGGACAGGTCCTTGACCGGGGTCGAGGGGTCCATGTCGACGGCGTTCGCGAGCTGCGGCACGAGCACGTCGAGCGCGTATAGCAGCGCGTCCGGCCCGCTGTAGGACAGCGCGCCGCCGAGCGGGGTGGAGAAGTCCGTGTAGATCGTGCGGTCGGTCTTGACCACCTTCAGGCGGGAGAAGACCGGCGACTCCAGCATCGTGGCCTTGGTCGCGCCGTTGACGAACAGCACGTCCCTGTCGAGCAGGTCGAGCCGCTCCTCGCTGATCTCCTCCGACTCGCTCTGGGCGGCGAAGCCGAGCGCGTCGAACAGCGCGCGGCGCGGGTCGCGGGCCGGGATCAGCCAGTGCTGCCCGTTCTCCGGCCCGAAGTCCACCACGAGGACCTTCCCGGCGAACTCGGGATGCGCCTGCTTCGCCTCGGCGATCTTCGCGTTGACCTTGTCGACGAGCGCCTGCGCCTCGGCGGACCTGCCCAGCGC
The DNA here is from genome assembly GCF_052245635.1 of Nonomuraea sp. KM88. NCBI lineage: Bacteria > Bacillati > Actinomycetota > Actinomycetes > Streptosporangiales > Streptosporangiaceae > Nonomuraea > Nonomuraea sp. KM88. The sequence goes on along the minus strand of NZ_JBQQCC010000003.1, from coordinate 339,278 downwards.
CTTGCCCGTGGTGAGCGTCTGGACGTCCCACGGGGTCTGCTCGTCGGCGTGGTCGCCCGACTGGATCACCGTGGGCGCGATCTGGGAGAGCTTGTCGTACGTCTCCTTGTTGACGGTCTCGTAGATGGCGATGATCAGGTCGGGCCGCTGCTTGATGATGGCCTCGAAGTTCAGCTCCGCCGAGAACGTGGACAGCTGCCTGCCGCCCAGCGCCGCCTTGACCCACGGGAAGCTCGTGTACTCGTCGAACCACGCGCGCGTGCTGACCGGCACCACGCCCAGCGCGAGCGCGAAGTCCTGATCGTTCCAACCGACGGTGACGACCCGGGACGGCCTGGCCTCGATCGTGGTGCTGCCGAACTTGTGGTCGATGGTGACCGGGAAGGCGGGATCGGCGGGCGCGGCGGCCCGCGGCGCCCCGGCCTGCGTTCCCGCCGAGCAGGAGATCAGCGAAGCCGCCAGGAGAAGGCCTGACACGGTGCTGATCAAGGCTCGCCGGAGCGCGCGGAAACTGATCATCTGTGGTCCTTCTTGGCCAGGTGATGGGATGGAACTTAGGATAGCATTACCTAACATTGATCATGGGAGCTGAAGATGCAGCGCATCCTGCTCGGCGGGAAGATCCATCGGGCCACCGTGACCCAGGCCGACCTCCACTACGTCGGATCCATCACCATCGACAAGGTCCTCATGGACGCGGCCGGGCTCATCGAGGGGGAGCAGGTCCATGTCGTGAACATCGCCAACGGGTCACGGCTCGTCACCTACGCCATCGAAGGCCAGGCGCGTTCGGGCGTCATCGGCATCAACGGGGCCGCCGCACACCTCGTGTCCCCCGGAGACCTGGTGATCATCATGTCCTTCCGGCATGTCGCCGACGACCAGGCGGGATCGCACGTACCCTTCGTGGTGCACGTCGACGAGCGCAACCGGATCGTCGGCCTCGGAGCCGACCCGGCCGCCCCCGTCCCCGGCTCGGCCTCTCAGGTCACCGGTCGGTGAGATAGCCGCCCATCGTGCGGAAGACCTCCGTGGCGGGCAGGTCCGCGCCCGACTCCGTGCGGACCTGCTCGATCACGAGCCCGTGGCCGCGCCCTCTCCGGGCCTCAGGGCCGGCGACGATGACCACTCCGTCGCCTTCCCGGATGAACACGCGGCCGGGGGTGCCTCCGTACAGACCCTTCGACACGGACGCCCTCAACACGCGGATGCGCTCGCCCCTGTAGAACGTGAAGGCGTTCGGGTACGGGTCGGACTGCGCGCGCACCAGCCGCTCGATGTCCTCGGCCGGCCAGGTCCAGACGATGCGGCTGTCCTCGACGGACCGTTTGTGGAAGAAGCTCGCCTTCGACCGGTCCTGGGCGACCGGGGCGGCCCGGCCGCTCTCGATCAGCGCGAGCGCGTCCCGCACGATCGGGCCGATCAGCGCGACGGTCCTGTGGAACAGGTCCGTGGCCGTGTCCGAAGGCCCGACGCGCACGGCGCGCTGCAGCACGATGTCGCCGGCGTCCAGCTCCCCGTCCATGAGGTGAGCGGTGACGCCCACCTCCTCCTCCCCGTTGATCAGCGCCCAGATCAGCGGCGAGAAGCCGGCGTAGGCGGGCAGCAGCGAGTCGTGCACGTTCAGCGTGCCGTGGCGGGGCAGCCCGAAGATCTCGGGCGGGATCCAGGTGCGCCAGTTGTTGGCGACGATGATGTCCGGCTCCGCCTCCTTGAGCGCGGTGACGAGCTCGTCGTCCGGCCTGGCGCGCAGCAGGACGGGAACGCCGTGCCCGGCCGCCAGACCGGCCACCGAATCGTCCCAGATCTTCTCGTAGGCGTGCTCGCTCCTCGGGTGCGTCACGGCGAGCACCACGTCGTGGCCGGATTCCAGCAGTGCCTGCAACGTACGGTGTCCCCAGGTCTGGTAGCCGAACATCGCAACCCGCATGTGCGCCTCCTGTGGTGAGCCTAATTAGGTAAGCCTAACCTAAAAGATAAGCGTGCGACGATCATGTTCGTCACTGGATGGGCTGCGACATGTAGGAAATGTCATGAAACGACCGACGTCAGGTAGTAAAAGATCGGTTGACCGAAAGATTGCTGATCAACTAATGTCTAGCGAATTACGGTCGAACAAGCCGCTCCTCCTCAGCGGCGCAGTGCCGGCACGAGACCGCGGCGGTGATCCCGTCGAGCGGCCACGTCGTCAAAGTCACTAAGGAAGTGCATGGCCAGTAGTGGTTTCAGCTACGCCGGTCCGGAGGGTCTTGAGCATCTCAAGCGGGCCGGCCTGAGAAGCCAGGACGCCGGTGAGAGCCTCGTAGGGATCCGCAGGTCGTTCGTCACACACGCGAAGGGCGACGTCAACACGTACGCCCTGATCCAGGACGGCGCGGCGGAACTCGCCAGCGGCTACAACCAGTTCTTCGGCGACCTGTCCGACTCCATGTACCGGCGTGCCAGCGCTCTGAGCAACTGCGGCAGCAACCTGAAGTACTCCGCGGCCAACTACGGCTGGAGCGAGCGGCTCCTCCCGCCCGACGACCCGCCCCCCATCCGCGAGAGCGTCGAGCTCCCCGATCCCGGCACCATGTCCGTGACGTTCAACGCGACACTCGACCTGCTGGGCCTCGGCGACGACTACGAGCGCAAGCTCCTCGAGATGCAGCAGGCGTGCGAGGACACAGCCCGTCGGCTCCGGGCGCTGCAGCCCGACATCGACGCGGTCGAGGACGAGGTCGAGAAGGCGCGATGGGGCGGAGACGCCGCCCAGACCTACCACGCAGCCTGGACGAGATACGTCAACCCTTCCGGCGGCGGGACAGACCAGGCCCAGACCCTGGAACAGTGGGCGGCGCGCTCCGAACACTCCGCCGAGATCCTCGGCAACGCCGCCGAGGAGACTCACAGGTCCAAGCACCTCGTCAAGCGCACCCTGCAGACGCTCGCGGCGATCGGCGTCATCATGGCCGGCGCGGTGATCCTCAACCCGGCGGTACGCGCCTTCCTCGTGAGGATGGTCAAGGCTCTCAGGCAGCGTGCCATGCTGGTGATCAAACTCCTGCGCAGCAGACTCAGTCAGCTGGGCAAGGGATTCGGGAAGAGCGCGGCCGGACGCGGCCCGGTGCTGAGCGGGTTCATGAAGAACGGGATCGGCGTCGTCGGCGCGAACTACGTCAACTCCTCGCTGGCGAACTGGGGACGGGGCGTCGAAAATCCCTTCTCGGTCTCCCCGGGCATGCTGGGCACCCTGTCCTTCCTCCTCGGCCTCGGCGGCGCCTTCTCTCTCATGAAGAGGCTCGGCTCGGTCACCAGGTTTGCGCAGGCCCACCCTCTCGGGTTCAACATGGCGCTCGAACTCGGCATCAACGCCGGCGCCGCCACCGCACTGAGCATGATGTTCGAGAACAAGAGCTTCGGTGCCGCGCTCAAGGACGGCGTCATCGTCGGCGGCGTCAGCGCGGTCTTCGGCGCCGGATACTACGGACTGCTCCGTGACGCGACCGGCCTGAAGCACCTCGCCTGGCGCAGGGCGGACAAATGGGGAGTCAAGAAACTCGGGCCCGCCAACGCGGGCAGCGCGATGTCGGCCACCAACGTCCGCTACGCGACCCCCAAGGGCTCCCATCTCGCCCAGATGAAGCTCAGCGACGGCACCAAGATCTGGCTCCCGAAGAACAGCCTCACCTACCGAGCCAGGCAGATCGGGCCGGTCAACGCTTTCCTCAACCTGAACCCCTTCTGGAAGGGCCGCATCCTCGGCCTCCTCCCGGGAACCATCAACTACACCCTGGTCCCCCGCGGCCAGAGCGAGCCCGTCGACCTGACGATCCCCGACTACCGGAACTGGGATCACGGCTCCAATGGCGAACCGTCGAGATCCGGCTCCAGGCAACCGGTCGGCGCCACCACGCACACGGTGCAGGGCGGCGACACGCTGTCGGCGATCGCTCAGCGCGAATACGGCAGCGAGCGCTACGTGTCGCTCCTCCAGCAGGCCAACTGGCATATCGACGGCATCGACCAGGGCCACCTGTATCCGGGCCAGCAACTGGTGATCCCGGAACTCGAGAAGGAGAAGGTCTCCTAGGGACGAAACCGGGACGGCGCCTCACCGGCGTGACACGAGGCGCCGTCCCGGGTCACCGGCGCGGGCGCGAGGGGCCATCCTGGGTCACGACGTCGATGCCGGCCTCGGGATCGAGATCCGGGAGGGCGTCGACCACCTTCTCCTCCGCCTGCGCGACGACCGCGCGCCGGGCGTCGCGGACGGCTGCCAGGACCTCCTCCGCCAGCACGTGACTGTCCAGCCGCATGGCACGGGGCCCGATGCTGATCTCGCGGACGCGTCCGTGCGCGTCCGCGGTCGCCGTGACGTGTCCGGACGCATTCGCGCCCGTGCCGACCAGGCTCTCCAGCTCGTCGTACCGCTGCTCCAGGACATCGGGCACCCGGCGCTCGTCCTCGCCCGCAACGGCGCCGGAGCCGGAGCCGGACATCTCCAGGAGGCGGCGGAGAACGTCGCTCACCGCCCGGCCGTCCCTGTCGGTCGCCAGGCTCTCGCCGAGCCGGTCGGACGTGATCGAGGAAAGGGCGGCGCCGTCCAGGATCTCGCGCGCCTGCTCCCGGGCGTCCCGTTGCGCCGCGCTGAGCACCGCGGACACATCCTCGGCGAGACGGTCCGCGTCACGCCGCATCACGCGCGGGTCGAGAGCGAGCGCGACGATCGCGCCGTCGGCGTCGGCCTTCGCCCTGACCATCCCGTCGTCGCTCTCGCCGACCCCGGCGATCACCCGATCGCGATCCCGCGCCGCCAAGGACTCCCGCACCATCTGGTCGACCTTGCCGTCGATCGCGGCCATGATCTCGCGATCGTCATCCTGCCCGGAGAGCGTAGCCATGCGGCACTCCAATGATCATGCGTTCCTGTCAGCGCGCCAGTTTAGGGCACCCGATATGCCCATCCCCAGCAGCCCGGATGGCGGCCGGACGGTGCCCGCACCCCGGCCTCCGCATCACGCGGCCCGTGCTGATTGGGTGGACGGCTTGCGGGCGCCGGCACGTTCCTGCACGAGGACGGGCCCGCTGGCAGCGCAGGCGATGTGCAGGGGCCGGGCCTGCACGGAGGGGGAACCGACTCCAGCAGATGGAGCCGTCGCGCGAGGATGGAGTGCCGGAAGCGGGATTCGAACCCGCACGCCCTTTCGAGCAGACGCTTTTGAGGCGTCCATGTCTGCCATTCCATCATTCCGGCTGATTTTCCGGACTTGTCCGGATCAACGCCGCGCTCCACCGCTGAAGATGATCAGCAACGGGTGCCAGCGTGGATCTAATCTACCGGACGTCTGTACTCTTGCGCTCGTGAGTACGCAGCGGCGAGTAGTGATCGCGGAAGACGAGGCCCTGATCCGCCTTGACCTCAAGGAGATGCTCCAGGAGGACGGCTACGTCGTCGTGGGCGAGGCCGGCGACGGCGAGCAGGCGATCCGGCTGGCTGCCGAGCTGAAACCCGACCTCGTCATTCTCGACGTCAAGATGCCCGTGCTCGACGGCATATCCGCGGCCGAGCGCATCGTGGGCGAGCGCATCGCGCCGTGCCTCATCCTGACCGCCTTCTCCCAGCGTGACCTGGTCGAACGGGCCAGGGACGCGGGGGCGATGGCCTATCTGGTCAAGCCGTTCACGAAGGCGGACCTGGTGCCGGCCATCGAGATGGCGGTCAGCAGGCACGAGGAGATGGTGGCGCTGGCCGCCGAGGTGTCCAACCTGTCGGAGCGGCTGGAGACACGGAAGCTGGTCGAGCGCGCCAAGGGGCGGTTGATGACGCAGCACGGCTGGAGCGAGCCCCAGGCCTTCCGGTGGATCCAGAAGGCGTCGATGGACCGGCGGCTGAGCATGCGCGAGGTTGCTCAGATCGTTATGGACGACGCGGCCGAGCGGGGCTGAGGCGCCCGCACCACGCGGTGTGCCCGGTCGCGTCCTAGCCTTCGGGGCGGGCCGCGGTCAGGGCGCTGTCATGGCGCGGCCTCCGCATTCCCTCATGTCCCACCTTCCCCATCATTCCGGCCCTGACCCGAAATTTCGGGTCAGGGCCGTTCTTTGTGTGAAGTGTCCGTAACTGTGGTGGAACATCCCATTACTATGGGTATTTGGGACATTACGAATCAGTATAAAAGTCGCGTAACAACTCCCTGGTGTGCCATTCGAGCGGCATGCTGAGCTCGGAGAACCCGGCGAAGGGGACGTTCCTTCGCTGAGATTGGGGGAGTCTTCTTTATGATCCGCATTGCTCCAGCGGGACGCCTGCTGGCCGTCGCGGCCGCGGCGAGCCTGGCTCTGACGGCCTGTGGCGGCGGCGGTGGCGACGACACGTCGGCGCAGCAGTCCGCGCCGGCGTCGTCCGCCGCGTCCTCGGCACCCGCGGCGAAGGGCGACGGCACGCTGACCCTCGGCACGGTGCTGCCGCAGACCGGCTCGCTGGCCTTCCTCGGCCCGCCCGAGTTCGCCGGCGTCGACCAGGCCGTCAAGGAGATCAACGACGCCGGGGGCGTGCTCGGCAAGCCGGTCAAGACGGTCCACACCGACTCGGGTGACACGACGACCAACATCGCGTCGCAGTCGGTGGACAAGCTGCTGGCGCAGAAGGTGGACGCGATCGTGGGCGCGGCGTCGTCGTCCGTGTCGGAGTCGATCATCGACAAGGTCACGGGCGCCGGCGTGGTGCAGTTCTCGCCGGCCAACACCTCCGACGCGTTCACCACGATCAAGGACAACGGCCTCTACTTCCGTACGGCGCCGCCGGACAAGCTGCAGGGCCGCGTGCTGGGCGACCTGATCGCCGCCGACGGCAACGACACCATCGGCATCCTGGCCATGCAGGACTCCTACGGCTCCGGTCTGGCCGACCAGGTCACCAAGACCGCCGAGGAGGCGGGGGCGAGCGTCGTGGAGCGGGTCGACTACGACCCGAAGGCGCCGGAGTTCTCCGCCGACGTGGCGCGGATCAAGGCGAAGAACCCGAAGGCGGTCGTGCTGATCGGCTTCGAGGAGGGCGCCAAGGTCATCGCGGAACTGGTCAAGCAGGGCCTGTCGGCCGACAAGGTCAAGTGGTACATGGTGGACGGCAACATGTCGAACACCAACTACGTGAAGATGCCCAAGGGCACGCTCACGGGCGTCAAGGGCACCATCCCGGGCGCCGAGGCCCCTGACGACTTCAGGAAGAAGCTCAAGAAGCTCAACGCCGAGCTCGACGACTTCACGTACGCGGCGGAGTCGTATGACGCGGCGAACCTGATCGCCCTGGCCGCCGAGGCGGCGAAGGACGACTCCGGCGCGTCGATCGCGGCCAAGCTGGCCGAGGTCAGCAAGGGCGGCGAGAAGTGCAAGAACTTCGAGGAGTGCGCCGCCCTGCTGAAGGAGGGCAAGGACATCGACTACGAGGGCGTCAGCGGCCCGGTCGAGTTCAACGACGCCGGTGACCCGGCGGTCGCCACCATCGGCATCTACCAGTACGGCGAGAACAACACCTACGACACCAAGGCGCTGGAGTACCGCACCGGCAACATCGAGGGCTGACCCTGCGGATCCGGCCGCTGAGCGACCCCGCGTGCGGCGGGTCGCTCAGCGGCCGAAGCCGCACGCCCTGAACGCGTAGCCGATCAGGCGGTCCTGCAGCGGCTTGGGCGGGGCCACGACGACCACCCGCTCCTCGCCCCCGTCGATGCCGGCCCGCACGGGGAACTGGAAGGCCTTCTTGGCCTCGCCGAACGCGTGGCCGTCGCAGCGTGCGGGGGTGAGCTCGATCGGCACCTCAAGGCGCTGCTCCGTGGCCCGCAGCAGGCCCAGGCGCCGGCCGTCGTAGGCGACGTTGTAGTGCGTCGTGCCGCCCATGGCGGCCAGCGTCACCGCTCCCGCGCCGCGCCGGGTGACGACCAGGTCGCCGCGCATGACCTTGCCGGACTCCGTCCATTCCGGGCCGAACGTGATGTTCACCGCCTGCTTGATGAGGAACTCCGAGCACTCGTCGCGCAGCAGCCTGGCCAGCAGCGGGTCGGGATGGGGCAGCTCGAAGACGACCTTGCGCAGCGGCTCCGCTCCGGTGCGGAGATGGGCCACGACGGTGGCGGGCCGCACCTGGGGCAGGCCGTCGGGCGAGCAGTTGGCGGCGCCGTACGGGATGGGCAGGTCGGTGCGCTCGGTCCTGCCGATGGCGGCGCGGGCCTGGCTCGCGGGCACCGTACGGAAAGACGGCGTCACCAGCTGGACGTCGGCGAAATAGACGGGGGTGTCGCGGGTGTTGCGCACGGCCACCTGAAGCCGGTGTGCCGGTTCGTCGGAACGCCATTGCCCGAGCGTGACGGAGACGCCGGCGGGCGGGCCCGAGACAGTCGCGGGAGACGGCCCGCTGGAACCGCACCCGGCGAGAAGGGCCACCGCGGCCAAGAATGTGGTGTTACGCCTCACCTGACGCACATTAAGCCTGCTTCCGCAGGTCCCGTAAGTTGAGGACTGATTACGACTCCGCATCCAAGTGCCGACAGTTCCTCGCGGCATCTGGTTGGAGCATGCGACAGTTTTGTACGTTTCCGTCATTCGATCGGGAACGTTCGGCGGTGCTGACGGATCCCCGGCCTGAAATGAAGGAGACACTTCATGATCCGCATTGCTCCCGTGGGACGGGCGCTGGCTGTCGCGGCTGCCACCAGCCTGGCCCTGACAGCCTGCGGTGGTGGCGGCGACACGGCCACGCAAACCTCCGAAAGTGCCGCGCCCGCCTCATCCTCGTCGGCCCCGGCCGCGGCGAAGGGTGACGGCACGCTCACCCTCGGCACGCTGCTGCCCCAGACCGGCTCGCTGGCCTTCCTCGGCCCGCCCGAGTTCGCCGGGGTCGATCTCGCGCTCAAGGAGATCAACGAGGCCGGCGGAGTGCTTGGCAAGCCTGTCGAGAAGTTCGACACCGACTCGGGTGACACGACGACCAACATCGCCTCCCAGTCGGTGGACAAGCTGCTGGCGCAGAAGGCCGACGCCATCATCGGCGCCGCGTCGTCGTCGGTGTCGGAGTCGGTGATCGACAAGATCACGGGTGCCGGCGTGGTGCACTTCTCGCCCGCCAACACCTCCGACAAGTTCACCACGATCAAGGACAACGGCCTCTACTTCCGCACCGCGCCGCCGGACAAGCTGCAGGGCCGCGTGCTGGGCGACCTCGTGGTGTCCGACGGCAACGACACGGTCGCCATCATGGCGATGCAGGACTCCTACGGCACCGGCCTGGCCGACCAGGTGGAGAAGACCGTCACCGACGCCGGCGCCCAGGTGGTCGAGCGGGTCGACTACGACCCGAAGGCGCCCGACTTCTCCGCCGACGTCGCCAAGATCAAGGCGAAGAACCCGAAGGGCATCGTCCTGATCGGCTTCGAGGAGACCGCGAAGGTCATCGGCGAGCTCGTCAAGCAGGGCATGCCGGCCAGCAAGCACAAGTGGTACATGGTCGACGGCAACATGTCGAACACCAACTACGAGAAGATGCCCAAGGGAACGCTCACGGGCGTCAAGGGCACCTACCCCGGCGCCTCGGCTCCCGACGCGTTCAGGAAGAACCTCCTCGAGGTCGACCCCAAGCTCGAGGACTACACCTACGCTCCCGAGTCCTACGACGCGGCCAACCTGATCGCGCTGGCCGCCGAGGCCGCCAAGAGCGACGCGGGCGCCGACATCGCGGCCAAGCTGGCCGAGGTCAGCAAGGGCGGCGAGAAGTGCAAGAACTTCAAGGAGTGCGTCGACCTGCTGAAGGCCGGCAAGGACATCGACTACGACGGCGTCAGCGGCCCGGTCGAGTTCAACGACGCCGGTGACCCGGCGGTCGCCACCATCGGCATCTACCAGTACGCCGACGACAACAAGTACCCGGTCAAGGCGCTGGAGTACCGCACCGGCAACATCGAGGGCTGACCGGCACCCGCGTGACGGAGAAGGGCCCGGTCGTCAGGACCGGGCCCTTCTCCTTTTCATGCGCAGCCGGCCACGATGCGGTCGGCGGCCGCGCGGTAGCGCTTCAGCAGCGCCACCCGCCGCTCGCGCGGCACGTCGTTCCTGGACAGCCCCGCGGTCGTCGTCTCGACGGTCTCCACGGCCCCGCTCAGCGAGCCGGGCAGCCGGCCGCCGAACTCCCGCGTGATGCCGTGCACCTCCGCCAGGCGGCCGGTCAGGGCGTCCTCGAAGTGCTGGCGGTCCTCCTGGCCCTTCGGACCCAGCATGAGGCCCGCGTACCCGATGGCGGACACCACGCGGGCGCAGGGGCTGTCGGTGGGATCGCCTCCGGTGCTGTACTTCCCCGCCGACGAGGCGGCGTCCTGGCAGCCGACGAGCAGGACGGGGAGCATGAGCGCGACTGTCGCCAAACGTTTCACACCGATCATTAAAGAACGGCGAAGGGGCTCACGGGGAGCCCTTTCGCCGTTCTCGCGAACGATCGCCGGATCTACGCCTTGGCCAGCGTGCCGAGGTAGAGCTCGATGACCTTGGGGTCGTTGGCGAGCTGCCGCCCGGTGCCGGTGTAGGCGTTGCGGCCCTGGTCGAGGACATAGCCGCGGTGGCAGATCTGCAGGCAGCGGCGCGCGTTCTGCTCCACCATGATGACCGTCACGCCCGCCTTGTTGATCTGCTGGGCCTGGATGAAGACCAGGTCCTGCAGCTTGGGCGACAGGCCGGCGGACGGCTCGTCGAGCAGCAGCACCGAGGGCTCGGTCATCAGGGCCCTGGCCATCGCCACCATCTGCCGCTCGCCGCCGGACAGGGATCCGGCGCGCTGCTTGCGCCGTTCCTTGAGCGCGGGGAACAACTCGGCGACGAACGCGAAGCGCTCCTTGAACTTCCCCGGTGTCTGGAAGGCGCCCATCTCGAGGTTCTCCTCGATGGTGAGGCTGGGGAAGACGTTGTTGGTCTGCGGGACGTAGCCCACCCCGCGGGCGACCAGCGTGTGCGCCTTCATGTTCGTGATGTTCTCACCCTTGAGCAGCACCGTTCCGCTGCGGATGTTGACCAGCCCGAACATGGCCTTGAGCAGCGTCGACTTCCCGGCGCCGTTGGGGCCGATGATGCCGATCAGCTCGCCGTCCTTGACGTAGAGGTCGGAGCCGTTGAGGATGTTGACGCCCGGCAGGTAGCCGGCGATCAGCTCGTCGCACCGCAGCACGGCGTCCTCGGCGCCTTCCAGATGCGCGCTGCGGTCGGTGACGGCCGCCTTAGACTCTGCGCCGGCGTTCACTTCTGCGTCTCCTCTTCGATCTCGGCCTCCAGCGCCGCCTCGGCCTCGTGCAGCTGGGCCTCCAGCTCGCCCTCGGACAGGGGCGCGTCGTGGTGGGCGCCCAAGTAGGCGTCGATCACCCGCTCGTCGGACATGATCGTCGAGGGCGGGCCCTCGGCGATGACCGCGCCCTGGGCCATGACGATCACCCAGTCGCTGATGTCGCGGACCATGTCCATGTCGTGCTCCACGAACAGCACCGTCATGCCCTGCTCGCGCAGGTCCTTGACGTGGCCGAGCAGCGACTGGGTCAGCGCCGGGTTGACGCCCGCCATGGGCTCGTCGAGCATGACCAGCTCGGGGTTCACCATGAGCGCGCGGGCCATCTCCAGCAGCTTGCGCTGGCCGCCGGACAACGATCCGGCGAAGTCGTCGCGCTTGGCGTCGAGCTTGAAGCGGGCCAGCAACTCCTCGGCCCGCTCGGTGATCTCGTCCTCCTGGGCACGCCACAGGCGCGGCACGAGCGCCTGCCAGAAGTTCTCGCCCTTCTGCCTCTGGGCGCCGAGGCGCATGTTCTCCAGCACCGTCAGGCGCGACAGGGCCTTGGTGAGCTGGAAGGTGCGGACCATGCCGCTTCTGGCCACCTTGTGGGCGGGAACGCCGTTCATGGACCGCCCGTTGAACGTCCACGAGCCGGCGTCGGCCTTGTCGAACCCGGTGAGCTGGTTGAAGAACGTGGTCTTGCCGGCGCCGTTGGGGCCGATCAGCGCCGTGATGGAGCCGCGCTGGATCTCCACGTGGCCGACGTCGACGGCGGTCAGGCCGCCGAAGCGGCGGACGACGCGGTCCACCACGAGGATGGGGTCGGGCTTGGGCACGCCCGGATCGCGCGCCAGGTCCTTGAAGGCGGCCAGGGCGGCGGCCTTGCGGTCGGTGCTCATGGTCTCAGCGTGCATCGATTGCGATCTCCCTCTTGTCACCGAAGATGCCCTGTGGCCGGTAGACAAGCAACAGGATCAGACCGGCGCCGACCAGGATCCAGCGCAGGGCGCCGACCTGGTTGGTGTCCATGAAGGTGATGTACCCCACGCGGACGGCCTCGGAGAGCACGCCGTAGATGAGCACGAGCAGGACCCAGAAGAGCATCGAGCCGATGACCGGGCCGAGCACGCGGGCCGCGCCGCCGAGGATGACCATCGTGTACATGTAGAACGTCGTCTCGGTGCCGAACACGTCAGGCTGCACCGAGGCATAGCCCAGACCGTAGATGAAGCCGCCCATGCTGCCGATGACGCCGCCCAGCACCAGCGCCTGCATCTTGTAGGAGAAGACGCTCTTGCCCAGGCTGCGCACGGCGTCCTCGTCCTCGCGGATGGCCTTGAGCACGCGGCCCCACGGACTCTTCATCAGCAGGTGGACCATGAGGCAGGCCAGGGCGATCAGCACCCAGCCGACGGTGATCACCCACATCGTGCGGTGGTTGAAGAACAGCGGGATGGGGCCGAGGTTGAAGCCGTAGTTTCCCGCGGGGTAGGGGTTGAGAGCGTAGAAGCCCTCGGTGAAGCCGCGGTGGCCGTCGGAGCCGCCGAAGACGTCCTTGAACTGCACCGAGCGGAAGACGAGCCGGACGATCTCGGCCGCCGCGATGGTGACGATGGCCAGATAGTCGGCGCGCAGCTGGAGCGTCGGTATGCCCAGCAGGAACGCCAGGATCACCGCCGCGATCAGGCCGAAGATGATGCCGACCCAGAACGGCATGCCGAGGACGACGACGGTGACCGCCAGACCGTAACCGGCCACGCCCATGAACGCGGCCTGGCCGAAGTTGAGCAGCCCGGTGTAGCCGAAGTGGATGTTGAGACCGATGGCGGCGATGCCGTACAGCACTGTCTCCACGCCGACCGCGGACTTGATGGTGGTGCTGAAGATCGTGATCCAGTCCATTCTGATCCTCCCCCGATCAGCCGATCCGCTCGCGGCGGCCGAGGATGCCCTGCGGCCGGACGAGGAGCACGATGATGAGAACGGCCAGCGCCCCGACGCTCTTGAGTTCCGGCGGCACCCACAGTGTCGAGACCTGGATGAACAGGCCGACCACCAGCGACCCGATTAGCGCGCCGAACGCGGTGCCGAGCCCGCCGAGCGTCACGCCGGCGAAGATGAGCAGGAGCATCTCCTGGCCCATCGTGTATTTCAGGTTCTGGGAGAGGCCGAGCATGATGCCCGCGAGCGCGGCGATGGCGCCGCCCGAGGTCCAGATGATCCGGACGACCCGGTCGACGTTGATGCCGGACGACGCCGCGAGCGCCGGGTTGTCGGCGACCGCGCGCGCCGCCTTGCCGGTGCGGGTGCGCAGCAGGGCGATGCCGACGATGATCAGCACGACCAGCTCGATGCCCATGGCGACGAAGTTCTTCGGCGCGGCCGAGATCGGCCCCACCTGCACGCCGGGCTGGGCGTTGTACTCGGTGTACGCCTCGGTCTGGCCGCCGAAGACGATGAGGAACAGGTAGCGCAGGAAGAGCGCGACGCCGATCGAGATGATCATCATGGCGATGATGCCGGTGCCGCGCCTGCGCAGTTGCCCCCAGAAGAAGCGGTCCTGCAGATAGCCGAGCAGGCCGGCGACGATGACGGCGATGGCGGCGGCGGGGATGAGGCCGAGGCCCATTCCCGCGTTGAACCCGTAGGCGAGGATCGCGCCGAGGGTGACCAGCTCGCCGTGGGCGAAGTTGGTCAGGCCGGTCGTGCCGTAGATGAGCGAGAGGCCGAGCGCGGCCAGGGCGATGATCAGGCCGAGGTTGAAGCCCTCGAAGGTGAGCTGCGCGGCGCGGGTCCAGAACGCGCTGTCGTCGTCGCTCTGCTGCCCCTGGTCCTGGCCGCCGCCCTTCGGCTGGAGGGGGAAGAGGGCGGTGGAGCAGTTGCCCTCATGGACGCTCAGCGTGCGGACGTTCGTGCCGCCCCGCGGCTCGGCGTTCTGCGGCAGGCTGCCGGGATCCAGGGTGACCTTGTATCTGCCTGGATCCTCGACCTGGACATCCCACTTGCCCTGAGCGTCGGTGGTGGCCTCCGAGACGGGTTTGCCGTCCTCGGTGGTCACGGAGATTCTGGCGCCGTTCACTGGCTGGCCTTGGAAGTTGAGTGTTCCCCTCAAGCCCTGGCAGTCGGCCGGCCCCGCGTGGGCCGGACCGGCGAGCAGGAAGATGAGTCCACCCAGGAAGGCCGTGAACGCGATCACGGCTCTGCGCAATGGTGCTCCCTCGAAAATAGGTCAAGGCGGGGTTGTGCCCCTCCATCTCGACACGCGCGCATCGCAGGCACAACTGGAATGCAATGGCGGGAGCTTATTCTGGGTGCGCCCGTTTCAGTATCGTTCGTCACCAATTAGTGACATGTGTGTGTCACTGATGTGAGGAACCAACGAGGCAGGTCAGGGGCTAAATCGGGGGAGACGCCTGGCACGTGGGGAAAACGATGGAATAACGATCGTCTGTGGATGTTGACGAGCCCGCGGGGCGGCCTTTGGGGCCGTGTAAGGCTTCCCCGGCCGTACACGTTTTCTACTGAGCCTCCCCGCGGGGCTCTGTTCGGTCAACCGTAGCGACCCGCGGGGGGCGCGCGCAAAGGCTGCGCGCAAGTGGCCGGTGTGTCAGCGGTCGCGCAGCATGCAGGTGAGGCGCGAGGTGCACACGCGACGCCCCTGCTCGTCACTGATCACGATGTCGTACGTCGCCAGGGTCCGGCCCGCGTGCAACCTGGTCGCGACGCCGGTCACATGGCCGGAGGTCGCGGGGCGGTGGTGGGTGGCGCTGATCTCGATGCCCACGGCGATGCGGTCGGGCCCCGCGTGGATCGCCGCCGCCACCGAGCCCAGGGTCTCGGCCAGCACCACAGACGCCCCGCCGTGCAGCAGCCCGTACGGCTGCGTGTTGCCCTCGACCGGCATCCGGCCCGTCACCCGCTCCGGCGTGGCCTCGAGGAACTCGACGCCCATCCGCTCTGGAAGCGTGCCCGCGTGCATGTCGCCGACCATCGCTGCATCCATGGGGTTGGTCTGTGTCAAAGGGACGCCTCCACTCTTCCGAGCTCAGGTTTTCTGTCGCAGACGCAGACTAGGCTGCGGGTGTGCCGAAGAGTGAAGTGACCCCCAGCCGCCCGTGCCTGTTGCTGCTTGACGGGCATTCCCTGGCCTATCGCGCGTTCTACGCGCTCAAGGACGCCAACCTGATGACCACCGACGGTCAGCACACCGAGGCGGTCTACGGGTTCACCTCGATGTTGACCAACATCCTGCGCGACGAGCAGCCGACCCACGTGGCGGTGGCCTTCGACAGGTCGGAGCCGACGTTCCGCCATGAGGAATACTCCGACTACAAGGCCAACAGGAGCGAGACGCCGGAAGACTTCCGCGGGCAGATGCAGCTGATCTTCGAGCTGCTCGACACGCTGCGCATCCCGCGGCTGTCCAAGGCGGGCTTCGAGGCCGACGACCTCATCGCCACGCTGGCCACCCGCGCCTCGGCGGAGGGGATGAACGTCCTGATCGTCACCGGCGACCGCGACGCGCTCCAGCTGGTCGACGCGAACGTCACCGTTCTGATGACCCGGCGCGGCATCAGCGACATGACCAGGTTCACGCCCGAGGCGGTCCAGGAGAAATACGGCCTGACGCCCGCTCAATACCCCGACTTCGCGGCACTGCGCGGCGACCCCAGCGACAACCTGCTGAGCATCCCGAGCGTGGGGGAGAAGACCGCGGCCAAGTGGGTGCGCGAGTTCGGCTCGCTGACCGCGCTGGTCGACCGGGTCGACGAGGTCAAGGGCAAGGTCGGCGACAAGCTGCGCGAGCACGTCGCCCAGGTGCTGATGAACCGCCGGCTCACCGAGCTGCTGCGCGACGTCCCGCTGGAGGTCGAGCCCGGCGCGCTCAGCCAGGGCACGTGGGAGCGCGAGGAGATCAACAAACTGTTCGACACCCTGCAGATCCGCGGCGAGCTGCGCGAGCGGGTGTTCAAGGTGCTCGGCACCGGCGAGCAGGAGCCCGAGCAGGGCTTCGAGGTGGAGACCGTGCTGCTCGGCCCCGACCGCGTCGCGGGCTGGCTGTCGGCGCTGCCCGCCGGCCGCGCGGGCCTGGCGTTCAAGGGCTCCTACGGCAGCGGCGGCGGGCGCGTCGACGCCGTCGCCATCGCCTCGCCCGACGGCACGGCCGCCCACATCGACCTCGTCAAGCTCACCGAGGCCGACGAGACGGCCCTGCGCACCTGGCTCGGCGACGACGCCCGCCCCAAGGCCGTCCACGACGCCAAGGGTCCCATCCTGGCCCTCTGGGCGCAGGGCATGGAGCTGCGCGGCCTGAGCTGCGACACCGCGCTGGCCGCCTACCTCGCCATGCCGGGGCAGCGCACGTTCGCCCTGGAAGACCTGGCCAGGCGCTACCTCAACCGCGACCTGCGCGCCGAGGAGGAGCCCGACGGGCAGGCCGCGCTGTTCGGCGACGACGAGGACGCGCCGGCCAAGGATCTCGCGCTGCGCGCCCACGCCGTGCGCGAGCTGGCCGACTCCCTGGAGAGCTTCCTGGCCGGGAGGGGCGGCACCCAGCTCATGACCGACGTGGAGCTGCCGCTGCTGTCGGTGCTGGCCGAGATGGAGCGCGCCGGCATCGCCGTCGACAGCGAATACTTCGCGGGCCTCGAGGCCGAGTTCGGCGCCGCCGTCAAGCACGCCGTGGAGGAGGCGCACCGCTCGGTCGGCGAGCAGTTCAACCTCGGCTCGCCCAAACAGCTGCAGGAGATCCTCTTCGTCCGGCTCAACCTGCCCAAGACGAAGAAGATCAAGACCGGCTGGAGCACCGACGCCGACCAGCTCGCCTGGCTGGCCACCCAGACCGAGCACGAGCTTCCCACGATCATGCTGCGCCACCGCGACCAGGCCAAGCTCCGCATCACCGTCGAGGGCCTGATCAAGGAGATCGCCGACGACGGGCGCATCCACACCACGTTCAACCAGACCATGGCCGCCACGGGCCGGCTGTCGTCGGAGAAGCCCAATCTGCAGAACATCCCGATCCGCACCGCCGAGGGCCGCCGCATCCGGCAGGGCTTCGTGGTCGGCGAGGGTTACGAGACGCTGCTGACGGCCGACTACAGCCAGATCGAGCTGCGCATCATGGCCCACCTGTCGGGCGACGAGTCGCTGATCGAGGCGTTCGAGTCGGGCCACGACTTCCACCAGGCCACCGCCGCCCGCGTGTTCGACCTGCCGCCCGAGCAGATCGACGGCGAGCTGCGCGCCCGCATCAAGGCGATGAACTACGGCCTGGCCTACGGCCTGTCCGACTTCGGGCTGGCCCAGCAGCTCAACATCCCGGTGGCCGAGGCGCGGGCGCTGAAGGAGGAATACTTCACCGAGTTCGGCGGCGTGCGTGACTTCCTGCACGCCATCGTCCAGCAGGCCCGCGCCGACGGCTACACCGAGACCATCATGGGCCGCCGCCGCTACCTCCCCGACCTCACCAGCGACAACCGCCAGCGCCGCGAGATGGCCGAGCGCATGGCGCTCAACGCCCCCATCCAGGGTTCGGCGGCCGACATCATCAAGGTCGCCATGCTGCACGTGCGCCAGGCGCTCGGCGAGGAGGGGCTGGCCTCCCGGATGTTGCTGCAGGTCCACGACGAGCTGGTGTTCGAGGTGGCGCCCGGCGAGCTGGAGCCGCTCACGCAGCTCGTGTGCGACCAGATGAACGCCGCCTACCACCTGCGCGTGCCGCTGGAGGTCTCCGTGGGCGTCGGGCGCACCTGGGAGGACGCCGGCCACTGACCCTGACCCTGGCCCTGTCACCGACGCTGCCACTGGCCCTGCCACTGACG
Source organism: Nonomuraea sp. KM88 (assembly GCF_052245635.1). Taxonomy (NCBI): domain Bacteria; kingdom Bacillati; phylum Actinomycetota; class Actinomycetes; order Streptosporangiales; family Streptosporangiaceae; genus Nonomuraea; species Nonomuraea sp. KM88. Next base: position 321,179 of record NZ_JBQQCC010000003.1, on the reverse strand, counting down.
GCGAGGGCCGCCCGTCGTGGGGGATCTGCACTAGCCTGATCGTGTTTCTCACCTGAGCGGCCCGGGAGTTCTGTGCGGTTACCAGCGTCCCTCACGCGGATCATCGGCATAGCGAACGTGGTGGTGATAACGGTGGCCATCGTCGGGCTCAGCCTGTTACCGGACGAGCCGCGGCCGCACGCGCGGCCGGACGACGCGGCCGAGGTCGGCGACAGCTCTCCGCCGCCCAGCTCGCCGCCCAGCCCGTCGCCGGTGGGCCAGCCGCCCGGCGTCGTGTCCACGCCGGAGTTCGCCCGTCAGGTGCGCGCCAACGAGGCCGGCCTGGTGCCGGTCCTGATGTACCACCGGATCGTCGCCGAACGGCGGGCCTCCATCGACAGGACCCCCGCCCAGCTCAGGAAGGAGCTGGAGCGGCTGGCGAAGGAGGGCTACGTGCCGATCACCGCCAGAGAGTTCGTCACCGGCGAGATCCCGGTCCCCGCGGGGAGGTTCCCGGTGGTGCTCACGTTCGACGACGGTCACCCCAGCCACTTCGCCCTCGACGCCGCGGGCAACCCGGCGGCGGGCACGGCCGTGGCCGTGATCCAGGAGGTGGCCAGGAAACACCCGTCCTTCCGGCCCGTCGCCACGTTCTGGATCAACAAGGAACCCTTCGGGCTGCGCGACAGGCCCTCGCAGACGGCGGCCGTGCGGTGGCTGGTCGACCGCGGCTACGAGGTCGCCAACCACACCTGGAGCCACCCCGACCTGCGGACGATCAAGCGGAAGAAGGTGCACGAGCAGATCGTCCGGCTCGAACGCCTGTTCAAGAAGCTCGGCGTGCCGTCCTCCAGGACCATGGCGCTGCCGTACGGCTCGTTGCCCCGCGGGAAGAAGCCCGCTCGGGTCGGGAAGTGGGACGGCACGCGTTATGATTTCGCAGGCGTGTTCCTCGCCGGGGCCGAGCCGTCACTTTCGCCCTACGCGAAAAAATTCGACCGGGGGGCGATCCAGCGCATCCAGAGCAACGCCAAGAAGGGCGAGTGCCGCAAGTGGTGTTCGCAACACTGGCTCGACTGGCTGCGTAAGCACCCTGGTGAGCGTTACGTCTCCGACGGCGATCCCGACCGGATCTCCATACCGAAGAAACTACGCGGTAATATCAGGGCCAAGCGAGGGCTCCAGGTCATCGCGTACTGACGCCTCCCTGGATTGACCTCGTGGCCAAGGTCTCATATGCTGATCGCTGCGCTGTGGGCTCGCGCGCGCCTCAGACGGAGCGGGCTCGCGCTCGGTCACGTCGATGTCGTCATTCCTCGGCTTGATGCGGAAGAGGGCCTGCCGCGCATCCGCCACATCGACATCCTGTCCGCGTTCGGAGCAATTCCACACATGACGTCCAGCACTGAGGCCACCTCGAGCACCCCGCAGGTAGCGGTCAACGACATCGGGTCCGAGGAAGCCTTCCTCGCAGCGATCGACGAGACCATCAAGTACTTCAACGACGGCGACATTGTCGAGGGCACCGTCGTCAAGGTCGATCGAGACGAGGTCCTTCTCGATATCGGCTACAAGACCGAGGGTGTCATCCCCTCGCGCGAGCTTTCGATCAAGCACGATGTCGACCCTGCTGACGTCGTGGAGGTCGGCGAACACGTCGAGGCCCTGGTTCTCCAGAAGGAGGACAAGGAGGGTCGCCTGATCCTGTCCAAGAAGCGCGCCCAGTACGAGCGCGCCTGGGGCACGATCGAGAAGATCAAGGACGAGGACGGCATCGTCACCGGCACCGTCATCGAGGTCGTCAAGGGTGGTCTCATCCTCGACATCGGCCTCCGTGGCTTCCTCCCGGCGTCCCTGGTCGAGATGCGGCGTGTCCGCGACCTGCAGCCGTACGTCGGCCGCGAGCTCGAAGCCAAGATCATCGAGCTCGACAAGAACCGCAACAACGTGGTCCTGTCGCGCCGTGCCTGGCTCGAGCAGACGCAGTCCGAGGTTCGCCAGACGTTCCTCAACACCCTCCAGAAGGGCCAGGTCCGCAAGGGCGTCGTCTCTTCGATCGTCAACTTCGGCGCCTTCGTCGATCTCGGCGGCGTCGACGGTCTGGTCCACGTGTCCGAGCTGTCCTGGAAGCACATCGACCACCCGTCCGAGGTCGTCGAGGTGGGCCAGGAGGTCACGGTCGAGGTCCTCGACGTCGACATGGAGCGCGAGCGCGTCTCCCTGTCGCTCAAGGCCACCCAGGAAGACCCGTGGCAGCAGTTCGCCCGCACTCACCAGATCGGCCAGGTCGTGCCGGGCCGCGTCACCAAGCTGGTGCCGTTCGGCGCGTTCGTCCGGGTCGAGGAGGGCATCGAGGGCCTGGTCCACATCTCCGAGTTGGCCGAGCGCCACGTGGAGATCCCGGAGCAGGTCGTCCAGGTCGGCGACGAGATCTTCGTCAAGATCATCGACATCGACCTCGACCGCCGTCGCATCAGCCTGTCGCTGAAGCAGGCCAACGAGGGTGTCGGCACCGAGGTCGAGTTCGACCCGACCCTCTACGGCATGGCGGCCACCTACGACGACCAGGGCAACTACATCTACCCCGAGGGCTTCGACCCGGAGACCGGCGAGTGGCTCGAGGGCTTCGACAAGCAGCGTGAGGAGTGGGAGCGGCAGTACGCCGAGGCCCAGCAGCGCTTCGAGGCCCACAGGAAGCAGATCGAGGAGGCCCGCAAGGCCGAGGCGGAGGCCGGCGAGGCCGCTCCCTCGTCCTACAGCGGCGACTCGCCGGCCCAGTCGGGCGGCGGCGGCTCGTCGTCGGCTCCCGCCAGCGGCGCGCTCGCCTCTGACGAGGCGCTCGCGGCCCTGCGCGAGAAGCTCGCCGGCGGCCAGAGCTGACGCTTCACTGAAGGCTGCGGCTCGATCCCTGGCCTGAACGAGAACCCCGCACGGACGACCCGTGCGGGGTTCTTCGTATGCGGGTGTCGTCGCGGGTGCCCCTGAGCATTTACGGTACGCGGCCCTCCGGCTCGCGCCCGGGCCGCGCCGGTGACGCTCGGGCGGCACCCCACGCGTACGCCATCCTCCGGACGGTCCGGCCGAGCGGGTCGATGCGGAAGCCTTCTTGCCGCAAGGGTTCCTAGGGTGCCGGGCATGAACGTCATCAAGCGCTTTCACCTGGACATTCCGCAGAACGACCTCGACGACCTGCGCGACCGGCTGAGGCGTACCAGATGGGCGAGGGCGCTGCCCGGCGGGTGGAGCCGGGGCGTGCCCGCACCATACCTGCGCGAGCTCGCCGAACACTGGGCCGACGGCTTCGACTGGCGGGCGTGGGAGGCCAGGCTCAACGCCTTCCCGCAGTTCACCACCGGCATCGACGGGCAGACGATCCACTTCGTGCACGCCCGCTCTCCGGAGCCCGGCGCCATACCGCTGATCATGACGCACAGCTGGCCGAACTCCGTCGCCGAGTTCCTGAGCGTCATCGGGCCCCTCACCGACCCGCGCCGGCACGGGCTCGACCCGGACATCGCCTTCCACGTCGTGGCGCCATCGCTGCCCGGGTTCGCCTTCTCGCCGTTCCCCGAGCCCGCCGACGAGCGGCCGTGGACCATCGAGCGGGTGGCGCGCGCGTGGGCCGAGCTGATGCGCCGGCTCGGCTACGAGCGGTACGGCGCCCACGGCAACGACGCCGGAGCGCTGGTGACCCCGCAACTGGCCGCGCTCGACAGCGAGCACGTGATCGGCTCCGTCATCACGGCCGGGCTCGGCCTCCACACGGGTGACCCGGCGCAGCTGGAGGGGTTCAGCGAGGCCGAGCGGGCCGAGCTGGCGGAGATGGCCGCCTGGATGACCGAGGGCAGCGGGTACGGCTCCTACCTCGCGAGCAGGCCGCAGACGCTCGCGTACGGCTTCACCGACTCGCCGGTGGCGCAGCTCGCCTACCTCGTGGAGAGGTTCAAGGAGTTCGACGGGTGGGGGGCGGGGTCCGAACCCGTCGAGCGCGACCTGGTGCTGGCCAACGCGAGCCTCTACTGGCTGACCGGCACCGGTGGGTCGTCGTCGTGGCCCTACTACGAAGGCGCCGCGGGGCTGCCCGTCGACCAGCGGGCCGTGCCGACCGGGGTGACACACGGCGGGCCGGCGGTGATGCGGCGGATCGCCGAACGCGGCAACGACATCGTCTACTGGGGAGAGGCGCACAGCCCCAGCCACATGGTCGCCATGGCGGCGCCGGACTCCCTGGTGGCGGGCATACGCGCCGCTTTCCGGACGATCCGCTGAGGCTGCCGGAGATTTCCCCTACGGCCTTCGGCGAAGCCGTCCACCGGCCCGCAGGGCGCTGACAGACTGCTGACCTGCGCTGTCGGCACTACTCTGCAGGAGCGACGCGGTGGGCATGGGTCAGCGGATGTTGCGGATGACGACCGCTCTGACGGTCGCCGGCGCGGGTGGCGTACTCGCCGCACCGGGAGCGGCCGGCGCGGGCCCCGCGCCGGTCCCGCCGGAAATCCATGGGACGGGTGCCGTGCCGGTGGTGACCGGCGCTCCGGAGGCCGGCGGCACTCCTGCGGTGCAGGCCGGCGACGCTCGCATGGTGCTGGAGACGGGCGGTGGCGGCGCGGCGGCGCGGAAGGTGGGCGGTGGCGGCGCGGCGGCGCGGAAGGTGGGCGGTGGCCGCGCGGCGCTGCGGCGGGCGGGCGGGGCGCGGCGGGGGCTTGCCTGGTGGGACTGCGGGGACGGGTTGCGGTGCGCCAAGCTGTCCGTGCCCGCCGACTGGGCCAGGCCGGGCGGAGCCCGTACCGAGATCGACGTGGCCCGGATGCCCGCGCGGGACCCGCGGCGCAGTCGCGGCCACCTGGTCGTGAACACCGGTGCGGGGTCCTCCATCCAGGACGTGCGGGCGCGGCCCGACACCGTGAGCGAGCTGGCGCGGTGGTTCGACGTCGTGATCATGGAGGCGCGCGGGTCCGGCGACCACGACAGCGCGGCGGCCGTACGATGCGCGGTGCCGCCCCCCGACGTGCTGCGCCTCCAGCTGTCCCGGGGCCCGGCCGGCTGGCGCGCCCACGCCCGCGCCAACGCCGCCCACGGCAGGAGCTGCCGCGCCGCCGCGGGAGCCACCCGGCTCACGTCCTGGCAGGTCGCCCGCGACCTCGACGCCCTGCGGGCCGCCCTCGGAGAGGCACGGCTGCGCTACTTCGGCAACTCCTACGGCGCCGTCTACGGGCAGGCGTACGCGGAGTCGTTCCCGGGCCGCGTGGGGCGGATGTACCTGGAAGGCGTACCCGACCTCACCGGATCCGGGCTGGAGCGGCGGATGACCACGAGGGCCCGCGCGGTGGAGCGCCAGCTGTACGCCTTCCGCGACTGGTGCCGTGGCCGGCTCGGCTGCCCGCTGGGCGAGGACGACGCCGTGTCGGTCTTCGACGACCTGGCCGGACGCGTGCCGCTGCCCGACGGGCCGCGAAGCGAGGTGAACGCCCGGCGGCTGGTCGCCGCCGTGTACGCCGGCCTCACCCCGGCACGCTGGCCCGAACTGGCCAGGGCTCTGTCGGCGGCCAGGTCCGGCGATGCCCGCCAACTGGCCTCCCTGGCGTCTCCGTTCCCGGCGTCGGCTGGCGCGGACGACGCGCCTCGGCTGCCGCTGAGCGGGCTCGCCCCGGGCGGCGGTGCGGTTCGCGCCACGGCTGGCGGCACGAACGGTACGACGCTGCGGATGATGAGGTGCCAGGACGTGCCCGCCATGCCTCGATACCGGGATTTTCTCGCCATGGAGGAGAGGCTGCGCGCGGTCGCGCCCCGCGTGGGGTGGATGAGCGGGAGGCACGAGGCCGGCCGGTGCCTGGGCCTGGCGGGCACGGGGCCCTCCTCCGCAGTGTCCCAGCCGCCCCGACCGTCCCGGCCGTCCTCGCCGTCCGCGCGGGCGCGGGTGCTGGTGGGCATCGGGCGGCTGGACATCGAGGCGCCCGCCTCCGGCTCGGCACGGGCGGCCAGGCGCATCCCCGGCGCGGTGGTGTTGTGGCACGGCGACGGGCATGACGCCTACCTGCTGCAGGGCGTACGCAAGCTCCGCGCCACCTGCCTGCGCACCCGCGTGCACGACTACTTCGTCAAGGGCACGCTGCCCGCCCGCGGCACAGCCTGCAGGGGAGCGCTGGTGGACGGTATGAACCCGAGAGGCGCGAGCGCCGGGTAGGGTGCTGCGCGTGCTGATCGAACGGGCGGTTGCCGCGGACGCGGGCGAGATCCTCACCCTGCAGCGGGCGGCCTACGTGAGCGAGGCCCAGCTCTACGGCGACCCGTACATCCCGCCGCTCGTCGAGTCGCTGGAGCAGATGCGCAAGGCCATCGAGGGTGCCGTCGTGCTCAAGGCGCTCGACGCGGGAAGGCCGGGGAGGATCGTCGGCGCGGTGCGCGGGCAGTTGTCGGGCGCCACGTGCGTGGTCGGCCGGCTGGTGGTCGCGCCCGACCGCCAGGGGCAGGGGCTGGGCACGGCCCTGCTGCGCACCCTGCACGAGGCCGTGCCGCAGGCGTCCGCGTTCGACCTGTTCACGGGCCATCTGTCGGAGGGCAACGTACGGCTCTACCGCCGCCTCGGCTACCGGGAGACGCACCGGGAGCGGATGGACGATCACCTTACCCTGGTGCACCTGCGCAGGCCCGCGGAGCCCTCACCCCCGCCGTGACCACCGCTCCGTGCCCGCCCTGCGGCCGATAGGCTCGGGTGCGTGCTGACGACAGGGCTCACCGGCGGGATCGGTTCCGGCAAGAGCGAGGTGTCCAGGCGGCTCGCGGCCAGGGGCGCGATGGTGATCGACGCCGACAAGATCGCGCGCGAGGTGGTCGAGCCGGGCACGCCCGGCCTGGCCAAGGTGGTCGCCGCCTTCGGCGAGGGGGTGCTCCACCCGGACGGCTCGCTCGACAGGGAGCGGCTCGGGTCCATCGTGTTCAACGACGCCGAGCGGCTGGCCGAGCTCAACGCGATCGTCCATCCGCTGGTGGGGGAGCGGGTGGAGGAGCTGCGCGGCCAGGCGCCCGACGACGCGATCGTGGTCTACGACGTGCCGCTGCTGGTGGAGAACGACCTGGCCTCGATGTACGACGTCGTCATCGTCGTCGACGCGGCCGATGAGGTGCGCGTCAGGCGGCTCGCCGAGCACCGGCGCATGCCGGAGGCCGACGCCAGGGCCCGCATCGCCGCCCAGGCGAGCCGGGAGGAGCGGCTGGCGGCGGCCGACATCGTGGTGCCGAACGAGGGTTCCCTGGAGGAGCTGGAGACCCGCGTGGCCGAGGTCTGGGACGAGCTGGCGAGACGCGCCGGCCGCGACTGAGCGCGGGCGGGCCAGGCCCGCGGGAGCCGCGCCCCGGGCGTTGACGGGCTGACCCCGATCCATGACCATCGGAAAGATCACCCGACAGGTTTCGTGGAAGGATCCCGATGCCGCGCTTGTCCGCCGTCTTAGCCGCAGTCCTCATCGCGTTCATGGGGGTTTTCCCCGGCGCCGCCGCAGGGAGCGCCGCGACGCAGACGTTCCGCAACCCGGTCAACCCGAGCGCCGATCCCAGCCTGATGTACCACGACGGCAACTACTACGTGGCCACCACGCGCGGCGACCGGATCGGCATCTGGAGGTCGCCCAGCCTGGCCACTTTGCTGTCGGCGCCCGAGCAGGTGGTGTGGCGCGACAGTGACCCGAGCCGCAACACCCAGATGTGGGCGCCCGCCTTCCGCCACGTCGGATCCCGCTGGTACGTCTACTACACCGCCTCCGACGGCGTCGACGCCAACCACCGCATGTACGTCCTGGAGTCCGCGGGGGACGACCCGATGGGCCCGTACACCTTCAAGGCCAAGATCGCCGACTTCGGCGAGTACGCCATCGACGGCGAGCCGATCACCCACAACGGCCGGCAGTACTTCGTCTGGGCCGGCCCGGGCCGCGGCATGGGCGGCCCGGCGCAGCTCTACATCGCCCGCATGAGCAACCCGTGGACGGTGACCGGCGGCCGGGTGGCCATCCCCGCCGACGGGGGTTGCACGGAGGTGCGGGAGGGGCCGACCCCGCTCTACCGCAACGGCAGGACGTTCCTGACCTACTCCACCTGCGACACCGGCAAGCCGGACTACCAGCTGTGGATGAAGAGCATCGCGGACGGCGCCGACCCGATGGTGGCGGCCAACTGGAGGCAGCATCCCGGGCCGGTGTTCTCGCGCAACGACTCCACCGGCGTGTGGGGCCCGGGTCACCACTCGTTCTTCCGCTCGCCCGACGGCACCGAGGACTGGATCGCCTACCACGGCAAGAACAGCAGCACCTACACCTACGACTTCCGCACCACCCGCGTGCAGAAGTTCACCTGGAACGCCGACGGCACGCCCGGTTTCGGCCGCCCGCTGGCCGCCGGCGCCACCCAGGATCTTCCGTCCGGCGACCCGGGCGCGGCCACCTCGGTGATCAACGACTTCGACCCGCAGGTGTCGTACGCCGGCACGTGGCAGTCGGGCTCCGGCTGCGGCAACCAGTGTTTCTGGAGCAACGACCACTGGAGCGGCGAGGCCGGCGCGACCGCCACCGTCACCTTCAGCGGTACCAGGGTGGCCCTGCTGAGCGTGCGCGACCGCGGCAACGGCATCGCCGCGATCTCCATCGACGGGGGCCCCGAGCAGCGCGTCGACTACTACAGCGGCATCCGGGTCGGTGAGCAGCTCAACTACCTGAGCCCGGTCCTGCCGCGTGGCACGCACACCCTGCGGGTCCGCGTCACGGGGGAGAAGAACCCCGCCTCGGGCAGCACCGTGATCAGCATGGACCGGATCGAGGTGTACTGAGCCTCACGGCCGCAGCAGGTGGGCGGTCTGCTCGTGCAGGCGGCGCGCGTCACCCGGGTCGAGGGTCGGCAGCGACGGGTCGACCGGGGCGCGCCGGTCGTAGGCGAGCAGGCCGCCGCCCGGCGGGTCGTCCATGAGTTCGATGATCGGCTCGATGCTCTTCTCGACGGGCTGGGCGAAGAACCTGGCCAGCACCTTGATGACGGCCTTGGCCGGCCCGCGGAGGCTGTCGGTGCCGCTGTCGGTGAAGCCCGGGTGGTGCAGGAGGAAACGCGTACGCCCGTCCGGATGGTCGGCGGCGTAGGCGACGCCGAGGAGGTCGGTGGCGCGGCCTGCCTGGAGCACGGCCTTGATGCGGTTGAATCCCTTCTCCAGAGACAGGTCGTCCCAGTGGATGCGGCCCTTGGTGGCGCCGACGCCGCACACGTTGACGATCATCGGGTTCGCGCCCTTGTCCAGCAGGCCGGTCAGGCCGTAGCTGAGCAGCATCCGGCTGACGTAGTAGAGGGCGAAGGTGGCCTCGAAACCGTCGGGCGTCACCACCCGGCCGGGGAAGTGCCGCATCGCGGTGAGGACGAGCCCGTCCAGCGCGTCGTGCCGCGCCGTGATCTCCTTGACCACGCGTACGTTCTCCGCGACCGAGGTCAGGTCGGCCTGGACGAACGCGGCCCGGTCGCCGGCCCCGGCGCGGGCCGCCTCGTCGAGGAAGCGCCGGCCTTTCGCGGGATCGCTGCCGATGATCGTCACCTGGTCGCCGCGCCGCAGGAAGTGGCGGGCCAACCCTCTCCCCATACCGGTTGTGCCGCCCGACACGACATATGTCCGCATATTCCATCCTCCAAGTCATCGAACGCTGACTAATGGGGAACGTAGCACACCATGGTCGTACAATGTCAACGATCGATGACTGTGAGGGGAGTGCCACGTGCGGAAGAGAGACCGGGAGGCCACCAGGGCGCGCCTGCTGGAGGCCGCGAGGCTGCGCTTCGCCCGCGAGGGCTACGACGCCACGAGCGTGCGCGACATCGCCGGAGACGCCGGCGTCGACGCCGGCCTGATCTTCCGCTACTTCGGCAACAAGAAGCGGCTCTTCGACGAGGTCACCGCCGACATTCCCGCCGACATTCCCGCCGACCTGCTCGACGGCCCCGAGGAGGAGCTGGTCGCCCGCATGGTGCGTTCCGTGGTCTTCGCCGACTGGACCCGCTACGGCGGCGAGCACCCGCTGCTCGCCATGCTGCGCTCCTCGGCCCACGAGGAGACCAGGCAGCGCATCCGCGAGGAGGTCTGCACCACCTACGTCAGGGCCCTTGAGGACCTCGCCGAGGGCGACGACGCCGAGCTGCGGGCGGAGCTGCTCAGCGCCTGGCTGGTCGGCATCGGCATCCTGCGTTCGGTCGTGGCCACCCCGGCGCTGGCCGAGGCCGGCCTCGACGACCTCGCCCCGCACGTGGCGGCCGTGGCCGGAGACCTGCTGGGCCGTCCCATGTCGGGCACCTCGGACGCGTGACGGCGCCGCCGGGCGCCGCCGGATGCCGCTCGCCCGCCGAGCGCCCGCCGAGCGCCCGGCGTGTCAGGCGGCGGCCAGCGTGTCGGCGCCGGCGACCGCGCCCAGCGCCCAGCGCATCCGCCTCACGTACGTCTCGGGGTGGTCGCCGGCCTCCTGCGCCACGTACGCCGCGCACCAGGCCGGGTCGCCGCCGCACGCGCACAGCCGCTCGTTCACGGCCTCGCGGATCTGGACGGGCGTCAGCCGGTCCGACGGCTGCAGAGCGGTCGCGAAGAGCACCTGGGCCAGCTCGGTCGTGGTGAACATGTCGGGCTCCTCTCATACGTGCCGTTCGCCGGCACCCTCTGAATAGACCGCGAACGGCGGCGGAACTCATCGGCATACGGCACACAACAGGTGCGGAATTTTCCTCAGACACCCGTGCGAGAGCAAGGGCCGGCCGGATAACACGTCGAACCCGGATCGCGACCCGACGTAGGATCCAACGGCATGATCATGGATCCGGAAGTCCGCGCCTACTACGAGCGCGGTGGAGAGCTGACCAGGCTGCGCCAGGGGCGCGGCAGGCTGGAGTTCCACCGCACCCGTGACGTGCTGCGCCGCACGTTGCCCCCGCCGCCCGCCCGGGTGCTCGACGTGGGTGGCGGCGCCGGCGTGCACGCCGAGTGGCTGGCGGCCGACGGGTACGCCGTGGAGGTGATCGACCCGGTGCCCCTGCACGTCGAGGAGGCGGCGGCGCTGCCGGGGGTGAGCGCGCGGCTCGGCGACGCCCGCGACCTGCCGGTCCCCGGCGGGCAGGCCGACGCGGTGCTGCTGCTGGGGCCGCTCTACCACCTGCCCGAGCGGGCCGACCGCGTCCGGGCGCTGGCCGAGGCGCGGCGGGCCGCACGGCCCGGCGGCACGATCGCCGCAGCCTTCATCAGCAGGTACGCGGCCCTGCACGACAGCGTCTACCACGGGACCTTCACGCAGCAGGCCGCGCGGGCCGCCGACTACCGCTCCGTCGAGACCGGGACGATCGTCTCGACCGTGGACACGGGATTCCGGGGTTACCTGCACACCCCTGAGGAGATCCCCGGCGAGTTCACCGACGCCGGGCTGCCCGAGCCGCGCCGCTACGGCCTGGAGGGCGTGTTCTGGCTCTACGGGGACGTGAACGCCTGGCTGGACGACGACGGGCGGCGCGAGCTGCTGCTCGACGCCGCCCGCAAGGTCGAGTGCGAGCCGTCGCTCCTGGGGGCCAGCGGTCACCTGCTGGCCGTGACACGGGTCTAGAACCACCCGCGGTGGCGGGCCATCTTCTCCAGCCCGCGCTCCAGGGCCTGCTCCGCCGCGCCCGGCGGATCGTCGTAGCGGATGGTGAACCGGTTGTAGGCGTCATGGCTGGAGGTCAGGAAGCCGCCCCGCTTGTCGGCCTCCAGGATGACGTCCATCTTCCCGGGCCCGGCGATGAACGTCAGCTCCAGCTCGTTGAAGTGGCGCCGCCACTTACCGCCGGCGTAGTACTCGATCTCCTGGAAGAACGGCATCGTCGAGCCGTAGAGCGTGCCGCGCTCCAGGTCGGCCTTCTTGAACCGGAAGCCCAACCGGTCGAGCGCGGCGATCACGTGCTCCTGGACGGGCAGCGGGCTGACGAACAGCGGGTCGAGGTCGCCCTTGTCGAGCGCGCCCGCCAGCGCCAGCTCCGTCTGCACGCCCAGCCTCATCCCGCGCAGCGGCTGCCCCGCGATCGCGCTGATCGGCGTCTCCCACGGGATCGCCACCTCGAACGGATGCTGGTGCTGCGCGCCCGCGGCGAGCTGGAACGGCCCCGAGACCTGCTGGCGCAGGAAGCTGTAGGTCGACTTGTACTCGCTGTCGCCCGACTCGACCTCCACGACGGCCGTCAGGTCGATGTGGATGCCCTCGACCTTGTAGTCCGCCTTGCCGCCGCGGAAGTGGACGACCCCGCGCAGCAGCTCGCCAGGGCGCACTCCCGTGTTGGTCAGCACCGTGTCAACCTCGACGCCCGCGCCGAACGCGGCCATCAACTTGCGGAACACCATGGGGGTTCTCCTATGCGGAAGGTGTGTGGCCGTTCTGGCCGGGGCCCGTGCCCGAGATGCGGGGAAGCAGCTGGGCCAGGAGGAGGGTGGAGAGCGCGGAGTCCGACTGCCCCTGCTGGGTGCGTACGACCAGCGGCTGGGGCGCGTTCTCCGCCAGTTTGGCGCCCACGTCGAGGCGCTTGCGGGCCAGCTCGTACTGCAGCACGGCCCGGTTGTCCCGGTACGACTCGGCCAGCCGGCGCAGCGCCTTGGCCTCGTTCTCGGCGGCGGTCAGCTCGGCCCTGCCGCGCGCCTCGATCTCCCACGTAACCCGCTGCGCCTCGGTCTCCTGCTCCTCCAGCATGCGCGCCACGTCCTTGCGCGCGGTGTTGTGGGCGGCCTTGACCTCGACCACGCGGGCGTCACGGGTCTTCTTGGAGCGCTCGATCTCCATCAGCAGGGTGTCGATGCGGCGCTTGCGGGTCAGCTCCCACTCGCGCTCGTAGGCCGACATCTCCTTGGCCACCTTCTCCCGGGTGGACAGGTGCTGCTGGTACTGGTCGGGCAGCTGGACGTCGGGGATGTTGGCGCCCGTGATGCGCACGCCGTACCTGCCGAGCTGGCGGTTGAGCGCGTCCTGCATGTCGCCGACGTCGGAGCCGCGCAGGTCGTACGCGCGCTCGGTGTGGACCCTGCGGCTGCGCTGCCTGATCGCGTCCTGCACCGCGCTGGAGAGCACCAGGTCGAAGTTGCCCGCGCCGATCGTGCGGACGAACGCGACCGGGTCCACGATGCGGAACTTCAGGAAGAACTCGATCGACTTCAGCGGCACGTTCTCGGCCGTGGGGCAGGCCACGATCGGCGCCGAGTACGGGATCTCGGTCGAGGTGTCGACGACCGCGTCCACCCGGTCCCACGGCAGCCAGAGGTAGTGGCGGCCAGGGGGCAGCGTGCTGGTGATGGCGCCCCAACGGCTGCGCACGCCGGTGGTGCCCTCCTCGATCTCGATGATCGCCTTGCGCCACATCGTGACCAGCGCCAGGGCCAGGAAGATCAGCGCCGCCAGCGCGGCGATGATGGTGAGGTCGGTCAGCGCGGCCATGCCGGCGCAGTAGAGCGCCAGGAACACCAGCGCCATCCAGGCGAAGCCGCGGCGGTCCTTGGGGATCACGACGGGGACGAGCTGGCCCTGCTCGCCTCCGCGCAGCAGCTGGCGGATCTCGCTCCAGGAGGCCAGCGACTCCTTGATCTTCGAGAATTCCCTGCTCATCGGTCGCTCACCAGCTCCTCATTCGCTCCGCGGAGTGCCTCGTTCCTCGGCCCTCCACTCCGCTCACTGCGTCGGGTTCGCTCCCTGCTCATCGGTCGCTCACCAGCTCCTCATTCGCTCCGCGGAGTGCCTCGTTCCTCGGCCCTCCACTCCGCTCACTGCGTCGGGTTCGCTCCCTGCTCATCGGTCGCTCAGCTCCTCAAACACGCGTCGGTTCTGCTCTCTGCTCACAGGAGCTCACTTCCCTGGGCCCGGCCGCCCGGCAGGAGGCGTTCGACGGTCCGATCGAGCTCCGGGTCCGGCTCCGGGGTCTCCACGGCCTCGCCCACGTCGGCGGCGGCCTTCTTGAGCAGGGCGACGATCTCGTCCTCCCGGCCCGCCACGCGAGCGCCGATCTCGTCGAGCCTGGAGCGGATGGCGGCCATGTCTTCGGGGGAGAACAGCACCGCGCCCTTCCCGCCCACCAGCTGCTGCGCCAGGGCCAGGAAGTCGATGTCGGTCTGCTCGCCCACCTGCACCACCTGCGGCAGCCGGGCCGAGACGGACTCCAGCCTGGTCAGCAGGTCCTGCTGGAAGCGGTAGTCGAGGATCTCGGGCGCCTCCGCGGCCGACAGCGCCCTGATGTCCAGGGCCTGGGCCTCCAGGAGCGCGGCGTTGGCGTTGGCCGTGGACTCGGCCTCGACCAGCCGCTGCCTGGCCTGCGCCGTGGCCTGGTGGGTGGCGCGTTCGAGCGCGGTGTCCATGCGGGCCTGGTAGCCGGCGATCTCGGCCTGGATGGCGCTCAGCGTCTCCTGCAGCCCGGCCAGCTCCTTGATCAGGTCGCCCTCGTTCTGCTCCTTGCGCAGGTTCAGCTCGTACTCGTAGGTGTAGGCCTCCTTGGCGACGCGCACCATCTCGGGGGCCGCCAGGTCCATGCGGTATTCCTGGCTGGAGGGCTCGGCGTGCGTGATGTTCACGTCGGTGAGCCGCACGGCGGGCAGGAACTGCTGGTTGAGGCTCTCCAGCATGCCGAGCGTGCTCTCGCCCACCAGGTCGTAGATCTCCTCGGCCCGCTGGGCGTAGATGAGGGAGCGGGTGACCTCGCTGATGGCGTTCTGGAGCTTCGACTGGAAGCCGCTGACCGAGCCGAGCACGAAGATGAACTCGGCCGGGTTCTCGATCCTGAACTGCAGGAACAGGTCCACGCTCGCCTTGACGCCCTGCTGGGTCGGCGCTTCGCTGATCGGCGCGTTGAACGGGTATTCGCGCGTGGTGTTGACGATGTAGCTGACCCGCTTCCACGGGTTGAACAGCGTCACCCGCCCGGGGTCCGCGATGTGCACCAGCTTGCCGAACTTGGTGATCAGCGCCTTGCATCCCTCGGGCACCATCACCACGCTCCGCCGCCACCACAGGAACACGGCGGCCAGGACCAGCACGAACCAGTAGTGCGGGCCGAAGATCAGGTCGGTGTTGGGGATGACGTTGCCGAGGGCGCCGATCAGGCCGAGCACCACGAGGATGACAAGGGGCACGAGCACTTTCGCGGTGCTGCCCTTGGGGATCACCACGGGCGAGATGACGTGCATGCCGTTGTCGGCGAAGCTGCGGTTGACGATCTCGCCGGCCTCGTTCAGCGACGCCGTCCTGGCCTCGATGAGGGTGCCGATGGAGGCCCCGCCGTCGCGGGCCGCCGCGAAGTCGTGCGGGTTCAGCACGAAGCCCGGGGCCTGGCCCCCACCGCCTTGGGGCCCCATCTGGCCGGCGAACTGCTCCGCGGCCTGACCCATCGCCTGGCGTACGTCACCCCCTTGCGCCATCGCTTGGGCGATGCCCTGACCTGCTTGGCGTAGTGCCTCTCTGGGACGTGACATTGGACCTTCCTTTTCCGCTACAGGCGATTCCGACCGTATCGGGAATGACTTACTGTTCGCTTGCAATGCGGCGTCACATATGTATTGCTGTTGGTAGCAGGTGTGCTGCGTATGTAGTGGACGTGCTACGTCGGGGATGCGCGCAAGGAGTTCCATGAGCGAGACCGTCTACAACCGCATCGCGCTGCTGCGCGCGGAGCGGAACGTGACCCGCAGGCAGCTCGCCGAGGCCCTCGGAGTCCACTACCAGACCGTCGGCTATCTCGAACGCGGCGAGTACAGCCCCAGCCTCCACCTGGCGCTGCGCATCGCCGGCTATTTCGAGGTGCCCGTCGAAGTGGTCTTCTCCACCAGCCCCTTCCCCAGGATCGGCGAGCGGTCCGCTTGACGTTTTCTGTCAGTCCGGCCGCCTACAGTGGGCACCATGCGACCGGTCACAGATTTGCAGCGGAAGGTGGCGCCCTTCGAGGTCGTCACCGAGATGACTCCCTCCGGCGACCAGCCCACGGCCATCGCCGAGCTGGAGCGCCGCGTCAAGGCCGGGGAGAAGGACAGCGTCCTGCTGGGCGCCACCGGCACGGGCAAGACGGCCACGATCGCCTGGCTGATCGAGCGGCTGCAGCGGCCCGCGCTGGTGATGCAGCCCAACAAGACCCTGGCCGCGCAGTTCGCGAACGAGCTCCGCGAGATGTTGCCGAACAACGCGGTCGAATATTTCGTCTCCTACTACGACTATTACCAGCCTGAGGCTTACGTCCCGCAGAGCGACACCTACATCGAGAAAGACTCCTCGATCAACGACGAGGTCGAGCGCCTGCGCCACTCGGCGACCAACTCGCTGCTCACCCGGCGCGACACCATCGTGGTCGCCTCCGTGTCGTGCATCTACGGCCTGGGCACGCCGCAGGAATACGTCGACCGCATGGCCAGGCTCCGCGTCGGCATGGACGTCGACCGCGACCAGCTGCTGCGCCGCCTGGTCGACATGCAGTACACCCGCAACGACCTCGCCTTCACGCGGGGCACGTTCCGGGTGCGCGGCGACACGATCGAGATCATCCCGAAATACGAAGAGCTGGCCGTGCGCATCGAGATGTTCGGCGACGAGATCGAGAAGCTCTCGACCATGCACCCGCTGACCGGCGAGGTCATCACCGAAGACGAAGAGCTCTACATCTTCCCCGCCTCCCACTACGTCGCGGGCGAGCAGCGCATGGCCGCCGCCGTGGCGGGCATCGAGGCTGAGCTGGCCGAACGCCTGTCGGAGCTGGAGCGCCAGGGCAAGCTGCTGGAGGCGCAGCGGCTGCGCATGCGCACGACGTACGACATCGAGATGATGCGCCAGATCGGCACCTGCTCCGGCATCGAGAACTACTCGCGCCACATGGACGGCCGCGAGGCCGGCAGCGCCCCCAACACGCTGCTCGACTACTTCCCCGAAGACTTCGTCCTGGTGCTCGACGAGTCCCACCAGACCGTGCCGCAGATCGGCGCCATGTACGAAGGCGACGCCTCGCGCAAGCGCACGCTGGTCGAGCACGGGTTCCGGCTGCCGTCGGCGCTCGACAACCGGCCGCTCAAGTGGGAGGAGTTCCTGGAGCGCATCGGGCAGACGGTCTACCTGTCGGCCACTCCGGGGCCCTACGAGCTGGGCCGGGTCAAGGGCGAGGTCGTCGAGCAGGTCATCCGCCCGACCGGCCTGGTCGACCCCGAGATCGTGGTCAAGCCGACCAAGGGCCAGATCGACGACCTGGTCCACGAGATCCGCGAGCGCGCCGAGCGCGACGAGCGCGTCCTGGTCACCACGCTGACCAAGAAGATGTCGGAAGACCTGACCGACTACCTCCTGGAGCTCGGCATCCGGGTCCGCTATCTCCACAGCGAGGTCGACACGCTGCGCCGCATCGAGTTGCTGCGCGAGCTGCGCACCGGCGAGTTCGACGTGCTCGTCGGCATCAACCTCCTGCGCGAAGGCCTCGACCTGCCCGAGGTCTCGCTGGTGTCGATCCTCGACGCCGACAAGGAGGGTTTCCTCCGCTCGGAGACGTCCCTGATCCAGACCATCGGCCGTGCCGCCCGTAACGTCTCCGGCCAGGTCCACATGTACGCCGACAAGATCACTCCGTCGATGGAGAGGGCGATCGACGAGACCAACCGGCGCCGGGCCAAGCAGATCGCCTACAACGAAGCCAACGGCATCGACCCGCAGCCCTTGCGGAAGAAGATCGCCGACATCCTCGACTCGCTGCAGCGCGAGGACGCCGACACCGACCGGTTGCTCGGCGGGGGGCGCCAGCAGTCGCGCGGCAAGGCGCCGGTGCCGGGCTTCGCCGCCCGGCAGGCCGGTCAGCACGCCAAGGCCATCGCCGGCGACATGCCCAGGGCGCAGATGGAGTCCCTGATCGACTCGTTGACCGAGCAGATGCACCAGTCCGCGGCCGACCTGCAGTTCGAGGTGGCCGCCCGGCTGCGCGACGAGATCAAGGAGCTCAAGCGCGAGCTGCGCGACATGCGCGAGGCAGGCGTCGAATAACCGATCGTCTGGCGGTGGCGCCACGCGTCGACGGCCCGGCCCGCTCGCTCCCGACGCTCGGTGACCAGGGGGACCAGCGGGATGAGGGTCGTCGCGGCCGGGGCAGGCCCCGGCCGCGACGACGGGGGCGGTCACATCCGGGCTTCCTCCCGCAGAAGGGCGGCGAGGGTGCCGGGGTCGGCGGCCGTGACGCCCTTGGCGGCGAACCAGGTGGCGACGTTGCGCGCGTCGCGGTCGAGGAACGACGGGCCCGCCGGATGCGCGATCACGTCCACGATCTGCGGAAGGTCGATGATGACCAGCCTGCCCTCGTGCACCAGGAGGTTGTACGGCGACAGGTCCCCGTGGGCCAGCCCCTCCCTGGCCAGGGTGACCATGGCCGCGACCAGCTGCTCCCACAGGTCGCCCAGGTCGTCGGTCACCTGGGCCAGCCGCGGCGCCGCGAAGCCGTCCCGCGTGCCGACGAACTCCTCCAGGATCTCCGTCCCGACGATCTGCACCGGATACGGCACCGGCACCCCGAGCTGCCACAACCGGCACAGGGCCGCGAACTCCGCCACCGCCCACTGGGCGGCGATCACCTGCTTGCCGAAGGCGGTGCGGTTGGCCATGGCCCGGTTCATCCGGCTCTCGCGGGTGCTGCGTCCCTCCAGATAGCCGGCGTCGCGGTGGAAGAGACGGTGGTCGGCGGATCGATAGCGCTTGGCGGCCAGCAGGCACTCGCGGTCGGTGCCGGGCACGCCACGCGAGATCAGGTGGACGTCGGCTTCCTTGCCGGTCTTGAGCACGCCGTGCTCGGTGTCGACGGCGGCCAGGTCGGTGACCAGCCAGTCAGGGTAGGGCCTGGGGCCCTTCTCGGTCGGCGTGCTCTGGTCCCAGGTGGACCAGCGATCACCTTCGGGAGGGCCGTCATCGAGCCCGGAGGAGGTGCCCGGTGAGATGCTCGAAGAGGTGCTCTCCAGCCAGGCGATGTCGTCGGCGTCGAGGGCGTACTTGCCGCGGCGGCGGTGTTGCGAGTGCTTGGGCACGGTGGGATTGCTCCAGAAGTGAGGCCCACCGGCTCGTCGCGGTCAGGTCAGCGAACGCCCGGTGGGAAGGTGTGAGGACGCGGAAAACGGCACGCGAACAATCGTCATCACGGTCTCACCCTCCCTTCGCGTCGCAGCGATCGACTCCGCCCGAGTATTCCGGTCCACCCCGAGCGCCGCAACCGAAAAAACGGCCTGTCGCGATGCGGGCGGATGCCGCCGGCATGTGTGGGCGGGGCCCGATATCGCGGTGCGGTACGGCCGGACGGACGTGTACCTTGCGGGCATGCGACGGTGCGGTGAGTGCGCGCAGTGGGAGCCGGCCGGCGCCCATGGTTGTGCCCGGTGCGCGAGGCTGGTCGACGAGATCGTGGAGGAGGGCTGGCGGGCCTTTCTGGAGCGCGAGTTCGGCACTCCGGAGCCGCCCGGCGAGCGGCTCATCGCCGAGATGGTCGTGGACGAACCGGACCGGCATGCGTGGCGCGTGGTGGACGCCGCGTACGACCGCCTGACCTGCCCGGAGTGCGGCGGCCGGCTCAGCAGGGGCCCGGCCGGATGCGCCCCCTGCGACCTGGCCAACGGTTTCCGCTACGCGGCCATCGAGATCGACCGCCCGGGCGTGCCGCCGGGCAACGAGCACGCGCTGCGGGTCAACGTGGCCGTGACGCGCCGCCCGTACGGGATCTCGGCGTCGGAGGTGCTGCTGCGGCGCCTGTCGCTGCCCGTGCTCCTGGACGGCCGGCTGCCCACCGTCGAGCAGGCTCAGGCCACCAAGGCCATGGCGGGCAGGGGCGCTTCCGAGGCGGAGCTGGCCGCGGTCATCTTCGGTGACTGGGGCTGCAGGTGACCTCAGCGGTCAATCCGTGACCGCGCCCAAGTCGAGATCAATGTCTACCTCGAACCCAATGTCGATCTGCAGCCGCTTGCGGTGAATGCCGGTAGGGACATATGCCTTGACCGCCGGCTCGAGCTCGAATGTATAGACCACGGGCTGGCCGTTTTCCTGTTCGACTCGCCAGAAGTGCTTGATGCCCGCGTTCGAATATTTGATCGGCTTGGTGGCTCGATCTCTCTCCCTGGACTCATCAGAGACGACTTCGATGACGAGATGGACGTCCTCGGGCTTGAATGAAGTGCCTTTGGTGCTGAAGGACGACCTCTTGACCAAGAGGACGTCAGGCTCAGGACGCTGACGCACTCCCAGCGTCACCGTCATCTCGCGAACAGCCATGAGCTCTTTCGGCGGACGGAGTGATCGCTCGAACAACCGGAGCGCGAGCATATGAAAGCCAGTCTGCGGCGACATCATGATGAGTGACCCATCGATCAGCTCGACGTGCCGAGGCGCGCCGGGGGGAAGGTGATCGAGCATGTCGGCGGTCCAGCCACCGGGAGGGCCGGGGTAGAACCACTCCGGGAGGGCCGTGGTCATCGGAATGCCTCCTCAGCGAATCTCACGCGACGCATCTAGTGTGTCACAACGAGCGATGGTCAGGGCTCGTTCCTGCGCTCCTCCATCGTGCGGCGGTAGAGGTCGTCGATCTCGTCCAGCGGGTCGGGGTCGCGGCGCCGGGCCTCGATCTCCAGGTCGGTGCGGGAGGTCAGATCGGCGATGCCGGACGCGGTGTGGTGGACCTGGTCATTGAGCAGGCCGGTGCGGATGCGGGCGCACGTGGCCGTCAGCGTGGCCTGGTGCTGCCTGAGCCGGTCGAGGGTGACGTGGTCGACGTAGGGGGACACGCGCTGCTGCTGGGCGAACATCGCCAGCTGCTCGTCGTGCGTGTCGACGTGCTTCGTCAGGTCGGCCATGATCCTCGGCAGGTCGCCCAGGCCCCACCCCTGGCGCTGGGCCTGATCGACGGCCTGGCGGGTGAGGGTCATCTCGCGGCGCAGGTCGAGCCGGAGGCGCTCGGTCTCGGCGGCCTGGCCCGTGCCCATCGCGTTGACGTGCGTGGTGATCCGGGTCGTGGCCTCCCTGGCCTTGACGGCGGCCTTCTTGCCCAGCTTGACCAGCACGTAGATGCCGACGCCGCCCAGCAACAGGAGGAACGCCAGGATCACCAGGGCGATGAGAAGGATTTCGCTGATCTCCGCCACCTCCTGTCGGGGTTGTTGATGTGAAGGATAGTCCGGCCGGGCGGGTCTGGGGTGCCTGGCCGGAGCGGCTCTTGATCGATCAGTTTGGCCTGTGTTTCAGTTCACCATCGGCATCGGTCGCCGGGCGGCGGGTCACGCCTGCCGGCGACGCGACCAGAGGCGTTGTGCGGCAGAAGGGAACAGGGCGGTGCTTGAGGACAAGGTTGTGATCGTCACTGGTGGTGCGAGGGGGATGGGGGCGGCGACAGCGCGGCGGTGTGCCGCGGCGGGGGCGCGGGTGGTCCTCACGGATGTGCTGGTCGAGGAGGGTACGGCGACGGCCAAGGAATTAGACGCCCGGTTCGTCGCCCACGATGTGCGGGACCAGGATCAGTGGGCGGCGGTGGTCGCCCGGACGGTCGACGAGCACGGGCGGCTCGACGGGCTTGTGAACAACGCCGGCATCGCCACCATGCTGATGATCGAGCAGCAGTCGGCCGAGGAGTTCGAGAACGTGCTGCGGGTCAACCTGCTCGGCGTCTTCCTTGGTCTCAAGGCGG
Organism: Nonomuraea sp. KM88; assembly: GCF_052245635.1. Taxonomy (NCBI): domain Bacteria; kingdom Bacillati; phylum Actinomycetota; class Actinomycetes; order Streptosporangiales; family Streptosporangiaceae; genus Nonomuraea; species Nonomuraea sp. KM88. The sequence goes on along the minus strand of NZ_JBQQCC010000003.1, from coordinate 299,528 downwards.
TGGTGGGGCCCATGCGGGAGTCGGGCGGCGGTGCGATCGTGAACCTGTCGTCGGTCGCCGGCCTCAGCGCCCTGCCCGGCACGGGCGGCTACGGCGCCTCGAAATGGGGGGTGCGCGGGCTGACCAAGATCGCGGCGTTGGAGTTCGGGCGGCACCGCATCCGGGTCAACTCCGTGCATCCCGGGATGATCGTCACAACGATGACCGAGCCGCTCGGCGCGGTGTCCGGCGACGGCACCTTCCCGCTGGCCCCGGCCGGGCGCTGGGGGGAGCCGGAGGAGGTCGCGGAGACGATCGCCTTCCTGCTGTCCGACGCGGCCTCGTACGTGACGGGGGCCGAGCTGGCCGTCGACGGAGGGCTGACGGCGGGGGAGGCCGCGCTGCTGCTCCGCCCTGACAGAAGCCGCATGGAGGGGAACCGGCAGGACGAGGACCCGCGAGACGGGACCGGGCCGGACGAGGAACAGCCGGAAGGGAAGCGGTAGGCCGATGCCGTACGCCGACGTCGGGGAGGATGTCAGGCTCTTCTACACCGATGACGGTGACGGGCCGCCGCTGCTGCTCGTACACGGGTGGGGCGCCGACTCGCACCAGTGGTCGTGGCACATCGACGCGCTGGCCGCCCGGCACCGCGTGATCGCCGTCGATCTGCGCGGCCACGGTTACTCGTCGGTTCCTGAAACCGGCAACACCCCCCGCGCGATGGCCGGGGACCTGCATGCCCTGCTCGGCGACCACCTCGGCATCCCGCAGGCGACCGTGGCCGGGCACTCGATGGGGGCCCAGGTGGTGTCCATCCTCGCCGTCGAACATCCCGGGCGGGTACGCGGGATCGTCGCCGTCGACCCCGGCTACGGCATGACGGAGGACGTCGCCGCCGGCTTCCCTCAGATGATCGCGGGCCTGCGTGGCGAGCACGCGCACGCGGTCGCCGAGCAGATCGACGAGTGGTGCACGAACGCCGCCACCCCCGCCGTCATCAGGCGCTGGCACAAGCGCCGGTTGCACGCCATGCCGCCGCACGTGCTGGCGGAGGCGTTCGAGGCGATGTTCACCGGTCCGGGCGCGATCGGGGTGCGGCCGGCCTCCGACGACTACCTGGCGCGCAGGCGGTGCCCGGTGTTGTCGATCTGGTCGGATCCGGGCCGGGCGCGCTGGGAGGCCGGGCTGCTGAGCGATCCGGCCTCGAAGGTGGTGTGCTGGGAGGGTTCGAGCCACCGGCTGCACGAGGAACGGGCCGCCGAGTTCGTCCGCCTGGTGGAGGGGTGGGTGGCCCGCCTGCGCACATGACCGGCCGGTGGCCGGCCCGGTGGCCGGCCCGGTGAGCGGCCCGGTGAGCGGCCCGGTGGGTGGCCCGGTGGGTGGCCCGGTGAGCGGCCCGGGGCCAGGTCGGGTGGCGTGCTCAGGCCGGGGGCGGCCTCACACCGGGGGGCGGCTTCGGGCCGGGGGCGCTCCTCCGGCCGCCCGTCCGCGGGCGCGGCGGCGGCGTACTTTCCTGATCAGCCACCAGCTCAGGACGGCGAGCAGCAGCAGCGCGACGATCACGAGGACGGGCAGGAAGATCGCGACGAGGCTCATGCCGAGCGCGCCCGCGTCCTCCGCCGTGCTCACGACCGGCGCGCCGGTCCCGGCCGTGCCGACGTTGATCACCGGCCGGGCGGTGGTCTTGACCACGTGGACGGCCAGCGCCATCACGATGCCCAGCAGCCATCCGGCCCACGGGTGCTCGGCCATCCATGTCGACCGGTCGAGTTCGGCGGCGGCGCTGGTGGCGGAGAACACCACGCCGCCCGACGCCGGGCGGACCACGGTCTGGATGGCGTCGTTGACGCTGTCGACGGCGGGGACCTTGTCGAGGACCGTCTCCGCGATCAGCAGCACCGCGATCACGGCGAGCACGCCCCAGTTGGACAGCCAGGCGTAGCCGTCGGGGAGCTTCACGGCGTCGGTGACGTTGGCGAGCACGCCCACGACGAGGAGCGGGATGTAGGCGTTGAGCCCGGCGGCCGTGGACAGGCCCAGACCGGTCAGAGCGGCGAGCATGCCCCTAGTCTGCCCGGGCCGCGTCGTCCATGAGGCCCGCCAGGGCGGGACCGGTGAACTCGGCCACCGCCCGCTCGTACTTCTCCATCCCCCAGGACCAGAAGTCGAAGTCGATGCTCGCGTTCGCGCTGTCCTGGATGGAGGCCCAGAGCGTCCACCCGTACTTGGACATGAGGCCGAGCAGGCGGGCGCGGGCGATCTTGTGGCGGAGCGGGCGGCCGTAGTACGCGGTGACGAGCGCCTCCAGGTGGCCGGACGGCAGGTCGGACTCGCTCCAGACGTTGCCGAGCTCGAAACAGGGGTCGTTGTTGCCGGCGTACTCGTAGTCGATCAGCCAGAGGCGCCGGCCGTCGTCGAGGATGTTGCCGGGCAGGAGGTCGTTGTTACACGGAACCGTGCCTTCATCCCGTATAGCCAGACATTTCCGGATCTCGGCAACGATGGGCATGAACTCGAGGTATCTGGCCGGAAGCCGGAAGCCGCGTTCCTGAACGATCTCCAGATAGCGCCGCTGCACGTCGAACATGTCGAAGTCGCTCACGAACCGCGGCCCGGCGTGCAGCCGCCGGCACACCTCCGCCACCCTCGGCAGGTTGGCCGGATCGTGCAGATCCGCCTCGGTGAACGTGCGCGCCTCGAGGTAGCCCACGACCAGCACCCCCTGGCCGGGCAGGTACGCGTGCACCGGCGCGCCGACCCCGGCGCGCGCCGCGGCCAGCGAGTTGGCGTGCTCGGCGTCCCTGTCGATGGCCAGCAGCGCGCCGTCGCTGGCCGACACGCGCACGACATACGTGCCGCCGGGCGTGGTCACCTTATAGTTGCGATTGGTCAACCCCCCTGGCAGCTCCTCCACGGCTCGTGGCACGCCGGACAGCAGGGGGATGCGATCGAGGACCTGGGCAACGGCCATGGTCGATGCTAGCTCCACCGGCCTAAACGGTCTAGACCTTTTATGGTACGGCGGTTAGCCTCGCGACCATGAGCGACTCGGCCCGCATCGTGATCATCGGTGGTGGGGTGGGCGGCACGTCCGTCGCCTACCACCTCACCCAACTAGGCGAACGCGACGTCGTCCTGCTGGATCGGGACGAGCTCACCAGCGGCTCCACCTTCCACTCCGCGGGCCTGGTCGGCCAGCTGCGCGCCGACCCGACGCTGACCCGGATGAACCAGTACTCCGTCGAGCTCTACCGCACCCTCGACGCCGGCTGGACGGAGTGCGGCGGCATCAAGCTGGCCTCCACGCCCGAGCGCATGGCGGAGATCCGCCGCCAGATCGGCTGGGCGCGCACGTTCGGGCTGCCGCTGCGGGAGATCTCGGTGGCGGAGGCCGTCGAGCTGTTCCCCCTCATGGACCCTGAAGGAGTCGTGGGTGCCGCGTACCTGCCCACGGACGGGCAGGTTGACCCCTCCCAGCTCTGTTACGCGCTGGCCGCGCGCGCCCGCGAGGGCGGGGCGAGGCTGCGCACCAAGACACGCGCCCTCGGCATCACCACCGCACGGGGCCGGGTCACCGGCGTGCGCACCGACCAGGGCGACATCGACTGCGAGATCGTGGTCAACTGCGGCGGCATGTTCGCCGCCGAGATCGGGCGCATGGCCGCCGTGCGCGTCCCGATCGTGCCGATGTCCCACCAGTACGTGGTGACCGACGCCTTTCACGACCACCAGGACCTGCCCACGCTGCGCGACCCCGACCTGCTCGTCTACTACCGGCAGGAGGTGCAGGGCCTGGTCATGGGCGGCTACGAGCGCACGTGTGCGCCCTGGACGGCCGGTCACGACACCTTCGACGCGGTGCCGCCCGACTTCAACGGCCGCCTCCTGCCCGAGGACTGGGCGAGATTCGAGGAGATCTCCGACAACTCCAGGATCCGCGTGCCGGCGATGGCCGACGTCGGCATCCGCAAGCTGATCAACGGGCCCGAGGCCTTCACCCCGGACAACGAGTTCTGCCTGGGGGAGACGGAGGTGGGCGGGTTCTTCGTCGCGGCCGGGTTCTGCGCCCACGGCATCGCCGGCGCCGGCGGCATCGGCAAGGTGATGGCGGAGTGGATCGTCGAGGGCGAGCCCGCCATGGACGTCCGGCACATGGACATCCGCCGTTTCGGCCGCCACTACCGCTCGCCGTCGTACACGATCAAGCGCGCGGTCGAGAACTACGAGACGTACTACGACATCCGCTACCCCGGCCACGAGCGGTCGGCCGGACGGCCGCTGCGGGTCTCGCCCGCGTACGCGTGGCACCAGCGCCACGGGGCCGTCTTCGGCGAGAAGGCGGGCTGGGAGCGGGTCAACCACTACGCGGCCAACGAAGCCGGCGGGGACGGCGGCGAGCGCCCCGCGGGCTGGGCGGGCCGCGAGTGGTCGCCGGCGACCGGGGCCGAGCACCGGGCCACGCGCACGGCCGCGGGGCTGTTCGACGAGAGCTCGTTCGCCAAGATCGAGGTCACCGGTCCCGGCGCGGCCACCCTGCTGGAGTGGGTGTGCGACAACCGGGTCGCCCGCGAGGTCGGCGCCGTCACCTATACCCAGGCGCTCAACCGGCGCGGCGGCATCGAGTGCGACTTCACCGTCACCCGGCGCGGCGAGGAGGAGTTCCTCATCGTCACCGGCACCGCGTGCGGCACCCACGACCTCGGCTGGCTGCGCAAGCAGGCCGCGCTCACGGGCTCGGCCGCCAGGATCGCCGACGTCACCGGGCAGTACGCCTGCCTCGCCCTGTGGGGGCCGCGCGCCCGCGACATCCTGTCCGGCCTCACCCCCGACCCGCTCGACTTCCCGTTCATGTCGTCACGGGAGCTCACCGTGGGCGACGTGCCGGTGCTGGCGCTGCGGGTGACGTTCGTGGGGGAGCACGGCTGGGAGCTCTACTGCTCCAGCGAGTACGGGCTCGCCCTGTGGCAGGCGCTGTGGGAGGCGGGCGAACCGCACGGGATGGCGGCCTGCGGCTACCGCGCCATCGACAGCCTCCGGCTCGAGAAGGGCTACCGGGTGTGGGGCGCCGACATCGGGCCGGAGACCACGCCGTACGAGGCAGGGCTGGGGTTCTGCGTCAAGCCGGACAAGGACTTCCTCGGCAGGGACGCCCTCGACCCCGCCCCAGGGAGGCGGCTGCACTGTGTGACGCTGAGCGACCCGGGGGCGGTCGCGCTCGGCAACGAGCCGGTCCGGGTGGACGGTCAGGTGCTGGCCCGCGTCACCTCCGGCGGGTACGGCTACACCGCCGGGCAGTCGATCGCGTACGCGTACCTGCCGGTCGAGCCGGGGGCCGGGGTGGAGATCGAGGTCGAGGGCGCCTGGGTGCCAGGCACCGTGGTCAGGACCCCGCTGGTTCCGTGACGCCGCTGCGCACCGAGATCCGCACCCGGTCGGGGCGGAACAGGTCGCGGGCGAACTCCACGGGCATGCCGCCCTCCGCGTACGCCGTGCGCTCGATCAGCATGAGCGGCGCGCCCGGCGTCGTGCCCAGCTCCGCGGCCTCGGCCGGACGGGCGATCACCGGGTCGAGCCGCTCGACGGCCGTGCGCGGCGCCAGGTCGTAGCGGCCGGCGAGCAGCGCGTAGAGGGAGCCGGTCAGGTCCTCGTCGAGCAGGCCGGGCAGGTCGGGGAAGTAGGAGCGTTCGAGCGCCACCGGCGACCGCCTCCTGGCCGACCGCGCCGAGCGCACCCTGGCCACCTCGTGCACCGGCGAGCCGGGAGCGACCCGCAGCGCCGTGGCCACCGCGGCGGGCGCGGGCACCGTCGCCGCCACCAGGATGCGCGCCTCGGCCCGGAGGTGCGCCCGCCGCATCTGCTCGGTGAACCCCGTCAGCCCGGTCAGGTCGCACTCGATGCGCGGCTCGGCCACGAACGCGCCGCCCGTCCTGCCGGGCGTCCTGATGAGCACGCCGTCGCGTTCGAGCGTGGCCAGCGCCTGCCTGAGCGTCATCCGGCTCACGCCGAGCCGCCCGGCCAGCTCGCGCTCGCCGGGCAGCCGGTCGCCCGGCGCCAGCTCGCCGCTGGAGATCGACTCGAGCAGCCACCGCTCGATCTGCACGTGCGCGGGGACGCCGGTGCCGCGCTCCAGCTGAGGCGGTGTCCCGACCACACGCGCATCGTAGCCCGGTCAGCCCTCGACGGTCTCCCGCGGCCGGGGAGAGGGCAGGGGCAGCGGCAGGCCCGGCAAGCCGTCGATGCTGGTGGCGACGTGCTCCTTGCGCGAGAAGTAGGCGTTGAGCGACTCGTCGTCCTCCCGGGCGAACCGCTTCGCGTGCAGGTCGCGGTCCTGCTCGTAGGACATGAGGGGAACCGCGAAGCCGCAGGTGTCGCGGATCAGCTCGGCGTGGACGACCACGATCGCGCGCAGCCCGTGCACGCCGGCGTCGACCGTCGGGAAGCGGGCGGCCAGCTCGGCCCACCGGGGGTCGTCCCTGAAGACGGGCTCACCGCGCCCGTGCACCCGCACGATGGTCGGAGGACCCTGGAAGGCGCACCACATCAAGGTGATCCGGCCGTTCTCGCGCAGGTGGGCGACGGTCTCCGCGTTGCTGCCGGCGAAGTCGAGGTAGGCCACCGTCAGCTCGTCGAGTACCGCCAGCGAACCGCTCACTCCCTTGGGGGAGAGGTTGACCGTGCCGTCGCCGGCGAGCGGCGCGGTCGCCGTGAAGAACACGGGCTGCGCCTCGATGAACGTCCGCAAACGGTCGGTGATGCTGTCGTACGTCTTGCCCACGGTGTCCCCGTCCTTGGTGTAGGAGCGCGGCGCGCGACCACGAGCCGCCGAAGCGCCATTCTCGCCGACCGGCCGTCAGGGGCGTCACCCGGACAGGTGCCTGAGCCGCTCCACGGCCTGACCGAACTCGCTGACCAGGTCGTAGACCACCTGCCTGGCCGGTTTGACCTGGTCGAGCTGGCCCACGACCTGCCCGACGTAGTAGTTGACCAGTTCCACCGCCCCCGGCTCGCCCTTCTCCGCCGCCGCCGCGATGCGCGCCATGGCCCCCTCGGCCACCAGCAGCTGCAGCGGCATCCCCAGCGGGCCGGGGCTCTCCTGGCTGGAGTCCCACTCGTCGGTCCAGGCCGACCGGAGCTGCCTGGCCGGCTTGCCCGTACGGGACCTGGACCTGACCGTGTCCAGCGACGAGGCCGCCAGGAACTTGCGCTTGACCGCGGGCGGCGTCTCCGCCTCCTCCGTCGTGAGCCAGACCGAGCCGCACCACACGCCGTCCGCGCCGAGCGCCATGGCCGCGGCCATCTGCCGCCCCGACGCGATGCCGCCCGCCGCCAGCACGGGCACCGGCCCCACCGCGTCCACGACCTGCGGCACCAGCACCATGGTGGAGATCTCGCCGGTGTGCCCGCCCGCCTCGGTGCCCTGTGCCACGATGAGGTCCGCGCCCGCCGCGACCTGCCTGCGCGCGTGCTCGACCGTGCCGACCAGCGCGGCCACCGGCACGCCCGCCTCCCTGGCCCTGGCCACCATCTCGGGCGGCGGCGGGCCCAGAGCGCTGGCGATCAGCCCGATCCGGTGTTCGAGCGCGACGTCGATCAGCCCTGTCGCCCCCGACGCCGTCACCCGCCGGCCGAACTCGTCGGCCACCGCCGTCATCGGCTGCGGTGCCGCGCCCACGCCGTATTTGGACAGCAGGTGGGTGACGAAGTCGCGGTGCCGCTCGGGGATGAAGTCCATGAGGTGCGCGCGCCGGTCGAGCGCGGAGGCGTCGACCTTGCCCGGCACGAGCACGTCGACGCCGTACGGCCGGCCGCCCACCCGCTCGTCGATCCAGGTGAGCTCGGTGTCGAGCCGGTCGGGCGAGTACGCGATCGCGCCCAGCACCCCGAAGCCGCCCGCGTTCGTCACCGCGGCCACCACGTCGCGGCAGTGGCTGAACGCGAACAGGGGGAACTCGATGCCCAGGCGTTCGCAGATGGCGGTTCGCATGATGTGACGCTAACCGTCAGAACGATGTTCGGTCCAGATCAGGATCCGCTGTCGGCCAGGACGACGTCGGGGGCGTGCCAGCCTAACTCGGCCGTGTAACCGCGTACCCGCCTGGCCGGCACCCCGGCCACCACGCTGTGGTCGGGGAACTCGCCGCGCACCACCGCCCCGGCGGCCACCACGCACTGGCGGCCGAGTGTCGTGCCGGGCAGGACGATCGCGCCGGCGCCCAGCCACGAGCCCGAGCCGATCGAGACCGGGCTGTTGCGCGGCCACTGCCTGCCGATCGGCACGTCGGGGTCGTCGTAGACGTGGTTCTGGTCGGTGATGTAGACGTACGGGCCGGTGAAGACGTCGTCGCCCACGTCGATCGACTGGTGGGCCACGATGTGCGTGCCCCGGCCGATCGAGCAGCCGCCGCCGATGCGCAGGATCGATCCCGGGCCGAGGTCCACGCCCGGGCCCATGCCGCACGAGAGCGACACCCGTTCGCCGATCAGGGTGTGGTCGCCGATCTCGATCCACTGCTCGCCGAAGATCGCGCCAGGGGGGAACGCGATGCTGACCCCGTCGCCGAGCCGGCGGAACCGGTGGCCCGCCGGACTGGCCGGAGTGATCGCGCCCGCACGGCGGATCGCCCGGTAGACACGGTGAATCAGCGCGCCCGTTGCCCGCCGTACGAGTGACATAGAGTCCAAAGTTACCCTCAGGTCATGCCGTTCGCCCATGTGAGGGGCGTTGTTTGATATCCTGAGAGCCCGTGGACACTTCGACCACACCTCGAGCCACGGGAGCCCCTTTGCGCAGCGCATCGCAAACCAAGCATCTGTTCGTCACCGGCGGTGTCGCCTCCAGTCTCGGCAAGGGCCTCACGGCATCCAGCCTCGGTCGCCTGCTCAAAGGGCGCGGTCTCAGGGTCACCATGCAGAAGCTCGACCCCTATCTCAACGTCGACCCCGGCACGATGAACCCGTTCCAGCACGGCGAGGTCTTCGTCACCGACGACGGCGCGGAGACCGACCTCGACGTCGGCCACTACGAGCGGTTCCTCGACACCGACCTGCACGGTTCGGCCAACGTCACCACCGGGCAGGTCTACTCCAACGTCATCGCCAAGGAGCGGCGGGGCGAATACCTGGGCGACACCGTCCAGGTCATCCCGCACATCACCAACGAGATCAAGGACCGGATCAGGGGCATGGCCGGTCCCGAGGTGGACGTCGTCATCACCGAGGTCGGCGGCACGGTGGGCGACATCGAGTCGCTGCCCTTCCTGGAGGCCGTGCGGCAGATCAGGCACGAGGTGGGGCGCGACAACGTCTTCTTCCTGCACGTCTCGCTGCTGCCGTACATCGGGCCCTCGGGAGAGCTCAAGACCAAGCCGACGCAGCACAGCGTGGCCGCGCTGCGCAGCATCGGCATCCAGCCGGACGCGATCGTGCTGCGCTCCGACCGGCCCGTGCAGACGTCGATCAAGCGCAAGATCAGCCTGATGTGCGACGTCGACGAGGACGCCGTCGTCTCCTGCGTGGACGCGGCCTCGATCTACGACATTCCCAAGGTGCTCCACTCCGAGGGCCTCGACGCGTACGTGGTGCGCCGGCTCGGCCTGCCCTTCCGTGACGTCGACTGGAAGGAGTGGGAGCAGCTCCTGCGCCGCGTGCACCGCCCGGCGAGGGAAGCCACTGTCGCCCTTGTGGGGAAATATATTGATTTGCCGGACGCGTACCTCTCGGTGACCGAGGCCCTGCGGGCCGGCGGGTTCGCCAACGACGCGCGGGTCAACATCCGGTGGGTCAAGAGCGACGACTGCGAGACCCCCGAGGGCGCCGCGCGCGAGCTCGACGGCGTCGACGGCGTGCTGATCCCCGGCGGGTTCGGCGTGCGCGGCATCGAGGGGAAGATCGGCGCCATCCGCCACGCCCGCGAGGGCAAGATCCCGCTGCTCGGCATCTGCCTCGGCATGCAGGGCATGGTCATCGAGGCCGCCCGCAACATGGCGGGCGTCGAGGACGCCAACTCCACGGAGTTCGACCCCGACACCAAGCACCCGGTCATCTCCACCATGGCCGACCAGGAGGACGTCGTCGCCGGCGAGCGTGACATGGGCGGCACGATGCGGCTGGGCAGCTACACCGCCAAGCTCGCCGAGGGCACCCTCGCCCGGCAGCTCTACGGCGGCGTGGCCAAGGCCGACGAGCGCCACCGCCACCGCTACGAAGTCAACAACGCCTACCGCGAGCAGCTGGAGAAGGTCGGCCTCGTCTTCTCCGGCGTGTCGCCCGACGGCCGCCTGGTCGAGTACACCGAGCTGCCCCCCGACATCCACCCGTTCTTCATCGGCACCCAGGCGCATCCGGAGTTCCGCTCCCGGCCCACCCGGGCCAACCCGATGTTCAAGGGTCTCATCGGCGCGGCCCTGGCCTACGCCGACGGCCGCGTGGGCGCGACGACGGTGGGCCAGTGACCGCCGGCGGCGACGGTTCGCCCGACCGGCTCGTGCCGGGCGTGATCAGGGACACGCCCGAGTCGTGGGACGTGCTCGAGACGAAGCAGCGGTTCGAGGGCCACGTCATCAAGGTGGTCACCGACACCGTCAGGATGCCGCGCGACGAGGCGGCCGAGCGTGACTACGTGATCCATCCCGGGGCCGTCGCCGTGCTCGCGCTCGACGACCAGGACCGCGTCCTGCTCATCAGGCAATACCGTCACCCCACCCGCCGCCTGATGTGGGAACTGCCCGCCGGCATCCGCGACGTGCCGGGCGAGCCGCTGGTCGACGCGGCCGCGCGCGAGCTCGCCGAGGAGGCCGGCTACCGCGCCGCCACCTGGCACACGCTCGTCGACCTGCGCACCTCTCCCGGCATGAGCGACGAGCGCATCAGGGTGTTCCTGGCCCGCGACCTGACCAAGATCCCCGACGAGGAGAACGGCTTCGTGCACCGGCACGAAGAAATCGACATGCCGGTCGAATGGGTCCCTCTGCCCGACGCGGTAGAAAAGGCGCTCATGGGAATGATCCACAATTCCCCGGCCGTGGCCGGTATCCTCGCCGCGTACGCGGCTTCGGTTGAGGGACTCGCCCTGTTGCGCCCCGCCGACGCCCCGGAGGCGTGACGGAAGGACCGATCGTGGAGGCCGTGCTCTCCAGCTACCTCGCCCATCTGGCGGTGGAGCAGGGCGTGGCTGCCAACACGCTCGCATCCTACCGTCGTGACCTGCGGCGCTACTACGAGCACCTGCGGGCGCGCGGGCGCCTGGAGCTCCACGAGGTGGGCGAGGCGGACGTCCTGGCCTTCCTCGCCGCGCTGCGCGAGGGCGACGGGGAACACCCGGCGCTTGTCGCCAGCTCCGCCGCCCGCGCCCTGTCGGCCGTGCGCGGGCTGCACCGTTTCGCTCTGCGCGAAGGCGTCACGGCCCACAACCCCGCCCACGAGGTACGCCCGCCGCGCCCGATGCGCAGGCTCCCGAAGGCCATCGCCGTCGACGAGGTCGAGCGGCTGATCGCCGCCTCGGGCCCGGACGGAGCGCCTCTCACGCTGCGCAACCGCGCCCTGCTGGAGGTCCTGTACGGCACGGGCGCCCGCATCTCGGAGGCCGTCGGGCTGGCCGTGGACGACCTCGAGGACGAGCAGGTGCGCCTGCGCGGGAAGGGCGGCCGCACCCGCGTCGTGCCGCTGGGGCGCTATGCCCGCTCCGCCCTCGACGCCTACCTCGTCCGCGCCCGGCCCGGCCTGCTGGCCCACGGGCGCGGCACGCCGGCCGTCTTCCTGAACGCCAGGGGAGGACGTCTGACCAGGCAGGGAGCGTGGGAGGTGCTGCACGCGGCCGCCGAACGAGCCGGGCTAAAACAGATATCTCCCCATGTTCTCCGACATTCCTTTGCAACTCATCTCTTGGACGGCGGCGCGGACGTTAGGGTGGTCCAGGAATTGCTCGGCCACGCCTCGGTGACGACCACCCAGGTCTACACCCTGGTCACGGTCGACAAGCTCCGCGAGGTCTACGCCGCGGCGCATCCACGGGCCCGGCAGTGATCTATAGTCTTTGCGGTGTGCGGCACCCTCGGCGTGCCGCCTTGCCGCGTTAAGTGGTGACGCCATAGTGTCCGTCCGGACGGTCCGGTTCGGGATCGTCAGGGAGGTTCGAGCTGGTGACTGTGACGACCAAGGGTTCGACCCCGGGGACCCCCGACAACCCCTGGGGCGACACGAAGACCAACGCGCCTTCCAACGGCGTCAACCTCGGGCCCACGCAGCGGCCCAGACCCGTGTTCCCCGAGCCGGTGGTGCCCGACGTGCACGGCCCGGCGCGCGTGGTCGCGATGGTCAACCAGAAGGGCGGGGTCGGCAAGACCACGACCACCATCAACCTGGGCGCGGCCCTCGTCGAATACGGGCTCAAGGTGCTGCTGGTCGACTTCGACCCGCAGGGCGCGCTCTCCGTCGGCCTGGGCATCAACCCGCTCCAGCTCGACCTGACCGTCTACAACCTGCTGATGGAGCGTGGCGTCACCGCCGAGGACGTCCTGCTCGAGACCGGCGTCGAGGGGCTCGACCTGCTGCCGAGCAACATCGACCTGTCGGCCGCCGAAGTGCAGCTCGTCACCGAGGTCGCCCGCGAGCAGGTGCTCGGCCGCGTGATCAAGCCGCTGCTGCCGCACTACGACGTGTGCCTCATCGACTGCCAGCCGTCGCTCGGCCTGCTCACCATCAACGCGCTCACGTGCGCCCATGGCGTCATGGTGCCGCTGGAGTGCGAGTTCTTCGCGCTGCGCGGCGTCGCCCTGCTGATGGACACCATCTCCAAGGTCCAGGAGCGGCTCAACGAAGACCTCGAGATCGAGGGCCTGCTCGCCACCATGTACGACGCCCGCACCCTGCACGGCCGCGAGGTGCTGGCCCGCGTGGTCGACGCGTTCGGCGACAAGGTGTTCCACACCGTCATCAACCGCACGGTGCGTTTCCCCGACGCGACCGTCGCCGGCGAGCCGATCACCACCTTCGACCCCTCGTCCCTCGGCGCCAACGCCTACCGTGAGCTGGCGCGCGAAGTGCTCTCGCGCTGGCCCGCGCCTGCCACAATGGCCAGGTGACCGCAGAGCAGACCGAGCCCCAAGGGTTCCAGGTTCACCTGGACGTCTTCGAGGGTCCCTTCGATCTGCTTCTCGGCCTCATCGCCAAGCACAAGCTCGACATCACCGAGGTCTCGCTCTCCAAGGTCACCGACGAGTTCATCGCCTACATCCGCTCCCGCGGCCCCGAGTGGGACCTCGACCAGACCAGCCACTTCCTGCTGGTCGCGGCCACGCTGCTCGACCTCAAGGCGGCCCGGCTGCTGCCGTCGGGCGAGGTGGAGGACGAGGAAGACCTGGCCCTGCTGGAGGCCAGAGACCTGCTGTTCGCGCGGCTGCTGCAGTACAAAGCGTACAAAGAGGTCGCCAAGATCTTCGCCGGGCGGATGGCCGAGGAGTCCCTGCGCTTTCCCCGTACGGTGCCGCTCGAGCCGCAGTTCGCCGACCTGCTGCCCGAGCTCATCCTGGGCATCGGGCCCGAAGAGCTCGCCAAGATCGCCGCCAGGGCCTTCACGCCCAAGCTGCCGCCCACGGTCAGCGTGGGGCACATCTACCAGCCGCTGGCGAGCGTCAAGGAGCAGGCGGCCATCCTGGTCATGCACCTGCGGCGCCTCCGGCGGGCCACCTTCAGGGCGCTGGTGGCCGACTGCGAGGGCACCTTCGAGGTCATCGCCCGCTTCCTGGCCGTGCTGGAGCTGTTCCGGGAGTCGGCGGTCACGTTCGAGCAGGTCGAGCCGCTGGGCGACCTGCACGTCACCTGGACGGGCGCCGACGACGGCGACGTCGCGGTGGGGGACGACTACGAGGAATCCGCGGAGAAACCATCCCATGACTGACAACCCACTGCCTAACCCCCGCAAGTCTCCCGACTCGGAGCCGCCGCTGCCCGCCTGGATGACCCTCCCCGGCTCCCTCGTCCAGCCCGGCGCCCCGGAGGCGGAGACCTCCCCGCCCGACGACCCGCCCCCGCCCCACGAGGACCCGCCCCAGGACGACCCGCCGTCCCGCGCGGAGACGTCCGTCGCGGACGACACGCGCGTCGAGGGAGGCACGCTGTCTCGTGCGGAGACGTCCGCTGCGGACGACACGCTGCCTGCGGAGGCGCGGGCCGCGGACGACACCCCCGGCCCGGGCGAGCCGGAGGCCCACAGGGGCAGGTCCGTCCCTGGGGGGACGCCGTCCCAGGACGGCACGACGTCCAGGGTTGGGACGCGGCCGGACGAGGACCTGGGACGTGACGAGGACCTGGGCCCGGACGAGGACGTGGCGCAGGACAGGGAGCGGGTGCCGCAAGAGGAGCCGGTGGCTGGTGCTGACGGGCCGGCCTTCGCCGCTGACAGGACGGCTGAGGGCGACGGGCCGGTGACCGGCGCCCGCCGTGACGAGGCGGCGGACGGCACGAACACCACACCGGCCACGGGAAACGGCGCCCTGGCACCCGGCGACGGGCCAGACGTGGACGCCGCTGCCGGACGCGCGGTGGGAGCCGAGCCGGGGGAGGGGCCGAGGCTCGAGGCGGCGCTGGAGGCTATCCTGCTTGTCGTTGACGAGCCGGTCGCCGAGGTGACCCTGGCTCAGGTGCTCGAACGGCCCACCCACGAGGTCGCCGCGGCGCTGCGTGGGCTGGCGGCGGAATACACGGCCGCCGGACGGGGTTTCGACTTGAGAGAAGTGGCGGGTGGTTGGCGTTTCTACACGCGTGCCGACTGCGCGCCGCTGGTCGAAAGGTTCGTACGCGACGGCCAGCAGACGCGGCTGACCCAGGCCGCGCTCGAAACACTCGCGGTCGTGGCCTACCGGCAACCGGTGAGCCGTTCCCGCGTCGCCGCCGTACGCGGCGTCAACAGCGACGGTGTCATGCGCACACTCGTCGCCAGGGGGCTGGTCGAAGAGGCCGGCACCGACCCGGAGAGCCAAGCGGTGCTCTACCGGACAAGCTCATACTTCCTTGAACGTCTGGGACTACGGGATCTGAGCGAGCTCCCCGAACTCGCGCCCTTCCTCCCCGACGACGTGGAAAACCTCGAGGAGACAACAAAGTGATCAACAGGCGCAGCACCCCGTCCGGTGATGGACGCGGTCGTGGACGCACAGGCGGCTCCGGCCGTGGTGGGCGTCCCGCCTTCCGCTCCGACGACGCCCGCGGCGACTCCCGGCGTGACGACGACTTCCGCGGTGGGACCGGCCGAAGAGACTCCAGAGGCGGGTCTCGCCGTGACGACTTCCGGGGCGACGACCGTGGCCGCGGTCGCGACTCCGCACGCGACTCCCGGCCCTCCCACGACTCCCTCCGCGCCGACCGGGGCGGCACCCGCGCCCGGTACGGCGGGCCCGCCGGGCGCGACGACGCCGGCGGCGGCCGCTACGCGCGCGGAGCCGGCCGCGACGACCGCTTCACGGGCGGCGACCGCGACGACCGTTACGACCGCGACGACCGTTACCAGAGCGAGGGCCGCGAGGATCGCCACGGACGTGGTGAGCGTCCTCGTGGCGACCGGGGAGGCTACCGTTCCGAGCGTCGTGACGAGCGCGCCGGCGGCGGTTACCGTTCCGAGCGCGGCGGTGGTTTCCGGTCCGAGCGTCGGGACGAGCGTGGCGGCGGTTACCGGTCCGAGCGCGGCGACAGGTACGAGCGTCGTGATGAGCGTGGCGGCGGTTACCGGTCCGAGCGCGGCGACAGGTTCGAGCGTGGTTACGGGTCCGAGCGGCGTGACGAGCGCGGCACCGGTTACCGTTCCGAACCGGGCGGCAGGTCCGACCGGGGTGGCTACGGAGGCGAGCGGCGTGATGAGCGCGGCGGGTTCCGGGCCGACAGGAGCGGGCGCCGTGAGGCCGGTTCCCGGAGCGCCGAGTCCACCAGGTCCCGTTACGGCAGGCGCGACGGCGATGCCCGCACCGGGCGCGACACCGGGCGCACCACACGTGACACCGGCCGCACCGGGCGTGACGCCGGGCGTACCGGTCGTCCCCGGCGGGACGACGTCCAGACGATCGGGGGCAGGCGCGGCGGCGGAAACGGCTACGGCAGCCCTCAGCACGACCGGGTGAAGGCGGCCCGCCAGCCCCTGCGCGACCGTGACTTCTACCCCGAGGGCTACTCCGACGAGCGCGACACCACCGAGGTCCCTGACGGCGTGCGGCTGCAGAAGGTACTCGCCCAAGCGGGCGTCGCCAGCCGCAGGGCGTGCGAGGAGATGATCGGCGAGGGCCGGGTCACGGTGAACGGCCAGGTCGTACGGAGGTTCGGCGCCAAGGTCGATCCCGCGACGCAGGTCATCCACGTCGACGGGAAGCGCATCCCCACCGCCCCCGACCTGGTCTACTACGCCCTCAACAAGCCCATCGGCGTCGTCTCCACGATGGACGACCCGCAGGGCCGCCCGTGCCTGGCCGACTACGTCGAGGAGCTGGCGCCGAGGCTGTTCCACGTGGGCAGGCTCGACACCGAGACCGAGGGCCTGCTGCTGCTCACCAACGACGGCGAGCTGGCCAACAGGCTGACGCATCCGAGCTATGGGGTGCAGAAGAAATACTGGGCCAAGGTGCCCGGGCCGATCCCGCGTGATCTGGGCCGCAGGCTCAAGCAGGGCATCGAGCTGGAGGACGGCATCGTCAAGGCCGACAGCTTCACCGTCGTGCAGGAGCACGGGCAGCAGGCGCTGGTCGAGGTCGTGCTGCACGAGGGCCGCAGGCACGTCGTGCGGCGCATGCTGGAGGTGGCGGGCCACCGGGTGATCGACCTGGCCAGAATCGAGTTCGGTCCGGTGAAGCTGGGCCGTACGAAGCCGGGCACCATCCGGGCGCTCAGCCTGAAGGAAGTCGGCGAGCTCTACGCCGCCGTGAAGCTGTAACCTGGCCGGAAGAAGGAGCCCGTGCGATCCTCGCGCGGGCTCTCCCGGTTAGGGAAGGGGACTGACCACATGGTGCGCGCGATTCGTGGGGCGATCCAGGTGGACGCCGACGACCGTGGCTCGATCATCGAAGGGACGACCGAGCTGGTCAGCGCGATCATGGAGCGTAACGAGCTGACCCCGGATGACGTGATCAGCGTGCTGTTCACGGCCACGCCCGATCTGACGGCCGAGTTTCCCGCGCTCGCGGCGCGGAAACTGGGTTTCCACGAGGTGCCGCTGATCTGCTGCACCGAGATCGCCGTGCCGGGTGCGCTGCCCCGCGTGGTGCGGCTCATGGCCCACGTGGAGACCGACCGGCCGAGAGCCGAGATCCAGCATGTTTACCTGCGTGGCGCGGTGGCGCTGCGGCAGGACATCGCGCAGTGAGCGACCGGGCATCACATAACGAGATACTGGCTATCCCAATGGCCCGATAAATCAGGACACCAGATGGATCTTCGCACCGTGCTCGTCGTCGGCACCGGTCTCATCGGCACCTCCGCGGCGCTGGCGCTGCGCAAGCGCGGTGTGCGCGTGCTGCTCGCCGACCGCGATCAGGGAGCCGTACGGCTGGCACGGGAGCTCGGGGCGGGCGAGGAGTGGCGGCCCGGCGGCCCGCACCTCGCCCCGCCCGGCGGCCAGGCCCTCGAGGAAGCAGTCCCGCAGGAGGGCCGGGCCACTGAGCAGGCTGACCTGGCGATCATCGCGGTGCCTCCCGCCCACGTGGCGACCGAGCTGCTCGAGCTGCAGCGGCTCCAGGCGGCCAGGTTCTACACCGACGTCGCCAGCGTCAAGGCGGAGCCCATCCACCGGGCCGCGCAGCTCGGCTGCGACCTGTCCGCCTACGTCGCCTCCCATCCGCTCGCCGGCCGCGAGAAGTCCGGCCCGGGGGCGGCCAGGGACGACCTTTTCCTGGGCCGGCCGTGGGCGCTGTGCCCCACGGAGGAGGCCGACCCCGAGGCGAAGGCGGCCGTGCTGCGCCTGATCGAGTTGTGCGGCGCCAACGCGGTCGAGGTCAGCGCCACCGACCACGACCGCGCCGTCGCCGTCGTCTCCCACGCCCCCCACGTCGCGGCCTCCGCCGTGGCCGCGCGCCTGGCCGACGCCACCGACGTCGCTCTCGGTCTGGCCGGGCAGGGCGTGCGCGACGTCACCCGGATCGCGGGCAGCGACCCCGGGCTCTGGCTCGGCATCCTGTCGGGCAACGCCTCCCCGGTCGCCGAGGTGCTCGAAGCCGTCGCGCACGACCTGGCCGACGCGGCGAGCGCGCTGCGGGCCCTGGCCGAGGGCGACGGCACCGCGACCGGCGAGATCACCCAGCTGCTCAAGCGGGGTGTCGTCGGCCACGATCGTATCCCCGGCAAGCACGGCGGCCCCGCCTCCTCCTACGCCGTCGTCCAGGTCGTCATCGGCGACCGCCCCGGCCAGCTGGCCCGGCTGTTCCAGGTGTGCGACGAGGTCGGCGTCAACGTCGAGGACGTGCGCCTCGAGCACGCCCCTGGGCTGCCGCTGGGCATCGCCGAGCTGTCGGTGGAGCCCGACGCGGCCGCAACGCTCTCCGAGGCCCTGCGCGAACGCGGCTGGCAGGTCCCCTAGCGTCATCCGCCCGGGATCCGTCGGCGATGTCCAGCGAGGGATTCCGGGATCGCTTCGCCGAAGGTCGGAGGCCGGCGTTCGGTGACGCGGGCGGCTATCGGGGGCGGATCCCCAGGCGCTGAGAGATGCGCAGGAGATAGCCGTCCGGGTCCTGCACCGCGAACCGGCCACGCCCACGGCATCGACGGCGCGCTCGTACCAGCGCTCTTCCAGCGCGAGCCACATGTCGTGGCCGGCGGCGAGCAGCGTGGCACGGCCTCGCTGAGACGACCTTGGACGGCGAACCCCGAACTGCCGCTACCGAATGGGCACTGCGGTGCCCGAGACCTTGACACGGGAGTCGCCGGGAACGGTGGTACACGTCAAGAGGCTGGGCCGCCCCATGTCGACGCCCTGGTGAAGGGTGAGAACGGCGCCATCTTCAAGACGTCCCAGCGTACGCAGGTAGCCGGTGAAGGCGGCGGCCGCGGCACCGGTGGCGGGGTCCTCGACCACGCCGCCGGGCGGAAACGGGTTGCGGACGTGGAAGACGGCGGGGGATGCGCGCCAGAAAAGGTGGATGGTAATCCATCCCGAGTCAGACATGATCTTGCTGAGGGCATCGAAGTCGTAGTCGAGATCGGCCAGACGGCCCCGGCTGGACGCGGCCAGGACGAGATGGTCGTTGCCGGCGGAGGCGACGTGCACCGGGTAGTTGGGGTCCAGATCGTCGGCCGACCAGCCCAGTGCGGCCAGCACGGGCCGTGTCTCCTCTTCGGAGGCTTGGCGGGTGGAGGTCGGCGGACTGGTCAAGGTGGCGATGAGCCCACCGGCCGGATCCGCGGCGATCTGCACCGGGACCGGGCCCGCCTGGGTAGCAAGGTTCACGGCTCCGGGGCCGATCTGCTCGCCGAGCGCGATCGAGGCAGCGATCGTCGCATGGCCGCAGAAGGCGACCTCGCTCAGCGGGCTGAAGTACTGGATCCGGTACTGGCGCTCATCCGTGGTGGGGTGCAAGAAGGCCGTCTCGGAGTAGCCGAGTTCGGCGGCGATGGCGAGCATGTCCGCGTCCGACAACTCCCGGGCGTCCAAGACCACTCCGGCGGGGTTGCCGCCGGTGGGAGTTGTGGTGAAAGCGGCGTACCTCAATATTTCAGTCATGTGGTCATCATGACGTATGCGGGCCGACCTGTTTCGGCGAGCGATCCCGGCCGCCGCCGCGGCGGGCGGGCCCCCAGCCCCGCCCGCCGCGTCCCCGCGACTCAGCGTTTGGTGACGGCCTCGCTGACGGCGTTCGGGCCGTCGTACTCGCGGTCGGGCATGGCCTCCAGGGCTTCGACGATGTCCTTGCTCGCGTTGTGGTCGCGCGCGGCCTTGATCAGATCGGCCTTGCCTGCCGGGTAGTCGACGCCACCCAGGTGTTTCTGCAGGTCGATCGGGTTAGGTGCGGTACTCATGCCCGCCTGCTGCCCCCGTTCCGTGAGACGTAACCGCACGCCCGCGCTCAGCCGCCGGCCCGCTCCAGCCGCCGCCGTGCCCGCTCCACGGCGCGCGGCAACCCCCGCCGCTCCGCCAGCGCCCCTGGAAGGCGCGGTACGGCCGCACGCAGTCCCTCCCACCCGGCGGGTCCCGCACGCAGGGCGTCGAGCGCCCGCCGCGCCACCACCGGCCACGGGCGGCGCAACACCGCGGTGAGTACGGCGTTGCGTAGAGCCAGCGCCCGCCTGCCACGCGGGTCCTTGGCCGGCGACGGGTGGTGGTGGGCCACGACGTCGTCCACGTACGCCAGCCCCCACCCCTTCGCGGCCAGGTCGACCGCCAGGCGCTCCTCCTCGCCGAAGAAGAAGATCACGTCGTCGAAGCCGCCCGCCTCCAGGAACGCCTCCCTGCGCACCACCGCCCCGCACGCCAGGAACCCGAGGACGCTCGGCCCTGGCAGATCCGGCTCGATGCCGAGCGGCGAGTGACGCATCAGCTCCGACACCGGATCCAGCCGCTCCTCGGGGCCCACCAGCACGCGCGCGCCGAGCACGGCCAGCCGGGGATGGGCGTCCAGCACGTCGGCGGCCAGCTCCAGCGCGCCGGGCGCCCACCAGGAGTCGTCGTCGGCGAAGGCCACGTACGGCGTCTCGGCCATCCGCACGCCGATGTTGCGGGCGGGCGCGCCCAGGTTCGTGTCCTGCTCCACGAGCCGGACGTCGGGGAAGTGCCGGCTGACGAACCCCGCCGTCCCGTCGGTCGAGCCGTTGTCCACCAGGATCACCGGGCGCGGATGCTTCGGGAGCGAACGGACCAGCGCCCGCAGCCGATCCTTGCTGGCCACGACGACGGTGACCCGTGCGTTGTCCGTCCCTGTCACACCCGGTCACTTACCGGAGCGGTGGGCGTTAGTCCTGATCAGGGCCACAGCGGGCGGCCGGGCGGGGCGGGTGCGCCGGGTGCGCCGGATGATGGTGCGGGCGCAAACCCTGGTCGCGGTGGTCGAAGACCCAGAGCTGTCTCTAACGTACACAGTGTCTCAGGCACCGTCAGTCCTGGAGGAAGCGATCATGAGTAGGTTGCGCGTTCACAACTTCACGATCTCGCTGGACGGCTTCGGCACCGGCGAGGGTCAGGCTCCTGGCGCCCCGTTCGGTCACGCCGGTGAGCGCCTGCACGACTGGATGTTCACCACCCGGTACTGGCACGAGATGGGCGGGGGCGGCGGCGGGAGCGCCGGCGCCGACAACGCCTTCGCGACGATGCACGGTCACGGCATCGGCGCCGAGATCATGGGCGCGGGCAAGTTCGGCCCGCCCGGCTGGCAGGACGACCCCGGCTACAAGGGCGCGTGGGGTGCCGACCCGCCGTTCCGCACGCCGGTCTTCGTGCTCACCCACCGGCCGCGGCCGTCGATCGAGATGGAGGGCGGCACCACGTTCCACTTCCTCGAGGCCTCGCCCGCGCAGGCACTCGACAAGGCCCGCGAGGCGGCCGGAGGCCAGGACGTGCGCCTCGGCGGCGGGCCGTCCGTCATACGCGACTTCCTCAGAGAAGGGCTGGTCGATCACCTGCACGTCGTCCAGATCCCGATCCTGCTCGGCCGTGGCGTCCGGCTCTGGGACGGCCTGGAGTCGCTGGAGGAGGCGTACGACATCGAAGCGGTCTCCACGCCGTCCGGCGTCACGCACCTGACGTTCACCGCGAAGAGCCGGTGACCGCCGGCACGGCCGAGCCGTAGGCCCCTGGCAGGCGAATGAGGGCCAAGCCAGCCCTCCCGGTCATCGCCGCCGCCCCCACGTGCCGGTCAGGGTGCCGCTCGGCCCGCTCGAAAGCTGGATCGCCGACCGAGCCGGAGGCTGTAGCCTCTTCAAGTCGGGTGGAACAACGTGAAGAGGGAGAGACCGTGACCGGTCTGGTCGTCGCCATGGACGGCCCTTCGGGGTCGGGCAAGTCGAGCGTCTCGCGCGGAGTGGCCCGCGCGCTGGGCCTGCGTTACCTCGACACCGGGGCGATGTACCGCGCGATGACCTGGTGGATGCTCCGGCAGGGTGTCGATCTGGCCGACCCCGGCGCGATCGCGGCCCGCTGTGGCGAGCCGCTGATCGTCTCCGGCACCGACCCTGACAGCCCGGCGATCCATGTCGACGAGGTCGACGTCGCGGGGCCGATCAGGGAGGCCGACGTCACCGGAGCCGTCTCCGCCGTCTCCGCCGTCCCCGAGGTCCGCGCCCGCCTGGTCGCGCGGCAGCGGGAGATCATCGGCGACGGCGGCTTCGTGGTCGAGGGACGCGACATCGGCACGGTCGTCTGCCCCGGCGCCGCCGTCAAGATCTACCTGACGGCCAGCGCCGAGGCGCGTGCCCTGCGGCGCAGCGCGGAGCTGGCCGGCTCGACCGTCCGGGCGCAGCAGGAGGCCATGGCCAGGCGTGACACTCTCGACTCGACACGTAAGGCCGACCCACTCTCGATGGCGGATGGCGCCGTCGAGCTCGACACCACCGCGATGAGCCTCGACGAGGTCATCGCGGAGGTGCTGAGACTGGTCGCCGAGCAGGCGGGCCCGGGCGGGCCCGGCGGCGACCGCATTCGCGAGCGCACCTGACGAGCAGGTGCGGTACTCACTAAGGACGAAACATCGTGTCAACGGGGGATTGGGTCGAGGCCGACCTCGACGATCTTGAGATAACCGAGCACGGCGACGCCGCGCCGCTGCCGGTCGTCGCCATCGTGGGGCGGCCGAACGTCGGCAAGTCCACGCTGGTCAACCGCATCATCGGCCGCCGCGAGGCGGTCGTCGAGGATGTGCCGGGGGTCACCCGCGACCGCGTCACCTACGAAGCCAACTGGCGCGGCCGCCGCTTCACCGTGGTCGACACCGGAGGGTGGGACCCCGACGCGACCGGGATGAACCTGCGCATCGCCGAGCAGGCCCAGATCGCGGCCGAACTGGCCGACGTGATCGTGTTCGTGGTCGACACCACCGTCGGCGCGACCGACGCCGACGAGACCGTGGGCTCGGTGCTGCGGCAGTCGGGCAAGCCGGTCATCCTGGCCGCCAACAAGGTCGACAACCAGCAGATGGAGCTGGAGGCCGCCGCGCTGTGGTCGCTCGGGCTCGGCGAGCCCTATCCCGTCTCCGCCCTGCACGGCCGCTCCAGCGGCGACCTGCTCGACGTGGTGCTCGACGCGCTCCCGGAGACGCCCGAGGTGACGTTCGGGGCCGAGCGCGGGCCCGCCCGCGTCGCGCTGCTCGGCAAGCCCAACGTCGGCAAGTCCTCGCTGCTCAACAAGCTGGCGGGGGAGGAGCGCGTCCTGGTCGACCCGATGGCCGGCACCACCCGCGATCCGGTGGACGAGCTGGTCGAGCTGGGCGGCCGCACCTGGCGTTTCGTCGACACGGCCGGCATCCGGCGGCGCGACCGCGAGCTGCAGGGCGCCGACTTCTACGCCGCCATGCGCACGCGCGCGGCGCTGGAGCGCACCGAGGTGGCGATCGTGCTGATCGACGCCAGCCAGCCGCTCACCGAGCAGGACCTCCGCATCATCGGCCTGGTCATCGAGTCGGGGCGGGCGATGGTGGTCGCCTTCAACAAGTGGGACCTGGTCGACGAGGACCGCCGCTACTACCTGGAGAAGGAGATCGACCGCCAGCTCGTACGCACTCCGTGGGCGCTGCGCGTCAACATCTCCGCCAAGACGGGGCGGCACGTCGACCGGCTGGTCCCCGCGCTGGAGAAGGCCCTCGACTCGTGGTCCACGCGGGTGCCGACGGCCCGGCTCAACGCGTTCCTGACCGAGCTGGTGCAGCAGACGCCGCCGCCGGTTCGGGGCGGCAAGCAGCCGAAGATCCTCTTCGCCACGCAGGCGTCGGTGGAGCCGCCCAAGTTCGTGCTGTTCACCTCGGGCTGGCTCGAAGACACCTACCGCCGCTTCGTCGAGCGCCGCATCCGCGAGGAGTTCGGCTTCGCCGGGTCGCCGATCGAGGTCACGATGAAGATCCGGGAGAAGCGCTCGAAGAAGGACCGGTAGCGGACCGGGGGCGGCAAAGGTTTTGCCGTTCCCTCCGCGGGCTCGTAGGATCGACCGCAAACGTCGACGGAGACGAGTAGCCGAGGGCCCGCACGGGCCGAGAGAGCCGCCGGCAGCTGTGAAGGCGGTCCCGTGCACCTCTGGTGAAGACACTCCCGAGTGCGGGGAGGAAATGCCCCGCCGCCTGACCAGCGTCACCGGGTCCTCGAGGCCGCCTCGACCAGGGGCGGCGAAAGTGCGGTGGCACCGGGAGCTCCCTTCTCCCCCGCACTCCCAAGGGATCATGCATTTCCTCGTGAGGAGCTGTGATGATCTCTCGTGTCATGTCGGCGGAGCTCGCTGAGCACGCCGGGCAACGAGTGACGATCGCCGGCTGGGTCCATCGCCGCCGGCAACTGAAGTCCGTGTCCTTCCTCGTCGTCAGAGACCGCACCGGCCTCGCCCAGGCGGTGACCGCGCACGACCTGCCGGGCGAGGAGAGCGTCGTCGAGGTCACCGGCACCGTGACGGCCAGCCCGCAGGCCCCCGGAGGGTTCGAGCTGGTCGCGCCGGAGATCGAGGTGCTGGCGGAGCCGTGCGCGGCGCCGCCGTTCGACCTCTACCGGCCGGAGCCGGGCGCGACGCTCCCGACGATCCTCGACCACGCGCCCGTCGCGCTGCGGCACCCCCGCCTCAGGGCGCCGCTGGAGATCGCGGCCGCGAGCGTGGCCGGGTTCCGCGAGACGCTCGACGGGCTCGGCTTCACCGAGATCCACACCCCGAAGATCGTCGGCTCGGCCACCGAGTCCGGCGCGAACGTCTTCGGCATCGACTACTTCGGCCGGCCCGCCTACCTGGCGCAGTCGCCGCAGTTCTACAAGCAGGCGATGGTCGGGGTGTTCGAGCGGGTCTACGAGGTCGGGCCCGTCTTCCGCGCCGAGCCGCACGACACCGTACGCCACCTGGCCCAGTACACCAGCCTCGACGCGGAGCTCGGCTTCGTCCGCGACCACCGCGACGTGATGGCGGTGCTGCGCGAGGCGGTGGCGGGCATGCTGGGGTCGGTACGCCGCCGCGCCGGCTCCGCGGCCGCCCTGCTCGGCGTCACGCTGCCCGAGGTGCCCGCCGAGATCCCGGCCATCCACTTCACCGAGGCGCAGCGGATGACGTCCTCCGAGGAGCCCGACCTGTCACCCGCGCAGGAACGCCGGCTGTCGGAGTGGGCGCTGCGGGAACACGGGTCGGAGTTCCTCTTCGTCACCGGCTACCCGATGGCCAAGCGGCCCTTCTACACCCATCCCGACCCCGCCAGGCCGGGCTACTCCAACGGGTTCGACCTGTTGTTCCGGGGACTGGAACTGGTCACGGGCGGGCAGCGGCTGCACGTGTACGCGGACTACGTCGCCGCGCTGGCCGCCCGGGGTGAGGGGACGGAGGCGTACGAAGGGTATTTGCAGGCCTTCAAGCACGGGATGCCGCCGCACGGTGGGTTCGCGCTGGGGCTTGAACGGTGGACGGCGCGGCTGACCGGCGCCGCCAACATCCGCCAGACCACCGCCTTCCCCCGCGACCTGCACCGCCTCTCCCCGTAACCTGCCCGCCGTCCGTCGCCCGGGCCCCTCAGCGGGCCCGGGCGACGGACGGCATGAGCAGCGCGACGCCCGCGCCGAGCACGCAGATGAACGCCGTGACCAGGAACATCTCGGTGTACTCGACGTGCAGCGCCGCCTGCACCTTCGCGGTGTAGTCGGCCAGCCGCCGCTGGTAGGTCGCGGCGTCCACGCCGAACGGGAGCGGCGTGTCCAGGTGGGCGGTCAGCGACTGGAACCGGTAGAAGCCCCACGCCGACACGGCCGCGATGCCGATCAGCATGCCCATCATCCTGGCCACCACGACCGCCGCCGAGGCGACGCCGTGCTGGGCCGCCGGGCTCACCCGCAACACCGCCGACGACACCGGCGCGATCACCAGCCCCAGGCCCAGGCCGGCGACGACGAGGTGGAGGTCCATCAGCGGGCCCGCGCTCTCCAGGTCGAGCGGCCAGCGGCTCATCAGCCAGTAGCCGGCCGCCGCCAGCGCCATGCCCGCCACCGCCACGGCGCGGTCACCCGTCCTGCGCGCCAGGAGCCCGCCGAGCAGCGCGCCCACCGTCAGCGCGGCCAGGAACCTGGCCAGGATCAGTGACGCCCCCAACGCGTCGGCGCCGAGCAGCGTCTGGGCGGTGAACTGGACGAACACCATGGTCACGAGCAGCGCGGCCCCGGCCAGGAAACTCACCGCGAGGGTGGCGAGCAGCGGGCCCTTGCGGGTGCCGGACAGGTCGAGCAGGCGGACGGGGGAGCGGATCTCCCACCAGACGAAGATCACGGCCGCCAGCGCGCCGGCGGCGATCACGGGCAGCCCCCACGGGGGGAGCACGGCCCTGGCGGGGTCGGGGTTGTACAGGCCGACCACCAGCAGCCCGAGCGCCAGCGCCAGCAGCCCGCCACCGACCACGTCCACCCGGTCGGCGCCCGCGGCGACGAGCCGCCCTCGGGGGGTGCCGGTGAGGGCGTCGCCCGCTTCGGCTCGCGCGGGGGTCGATCGCCCTGCGGTGGTGTCCGCGGGGTCGTCGCCCGCTTCGGTCGCGTGTGGGGGGAGCGACCGTCCTGCGGCCGTGCCCGCGCGGAGCCGTCCCGATTCTGTGATGTCCGCCGAGGCGGTGGACGTCCGGGCAGAGCGTACGGGGCGGCCAGGGACCGTGAGGTGCACGGCGACGGCGGCGAGGGCGGCGAGGGGCAGGTTGATCCAGAAGATGGCGTGCCAGCCGCCCAGCTCTACCCCTGCCACCACGGTGCTGGGGACCAGCGCCAGCACCCCGCCGTACAGCGGCCCGAGCGCGCTGCCCAGTTCCTGGGCCGCACCCACCGCCCCCAAGGCCAGGGGCCGCTCGTGCTCGTCCCACAGGTCACCGATGAGCGCCATCGTGATCGGCAGCAGCGCCCCGCCCGCCACCCCCTGGACGGCGCGCCCGGCCACCACCATGACCTCCCCGGCCGCCAGCGCCGTCAGCACCGAGCCGAGGGCGAACGCCGCCAGGCACGCGTGGATCAGCGGCCGCCGGCCGTAGCGGTCGGAGAGCTGGCCGAGCAGCGGCATCGCGGCGATGTACCCCAGCAGGAAGCCCGTCACGATCGGCGTGGCCCGCTCCAGGTGGTTCAGCGGGATGCCGACGTCCTCGGCGATGTCGATCAGGACCGTCACCACGACGTACGCGTCGAGCGCGGCCAGCAGCACCACCGCGCCGCCCGCGCCGAGCACGACCCGGCGGGCGCGCCTCATTTCGCGGCGGGCGGGGTGATCGTGACCGGCGCGTCGTAGTCGCTGAACGACACCGTCACCGTGCCGCCCTGCAACGGCAGGCTGGCCCGGGTGAGCCGGCTGGAACCCTGGTCGAGCCAGACCTTGCCGTTGACGCCCTGCGTGACGCCGGGAACGATCTGGCCGACGACCTGCCCCGGGAACGTCGTGGCGACGCGGTAGGCGCCGTCCTCCACGCCTTCGACCTTCGGATCCGTGGCCGAGGCGAGCAACTGGGCGATGCCCTTGGTCGGCTCGAGGATCACCGAGGGGTCGTAGAACTGCGCCAGCTGCTGCCGGGTCATCTTCTGGAAGCCACCCGTCGGGCCCTTGAAGTGCACGGTCTCCCCGACCAGGGCGAAGCTGACCTCCTGCAGGGTGCCCAGCACGTCAAGCGTGATCGTGCCGTCGGCGTCTCCCGCGGCGGTGAGCCGGCCGTCGGCCTGCTTGACCGGCACCTTCGGCTCGCCCTCGGTCGCGATCGAGAAGGTGGCCGACTTGACGGCCTTCATGGCCTCAGAGGCCTTCTTCATCAGCTCGGGCCCCGCGGGCAGTTCGCCGGCGTCCCCGCCGGACGAGCACGCCGCCGCCAGCGCCAGCACGGCCACGATCAGTAGCTTTCTGAGCATGAGCGGATCGTAGCGAGCGGTACGGAGGTCCGCGCACCCTCGCCGATATCGGTTGGGTGTCAGCGCAGCTTCTTCAGCTGCTCCACGATCGGCGCGTAGGCCGCCTCGATCGTTTCGAGCTGATCGTCGGTGAGCCGGTCGACGAAGTGCTCGCGCACGCTGGCCACGTGGAACGGCGCCACCCGCTGGATCGTCTCCCACCCCTCGTCGGTCAGCACCGCGAACGTGCCCCGCCGATCGTCGTGACAGTCTTCCCTGGTGACCAGGCCCTTGGCCTCCATGCGGGAGATCTGGTGCGACAGCCGGCTGCGTGACTGGATCGTCGCGTCGGCCAGGTCGCTCATGCGCATGCGCCGCCCGGGGCTCTCGGAGAGGTTGACCAGGATCTCGTAGTCGTTGACCGTGAGCGAGAACTCCTGGAGCTCGCGGTCGAGCCGGTGCATGAGCAACCTGTGCAGCGCCAGGTGCGTGCGCCAGGCACGCTGTTCGGCGGGAGAAAGCCAGCGAGGCGCGCTCATGATCTCCAATCTAGCGCACGTAAAGTCGTACTTCATGAAGGGGGAGAGCCTGCGCACCGTGCTCGTGGCGGCCGCGGCCAACCTCGCCATCGCTCTGGCGAAACTCGTCGCGGGCCTGGTGGGCGGCTCGGCGGCCATGTTGTCGGAGGCGGCGCACTCGGCCGCCGACACGGTGACCGAGCTGCTGTTGCTGGTGGCGGTGCGCCGTTCGGGCAGGCCCGCCGACCGGCGGCATCCGTTCGGGCACGGCAAGGCTGGCTTCGTCTGGGCGCTGATGGCGGCGGTCACGACCCTGGTGGGCGGGGCCGGGTTCTCCATCACGAACGGCCTGCACGAGATCGGTCACGGCGAGGACCTGTCGAACCTCACACCGGCGTACATCGTGCTGGCGGCCTCGTTCGTGTTCGAGGGCATCTCGTTCGCGCGGGGGCTCGCGCAGTTGCGCGCCGAGGCCGCCCGGCGCCGGGTCGGCGTGGTACGCCTGGCGCGCATGACGTCCGACACCGCGTTGAAGGCCGTGCTGTTCGAGGACGCGGCAGCGCTGTGCGGGCTGCTGGTCGCGGCCACCGGGCTGGTCGCCTCGCAGCTCACCGGCTCGGCACTGTGGGACGGCGCGGCCTCGGTCGTGATCGGCCTGCTCCTGCTGGTCGTGGCGCTCACCCTGATCCAGGCGAACATGTCGCTGCTCATCGGCCAGGCCGCGACCCAGCGGACCGAGACGGGCATCCGGGCGGTGCTGCTGGCGCAGCCGGAGGTGGAGGACGTGGTCGAGCTGCTGACGATGATGATCGGCCCGGGGGAGATCCTGGTCGCCGCGAAGATCGATTTCAGGGACGAGTCGAGCGCGGCGGGCGTGGAGCGGGCCTGCGAGGAGGTGGACCGCCGGCTGCGAGACCAGATCTCCGGGGTCAAGCACGTCTTCCTCGACCCGACCCCGACCCGCCGCTGAGGTCGCCCCGCCGCTCAGCTGAACGCCATGACGATCGCGACGCCGACGACGTGCATCAGCACGACCGCGACGAGCAGCGACACGAACACGAACTTGGCCGGCCCGTGCTCGAAGGTCTTGCCCTCTTCGAGCGGCTTACGCTGCGCCATGCGGTCGGCGATGCGCTCCTCAAGGGGCTTACGGTAGAACATGCGTCCAGTCTATTGGGGGAGGGGCGCCCTCCTCGCGAGGGCGTCTGTGATGACCGCCACCCTGATGTCCGGCCCGACGCTCCACTCCAGCAGATGCCGGCCCGACAGGTCGTCCTCGCAGGCCCGCAGCTTGTCCATGGTCAGCTCGCCGCGCTTGATCAGCGCCTCTTTCCGCGTCCAGTGCCTGATCAGCTCGTCGTTGCCGGTGACCAGCGAGCGCTCGCGCGGGTTGAGCACCCGGTCGGCCAGCAACGTGTCCAGCGGCCCCGGCGGCACGTGCTCGGCGTCCACGCCGACCTTGCCCGGCCCGGCGGCCGCGCACACGTAACCACGGGTGTGGCTGAAGCTGACCCCCAGCTCCGGGGCCTGCTCGATGGAGGGCCTGCCGTGCCCTGGGCCGTGCAGATGGCAGTGTTGCAGCAGCGTCAGCTCGCGCGGCTCGACGCCGAGCACGGCGGCGGCGCAGACGCGTACGAGGAGGTGCGCGGCGACGAAGCAGTCACGGTCAGCCTCGAACCTGAACCGCGCCGCCCGCTCGCGTTCCACCTCGGTCAGCCAGTCATCAGGGGCTCGCACCTCGTCGGGGCGGCCGCCCATCGCCAAAGGGCCGATCGTCAGTCCTTCTTCTCGTCGCCGTCGAGGGTGTACTGGTCCTCCGAGGACGCGCCGAGCACGGTCACGTCGTGGATCTTCCAGGTGCCCTTCTCCTTCACAAGAGAGATCTTAAGGTGCGAGTCCTTGACCGAGCGGATCGCTTCCGAGGTGTTCACCTGCTGATCGACGACCACGATGGCGTGCGCGGTGGCCTCGTCCACGTCGGCGAGGTAGACCTCCCGCACCGTGGCCTGCGAGGTCGCCTTGAGCTTGACGATGACCTGCGCCATCGCGCCGCCGAACGCCGCGTCGTAGGTGCTCAGGAAGTCGCCCGTGGCCTGGGCGGCCAGGGCTGAGCGGGTGGTCTGCAGGTCCTGGTAGTCGTAGCTGAGCAGGGCCTTGCCGAACGCGCCCGCGGCTCCCGACACCTCCAGGCGCAGCGCCCGCTCGGCCTCGAGCGCGGCGCGGGCGTCGCGGGCCTGGGCGGCGGAGATGCCCTGCAGGACGGCCGTGGCGGCGACCGCGGCCACCACCATGGCCGCCAGCGTCCACCACACGCGGGCCCTGGAGAGGCGCCCGGCCACGGCGGCGTCCCGCCGCCCGCCGTCTCCCGCCTCCACCTGCTCCTGAGCATCGGGCTCGCCGTCCGCGGCTTCCGCGGCGCCCCGCCGGGCGGGCTCGCCATCCACCGCAGTCACGGCGTCGGACGGCGCGGTCCCGGATGCTGCGGGTTCGGTCTCCGTGCGGGCCTCGTCGGTGCGGAGGGCTGCGGAGAGGTCCTGCTCGGTGGTCATCGTGACTCCTCACGGCGGCGGGCGGCCCGACCTGCCGCGATCCAGCCCACCATGCCGCCGGAGGCCACAACGGCGAGGAAGATCGCGGCGATCAGGGGGGCGGTGTTCGGCGGGTCAGGGGACGTGGCGCCGGTGGCGGCCACGTCACTGGACGATGGGGCGGGCTGCGGGCTCCCGCCCGGCCTGACGGTGTCCCCGGCGCCCGGCCGTCCGGAGGCGCCAGGTCGTACGGTGCTGTCCGGCCGTTCGGCGGCGCCCGGTCGTGCGGAAGGGTCCGGCCGGCCGGGGTTGTCCGGCCGAGCCGAGCCGTCCGGCCGTGCGGCGGCGTCCAGGCGATCTCGCTCGGACCGGTCACGGCCGGAGCGGGCGCCGTCCCCGGAGGTGTCGGAGACGGGCGCGCGATCCGGGCAGGCACGCAGCTCCGGCACGGTGGGCGGCCCGGCCGCCCGCGCGTACTCCTCGGCGGGCTGCGGCCCGCCGGGGACGCTGAAGATGAACGACGCCCTGCCGTACACGGTGTCGCCGCGCCGGTCGCTGATGTCGTCGGCCAGGCTCAACGCGGTCGGCATGATGCTCAGCAGGTGGTGCACGTTGCGTTCGGTCTCGGGGGAGAAGACCGGCTCGTGCGGCAGCCCCGCCGCGGTCAGCAGGCACGAGAACCCCGGCCTCGACCGCCGGACGGCCTCGTCGAGCTGCCCGAACACGCCCGGCCCCCGGTCGAGGAAGGTGTTCAGGTCGGCGCGGGAGGCGCGCAGGGTGGCCGTCACGGTGCTGAGGTCGGTGATGCCGGAGGCCAGCTCGCCCCGCTTGCCGGCCAGCGTGTGGGTGAGCCGGGTGAGCTGCACCGCCAGCTCGTCGAGCACCTCGGTGTTGTCGGCGAGGGTGCCGGTCAGGGTGTGGGCGTCGTCGATGATGCGCCTGATGGCCGGCGCCCGGCCGTCGAGGGCGACGGCCAGCTCGTGGGTGATCGCCTCGGCGTCCTCGGGCGGCACCGCGTTGAGCAGCTTGCCGACGCCTTCGAACAACTTCTTGTAGTCGAGCGGCACCGACGTCCTGGCCAGCGTGATCGTGTCACCGGCCGCGAGCCGCGGGCCACCCGCCCCTGTGGCGGGCGGCGAGAGCTCCACGTACGGCTCCCCGATGGCGGACCTGCGCCGCACCTCGGCCGAGACGCCCTTCGGCAGCCGGACCTCCCGGTCGATGTCGAGACCGACGACGATCTTGCCAGGCGCCAGCCGCACGTCGCCGATCTTGCCGACCCGGACGCCCAGGTAGGCCACGTCGAAGCCGCGGACGAGACCGGGCGACGAGACGAACTCGGCCGACACCCGGTACGGCCGCTCGATGGTGTCGAGCCGGATGATCGTGCTGAACGCCCACACCGTCATGACGACGCCCAGAACGACGAAGAACCCGAGGTTCAGGTAGATCCGCCTGCTCATCGCGGCGGCTCCAGGATCAGGCGGAAGTCCTCGATCCTGTTCGGCAGCGCCGGCCGGTCGGCGTCGCGCCGCTGGGGCAGCAGCACGCCCTTGAGCCAGAGGTAGATCAGCACCTGCCCGTTCACCGTGATCGGCGGGGCGTCGATGAACTTCTGCAGCTCGGCCACCAGCGCCTTCAGGTCCTCCCCGCCGCGCTGCATCGCCGAGGAGATGGCCGCCAGCTCCCGCAGCAGCGTGCGCAACCGCGCGGCGTGCCGCGGGTAGACGGTGAGGTTGGCCTCCTTGGCCAGTTTGGTCAGCGCGACGATGGTCTTCTTCACGTGCTTGCGCCCGTGCGCGATGCGCGCGGTGGCCGAGGCGAGGGTGCCAGGCAGCCGGTCCAACTCGGTGCTGCCCTTGGCGAGGTCGTCGCCCAGCCGGGCCAGGGCGTCGATGCTGGTGCCCAGGTCGCGGCGGGCGGCGGCGTAGGCGTCGGTGACCTCGGCCGTCTGCTTGATCAGCTTGTTGACGTCGTCGCCCTGCCCGGCGAACGCGGTCGAGGCCGCGTCCAGGACGGCGTTCACGTCCTGCGCGCCGAGCGCCTCGATGAGCGGCCCGGCCTTGGCGGTGACCTGCTCGATGTCCGGCTCGACCGAGGTGTCGGCGATGGTGGCGCCGTTCTTCAGGTACGGCCCCGTGGAGACGTCCTTGCCCTTGGGCGGGGCGAGCAGCACGTAGTTCTCGCCCAGCACGGACGTCTTGGCCACGGTGGCCGTGCTGCCCTTCGGCAGCCGGTGCTCCGACGTGATCGACATGGTGACCCTGGCCCGGTAGCCCTGCAGCCGGATGCCGGTGACGGTGCCCACCCGTACGTCGGAGATCTGCACGCTGTGCCCCGCCACCAGGCTCTGCACGTCGTCGAAGACCGCGTGCAGGGTCAGGTCGCCGGTGGTCGCGCCGAGCGTCTGCAGCGAGCACGACGACGTCGTGAGCGCCAGCACGAGCAGCCCGGCCGGCGCGGCGGCCCTCATCGCGGCCTCCTCTGGTAGGGGCAGTTGCTCAGCCCGGCGGGCAGGCACGGCACGTCGCCCAGGTTCAGCGAGTCGAACAGGGGCGTCAGCCAGGCCCTGGTCAGCGCGTTGAGCACGACGCGGATCTTCAGCACGTGCTGTTTCCTGTCCCACGAGTCGATGATCACGTCGGCGAAGTCGGCCGCGCCCTTGACCGCCTGCGCCGCGGACGCGCTGTTGGCCCTGACCGTCAGGACCAGCTCGGCCAGGGTGCTCGCGGCCTGCGGGAGCCGTTGCGCGTACTGCTCGATGATCACGTCGCCGCGGCGCACGAAGCCGGCCATGCCGGCGACGAACCCGCGCAGCCGGCGCCGCTCCTCCGCCAGGATCGAGCTCGCCTCGGCGAAGGAGTCGATCGCGCCCGTCACCTGGCGTTCCCGCTTGTTGAGGCCGGCGGCCAGCCGGTTCAGCCCTTCGGCCAGCGCGACGAGCTGCTGGTCCTGCTCGGCCAGGACGCCGGTGAGCTTGGAGGTGTCGGAGACGGCGTCGCCGATGGTCCTGCCGCGCCCCCTCACCCCGTCGGCCAGGTCGCCGGCCACGTCGCCGAGTTTCTCGTCGTCGAGCGCGTCGGTCAGCTTGGTGAACGCGTCGAGCGCGTCGTCGATCTCCACCGGCAGTTCGGTGCGCTTCAGCGGGATCGTCGTCCCCGGCTGGATGCGCCGGTCGCCGGGCTTCCAGGGGGGATAGAGCACGACGTTGCGCTCGCCGAGCGTGTTCTGCGGCGCGACCACGGCCCTGACGTCCGCGGGGAGCGGTACGTGGCGGTCGACGCGGAGCGTGACGCGTACGCGGTCGCCCTCGATGCGGATGTCGTCGACGTACCCGGCGTCGAGCCCCATCACCTTCACCCGCGCCTCCTCGTAGAGGGAGGGCGCCTTGCTGAAGATCGCCACCAGCCGGTACGGCTCCGCGCCCAGCACGGAACAGCCGGACGCCAGCAGTGCCCAGGCCAGCAGCGCCGTGACCAGCCGGGTCATCGGGCGGCCCTCCTGTCCTTGGCGATGGCGGCGAGCACCTCCGGGTCGATGGGGCCGAGGCCCGTGGCGATGGCTTCGAGCCACGGGCCCTGGCCGCCCATCGTGGACAGGCCGGAGAACGTCGGGCCCGCCCACGCCAGCAGGGAGTTGAGCTGCTTGTTGTCGTCGCCGAGCTTGGTGGTGATGGCGGCGTTGTCGTCGAGGACCCGCACGAGGCTCTTCTCGTGCCGCTCGATCAGGCGGGTCGTGCTGCGTACCAGGTCGCTGCCGTCGCCGAGCAGCGTGCGCAGCTCGGCGCGGCGGTGGCGCAGCTCGGCCAGCATGACCTCGATGGCGTCGACGAGCCGGGCGAGCTGCTCGTCCTTCCTCTCGACCACCTTCATGATCTTGGTGCCGTTGTCGAGCAGCCGCCGCAGTTGCGGCTGGCTCTTGCTGATGGTCTCCGACAGGTCGCCGACGTTCTCGAGCAGGCGGGTGACGCGGCCGCGCTTGATGGCGTCGATCTTGCCGAGCTCGGTGAGCAGGTCGTCCACGGCGTCGGTGTCGAGCCGTTCGACGAGCCGGGTGGCGTCGTTGATGGCGTCGTTGATCAGGGTGGGCACGCCGGTCCGCGTCACGGGGACGCGCCGCTGGGCCTCGGGCAGCTGGTCGAGGTAGGGAGGCGAGACAGGGCCCGTCAGCTTGACGTAGCGGCCGCCGAGCAGGTTGGACAGCGCGATGTCGGCGCGGGTGCCGCGGCCGAGGCGGACGTCGCTGTCGACCTTCCAGGTGACGACCACGTGACCGCGCGTGTAGTCGGGGCGCACCTCCGTGACCTTGCCGACGCGCACGCCCGCCACCCGTACGTCGTTGCCGGTGCGCACGCCGCCGGAGTCCACGAAGATGCCGGACATGTGGTAGCCGCTCTCCAGCAGCCCCAGGTTGCCGACCAGGAACGTCGCGACGAGCAGCGCGGCGAGCGTGGCCACCGACACCAGGCCGACGGCGATCTTGTTGCGGTCGCGGAAGGACTTGAGCGCCATCAGTCGCCCACCAGCAGTTTCCGGAGGTCCTTGGTGCTCTGCACCCGGGTGTTGCGCAGCGGCGGCGGCTTCTTCATCGGGTACGGGCAGGGCGCGGGCCCCAGCGCCACGCACGGGACCGCGGTGACGAAGTAGTGGCCGCGCTCGACGGTGGAACGGGCGCGGGTGAACAGCGGCGGGAAGGTGCGGACCGTCCTGCCGAGGTCGTCCACGTTCCTCCTGATGCCTCCGGTCAGGCCGGACAGGTTGTCGACCAGGGCGCCGAGCTCGTCGGCGTTCCTGCCGAGCACCTCGTTGGAGGTGTGCACGGTCGCCGACAGCTCCACCAGCGCGTCGTCGATGAGCTCGCGGTTGTCGGCGAACGCCTCCGTCAGCGTGACGAGGTTGTCGACGAGCTGCTCGAGCTGCTTGTCGCGCCTGGCGACCACGCCGGTGACGGTGGCGTAGTCCCGCAGGAGCTGCTCGATGGTCTTCTTGCGCGCGTTGACCGTGGTGGTGATGGCGTTGACGTTGTCGAGCAGTCTCGGGATGTTCCTGTCGTTGCCCTTCAGCGACCTGGCGGCGGCGGTGAGCAGCTGGTTGATCTGGTCGGGGTCGAGGCTCCGGGTGAGCGGGCCGAGATCGCTGACCAGCTCGCCGATGTCCACGAGGGAGGAGGTGCGGGCGATGCGCGACCCTGGTGGCAACATGCCGGGCGCGCTGCCGGGCAGCAGGTAGATCACCCGCTGGCCGATGGCGTTGCGCCAGCGGACGGCGGCCTCGGTGTCGGCGGGCACCCTGACCGCGTCCTGTACCTCCATGGTCACCTCGGCCCGGCCGTCGACCACCCTGATGGTGTCCACCTGGCCGACGGGCGCGCCGGCGATCTTGACCTGGTCGCCTTCGACCAGCCCTGACACGTCGTCGAAGGTGGCGACGAGCCGGTAGCCGCCGCCCGTGCCGACCCGCGCGATCTGCACGCTGATCACCACGATCAGCGCCACGGTCAGGCCGACGAAGAGCACGAACTTGGCGAACGTCCACCAGCGGCGGGTGCGCTCCATCAGCGCCTCCCATCGGTGGGGCCGCAGACGCCGACGATCAGCTCGCAGACGTCGGTCGCGACGAACGCCTCCACCTGGAGCTGGCGGGTGCCGCCCGGGCCCGGCGCCTCGATCAGCTCGTTGAGCAGGTCGACCAGCCGGTTCAGGCCGCGCACGCCGTCGCCGGCCAGCCCGAGCTGGGCGTAGATGAGCGCGGCGACCCGCTCGCCGGAATGCACCCCGGCCCGCAGGTTGCGCCGGTGCTTGGCCAGCCCGTGCGCGGTCCGGCCGCTGACCGAGGTGACCTCCTGCAGCAGCGCGCGCGCCTTGCCGGCCCGCTCCAGCAGATCGGGGGTGATCACGTTGACGTCGGACGCGATCGCGACGATCTCGTCGCCCCTGTCCGACAGCGTGGTGCCGAGCAGGGCGCCGTCGCGCAGGAACCGCCTGGCCCGGTCCCGGTGCCGGTGCGCGACGCCGACGAGGTCGCCGGCGTCGCCGATCAGCTCGCGCAGGTGCTCGCCCTTCCCGTCGAGTCCCTTGGCCAGGGTGTGCACGATGACCGTGACCTCGCGAGGGTCGACGGCGTCCAGGCCGCGGTAGGCGGCGCCGAGTGTGTCCGACAGGTCGAGCGGGCCCTCGGTGTCGGTGATGACCGCGCCGCTGCTCAGGTAGGGGCCGGTGGTCTCGCCGGATCCGGGCCTGAGGTTGACGTACTTGGGGCCGAACACCGACGTCGGCTCGACGGAGGCGACCGTGGACGCGGGCACCTTGACGCCGGGCTCCACGTGCATGGTCACCACGGCGTCACCCTTGGCGTCGAGCGCCACGCCCGTCACGTCGCCGACCGTGATGCCGCGGATCTTGACGGGGGAGTTGGTGTCCAGGCCCTGCCCGGCCCGGGCGAACACGGCGTCGATCCTGGTGCCGCTGATCTCGGCGGCGGTGCGTACGACGTACAGCGTGGCCCCGGCGAGCACCACGAGGACGGCGAGCGCGACGCCGGCCCGGGCGGGGAGGGAGAGTTCGGATCGGCTCACCGGCTCACCCCGTCAGCGGGATGTTGCCCCCGCCGCCCCAGAACAGGTACGACAGCAGCAGGTTGAGCAGCACGATCGTGACGATCGACTGGCGGATGGCGCGCCCCGCCGCCACGCCCACGCCCACCGGCCCTCCGGTGGCGTGGAAGCCGTAGAAGCAGTGGATCACGATGACGGCGAAGGCGAACACGCCCACCTTGGCGACGCTGAACACGATGTCGCTGACCGGCAGGTACAGGTAGAAGTAGTAGTCGTAGACCCCGGGCGCCAGCCCGAACAACACCGTGCACATCAGCCGGGTGGCGAAGAAGCTGGCGAACAACGCGATGAGATAGATCGGCATCAGCGCCAGCAGCGCCGCCACCACGCGGGTGCAGACGAGGTAGGTGAAGGCGTTGATGCCCATCACCTCCAGCGCGTCGATCTCCTCCGAGATGCGCATCGCGCCCAGCTCCGCTGTGAACGACGAGCCCACCTGCGCCGCCAGCGCCGTGGCGGCGATGATCGGGGTGATCTCGCGGACGTTGGCGAACGAGCCCACCAGGCCCATGAACGACTCGGCGCCGATCGCCTGCAGCCCCTGGTAGCCCTGCAGGCCGACGGTCGCGCCCACGACGAACGCCATCGTGAACACCACGAAGATCATGCCGCCGCCGATGACCGTCGCCCCGACGCCGACGACGACGTCGCTGACCTGCCTGACGACGACCTTGGCGTACTTCAGCCGCAACACCACGTCGCGTACGGAGTAGAAGAGCACCTTCCACACGAACAGCGGCCAGTCGGCCAGCGTCGCGAACCGCTCGGCGACGTCCCGGCCACGTAAGGCGAGCCTGAGACCTGCCGTGCGCGTCATGGCCATCAGAGCGACCTCGGCGGGTAGGCCAGGAAATAGACGGCCGAGATCACGTAGTTGAACGTGAACACCAGCATGAAGGTCACCACGGTCGACTGGTTGACCGCCCGGCCCACGCCGACCGGGCTGGTCGCGCAGGTCATGCCCTTGTAGCAGGCGACGGCCGCCGCGACGAACCCGAAGATCCACGCCTTGAACAGGGTGACGTACAGGTCGGAGGCGACGACCAGCGACAGCGCGCCGTCGAAGTACGCGCCCGGCGTGACGCCCTGCACGATGACGTTGAAGAAGTAGCCGCCGCTCGCGCCCGCCAGGATGACCAGCGGGCACAGGCACACCGCGATCGTGCTGGCCGCCCACATGCGCGGAGTGACCAGCCGGTGGATCGGGTTGACCGACATGACCTCCATCGCGCTCAGCTCGTCGCGGATGTTGCGCGCGCCGATGTCGGACGTCATCGCGCTGCCCCCGGCGCCGGCGATCAGCAGCGCGCTGGCCAGCGGCGCCACCTCGCGGATGAGGCCGACGAAGACGGCGCTGCCGGTGGCCGAGCCCGCGCCCAGCTGCCAGGCCAGCTCGCCCACCTGGAGCGCCACGGTCGCGCCGAGCGGCAGGGAGACGAGCAGCACGGGCACGCTGGTGACGCGGGCCAGGAACCAGCACTGGTCGACGAACTCCCACCACCAGCGGCGCACGTCCCAGCTGCGGCGCAGCCCCTCCAGGACGATGACGAACAGGTCACCGACCTGGCCGAGCACCGACCCGGCCCTACGTCCGACGAACCCGGACAAGGCCATCAGCTGACCACCTCCGCCGCCTACGGATCAGTCACCCTACTGACGGGTTGTCCAGCAGTCGATGCTCTGCCGGTAATTTGAGGAAAAGGTATGAGACGCAGCTCACACCTTGTCAGCTCCGCACGAAACGTGACCGGCCCGTTACGCCAGGGTGGCCATCCAGGACTCGATCTCGTCCGGGTGGCGGGGGAGCCCGCCGGACAGCAGGGTGGCGCCGCCGGCGGTGACGACCAGGTCGTCCTCGATGCGGATGCCGATGCCGCGCAGCTCCTCGGGCAGCGTCAGGTCGTCGGGCTGGAAGTAAAGGCCGGGCTCCACGGTGAGCACGTGACCCTCCTCCAGCACGCCGTCCAGATAGACCTCCGCCCGCGCCCGCGCGCAGTCGTGCACGTCGAGACCGAGCATGTGGCCGCTGCTGCACAGCGTGTAACGCCGGTAGAGGCCGCTGTCCATGAGCGAGTCGGTGGAACCCTTCAGCAGGCCCCAGTCGCGCAGGCCGTCACAGATGACGCGCATGGCCGCCAGGTGGAAGTCGCGGAAGCGGGCGCCCGGCCTGAGCGTGGCGATGGCCGCCGTCTGCGCTTCGTACACCAGCTCGTACGCCTGCCGCTGGGTCGAGCTGAAGCGCCCCGACAGCGGGATCGTCCGGGTGACGTCGGCGGTGTAGAGCGTGTCGGCCTCGACGCCCGCGTCCATCAGCAGCAGGTCGCCGGGCGACAGCCGGCCGTCGTTGCGGATCCAGTGCAGCACGCAGGCGTGCGACCCGGCGGCCACGATGCTGTCGTAGCCGGTCGCGTTGCCCTCCAGCCGTGCCCGCAGCCCGAACACGCCCTCCAGGTAACGCTCGCCGCGCGGGTGCCCGAGCGCCTGCGGCAGCGCGCGGACCACGTCCTCGAATCCGCGTGCCGTCGCGTCCACGGCGTGCCGCAGCTCGCCCAGCTCCCACTCGTCCTTGACCAGCCGCATCTCCGACAGGAAGGACGCCAGCTCGGCGTCGCCGTCACCAGCCGCCCCCCGCACGTCCACTGAGGCATGCACTGAGGCATCCACTGAGGCGTCCACTGAGGGGTCCACGCCGCGCAGCACCCTGGCCGGGCGGCCCTCCAGCTCCAGATCCCGGATGTGCGCGCAGCGCAGCTGGTAGAGCTCCTCGGCCTCCGCCAGGTCCGGCCTGGGACCGGCCCAGAACTCGCCGTAGCGGCGGTCGCGGTAGAACTCCTGGCCCTCCTCGCGCGGCGCGCGCGGCCTGACGTACAACACCGCCTCGCCGGACGGCTCGATCACCAGCACGTCGTCGGACTCTCCCGCGCCCGTCAGGTAGGAGTACGCGCTGTGCGGCCTGAACCGGTAGTCGCTGTCGTTGCTGCGCACCTTGAGCGTGCCCGACGGGATCACGAGCCGCTCGCCGGGGAAGCGCGCGGCCAGCGCGGCGCGGCGCTTGGCCGCCCACGGCGCGATCGGCCGCGCGCGCACGTCGTCCCGCCTGGCCGGCCCCCAGCCGGTCCGCATGAACGCGGCCAGCTCGTCGGTGACGGGCAGGTCGTGGCTTCCGATGTTGAGCGGCTCGTTCATGCGGCGGTCCCCTTCGTGCCGGACGTGCTCTATGGCAGGCAGCCTACGTGAGCGCTTGACTCCTTCCTCAGGGGGCAGTTTGCCTTGACGCAGGGGTTGGAACACTGAGGTGCAGAGGTGATGCAGATGCTCATCGGGACGATCCTTCGCGACAAGGGCAGTGGGGTCACGACCGTGGCCCCGGCGGCGACCGTGCGGGAGTTGCTCGCCAAGCTCGCCGAGCACAACATCGGAGCCGTCGTGGTCTCCGGCGACGGGGCCGTCATCGAGGGCATCGTCTCCGAGCGCGACGTCGTACGCCGCCTCCACGACCGTGGCGCCATGGTGCTGGACCTCCCCGTGTCCGCGATCATGACCACCGAGGTCCACACGGTCGGCCCCGGCGAGAACGTCGAGTCGCTGCGGCGCACCATGACCACCGAGCGGGTCCGGCACATGCCCGTGGTCGACGGCGGCCGGCTCGTGGGCATCGTCAGCATCGGCGACGTGGTCAAGAGCGCGATCGAGGAGCTGGAGACGGAGAAGGCGTCGCTCGTCGACTATCTGCATCGTTGACAATGATGGGACGCTTGGTCCGTGATGTACGGGCCTCCTCCTCCACCTGAGTATCCCCGGGCGACGAGCAGTCCGACGATCATCTTGCTCGTGTCGGGGCTCGCCGCCCTTCTCGGGTTCCTGCTGGGGGTGTTCGTGGGGTTCGGCGCGAGCACGCCGGCGGAGGCGCCCCCGTCCAGGATCACGGTGACGACCGAGGTGACGGGTGCGCCCGAGCCCACGGCGCCCACCCAGACGGCCCCGTCGCAGCCGGTGCCGTCCGAGACGGCGCCCTCGCAGCCCGTTCCCTCTCAGACAGAGCCCGCGCCAACCGGGCCCGCGCAGACAGGGCCCGTGCAGACAGAGCCCGTGCAGACGGGCGGCGCGAGCCCCGCGCCGGCCGGCAATCCCGCGTCCCTGCGGACCCTCGTCGTGGGCAGGGACGTCCAGCCGGGCACCTACAGAACGTCGGGGCCGGCGGCCGGGTTCACCATGTGTTACTGGGCCCGCATGAGGAGCGCGGACGGCGACGTGATCGCGACCGGCATGCCGACGGGCGCCGCCACGGTCACCATCGAGGCCACGGACAAGGCGTTCCAGACCGGCGGATGCGCGGAGTGGACTCCTGCATGACGCTTTTATGCGTCAAAGTCTGGACAACAGAGCAGAAACGCGCAATTCTGGCGGGCAAGAGAAGGGAGGCATGCCTGAGCGTGCTGGCGTGACGTCCTACGGTATGGGCCACGCCACTCCGGTGTCCCTGGCCCGGACACGCAGCGGAGAGTGCGGAACAGCGCGCATCGCCACTTGTCCCGAACCGTGTCGTTCGCGAGGAGTGTCCATGCGTCTTCCCGCCCTGATCTCCACCGCCACCCTGGTGGCCGCACTGTCCCTCCCCCTACCCGCCACCGCGTCGACCCCGGCTGTGAACCCGGCGGCGGCACCCGCCGGCGGCCTTCCCGCGCCGGTCCCGTGCGACGGCTGCTGGCAGCCCGCACTGAGGACGAGCTGGCAGTGGCAGCTCTCCTCACTTCCCGCCAAGCCCTATCCGAACGTGCAGATGTTCGACATCGACGGCTTCGACGCCGCCGAGGACGGCACGATCGTCGCGTCGCTCAAGGCCGGCAGGCCGGACCGCGGCCTCGTCTGCTACATCAGCGCCGGCACGTTCGAGGACTGGCGCCCCGACGCGGGGCGCTTCCCCGAGGAGGTGCTCGGCTCGCCCCTCGAGGAGTGGGAGGGCGAGCGGTGGCTGGACATCCGCGCGTACACCGGCACCCTCGGCGAGATCATGAAGACCAGACTCGACATGTGCAAGGCCGCCGGATTCGACGCGGTGGAGCCCGACAACGTCGACGCGTACAGCAACGACAGCGGCTTCCCGCTCAGGGCGGCCGACCAGCTGGCCTACAACGCCTGGTTCGCCAACGAGGCCCACAAGAGAGGGCTGTCCGTCGCGCTGAAGAACGACGTGGCGCAGATCCCGCGGCTCCTGCCGTACTTCGACTTCGCGGTGAACGAGGAGTGCTGGCAGTACACCGAGTGCACCACCGCCCAGAACGGCGGCGACCACGGCTACGACCAGTTCGTCAAGGCGGGCAAGGCGGTGTTCCAGGTCGAGTACAACCTCGCTCCCGCCGCCTTCTGCTCCCGGTCCAACGCTCAGAACTTCAACTCGCTCAAGAAGAAGTACGAGCTCGGCGCCTACCGCGTACCCTGCCGTGGCGCGTGACTTCGACCTGCTGGTCGTGGGCGACGCCAACCCCGACGTGGTGCTCTCAGGGGCGCCGCGCGGGCTGGCGTACGGCCAGCGCGAGCAACTCGTCTCCGGCGGCGACCTGGTCCTCGGCGGGTCCGGCGCGATCACCGCGTGCGGGGCGGCCCGGCTGGGCCTGCGCACCGCGTTCGCCGGTCGCGTGGGCGACGACGCGGCCGGGCGCTTCGTCCTGAACGTCATGGCCGAGCACGGGGTGGACGTCTCCCACTGCGTGATCGGTCCCCGGCCGACCGCCATGACCGTCGTGCTGGCCGACGGCACGGACCGGGCCATCCTCACCTCGCCAGGCTGCCTGCCCGACCTGACCGTGGACGACGTGCCGCGCGGCCTGGCCAGGCACGTGCACGTGTCGTCCTATTTCCTGCAACCCGCGCTGGCGGCCGGCCTGCCCGGCTTCCTGGCGGGGGAGCGGCGGGGCGGCGCCACCACCTCCCTGGACACCAACGACGACCCGGCGGGCGCATGGGACGGCGTCGGCGAGGTGCTGGGCGAGGTGGACGTGTTCCTGCCCAACGCCGCCGAGGCCGTAAGCATCGCCCGGAACCTCGCCCGGAACCTCGCGGCGCGCTCGTCCACCGGCGCAGGACCGTCCGGTACGGGTCCGGAGAGCGTGGAGGCCGCCGCGGCGCGGCTGGGCGCGCTCGGGCCCGCCGTGGTCGTCAAGAACGGCGGCGACGGCGCGCTGGCATGGGA
The DNA here is from genome assembly GCF_052245635.1 of Nonomuraea sp. KM88. Taxonomy (NCBI): domain Bacteria; kingdom Bacillati; phylum Actinomycetota; class Actinomycetes; order Streptosporangiales; family Streptosporangiaceae; genus Nonomuraea; species Nonomuraea sp. KM88. The sequence continues at coordinate 255,735 of NZ_JBQQCC010000003.1, read as the reverse complement.
GCGGGGGCGGTTGACCCGCGCGCCCGCCGTGCCCGTGGAGGCGGTCGACACCGTCGGCGCCGGCGACAGCTTCGACGCCGGGTTCCTCGCCGCCCGGCTGCGCGGGATGAGCCTGCCCGAATGCCTGCGCGTGGCCGTGACCTGCGGCTCCCTTTCGACCCAGGCGGCCGGGGGCACCGCCGCCCAACCCACGTGGGAAGAACTATGAAGATCGTCTTTCTCGGCGCAGGCAGCGTCGAGTTCACCCAGGGCCTGCTGGCGGACCTGGTCGCCTTCCCCGACCTGGGGGAGTTCGAGGTGGCGCTGCACGACATCCACGCCGAGCGGCTCGACACCGCCGAGGCCGCCGCCCGCGTCATCGCCGCCGGCCGCCCCGTCACGATCACCGCCGACCGCGACCTGCGGCGGGCGCTCGAAGGCGCCGACTTCGCGATCAACATGATCCAGGTCGGCATGATCGACGCCACCCGCGTCGACTTCGAGGTGCCCGCCCGACACGGCCTGCGCCAGACCATCGCCGACACCATCGGCGTGGGCGGCATCTTCCGCGCCCTGCGCACGTTCCCCGCGCTGGAGCGGATGGGGCAGGCCATGGCCGAGATCTGCCCGGACGCGTGGCTGCTCAACTACACCAACCCGATGGCCATGAACGTGTGGTACCTGGCCGCCGCCACCCCCGTGCGCAACGTGGTCGGGTTGTGCCACTCCATCTACTGGACGGCCCACGACCTGGCCGAGCTCGTCGGGGTGCCGTACGACGACGTGTCGTACCTCGCGGCGGGCGTCAACCACCAGTCGTGGATGTTGCGCTTCGAGTCCGGCGGCGAGGACCTCTACCCGCGGCTGGACGAGGCCATCGCCCGCGACCCCGGGCTGCTGCGCCGGGTGCGCGTGGACATGTACCGCAGGCTCGGCTACTACCCGACCGAGACCAGCGAGCACTCGGCCGAGTACGTGCCCTGGTACCTGCACGACGAGGCCGAGATCGAGCGCCTGCGCATCCCCGTCGGCGCCTACGTCGGCATCAGCGAGGAGAACATGCGCCAGTACGAGGCCACCCGCGACGCGCTCAGAGCGGGCCGGCCGATCACCGTGGAGGGGACCATGGAATACGCCCCGCAGATCATCCACAGCATCGCCACCGGAACCACCCGGACCGTCTACGGCAACGTCCAGAACAGGGGCCTGGTCGGCAACCTGCCGGCGGACTGCGTGGTCGAGGTGCCGTGCGTCGCCGACGCGCTCGGCGTGCGGCCGCTCGCGGTCGGCGACCTGCCCGCCCAGTGCGCGGCGCTCAACCGCGCCTACGTCAACGTCAACGAGCTCACCGTGCGCGCCGTCACCGAGGGCCGCCGCGACCACGTGCGGCACGCCATGATGGCCGATCCCAACACGGCCGCCTCCCTCACCGTCGAACGGATCGACGCCCTGTGCGAGGCGCTCTTCGAGGCCCACGGCGACCTGCTCCCCGCATCGCTCAGGAGGCGGTCATGAAGGTTCACGGCGCGGCGGCGCTGCTCCTCGTCGCGGGTCTGCTGGCCGGCTGCGGCTCGTCCTCCTCGGACGAGGCCGGCGGGCCGGTCGAGATCACCTGGTGGCACGGCCAGGTCGAGACCCAGGCGAAGGTCATCGAGGAGCTGGCGGCCGACTACAACGAGGCCCACCCGGACGTGAAGATCACTCCCGCGGTGGGCACCACGAACGTGGACGACATGCTGCAGAAGGTCCAGGCGGTGCTGGCCGGCGGCAAGGCGCCCGACATCGCCTACATGTACGGCACCTGGATGCCGCACCTGGCCAAGAACCCCACGGTGTACGACCTGACCGCCACCGTGAAGGCGCCGGAGTTCGGCTGGGACGACTTCTGGCCGTCGGAGCGGGCCGTGTCGGAGGTGGACGGCAAGGTCGTCGGCGTGCCCGCGGTGGTCGACAACCTGGGCGTCATCTACAACAAGAAGCTCTTCGACGCGGCCGGTCTGGAGTACCCGGACGAGGACTGGACCTGGGACGACTTCCGCGCCGCCGCCAGGAAGCTGACCAGGGACGGCGTGTACGGCACCGCGTACCCCGTCACCGGGACCGAGGACACCGTGTGGCGGTTCTGGCCGATGATCTGGCAGCAGGGCGGCGCCATCGTGACGCCCGACGGCAGGAAGCCGGCGTTCAACACCCCGCAGGCGGCGCAGGCGCTCGGCTTGTGGAGCGCCATGGCTCGCCAGGATAAGTCCGTCTATCTCGATCAGAACGGCGAGAAGTTCCTGCCGCTGTTCCAGAGCGGCAAGGTCGGCATGATCATCGCCGGTCCGTGGGCGCTGCTCGACATCATCGACCACAAGATCGAGTACGGCGTCCAGGTGCTGCCCGGCTACAACGGCAACCACGAGACCATCGCCGGGCCGGACAACTGGGTCGTGTTCGACAACGGCTCGCGCCGTGCCAAGGCCGCCGCCGACTTCCTCACCTGGCTCACCCGGCCCGAGCAGGACGCCCGGTGGACGCTCGGCCTCGGGAACCTGCCGATCCGCAAGGCCACGACCGAGCTGCCGGCGTACGAGAAGTTCGTCAAGGACATCCCCGACATGGACGTGTTCACCGCGAACCTCGACAACGCCAAGCAGGCCAGGCCGCACCTGCCCGCGTACCCGGAGTTCTCCGAGAAGGTCGGCGACGCGATCAGCGAGGCCCTGGTCGGTGGCACGCCCCCGCAGGAGGCGCTGGCCACGGCCGCCACCGAGGCCGGCACGGTGCTCGGGCGGGCCCGATGACGGTGCTCGCCGCGCGGGCGGGCGGGCGGCGGCACCGGGCCCGCCGCCTGCTGCCCGACCTGACCGGGTGGGGCTTCGTCCTGCCCGCCACGCTGGTGATCGTCGGACTGAGCCTGTTCCCCGCGGTGTGGGCGCTGCTGCTCTCCTTGCGGGACGGCGACCTGCTCACCGGCGGCGACTACGTCGGGCTGCGGAACTACGGCGACATGCTCGGCGACACCGAGCTGGCCGCGGCGGCCGGGCACACGGCGGTCTACACGGTGCTGTTCGTGCCCGGATCGGTGGTGCTCGGGCTGGCCCTGGCACTGGCGCTGAACCTGAAGATCCGGCTCATCGGCTTCTACCGCACCTGCTTCTTCGTCCCCTACGTCGTCTCGGCCGCCGCCACGGGCATCCTCGCGAACTTCGTGTTCGACCCCGACTTCGGCATCGTCAACGCCGGGCTGAAGGCCGTCGGCCTGCCCGCCATGGGGTTCCTGCAGGACCCGGACCAGGCCATGCTCACGCTCGTCCTGATCTCGATCTGGGGCGGCGTCGGCATGCCCGCCGTGGTCTACCTCGCCGCGCTCCAGGACATCCCGCGCGAGCTGGTCGAGGCGGCCAGGGTCGACGGCGGCGTGGGCCGGCACGTGCTGCGCCACGTGGTGCTGCCGCAGCTGCGCCCGGCGACCGCCTTCCTGCTGATCTGGCAGACGATCACCGCGCTTCAGCTGTTCGACCTCGTCTACACCACGACGAAGGGCCAGCCGCTCGACTCCACGACCACGATCGTGTTCTACCTCTACCGGCAGGCCTTCCAGCTGTTCCACTCCGGCTACGGCACGGCCATCGCCTACGTCCTGTTCCTCGTGACGCTCGCGATCTCGGGCGCCGTCCTCTGGAGGAGCGCACGATGAGACGGCGCCACCTCGCCCACCTGTTCCTGATGCCCGCCGCGCTGCTGTTCGTGGCGCCGCTGGTCTGGATGGTGCTGACCGCGTTCATGCCGGACAGCGACATCAACACCTACCCGCCCAAGCTCTGGCCCGAGCACTTCACCACGGCCGGGTTCGCCCGCATCTTCACCGAGGACGACTATCCGCTCTGGCTGGCCAACACGGTGATCGTGGCCGCGGCGGCCGTCGCCGGGCACGTGGTGCTCTGCTCGCTGGCCGGCTACGGCTTCGCCCGGATCGGCTTCCGCGGCCGCGGGCTCACCTTCGGCGCTCTCATGGCGACCATCATGGTGCCCACCCAGGTGCTGATGATCCCCACGTTCCTGCTGTTCAAGAACCTGGGCCTGATCGACACCCTCGGCGCGGCCATCGTTCCGTGGCTGGCGTCGGCGTTCGGCGTGTTCCTCATGCGGCAGTTCTTCCTGTCGCTGCCCAAGGAGCTGGAGGAGGCCGCGACCATCGACGGGTGCTCCCGGCTCGGCGTGTTCTTCCGGGTGGTGCTGCCGCTGGCCCGCCCCGCGCTGGCCACGCTCGTCGTGTTCACGCTGCTCGGCTCCTGGAACGACCTCCTGTGGCCCCTCATCGCCATCTCCTCCGAGGACAGCTACACGCTGCAGCTCGGCCTGGCCACCTTCTCCGGGGCCCGGCACACCGAGTGGTCGGCCCTCATGGCCGGCAACGTCGTGGCCGTGCTGCCGCTGGTCGCCGCCTTCGTGCTGGCGCAGCGCCACTTCGTGGCGACCATGAGCTTCAGCGGCCTCAAGGGCTGAACGTGAGAGGTTGGCACGGGTGGGGCGTGCGTAGGAGGATGCGCACAGCCCACGAAGGAGGAAGTCATGTCGGTGTTGAAGAGCCTGGTCGACAGCGTGCGCGGCGGTGCGATCGAGGTGGTCGACCTCACCGCGCCCCTGTCGTCGCGAACGCCGATCCTCCAGCTGCCCGAGCCGTTCAGCAACACGATCCGGTTCTCCCTCGAGGAGATCAGCCACTACGACGACCGCGGCCCCGCGTGGTACTGGAACGACATCCACACGGGCGAGCACACCGGCACGCACTTCGACGCGCCCGTGCACTGGGTCACCGGTCGCGACGGCGAGGACGTCTCCCAGGTGCCGCCACGCAGCCTGATCGCGCCCGCCGTCGTGCTCGACTTCGCCGACGAGGCGGCGAAGGATTCCGACTTCCTGCTGCGGATCGACCACGTCAAGGAGTGGGAGCGCGCCAACGGCCCGCTCCCCGACGGCGGCTGGCTGCTCTACCGCACCGGCTGGGACACCCGCTCGGGCGACCAGGACGACTTCCTGAACGGCTCCCACACGCCCGGCATCTCCGTCGAGTGCGCCGAGTGGCTGGCCGCCGAGACGCCGATCGTCGGGCTCGGCGTCGAGACCGTCGGCACCGACGCGGGCGCCGCCCACTCCTTCGCCCCGCCCTTCCCCTGCCACTCCTTCCTGCTCGGCGCCGGCAAATACGGGCTCACCCAGCTGCGCAACCTCGACCGCCTGCCCGTGACCGGCGCCGTGGTGCTCGCGCCGCCGCTGCCCATCGTGGGCGGCTCCGGCAGCCCGGTGCGCGTGCTCGCCCTGGTCGAACGTTGATCGTCGCGGAGGCCGTGGGCCGGGCCCTGGCCGCCTGCGGGGTCGAGACCGCCTTCGGGGTGGTCGGCAGCGGCAACTTCCACGTCACCAACGCGCTCGTGGCCAACGGCGTGCGTTACATCGCCGCCCGCCACGAGGGCGGGGCCGCCACCATGGCCGACGCGTACGCCCGCATGAGCGGGCGCGTCCCGGTGGTGTCGGTGCACCAGGGGCCGGGGCTGACGAACGCGATGACCGGCATCACCGAGGCGGCCAAGAGCCGCACGCCGCTGATCGTGCTCGCCGGGGAGACCACCGACGTGCACTCCAACTTCCACGTCGACCAGGACGCGCTGGCCACGGCGGTGGGGGCGGCGCCGATGCGGGTCACCTCGGCGGGCACCGCGGTGGCCCAGGTCGCCGAGGCCTTCCGGGTGGCCGTGGAGGAGCGGCGTACGGTCCTGCTGAACCTGCCGCTCCCCGTCCAGGCCGCCCCCTTCGACCCTCCTTCGACCTGGGATGACGCCGTACGGCCTGTCACCGCGTCCACATCGGCGGGCCGGCCCGAGGACGGCGAGGCGCTCGACGACCTGGCGCGGCTGCTGGGCGCGGCCCGGCGGCCGGTGTTCATCGCCGGGCGCGGAGCCCGGCACGCGCGTGGCGAGCTGGAAGGGCTGGCCGGCCGGGTGGGCGCGCTGCTGGCGACCTCCGCGGTGGCCAAGGGCCTGTTCCGCGGCAGCCCCTGGGACCTCGACGTGAGCGGCGGCTTCGCCACCCCGCTCGCCACCGAGCTGATCAGGGGCGCCGACCTCGTCGTCGGATGGGGATGCGCGCTCAACACGTGGACCACCGGCCACGGCGGCCTCATCTCGCCGGGGACGAAGGTGGTGAAGGTCGATCTCGACCCGGGCGTCTTCACGGCGTACACGTCCCCCGACCTCGGCGTGGTCGGCGACGTGGCCGCCGTGGCGCGAGCCGTGACCGCCCGCGTCGCCGGAGCCGGCGGTTACCGCTCGACCGAGATCGGGCGGCGCATCCGGGCCGAGGGGCGCTGGCGGGACGTCCCGTACGACGACGAGAGCGCGGGCGGCCGGATCGACCCGAGGACGCTCACCATCGGGCTGGACGACCTGCTGCCGCAGGAGCGGATCGTCTCTCCCGATTCCGGAAATTTCATGGGATACCCCTCAATGTTGATGGATGTCCCTGACGAGTTCGGGTTCTGCTTCACCCAGGCGTTCCAGTCGATCGGGCTGGGCCTCGCGACGGCGATCGGCGCGGCGGTGGCCCGCCCCGACCGGCTGCCGGTGGCGGCGCTCGGCGACGGCGGCGCCCTCATGGGCCTCGCCGACCTCGAGACCGTCGTCCGGCTGGGCCTGCCCATGGTGATCGTGGTCTACGACGACGAGGCGTACGGCGCCGAGGTCCACCACTTCGGCCCTCACGGGCACCCGCTCGGCACGGTCACCTTCCCGCCCGCCGACTTCGCCGCCATCGCCAGGGGGCACGGGCTCGACGCGGTCACGGTCACCGAGCAGGCCGACCTGGCGGGCGTGGCCGCCTGGCTCGACGGCCCCCGGGAACGTCCGCTGCTGGTCCACGCCAGGATCACCCGCGACCACGCCTCCTGGTGGCTGGAGAACGCCTTCAAGTCCCACTGACCTTCATGCCTCCCGTGGGCGGTCAGGGGGACCCTCCCACGGCTGCGCGGGCGGGTCAGAGCTTGCGGAAGGTGCGGGACTCCTCGGCCGAGGCGAGGACGTCGGCGAGTGGTGCGTCCGCGCCGGCCGCCACCGCCGCCGCGATCGCGCCCTCCACGAACGGGACGTCCGCCACGACGATGCGCCCGTCCTCCTCCAGCAGGCGGGCGGTCAGCACCGAGCTGCCCAGGTCGGGGATGAGCACCACCCCGTCCCCCTGGTCGACGCCGCGCACCGCCTCCTCGACGAGGTCCACGCTCGTGCCGAGACCGCCGTCCTCCGTGCCCCCGGCCGCCGCCACGGGCACCCCGGCACCCGCGATCCCCTTGGCCAGCGCCACGGCCTCCACGGCCAGCCCGGCACTGTGCGAGACCAGCACCAGCCCCACCATCACGCCACCCCACCGGCGGCGCACGCCCGTGCCCGCCGCGTCACGCCTCCACAGCGCCCGGCCGCGGCACCTCCCGCGTTCATGATCGCAGGGCCGGTCCCAGCGTCTTCCGTGCGGCCCGTCATGACGCCACGCTCGCCAGGGCCGCCATGAACAGCGCCGACGACGCCGCCCCCGGATCCTCGTGCCCGATGCTGCGCTCGCCCAGGTAGCTGGCACGGCCCTTGCGCGCCTGCATCGGGATCGTGGCCTCGGCCCCCTCCGCGGCCGCCCGTGCCGCCTGCTCGAACGCCTCGCGGACCCCCACCCCATCGCGTACGGCCAGCGCCAGGGCCCGCGAGGCCGGCGCCAGTGCGTCCACCATGGTCTTGTCGCCCGGCGCGGCCTTGCCCAGCCGCTCGACCGCCACGACGCCCGCCTCGAACGCCGCCGAGAAGCCGGCCAGCGTCACCGGCGACTCCAGCACCTTGCCCATCTGCCGGAACACCGACCCGTACAGCGGCCCGGAAGCGCCGCCGACGCGGCGGATCAGCGCCGTGCCCGCCGAGGTCAGCACCTGCACCGGCGACTCGGGCGGCCATTCGGTGAGCGCCTTGCAGACCTCGGTGAGCCCGCGGTCGAGGTTGGTGCCGTGGTCGGCGTCGCCGATCGCCGCGTCGAGCCGGGTCAGGCGGTCGCGGTCGCGGCGTACGAGCCGGGCCGTCTCCTCGAACCAGGCCACGAACAGGTCGGTGTCCATCGGATGCGCGCGGGGTGCCCCGCCCGCCTCAGCCGGCGGGGGAGCCCGCGCTCCCTCCCTTCAAGAGGTGTCCTGGCGGATCGAATCGTCGCGCGCTGCGCTCCGGCGCGGACCGGAGACGTCACCATCGCAGGCCAGGCGTGTCGACCGGGGCGTCCCACAGGCGGGTCAGCGTGTCGTCGAGCCGACAGACGGTGACGGAGAAGCCCTGCATGTCGAGGCTCGTCACATAGTTGCCGACCAGCGACCGTGAGATCCGCGCTCCCTTGCCCTGGACGTACGCCGCCACCTCCGCGAAGACCACGTACAGCTCCATGAGGGGCGTGCCGCCCATGCCGTTGACCATGACGAGCAGCTCGCCCTGCAACGGCAGGTCGCCGTGGATCGCGTCCATGGCGGTGGCCGCCAGCTCGCGGGCCGGCGCCATCGGCACCCTGGCCCTGCCGGGCTCGCCGTGGATGCCGATGCCCAGCTCCACGTCCGTCGCCGGCAGGTCGAACGTCGGCTTGCCCGCGTGCGGCGTCGTGCACGAGGTCAGCGCGATGCCGAAGGACCTGCTGCGTTCGTCGACCGCGCCGGCCACGGCGGCCACGTCGTTCAGCGGCGCGCCCTCCTCGGCCAGCGCCCCCGCGATCTTCTCGACGAACAGGGTCGCGCCGGTGCCGCGGCGGCCCGCCGTGTAGAGGGAGTCCTGGACTGCCACGTCGTCGTCGACCAGCACGCTGGCCACCTCGACGTCCTCGGCCAGCTCGGCGGCCATCTCGAAGTTGAGCACGTCGCCGGTGTAGTTCTTGACGATGTGCAGCACGCCGGCGCCGCCGTCCACGGCCCTGGTCGCCTCGATGATCTGGTCGGGCACCGGTGAGGTGAAGATCTCGCCGGGGCAGGCCGCGTCGAGCATGCCGTACCCGACGAAACCGGCGTGCAGCGGCTCATGCCCCGACCCGCCGCCCGACACCAGGCCGACCTTCCCCGGGCGCGGGCCATCGGCCCGGTAGACCACCTGGTCGCGGATCCGCAGCGTGGGATGGGCCGCGGCCATGCCCTTCAGCGCGTCCTCGACGACGGAGTCCGCCGCGTTGATGAGCTTCTTCATGGTGTGTACATCTGCCCGTTTTGACCACCACGCAAGCGTCGGAGCCGGACGCAGGCCGCCCACGCGAGCACGGGCGCCCGGGCCGCGGCCAGGAGGGGCACCACCCGCGCCCCGGGTCCCGACTACCGTGAGACCCGCCCGAACAGCTACCTTCTGGTCATGGCTGAGATCGTGTACCCGCCGGTGATCGCCGCCGCGCGGACCCTCTTTCGTGTGCTCGACATCCGCTTCCACATGGAGGGGACCGAACACGTGCCGCAGACGGGGGGAGCTGTGCTGGTGAGCAACCACATCAGCTACCTCGACTTCATCTTCGCCGGGTTCGCCGCGCTGCCGTCGAAGCGGCTGGTGCGCTTCATGGCCAAGCAGGACGTGTTCGAGCACCGGATCTCCGGCCCGCTGATGCGGGGCATGCACCACATCCCCGTCGACCGGGGGGCGGGTGCGGGCTCGTACGCGACGGCGCTGCGCATGCTCAAGGCCGGTGAGATCGTGGGCGTCTTCGCGGAGGCCACGATCAGCCGGTCGTTCACCGTCAAAGAGATCAAGAACGGCGCGATCCGGATGGCCCAGGCGACCAACGTGCCGGTGATCCCGGTGGCGCTGTGGGGCAGCCAGCGGTTGTGGACCAAGGGGCGGCCGAAGAAGCTGCTGCAGCGGCATGTGCCGCTCACCATCCTGGTGGGCGAGCCGATGCACCCCAAACGCGGCGAGAACGTCAACGATCACGTGACGGAGCTGCACACGCGGTTGTCGGAGCTGGTCGACCGCGCGCAGCGCACCTATCCGGAGGTGCCGCAGGGCGTGTGGTGGCAGCCCGCCCATCTCGGCGGCACCTCGCCGACCCCCGAGGAGGCGGCGGCCATGGACGCGGCCGAGGCGGAGGCCCGGGGCAAGAAGGACTGACCGCCGACGCGCGAGACCCCCGCCCGGTGATCAGAGCGGGGGCGTCAGATGGCTGCTTGGTAGGCGCTGGCGCGCATGCCCGCCAATAAACCCGCCGTCTGCTCCAGGGTGTAGCGGCGCACGGGGTCGTGGTGGAGCAGCCCCTCGATCAGCGGGCGCATCACGCCCGCCCGTCGCGGCGGCGGATAGGGGCCGCTGCGGGCCATGCCGAGCACGGTCGCCGCGTCCTGCCCCGGATAGGGAGGCTGGCCCTCGACGGCGCTGTAGAGGGTGGCGCCGAAGGACCACATGTCGGCCTCCTTGCTGGCCGGGCCGCCGTGCAGCCGCTCGGGCGCCATGAACGCGGGCGTGCCGCGCAGGCGCCGGGACGTCGTCATGCGGATGTCGCCCTCGGCGGTCGCAATGCCGAAGTCGGTCAGCACCACCCGGTCACCGGTCAGCATGACGTTGGCCGGCTTCACGTCGCGGTGCAGCACGCCGGCCTGGTGGGCGGTGCGCAGCGCGGCGAGCAGGTGCTGGCCGATGGCCGCCACCGACTGCGCGGGCAGCGTGCCCACCTGGGAGAGCAACTGGTGCAACGAGAGCCCGTCGAGATATTCCATCACGATCCAGAGCTTGCCGCCCTCCTCGATCAGGTCGTGCACCGTGACGATGTTGGGGTGCGTCAGCCCGGCAGCCATCCTGGCCTCACGCAGCACCCGGCGGCGCACCATCTCGGCCTCGCCGGCCAAGGTCAGCTCCTTAAGCGCCACCGTACGGTGGAGGAGCTGATCGAACGCGCGCCAGACGACGCCCATACCCCCACGACCGGCCTCCTCGTTCAGGAGGTACCGTCCGCCGATCTCCCGCATACCATCCCCTCAAGCTCGGGGACAATCATGTCACCTCAACACAGGCCTTAGGGTGCCTAACGTGATCTGGATATGTCGGAATGTGCGGGTGTGCTGGTCAACGGCCTAGAAATTCGATCCGACACAGCGCGCCACACCAGCCCGACCGCTGACAGACACACGCAGGCGGCGCCCACCAGGACAGCCCCGACGCCCGCGAGCTCGGCCACGACGCCGCCCAGCGCCGCTCCGAGGGGCATCCCGCCCATGCCGACGAGCCGGTAGGCCGAATTGACCCGTCCGAGCAGCTCCGCAGGGATCAGCCGCTGCCGGGTCGAGATCACCAGGACGTTGCCCGCCGCGCCCACCAGGCCCCACAGGACGGCGGTCGGGTAGAGCGCCCAGGGGGAGGGGACGAGCACGGGCACCAGGAGCATCAGGCTGCTGATGAGCCACGCGCCCACGAGTGTCCCGACCTCCCCGAAAAGCCCCGCCGCGCGACCCGACAGCAGCCCTCCGAAGATCGCGCCCACGGCGAACGCCGTCGTCATCAGGCCGTATTCGCTCGGCTCCAGCCCCATCATCGAGCCGTCGCCGACCGCCCACAGGACGAACACCCCGAAGTAGCCGGCGTTGGCGAGGTTGAGCAGGCCCGCCGAGATCGCCAGGCTCCGCAGGATCTTGTGGGCCCACAGATAGCGCAGCGCCTCGCCGATGTCATGCCGCAGCGGCCGCTTCGCGGGCGTGGGGAGCGCCAGGTAGGCGCCCCGCATGCCGAGCAGGAGCAGGCCCGCGGCGGCGTAGAGCAGGGCGGGGGCGCCGAAGAGGGCGGCGGGCGCCACCGTGACGAGCAGGCCCGCCAGCGGGGCGCCCGCGAATTCGTTGCCGATCATCTGGGCGCTGGACACCCGGCCGTTCGCCCTGGTCAGGTGGTGGCTCGGCACGGTCATGGGCAGGATCGACTGCGCCGAGGTGTCGGCGAACACCTCGGTGACGCCGGCCAGCAGCAGCGCGGCCAGCATGACCGGCAGGCTCAGCCGGCCGAGCACCGCCGCAACGGTCACGGCGGCGAGGATGGCGGCGCGGGCGGCGTTGGCGACGACCATGATGCGGCGGCGGTCGAAGCGGTCGGCGATCGCGCCGGCGTGCAGCGCCAGCAGCAGCCACGGCGCCGTCGCCGCGGCCCCGACCAGCGACACCAGCACGGGGGAGCGGGTCATCGACACGGCCAGCAGCGGGGCGCCGACCTTCATCAGGCCGTCGGCCAGGTTGGACAGCGCGGTGGACGACCACAGATATCCGAACGAACGCCCAAGACCCGCCATGGTTCACTCCGGTAGGGTGTAAGGAGGCCAGGCACGGCATGATCGAAGTGGCGCCCGAGATGGGGCGCGGCAAGGAGAAATACTGGCGCATCACGCCCGGCGGCTTCTCCTTCGGCGACCCGCCCGCCGATCCCGAGGCGGCGAGCGCGATGGAGTTCCTGCTCGACGACCTCGTCCGCCAGCGCGGTGCGGAGCTGGCCCGGTGGCGGCAGCAGGAGGCGGCGGCGCCCGAGGAGTGGGTGCGGGCGAGCGCCTTCGGGCGGCGGTCGCTCCAGCTCACGCCGGAGGAGACCATGAGGCTGAAGGACGAGGTGTACGCCGTCCTGGAGCGCTATCGGGCGCTGTCCGACGGTAAGGCCGACGCGTCACCGGACACCTCGTCGGAGCCGGCGTCGGGCCGTGTGGTCGTGCACTTCGACGTGCTCCCGCTGGGGGCGGGCGAGGAGGGCGCATGACGCGGGCGCCGTCCTCCCCATGGGGGACGACGGCGCCCGCGCGCAGATCAGGCGAGGAGGCGGAGTGCGCGCTCGGCCAGCCCCTCCGGCGCCGTCTTCGGCGAGCCGCTCGTGAAGGGCGGCTGCGGATCGTACTCGATCACCAGCTGCACGCTCTGCGCGGTCTGCTCATCCGTGGCCTGCGCCAGCAGCGTCAGCGCCATGTCGATCCCCGCGGACACCCCGGCCGCGGTCACGATCTTGCCTTCCGTGACCACACGCTCGCTGACCGGCTGGGCGCCGACCTGCTTGAGGTAGTCGAGCAGGGCCCAGTGCGTGGTCGCCTTCAGCCCCTCCAGCAGCCCCGCCGCGCCCAGGAGGAGCGAGCCGCTGCACACCGAGGTCGTCCACATGGTGTGCTCGTGCGCCTGCCGGATCCAGCCGGTCAGCGCGGTGTCGCCCATCACGTCCAGGGTGCCGAGGCCGCCGGGGACGACGATCACGTCGGGCCGGGGCATGTCGGCGTAGGAGGCCGTGGCGGCCAGCGTGAGCGTGCCCTGGTCGTCGGTGACGGGGCCGGGCTCCTCCGCGACGAACGAGACCGTCCAGCCCGGCGCGAAGGCCATCACGGTGTACGGCCCGACCGCGTCCAGCGCGGTGAAACGGGGATAGAGCGGGATGGCCACCTGCATGGTCAACTCTCCTTCGACTGGAACCGGCGACGGTGGTCGCCGGGTGAGATCCGCCAGTGGCGGCGGAAGACGCGGTAGAGCGTCTCCGGCGTCCCGAGCCCCGACTCCCTGGCCACCGTGGCCAGCGGGTGACCGGTCACCTCCAGGAGCCGCCTGGCGGCGTCGGCCCGGCTGCGCTCGACGTACCGGCCGGGTGAAAGGCCCGTCTGCTCGGTGAAGACGCGGGAGAAGTGGCGCTCGGACATGCCGGCGAGTGCGGCGAGCGCGGCCACGCTGAGGTCGGCCGCGGGGTTGGCGTCGATGTGGGCCTGCAGTTCCCTGATCGGCTCGCTGCGCGGCGTCATGGCCCGCATCGGCGTGCTGAACTGGCTCTGCCCTCCCGGCCGGTGCAGGTAGACCACGAGCCCGCGGGCGACGTCGCGGGCCAGCTCGTGGCCGTGGTCCCTGGCCACCAGCGCCAGCGCGAGGTCCACGCCGGACAGGACGCCCGCGGACGTCCAGACGTGGCCGTCCTCGATGTAGAGCGGATCGGGGTCCACCTCGACGCACGCGTAGCGGGCCGCGAGCTCGTCCGCGGCCAGCCAGTGCGTGGTGGCCCGCCGGTGGTCCAGCAGCCCGGCCTCGGCCAGCACGAACGCGCCGTTGCAGACGGAGGCGACCCGCCGGGCGGAGCCGGCCAGCCGCGCGACCTGCGCGACCAGCTCGCCGTCCGCGATCTGCTCGGGCACCGACCACCCGCCCGCCACCAGCAGCGTGTCGACCGGCCCCTCGACCTCGCCGAGCGGCGCGGCCACGACGGTGACGCCGTTTCCCGCCGGCACGGAGCCGCCGCCCACGGCCACCACCTCGACCCGGTAGGCGCCGCGCGCGATCAGGGCGGCCGTCGCGAACACGTCGGCGGGCCCGGCCATGTCGAGCAGCTGGAAGCCGGGAAAGACCACCACCAGGATGCGTCGCTGCATGCCTTCATGCTGGTCGCGCGGGCACGGTGGCGTCAACGACACATCCATTGCAGATCACGCCATCCGTCCGGCTCCCGCACGACGAACGCCCCCGGCACACGCGGTGGCCGGGGGCGTTCTGGGGACGATCAGCCCATGTGCGGATAGCGGTGGTCGGTCGGCGGGACGAACGTCTCCTTGATCGTGCGGACGTTCGCCCAGCGGATCAGGTTGAAGATCGAGCCCGCCTTGTCGTTGGTGCCCGAGGCGCGCGCGCCGCCGAACGGCTGCTGGCCGACGATGGAGCCCGTCGGCTTGTCGTTGACGTAGAAGTTGCCCGCCGCGAAGCGCAGCCGGTCGCCGGCCGCCTTGATGGCGTAGCGGTCCTGGGCGATGACCGCCCCGGTCAGCGCGTACGGGGCGATGCCCTCCATCTGGTCGAGCACCGCGTCGAAGTCGCCGTCGTCGTAGACGTGCACGCCGAGGATCGGCCCGAAGTACTCCTTGACGAAGATCTCGTCCGCCGGGTCGGCGCACTCCATGATGGTCGGCTTCACGAAATAGCCGACGGAGTCGTCGTACGAGCCGGTCAGCACGTCGATGGTCGACGACGCCCTGGCCCGGTCGATGGCCTCCTTGTGCTTGGCGAAGGCCCGCCCGTCGATGACCGCGCCCATGAACGTCGACAGGTCGCTCGCCACGTCGCCCACGCTCAGCGACTCGGCCACGGAGACGAAGTCGTCGCGCATGCGGTTCCAGACCGAGCGCGGCACGTACGCCCGCGAGGCGGCCGAGCACTTCTGCCCCTGGTATTCGAAGGCGCCCCTGATCAGCGCCGTCGAGACCACCTCAGGGTCGGCCGACGGGTGGGCGAGCACGAAGTCCTTGCCGCCGGTCTCGCCGACGATGCGCGGATAGCCGTGGTAGGAGGCGATGTTGGCCCCGATCGTGCGCCACAGGTGCTGGAACGTGCCGGTCGAGCCGGTGAAGTGGATGCCCGCCAGCGCGGGGTGGGCGAGCGCCACCTCGGAGACGGCCTGGCCGTTGCCGGTGACGAGGTTGATCACGCCCGGCGGGAGCCCCGCGGCCTCCAGCAGCCGCATCGTGTAGTGGGCCGCGAGCTGCTGGGTGGGCGACGGCTTCCAGACGACGACGTTGCCCATCAGGGCGGCCGACGTCGGCAGGTTTCCCGCGATGGCGGTGAAGTTGAACGGCGTGATCGCCAGCACGAAGCCTTCGAGCGGGCGGTACTCCATCCGGTTCCACACGCCGGGCGAGGAGTTCGGCTGCTGGGCGTAGAGCTGCCGCGCGTAGGACACGTTGAACCGCAGGAAGTCGATCAGCTCGCAGGCGGCGTCGATCTCCGCCTGCTGCACCGACTTCGACTGGCCCAGGATGGTCGCCCCGTTGATCGTGGCCCGCCACGGCCCCGCCAGCAGGTCGGCGGCCTTCAGGAAGATCGCGGCCCGCTCGTCGAACGGCAGCGCCTGCCAGGCGGGCGCCGCCCGCAACGCGCTGTCGACGGCGTCCTGCACGTCCTGAGCCGTAGCGTCGTTGGTACGGCCCAGGACGTGGGCGTGGTTGTGCGGCTGCACCACGTCGATGGGGGCGCCGCCGCCGAGGCGCTGCTCGCCTCCGATGGTCATGGTCAGGTCGATCTGCGACCCGGCCAGCTCCTTGATGCGGTCCTCCAGCGTGGTCCGCTCGGCGCTGCCGGGCGCGTAGCCGTACACCCGCTCGTTGGCGGGGACGGGGACGTTGCTGATGGCATCCATTACTTACCCCCAAGGGCGCGAAGGAAGAAGGCGACGTTGGCCGGGCGCTCCGCGAGACGGCGCATGAGATAGCCGTACCAGTCGTCGCCGTAGGGCACGTACACGCGGACCGTGTGGCCGGCCCCCGCCAGGGCCTCCTGCAGGTCGGTCCTGATTCCGTAGAGCATCTGGAACTCGTGGTCGCCGATCGTCCGCCCGAACCGGTCGGCGAGCAGCTCCGTGATCGCGATCATGCGATCGTCGTGCGTCGCCACCATGGGGTAACCCTTCCCCGCCATGAGGATGCCCAGGCATCGTACGTACGCTTTGTCCACGGCGGTCCTGCCCTGGTGGGCGACAGAGGCGGGCTCGCGGTAGGCGCCCTTGACCAGGCGTACCCGGGAACCCTCCGAGGAGAGGTCGCGGCAGTCCTGCTCGCTGCGGAACAGGTAGGCCTGGATCGCCACGCCCGTCGAAGGATGGTCCTCGCGCAGCTTGCGCAGGACGGCCAGGGTGGAGTCGACGGTGGTGTGGTCCTCCATGTCGAGCGTGACGGCCGAGCCGGTGACCGCGGCGGCGGCGCAGATCTCGCGAGCGTGCTCCAGCGCCATGGTTTCGTCGAGCCGCTGCCCGAGTGCCGACAACTTCACCGACACCTCGCCCCTCGCGCCGAGTTCCAGCGGCCTGATCGCGCGGAGCAGGGTGAGATAGGCGTCCGTGGTGGCGGCCGCGGCCCGCGCGTCGCGCGTCTCCTCGCCGAGATGGTCGACGGTCACGGCGAGCCCGGTGTCGCGCAGCCGTTCGACCGTGTCGCGAGCCTCCTCGACACCCTCCCCGGCGACGAACCTCCCGACCACTCTCCTGGTGAGCGGGAAGCCCGACACGCCGCGGCGGACGGCACCGCTCCTGGAGGCGGTGAGCAGCAGTTGACGGAGCATGCGTCCAGTCTAAAAACCCAGCTCAGCGGGGGCCATCGACGCGCGTAACGCCGGATGTGGCAGGCTGTCATACACATGCACAAATCGGCAGACCTGCAAGAGATCGTCGACGAGATCGCCGCCAGGCTGGGGGCGTCGGCGACGCTGGAGGACCGCTCGTTCCGGCTGCTGGCCTACGGCGCGCAGCACGGCGCCATCGACACGGTCCGCCAGGAGTCGATCCTGCGCAGGCGCGCGACGGGCGAGGTGCGCGACTACTTCGAGCGCTACGGCATCGCCGGGGCCGACGGCCCGGTCAGGATCCCCGCGGACGCCGAGCTGCAGGTCCTGGCGAGGGTCTGCTGGCCGCTGCGCCACCGCGGCGTCACCTACGGCTACCTGTGGCTGCTCGACTCGGGCGAGCTGGGCGACGCGCCCCTGCACGCCGTCGCGCCACTCGTCGCCAGGGCGGCCGCCGTGCTCGCCCAGGAGGCCAGGAGCCGGCAGGACATCGGGCGCGGGCTGCTCGGCCTGTTCTCGCCCGATCCCGAGGAGCGTGCCGAGGCCGCCATCGAGGTTCCAGGGCCGGTCGCGGCCGTCGCCGTACGCGAGTCGGACGAGCGCGTGGCCGCCCTCTGGACGTTGCCGCGCGGCGTGCTCGCCCGCGCCGGCTCACCCGTCGCCCTGCTCGCCCCCGCGCACCTCGCGGGCGAGGTCGCGCAGACCCTCCAGAGCGCGTACGGCACCGCGGCCGGCATCGGGGGGGCACGGAACGACCCGGGCGAGGCCTGGCTGAGCTGGCGCGAGGCCCGCCATGCCCTGCGCATCGCCGAGCACTTCCCCCGCCACGCGCCCGTCGCCCGGTGGGAGGACCTCGGCGTGCACCGCCTGCTGGCCCGGCTCGGCCCGTCGGACCTGCGCGAGCTGGCGGCCGAGACCGCGGCACTCGACGGGGAGCTGGCCCACACCGTGGAGGCCTATCTCGACCACGGCGGCCACGCCCAGAAGACCGCCGCCGAGCTCGGCATCCACCGTCAGACGCTCTACTACCGGCTGGGCAAGGCCGAGCGCCTCACCCACAAGGACCTGTCGGACGGCGACGACCGCCTGGCCGTGCACCTCGGTCTCAAGGCCGCCAGGCTGAGCGGTCAGGACGCCCGGTAGACCTTCACCCAGTCGACGTACATCGACACGGTGCGGGGCGTGGAGGAGTCGCGGCAGCGGGGCTCGCACACCACGTCGTTCTGCAGCGCCAGGCCCATGCGGCGGCCGCTGGGCACGTGCGCGCCGCGGTAGTCCCAGTACTTCTCGCCGTCCAGCCAGACCGTCAGCCGGCCGGGCAGCCAGTCGACCGCCACCGTGTGCCACTTGGTGAAGTCGGCCTTCAGCGTCTTGCGCGCCCGGTTGTGCCCTTCGTGCACGAAGATGCCGCCGCCCTGCCGCTTCGGGTCGACGATCTCGGCGAAGTCGACCTCGGCGTAGCCGCCGCCCTCACCCTGCCGTGTCGGCCACAGCAGCGCCACCGGCGTGTACCCGGCGCCCGCCTCAGCCTTGAACCTGACCTCCCACCGGCCGTACTCCTGCGCGAGCCGGGTGGCCACGCCGCCTGACAGGTCCTTGCCGCCGTACATGCCGCCCTTGAGGCGCAGCACGCCGTTCGAGACGGACGCGGCCTTGCCGGTGCGGGGGTTCCGCTCGGCCCCGGGGGAGTGGTAGATCATCCACTTCTTGGTGTTGATCGACGAGCCGTCGAAGTTCTCTACGAGGACCGGGTCGCCCCAGCCCGCCGTCTGTGCCTGCGCGGTCTGGGGGAGGGCGGCGACGCATGCGAGCGCCGCGGCCGCCAAGATCGGACTGCGTTGGGACATGCGCTCCATCGAAGCAAAGATTTCACCCTGATAACACCCCATCCGTCACATCAGTCAGTTTCGTCACAAGGACCAGCAGACCGGTCACAGAGCTCCGGACATGGTGCCGGCAGGCGGCTTGCGCCGCCTGCCGGAGTGATGGGGGGCGTCAGGCGCAGGCCGCCTCGTAGACGCGTACCAGCTCCTGGCTGACCCGCTCCCAGGAGTAGCGCGAGCGCGCCCGGTCGGCCCCCGCGTAGCCGAGCGCGGTCCGCAACGTCGGGTCCCACAGCAGCTCGCGTGCCAGGCGCGCGGTGCGCGCCGGCTGGTCGGGCGGGACCAGCAGGCCGGTGACGCCGTCGACGATGGAGTCCAGGTGGGCGCCGACGGCCGAGGCGATCACCGGCACGCCGCAGGCCATCGCCTCCAGGGCGACGATCCCCGTGACGGCCTCCCGCGGCACCGACACCACGGCGTCCGCGCTGCGCATCAGCTTCGGTACGGAGGTCCGCTTCACCTGGCCGAGGAGCGTGACCCGGTCGGCCACGCCGAGCTGCTCGGCCAGGTCCCGCAGGCGCTGCGCGTCGTGGTCGTTCTCCAGCTCCTCGGGTTCGGGGCCGCCGGCGATGACCAGCTCCACGTCGCCGAGACCCTGCAGCGCCCGCACGATGGTGTGCGCGCCGCGTTCGGTCGAGAGAGGGCCGACGTGCAGGAGCCGCTTGCGCGAGCCCTTCGTGGCGACCGCGCCGCGACGCTGGAAACGTTCGGTGTCGATGCCGTAGGGGACGATGGCGATGTTGTGGCGGGGGACCCCGAGCCGGATCAGCGCCGACTCCTCGTCGCCCGAGCCGGCGATGACCGCCTTGGCCCGGCGGCCCAGCGCCCGCTCCAGCTTCTGGTGGGCGGCGTCGACCGTGTGGAACGTCTGCGTGACCGGCACGTCAAGCCCCTTGGCGCCTGCCACGGCGGCCAGGCCGCTGGTCCACGAGTGGGCATGGATGATGTCGGGCCTGTCCTGGCGCCAGCGCTTCATCAGGTGGGCCCCGACGTCGTTGAGGTAAGGGACGACGTCGTCCGCGGAAAGATCACGGGCCGGTCCCACGTCGATGTGCTCCAGCGTGACTCCCGGGGCCACCCGCGTCCTGGGCTTGCCCTCGGCGTCGTCACGGCGGGCGTAGATCGTGACGTGGTGTTCGCGCCCCAGCTCACGTGCCACCGACAGGATGCGGTGCTGCTGGTTTCCGTTGGACGAAGCGACGATCGCGATATTCATGGCACACCCCAGCATGGAAAAGCTTCAAAGGTGTGCCTGCGTCTTAGGCACGTCGTTCTGCACCGACCATACCCAGCTTCGGCGGAAACGCAAACCCCTACAGATCAGACACCTCGGAGCGCGAACACCACGATTTCATCCCACACCTGGCCCTCCGAGAACGCGTGCCGATCCGCCTCCACCGCCTTGACCACGGTGGACGGCGACTGGCCCGCGCACCGGCCGAGCACGTCGGCCAGCCGCTCGTCGCCGTACGGCTCGCCCTCGGCGTTCCTGGAGGAGACCAGGCCCTCCGAATAGAGCACCAGCGTCTCGCCAGGGGGGACCGTCAACGTCTCGACCTGCGTCTCCGCCTCGGCCGCGATGCCCAGCGGCACGCCGCCGCCCGCGACGAAGCGCACCGTGCCGTCGTTGCGCACCCGCGCCGCCGGATGGTGCCCCGCCGACGACAGCCGGATCGTACGGCCCTGCACGAACCCCGCCACGGCCATCACGAACAGCCCGGAGCCCTGGGCGACCAGCGCCTCGTTGACCTTCCGCATCACCAGGTCGGGGTCGGACTCCCAGACGCTCAGCACCCGCAGGCCGCCCCGGACCATGGCGGTGACCGACGCGGCCTCCTCGCCCTTGCCCGCCGCGCCGCCGAACGCGAACCCCCACCCGCCGGCGACCGGGAACACGTCGTAGAACTCCGCGCCCACCGACGCCCCCGGGTGGTAGACGGCCGCCGCCTCGTAGCCGGGGATGTCGGGCAGGTTGCGCGGCGCGACGCTCGCCGACAGCGCGTCGGCCGCCCGCGCGCGGCTCTGGAAACTGCTCTGCGCGCGCACCGCCAGGCCCAGCTGCAGTCCCACCTCCTGCATGACGGCCAGGTCGGCCAGCGCGAACGGCTGCCTGTCGTGCGTGCGTACGAGCGTCAGCACGCCGTCCCGGCCGCCGATCGGGACGCTCAGCAGCGAGCTCGCGCCCATCGCCGTCAGCACCGGCCCGTCGGCGCAGAAACCGAGCAGCGTCTCGTCCTCCACCATCTCGTGCACCACGCCGGAGCCCCGGTCGAGAACCTGCAGCACCACCTGGCTGGTCGCCGGGTCGGCGGACTCCACCTGGCGGGCCAGCTCACCCAGAGGCTGGTCCTTCGGCGCCATCACGGCCGAACGGCGCGGCACCCCGTCGCGCACCACGTCGGCGATCACCCAGTCGGCCCACTCGGCCGCCAGCAGCCGCGTCGCCCGCGGGAGCGCGACCGGACGCCGCAGCGCCTCCTCGTCCAGCAGCAACGTGGCCATCTTGACCAGTAGGTCCTGCCGCCTGGCCGCCGCCAGCAGCAGCGCCCCGTCGGACTGCTCGGGCCTGCGCGCGCCCGGCTCGGGCACCTGCACCTCGATCGGCAGCGCGATCGCCGCCACCATCTGCTGCGGCTCGCCCGGCATGGTCAGCCTGATCATCGCCAGCTGCACGGTGTGCGTGCGCCCCTGGTGCGCCAGCCGGGTCTCGAACGCCGACGGCTGCCCGGTCTGCAGCACCGACGTCAGGTGCGACCGGAACGCCGCCCGCCGCGACACGTCCACCAGCAGCGGGAACGACCGGCCCACGAGGTAGCCGTCGGGGCTGCCCAGCATCCGTGAGGTCTCCGGGTTGATCCGCCGCACCACGCCGCCGCCGTCGAGCACGATGACGGGCACGGGGAAGGCCCTGAACACCTGGCGCAGCAACTTCAGCTCGCGCTGCGCGCCGCCGTCCTTCTTCGCCCCTGCCCGCTTCGGGGACTTGCGCAACTGCTCCCTGGCCTCGGCCAGCAGCTCGGCGGCGGTGTCGAGCTCCGCGAGCGCGGCGTCCAGCGTGGGCGCGAGGTCCGAAGGATAGGCGGCCCTCGCCGCACGCAGCGATGAGACGCGCCCGGCCAGCGCGTCCAGCGCGTGTTCGAAGTCCGGCGTGGTCATGGTCTGACGCTACGCCACGCGGGATAATGCTAGCCATAAGGGGTAGAGGCTTGTTGCTATGGAATCCACCGCGATGCTCACCCCCGGACTCGCCCGTGACCTGGCGGCATTGGGCCGCCTCGGGGAGGACACCTCGACAGAGAGCGTGCTGCGCGGCCTGACGACCGCGCTGACCGCGGGTGTCCCCGGCTGCTCCGGAGCCTCCGCCGAGCACTGGCGCGATCACCGGGTCCTGGTCTCCGGCTCGCACAGCGAGCTCATCATGCTCGTCGAAGGCGAGCACGAGCTGGGGGAGGGGCCGTCCACCGAGGCCAGGCAGAGCGGCGGACGGGCCACCGTCGCCGACGTGCTCACCGAGAACCGCTGGCCGCGCTACGACGCGCTGGCCACCCGCTGGGGCGTGCGCTCGGTGCTCGCCGTCCCCATCGACGTGGCGCCCGCCGTGCTGGTCGTCGGCCTCTACTCGGTGCGTCCCGGCGCGTTCTCGCCGCAGGGCGCCCACTCGCTCTCCGACATGCTCACCGAGCAGGTCGGGGTGGCCATGGCGAACCTGTCGGAATTCGACGAGGTGCGTACGGACGCCGCCCAGCTGCAGGAGGCCCTCGCCGGCCGGTCGGTGATCGACCAGGCCAAGGGCATCATCATGCAGACCAGCGGATGCACGGCCGAGGCCGCCTTCGAGGAACTGCGCAGGATCTCGCAGCACCACCAGGTCAAGGTGGCCGACCTGGCCAGGCTCCTGGTCGAGGAGCACCAGCGCAAGTCGAAGGGCTGAGCCTCACCCGATGGCGGCCAGGGCGTCGTCGAGCGTGTCGTAGATCGGCAGGCGCTGGGCCAGCCCTGTGATCCACATCACCTTCGACTTGGAGTATTCGACCCCGATCAGCGCGAACTTCGCGCCCGAGGTCAGACTCGTCTGCCAGTGGTGCACGATCAGGCCGAGCGCGCGCGAGTCCATGAACGTCACTCCGGCCAGATCGAGGATCAGGCCGGTGCCCGCCAGCGACAGGTAGTCGGCGAACTGCTCGCGCGTCGTGGCGTCGAGCACGCCGTCGACCCGCACCACGGTGACCGAGTCGACGGTCGATGACGTCAGGCTCAGAGCCGCCGCGGGCCCGTCGCCGTTTTCCGGCATTGTCACGGAGCAACCCTACTGTCACCACGCCAGGGAGGAATACTTCCGGCGGCACGGGGGACACTTCTCGCGAGGTCCAGCAGAGGGCTTCCGTCTCGATAGTTGAGCGAGGCGTGCCTCTGCCTGGGCTTCTTCGCTTGGGGGGAGACCGCCTGCGAGCCGTACGAGGAGCAGCCATGGCTGTGCAGGAGCACATCCTCGAGGAGATGAGCGCGGAAGAGCTCCTGGCCGAGATGGTCAGGGAAAGCACCTCCAGCAGCCACCGCGAGCGGCTGCGCGAACGCATCGTCGAAATGCACCGTCCGCTCGCCATGGAGATCGCCAGACGATACCGCTACCGGGGCGAACCACTGGAGGACCTTCTCCAAGCCGCATATGTTGGCCTGATGAAAGCCGTCAACGGCTTCGACCCCAGCCTCGGGCACGCGTTCAGGGGCTACGCGGTCGTGACCATGACCGGTGAGGTCAAACGGCACTTCCGCGACCGCACCTGGGCCATCCGGGTGCCGCGCCTCTACCAGGAACGCCGCTCCGAGCTCAACAGGCTCGTCGCCGATCTCAGCCAGGACCTCGGCAGGTCGCCCACCGTCGCCGAACTGGCGGCGAAGATGAACATCACCGAAGAGGACGTCCTGCTCACCCTCGACGCCTCCGCCGCCTACAGCACCCTGTCGCTCGACGCCCCGCTCGGCTCCGACGACGACGCGGCCTCGCTCGGCGACGTCATCCCCGAGGACGACGACACGCTGAGCACCATGGTCGACAGGGAGGCCGTCAAGCCGCTCATCGACGCCCTGCCCTCCCGGGAGAAGCACATCCTGCTGCTGCGCTTCTTCGGCAACATGACGCAGGCCGAGATCGCCGCCGAGTTCGGGATCTCGCAGATGCACGTGTCACGCATCCTGCGCAAGGTGCTCGATCAACTACGCGCCGAACTCGTCGGCTGAACAGGGGCGGTCGCCGGGTGAACGAGGACGTGGAGCCCCAGCCGGGCCACACGGGCCCGCCCCCTGGCGCGCCCGTGAAACGACTACGCTTCCGGCTGCCGGACCTGCCGCAGGTCCGGCAGTTCGCCGAAGAGGAGGCCCGCGAGGCGGGCATGGCGGAGGACGCCGTCGCCGACTTCGTCATCGCGATCAACGAGATCGCCACCAACGCCGTCACCCACGGCGGCGACCAGGCTGTCCTGCGCACCTGGGCGGCCGGCGGTGACCTGGTCGTCGAGGTTCACGACAAGGGCCCGTGGAAACCGGGGCCCCTGCCGGGGGCCGTGGGCGGCATGGGGCTCTGGGTGGCCCGCCTGCTCGCCTCGGAGCTGACCGTGCACACCGGAGAGGCCGGCAGCACCGTCGTCATGCGCTTCCCCGGCAAGGCGTGACCCGGGGAAGGGGCTCCCCGGAACACGTGACCAGGAGACGGAACTCCGGGCAATGCGTGATCAGGAGAAGGGGCTCCGGCGCGGCGCAACCCGCGCGGCGCGACACGGCGCGCCGCCACATCACCCGGGCGGCGCGCGGACCGCGCGTCGTCAGCGCCTGGCGCGGCCACGCCAGCCGCCGTAGCTGCGCACGCTCGCCGTGCCGATGCCTGCCTGGTGCAGAGCCAGCAGGGTCAGCCCCAGCAGGACGAACGTCATACCGGAGACCCCTCCGGGGATGTTCACGCCCAGCAGGTCGAGCAGTAAGCCCAGCCCGAAGACGATCGCCGCGACTATCGCGAGCATGCCAGGTCACCTCATCCCGTGGCTGTGGCCCTGGTGGTGCGCCTGGCCGGGCGCCTGGCCGGGCGCCTGACCGGAGCCCACCGGCGTCTGGCCGGGGGATCCCGACAGGTCGAGCAGGCGCTCCAGGACGGTCCGGTAGTCGCGCAGCGCCAGCCGCAGCTGCTCGGTGTCCTGCGCACCGGTGCCCTTCCAGCCGTCCCGCAGGGCGCCCGTGCGGCTCGTGAGGCTGCTGGTGAACGACTCCACCACCTCGCCGAGCAGACCGTCGGCGCGCCGTAGGGCCTCGCCGGGGTCGTCCACGAACGACGCCTGCAGGTCGCGCCAGCGCGCCTGCACCTGAGTGGGGTCCTGGTCGAACAGGACGACGTCCTGGGGAGCCGCGTGCGCCGGGACCTCCTCGGGTGCGGCCTGGACGTCGACCGGGCCGGGCTCCGGCTCGGTCCGCAGGTCGCCGCCGGTCCTCGCGTACGGGTCCCGGTAGGCGGCGTCCTCATCCGGCTCGGCCGATGGGTCCGCGCCGGGAACGGCGGGGTCGTACTCGTCGGCGGAGCTCTCCAGCCCTTCATGGCGGCCGTCGGCGCGCCCCATGCTCTCGGGACGGCCGGCGATCGGCCCTCCGGCCTCCTCGCCGGGCCTGCGGTCCGCGACCGCCCGGCCTTCGTCACGGTCGTCGCCGCGGACCTCGTCGGCGCGCTGCGACGGCACCTTCAGCTCGTCGTGGCTGTTCTTCATCACTCTCACCGTCCTCGCGTGGTCTCGTGCAGCAGCTCCTCGAACAGGGCCCGGTAGTGGACCATGGCCTGCCGGAGCTCCTCCGTGGAGGCCTGCTTCTTGGCCGCCCGCCCGCTGATCTCGTGAGCCGTCCGGTAGTGGTCGAGGGTCTCCGCGTGCCCCACGGACAGGTCGGACAACCGCTGCTCGAAGTCATCCGTCGGGTAACCCCGCTCCGCCATGACCGCGGTGACCAGCTGGTCCGCCTCGGTCACCGCGAAACCCGGCGCGTCCACGAAGCGCTCCTGCACCTCGGTCCACCGGTTGGCGTACGTCTCCCGCGACTCCTCCGGCAGGGGATGGATGTCGAGCTCGGAATGCCGCTGCTCGCGGTCGAGCAGCTCCTGCTCGGCGTCGCGGCGGTTGTCATGGTCTGCGACTATGCGCTCGTACTCGGGGCCGAAACGCTCACGGAGGTGGTTACGGCGCTTCTGCTGCTGCACGACGTAGGCAACTGCGGCGAGCGCCACCACCGCGATGACGACGACGGCCACCCAGATGTAGGTGGTCATGATGTTCGCCTCCGGTCTCTTTGTCGAGACCGGCCGACTTCCCGGGAGAGCCGTGCCGAAACTTTTGCCCTCAGCTGGCTTCGAGCGCCTTCCGCGCCGCGGCCAGCACCGACGCGACATGTGAGCCCGCTGGTGACGCGGGGACCTCGCTGAATCCCGCATCGGGGTCGTACCGCACGTCCAGCCCCTCGTCCACCAGCCGCTGCGCCCAGCGCAGCGCCGTGTTCAGCCGGTCGGACGCCGGCGGCTTCCCCTGCGCCGCCGCCGACAGATTGCGCAGATTGGTGGCGGGCCCTGACTGGACGTGCGCGCGGGCCAGCTTCCACGGGAGGGCGGCGCGGTGGTCGAGCATCGGCTTGGCCAGCCCGGCGGCCCGCTTGGCCTGCAACACCCCGGACGTGCTGACACCGAAGTGAGCGGCCAGCTCCTGCACGCTCCTCCCCTCGGCGACCAGCCTGGCCAGCTCATCCCGATCAATGGTCGGCTTACGCCCCACCCGGCCCCCTCCGCTCCCGCTTTCCGTGTACGCGTGCACCTTCGATGTGCGCTAAGGTTATGACGTCCCGCCCCGCAGGGGGCGGCCGACACAATCGGGACGTAGCGCAGCTTGGTAGCGCACTTGACTGGGGGTCAAGGGGTCGCAGGTTCAAATCCTGTCGTCCCGACGGTAGGACAAAGCCCGTCATCTGGAGAGTTCTCCAAGATGACGGGCTTTCGTCGTCCCCGGCCACCGATCACCGGTCGCCCTCGATCAGCCGCAATTGGGGACCATCGGGGGACCACCGAGGCGCCCGCAGGTGCGCGCTCAGCGCGGTTCCGGCGTCGGCGATCGTGCGCAGATCCGGGTGCAGGTAGCGCTGCGTCGTGGTCAGCGACCCGTGGCCAGCGATCTTACGCAGCACGTGCACCGGCACGCCGGCATCGGCCATCCAGGTGAGCCCGGTATGCCGCAGATCATGGCGCCGGAAGTACTCGTATCCGAGCGCGGTCACCACCTCGTCCCAGTGCGTCGCGTCGCGCAGCACGGCCGTGCTGATCCGGCCCCCGCGAGGACCCGTAAACAAGCGTGCCTTGGGCCTACCTCCCACCGCGGCCACACGGGCGGCGACGAGCTCACGCACCTCGCCGATCAGGGGCACCGTGCGAGCCCGCTTGCCCTTGGTGCCCTTGTCGATCAACCCGCCAGGGCCGGGCGTGGTCTGGCGGCGCACGGTCCACAACCAGGAGTTCAGATCCACGTCCTCCACCCGGACGCCGGATACTTCACCGATCCTGGCCGCCGTGCAGGCTGCGAAGATCACTACATCGCCCCACCCGCCATACCGGCCCGCGGACCGCTCGACGAGAGCCGCGGCCAGTGAGGTCAGCGCCTGCCACGTGGGCAACGCCAGCGAGCGCGGATCGTCCAGTTCGTCTTCAGCGCGCTGGAACTCGCGTTGCCAGCCGCTCACTCTCGCGGGGTTCCGATCGATCACGCCGTCTCGTACTGCCTGCTCCATCACCCGTACGAGAACGGCCAGGCTGTTCTTGATCGTCGATTGGCTGCACTCATCAGCGATCCACGCATGCACGGCGCGATCTACGACTCCGTACGTGATCAGCCGTACGGGGAGGTGACCCAGCGTCGGCACCACCCGCTTGCGCCATCCGGCCAGATAAGGATCAAGCGTTTTCCGCTCCAGACCGCGCAGCGCGAGCTTCATGACGCTCTGGCCGTAGTCGGACAATGGCGCGGTGGCGAGGAGAGGATCGACCCCTCCACGCGCGGCTGCCTCCATCGTGTCCAACCATGCCTGAGCCTGCTCTGGTGTCTCGAGCGACTCCGACTTGGACAGCCGCTTCTTGGTCACGGGGTCTATCCAGCGCACCCGAGCCCGGTACGGCTTGCGCCGGTTCGGGCGGTGCTCGACGTCCGGCGACAGCGACACTCCCACCGGGGGAAGCTGCTTGTCGGCCATACCTCAGGCTTCCTCCGGAGCGGTGCGGCGGCTTTCCAGCCAGGTGCGCACGTCATCGACGCTGTAGAGCGTCATACGCTCAGACAGGCGCACGAAAGGCGGGCCCTGCACGGGTTTCTGCGTGCGCCAGCGTCGCAATGTCGACGGATCCACCTTTACGAGCTGGGCGAGCTCTTCGGTCGTGTACCACCCCGCATGCAGGAGATCAGGGCTGGCAGTAGCTGACGTGTTGATCATGGGATTCCCTCCTTTGCTGCGGTCGGAAGCACGGCCGCGAGAAGCGATTCGCCTGTGGTGTAGCCCTGACCGGCGAAGCTCCAGTGGGCCAGCACGAGCGTTGACTCCTCCGCCAGGTCGGGCCGTGCGTCGAGGAACTGGGCGCGGCGGTAGTCGGCGCGTTCGTTGCGGATGGCGCCGAGGGTGGTCGAGTAGGCGCGGGAGCGGGTGGAGAAGTGGCCGCGGAATCCGAGCATGTGCGCCCACTTGCGGAGCTTGAGGTGTTGCAAGTCCGGGTGCCTTGTCGGGCTGCCGAGTGTCCAGGCGGTGCGGATCAGGCGCGCGGCGTGCTGGGTTGCGCCGTGCTCGTGCAGTCGCGCGAGGTCGTGAGGCTGAATGCGGCGATCCAGGGTGCCGGAGGTTTCGGCGCTCTTGGTGGCGTATTTGGCGATATAGGCGGCTACGGCCTGCTCTGAGAGGTCTCCGTTGAGGTCGCCGGTGTGGATGGCTTTGACGTCGACCTGGCGGCCCCAGACGAGCTCTCGCGTAGGCTGGCCGAGGTCCGGGGCGGTCAGGCTGACTGCGGCGGCGGCCGAGCGTATCGCGGCCTCCAGCAGGTCGAGGGTGGCCCAGGCGGGAGGTTCGACGACGTCGGCCGGGTCGTCGGCGCGGCCGTCGAGACGGATGACGGCGTGGAAGTGCACGATGCCGCGGGCCTGGTATTCGGCGACCTTGGCGAAGGAGACCCGTACGGCTTTGGTGAACGCGGTGTGGGTCAGTCCTGCGGCGGCGGCCAGGTGGCGGCGCAGGTAGGTGGTGAAGCGGCGCCACAGTTCGCCCGCGTGGGCGTTCCACAGCACGTGGCCGATGTAGTCGTAGGAGTCCGGGTCGAGCGGTTGGCCGAGCCGGGAGTCGTCGCTCTTGTGCCGCTCGAAGCAGGCCGGGCTGGTGCGGCGCGGGTGGCAGACGCGGCGGGTGCCGTTCTTGTCCGGGCCGCGGTGCACCGGTCCGAAGGAGGGCGCGGTCAGGGTGGCGAACACCTTCGGGTGGGTGCGTACGGTGGTCGGCACGCCCTTTTCGGCGCCGAGGAGTCCGGCGCGGATCAGGTGGTAGGTGTCGCGGCGGTACAGCTCGGCGCAGGAGGGGCAGCGGGAGGCGCGGCGGTTGCCGCAGCGGATGAGCAGCTGCCCGTGGGGTTCGCGGTCGGTGCTGTAGCTGGAGATGACCTCGCCCGAACGGGCGTCGAGGGTGAGGGTTTCGCCGGTCAGGCGTACGGGTTCGGTGCAGCCGCCCAGGCGGTGGACTTGTTCGAGCCAGCGGTTCAGGTCGGTGCCGGAGCGTCGGGCCAGGTCGCGGACGACCGGCCCGACCAGCTCGGCGAGCGGCGCGGGTGCGCTCACCCTCGTTGCCTCCTTACCTCGATGACGTCGATGCGGGCACGGCAGGCGTCGCACTGCCGGTCGGCGGGCAGACGCTGGCCGCAGGCGATGACTCGGCGCTGGCCGTTGGCGTTGACCTGGACCGGGCGTTGGCAGTGGGCGCCGGTCGCGGCGGTGATGTGCCGAGTCACGCTCCACGGGTGGTCGGCGTCGTCGGCGTAGGTTTCGGTGATGTGGACGCGGTAGCGGGTCATCGGCCTGCGTGCAGTAGGCCGGTTCCGGTGCAGTCGCCGCAGCGGCGCCATCCGCGGCAGTTGCCCGGGTCCCACACTGAGCAGGGAATCCACCCTGCGCCGCGGCAGCGATCGCAGCGCTGGCGTACGGGCGTGCTCATAGCCCGAGCCTGTCGAGGTCGTCGAGGGACAGTCGGCCGGTGCCCTTGCAGCGGGGGCACGGGCGGACGTCGACCTTGCCGCGGGATCTGCCGGAGCCGCCGCAGCGGGTGCATTGCATGGTGGTGGGCTGGGTGTGTTGCATACTGGAATCTCCTTTGCTTGACGAGTGAGGGAGGAAGCGCGCCCGCCGGGACGGCGGAAGGCCGGCAAGCTGAGCCGTTCCGTGGGCGCGCACCCCCGTGAATGGTCGAGTCGTGATCAGGTGAGGGCAGCGTTGATCTCGTCTCGCGATGAATTGCGGTAGGCGGCGTTGAGCACGGCATGACAGCGTGCTTGTTCTTTGCTGGTGCCGTAGCGGAGAGCTCTTTCATAAGCGCGTACTGCGGCTTTGAGTCTCTCGACTTGCGACTGGCGAATCATCATCACCGTTCCTCCTTTGCTCATAAGCTGGCTAGTCGAAGGTGACCCAGAACGAGTAGCGGCAGTTGCGGCATCCGGCTTGCACGCCGGCCTCACCGACGAACAGCACCTCGAAGCGCGCCAGTCGTGTTTCGTATCGGCAGTCGGGGCATGTGACCCGCTTATCGTTGGCGTGTACGCGCGGCATCAGTCGGCAATCGCTCGACAGGCCGCAGCGTGTCTTTCCGCCATTGACGGGCTGCCGACGCCCTTGGCGCCGCAACCGTTGCATGAGTACGGTCCCCAGCCGCTCAGGTACGGCTCTATCTGCCAGGTGACGACCGCGCCTCCAGCGGTGCGGTATCTCATGGTGTCCTTCACTGCTGCTCCCTCCTTTCATCGATCGCATTTAGGGCATGCGCCGGTGCGAACGTATAAGTAGCCTCTGCATATCGAGCACCGCTGAGGCGGCTTGCGCGGAGGAGGTCTCTTCCGCCTGCTCATTCGCTGGCGTCTTTCTCGTGGTTGTCGATGCCCGTCCCGTCGCAGTCTCTGCATCGTCGGTTCTCTGGGTCGATGCCGGTGCCGTTGCAGGTGCAGCACGCGTACCACGACAACGGGCGCGTTCGCCTGTTTCTCATGGTCGGGTCACAGGTCCTCCCAGATGATGGCTCCGCAGTTGTTGCAGACTTCGACCTGGTCTTTCTCGTACCAGGTGCTGTCCGTCTGTCCGCAGTCCGGGCAGGGGGGATTGCCCATTGCTGTCTCCTTTCTGTTTCGCTGATGAGTGGCTTTCCGTGAGCCGCCCTCCGACGAGGTGGGCGGCCGGACGCAATGTCACTCAGCGGGAACGGAGTACCCCGTTGCCGTTGCATTTCCGGCAGATTCGGCCTTCGTGGACGTAGCCTTTGCCGAGCGTCCATACCTGGTGTTCTACGCGGCCGAGACCGAAGCACTTATCGCACTTCAACGGCGCAACCTTCTTACCGATCCTCATGCTCACTTCCTTCTTGCCTGCGCACTTCATCGTCTGGTCGCGAATGGGTTAGCGCTGGCCGGTTCCGCCGCATCTGCCGCATCTGATCGAGACGGCCCCGGAGTGGAATTCGCCCTTGCCCTTGCACCATTTGCACGGCTTCTTGTCTCTTGTGTTTCTGCGATGCTTGCCGGCCATGTTCACCTCCTGACGTTCGAGCGGGAATCTGCGGGTAGTTCCTCCGGTGCCGTTGCAGGTGCGGCACAGCCGGAAGCGCTGCATTTTCCAGCGCAGCAGCCACCGATGTTTCGTCACCGTGGTGCAGAGGAGTTTGCGGCCCTCACATGCCGGACACACCTCGACGGTTTCCGGCGGCGCGGGGGTGCGGGGCGGCATCAGCGTGAGCCCTTGCCCCGGCAGGTGAAGCAGGCACGGCGGACCTCGATAATGAGGAGCTGGCCCTTCTTCATCTGGGACTTCAGTTCGGTGATCCTGCCGTAGCCGCGGCAGGTGCGGCATTGTCCAGCTCTTGCCATGACGTTTCTCCTTTGCGTGATGGTGTGAATTGCGGGGACCTCGAACAAACTCGGTTGGTGAATGACGCTCATGGCGCCCGTCCGGGGCTCGAACCCGGCGCCGGCCTGGTTACCGGCGGGCGGACGGGGTCAGTAGCGGCCCTGCGAGATGTCGCGAAGGCGCTCCTTGAGCACGCCGAGCGTCGCTCTGTCCTCGACGTACTGGCGCCGGGCCTCCGCCTGGATCTCCTCCACCGGCGCGCCACGCCTGGCTCGCTCGGCGAGTTCGCCGTACTTGGCGGACGACTTGTGGCCCTGCGCTTCGAGCTCGTTGGCGACGTCGTTGAGCGCCTTGGCCATCTGCTGGTTCACGATGCGGTTCCTTCCTGTCGGGGTTGCGGGGTGGTGCGCGCCCGCCTCGGGGCTCAAACCCGAGGTGCCTGCCAGTCGGGCAACCTGCTGCACTCGCCTGCCTACGTCGGGATCTGCGCGGCCCGATCGCTGATCACGGCATGCCGCTTGTCGGCCGAAGGCTTAAGCGGGGACTGCGGCCGAGCAGCGATTGCCGTGCGCGTCTTGCGGGTCACAGCGGCCTGCGCCTCATCGAGTGGGCGACCCGACGCTGACGTCGGGTTCGGCGAACAGGTTGAGGGTCGTCCCGTTCGCCTCATCAGCCCAGCAGCGCCGCCAGGAACACGGCCAGGTTGTCGGCCCCGCCGAGGATCCGATCCACGACGCCGTTGATCGACGCGGCGGCGGCTTCAGGACGGCTGAACAGGTAGAACGCGACGAACGCGAGCCCGGCGAGCGGTAGAACTCTGCGACGGAACATCAACGCACCTCCTCCCTGGGTCAGGCCGTGACGGCCCCCCGGTAGCTGGTCAGAGCGTCGTAGTCGCGCATGCACCGCTCACTGATCGCCAGCGCTTCGTAGGTGACCGGCCCGAAGTCGCGCGTGGTCTTGTAGTGGCCGCCGCCACTGGCCGGAGAGCTGATCAGCTCGGCCACACGGTCTACCTGGGCGCGTTCTTTGTCGTCGTTGTCGTCGACCACGTGCACCGTTAGCGTCATGCCGTTGCTCGGCACCGGCACCTTGGGGTTGTCGGCCAGGAATTGCGCCAGACGGCGCAGGCCCGCGATGAACTCGCAGCGAACGGTCGAATCGGTGGTCATCATCGGTTCGGTTCTCCTCTCTTCCGAGGGGGCAGGGACTGGTCTCTTCCGAGGGGGCAGGGACTGGCTTTCCATGAGCCGCCCACCGGGGAAGCAGTGGGCGGCCGGATGCAACGTCAGTCCTCCACGTGAGCCACCAGCGCGGCGGCCAGTTCGGGTGCGATGTGCATGCGCGCTCGCAGCACATCTGCGGTGACCGGCCGTCCGTGCGCGGCGCGGTGTTCGGTCGAGATGCGTCGGGCGTAGGCCAGCAGCGCGGGCGAGGGCGATGGGTGCGTCTCGCTCTGGCCGCCGGCACTTTCGGCTACGGCGGACTCCAGCTCTGGCGGACTCTCCGCCTCGCGATGCGGGGGAGGCGGGGTTAGCTCCTCTACGCGGTCCACGCGCGTGTGGTGAGCCGGTTCAGGCGTGGCTTCGCTCGTGGTGGCGGCGAGGGCCGCGTCTTCCCACACCAGGCCGCCCATCTCGTCACCGGAGGCGGGAACGGCGGCGGGTGCAGGCGTGTGCTGACCGGCGCGGCGCTCGATCATGGACATGGCGATCAGGAACGCGCCCGCGGGCGTGGCCGCCAGGATCCAGCCCCACGCGCTACTCGGTGCTTCGGCCAGGTTCGCCGCCAAGGTCAGCACGATCCCGCCCGCCAGCACCAGCGAAGGCCACGACATCAGCCCGCGTCGGCGCCGGCCGGTGCGCTTGTCGCGCTGGATCTCCCGCGCGGCCATCACACACACCAGGTCGATACACACGGCCACCGCCCACGAGCGCCAGCCGTACTGGCCGTACTTCGCAGCCAGACTCGAGATGTGGTCGAAGGAGCCGACAGCGGCGATCACCGCCAGCACCGTCACCGGCCCCGAATCGGCCAGCAGCGCACGAACCCGTGACATGTCTCCGCCTCCTTTCGATCAGCTCCGGGCCCGGCAACCGCAGCCCAGGTGTGTGCACCAGCCCGACGCGTTCGCCCACATCGGTTCGTAGATCGCCCAGCCGCCCGGCTTCGCGCCGCCCGTATGGACCGCTCGTTGGTGGCCGCAGCTTCGGCACGGCCTTTCCAGCTCGCGCATCCCCGTCAGATCCACGCAGCGAGACACTGCACCCCCCTTCCAGCCGGTTTTCGGCAAGACGCGGGTAGGGACTTGGCGTGATCAGGGCTCACGCCTGGGCCGGGTTGTCGAGATCGCTAGACCCGCAGGTCCTCAAGGTCGGGCTCGGCGAACTCCTCCACGTCCGCCTGCTCCAACTCGGCGCCACCGTCCACCTCGATGGCAGGGCCACCGGTCAGCCACGCCCACGAGGGAGCCAGCTCCGCATACTCCTCGGCGGCGGCTTCGGCCTCCTCCTCCAGCACGTGCACCGAACGGGCGTGATGCCAGCGGCTATCGGAGCCGATCACCACGGCCGTGCCCGGCCGGTCCGGCGAGATCTGCCGAGCCGAGGCGACCGCGCGCCGGTCCATGTCGCCCAGGCACATCTTGGCCGTCTCGTCATCGTTGACCATGTGGCAGATCCGGCCGGTCAGCTGCGCTCGTAGCGCGGTGACGCCCTTACCCAGATCCGAGCCCACGCGCTGCCCGCACACAAACAGGTAGATGCCGAACGCCCGGCCCAGCTGCGCAATCCGCAGCAGCCGGGTGGCGACCGCGGCCACCTCTTCCTTCTCGCTGTCCGGATCCGCCATCAGAAACAGCTCGGCCATCTCGTCGACCAGCACCACGATCGGCGTCGGCCGGACCGCTTCCGGCAGTCGCGGGTGCCAGATGTTCTTGACCCGGTACTGCCGGCAGACCTCCATGCGCGCCTTGATGATGCCGACCAGATCCGCCAGCAGCGCAGCGCACTCGCGGCGTTCGGTGGCCAGCGCGGAAAGCCGGGCCTGGTACGGGGTGAACTCCACTCCGCCCTTGAGGTCGAAGCCGACCAGTGCCACCGGTTGTGGCGCCAAGCCCTTGATCAGGGCGTTGGCCAGGTTCGACTTACCCGACTGCGTTGCACCTACGTTGAGCCAGTGCGGCACCGTCCGGAAATCGATCACGTACGGGTTGCCGTTGTCCAGCAGCCCGACCCGCACCCGCAGCAGCCCGTTAGCCATCACCTCCAGCCCGGCCACCGTGTCCAGCGGATCGACCAGCGTGGCCGCCAGCGTCACCCGGCCCGGCTTCCACGACACCAGCCGCACACTGTGCACGCGCCAGGCGTGCGCGAGCTTGTCGAGTACGTCTTCGTAGTCCTCCGGCGTCTGCCCATCATGCAGGTACGCGGTGAGCTGGAACCCGAGCGGAGTCGGGCGGATCAGCCCGAGCCGCGGAGCCTTCTCGACCTGGACGCGGTGCAGCTTGCGGCGCTGCTTGCCCATCAGCCCATGCATCAGCCGCCACCGCCCATCTGCTTGAGCGCGTTCTGGAAACCTTCCTCGTCCCAGCCGCACAAGTACGAGAGCATGTCGCGCTTCTGCCGCTCCGAGAGGGCATCCAGGATGAGAGACATCTCCTTGTCGGTGAGCGTGCGCTTCTTCGACGCCGCCATCACTCGGCCCCCCAACCCGGGAAGCCCGGCACGCTCCACCGCCAGCGGCGCCGACGCTTGGACAGACCGCAGCCCGAGGCCACCGCCCGCCACGTCCCGTACACCATCACGGCCTTGACCGGGAACCCGATCACCAGCCAGAACGACACCGGCGCGAACCGCCGCCACGCCCACAGGCACACGCCCGTAGCCAGCAGCGCCGTGCCCGCCCACAGCAGGAAATCCCGCATACTAGAGCCGTCTCCTTTCCTCTTCTGAGTGGTGGGAGACCCCGGAGCGGCCTACGCCGCCAAGCCAAGCGCCGCTCCGGGACCAGACGATCATCACGCGGTGCTCGACGTCGCCACGTAGTGGCAGTACGCGCACAGCAACACGATCTTGTTGTAACGCGCGTCGAACTGCTCCGCGAGGTTCTGTGTCGAGCCGCACTCGACACACATCAGCGCCGCCATCACGCGGCCTTGCCCGTGTCAGGACGCACCGCCTCGCAACGAAAGCCCATGCCCGAGCGGCCGTTCATCTGCCAGAAGAAGCAGACCAGCCCCACCGGACGGACCTTGATACCGAGCTGGATCTGCGGGAAGTCCGCTGACGGGAACGTCACCGTGATCACCGGGTTACGCCGGTCATCGTTCGGCATCGGCAGCAGCGGCAGCGTGTACAAGTCACGCCCCTCCGCATCCTTCTTCACCTCACCCGTCGCCCGATCTACGATCTTGGGCTCAGCCTCACCCGCGACCGTGAACGACATGGACGACGTGTCCACCGGGATGTTGCGCACAGGGTGCTCTCCTCTTCGATCGACGATGTAATCTCTAGTCACCTACTCGACTAGAGGAGTTGCTACTACATGTATAGAGGAGTGCAGGGGAGGTGTCAACGACTAATGCGCAGGAAGTTCGTACGACAGCAAGAAGGCGTCACCCGACATGATCGTGTCGCAGACCTCGACCGCCATCCCATCGATGTCATACGCCGTACGGACCAGCCGGAACACCGGAGTCCCGGACGTAAGGTTCAGCTGCTTGGCCTCTTCGCGCGTGGGCATCCGAGTGGAGACATCTTCCACGTACCGCTCCAGGGTGTGCCCTTGATCCTCGATCCGCGCGTAGATGCCGCCCGGCCCGGTGTTCGGCTCCATGATCCTGGTACCACGCGCAATACCAACCGGGACGTACGAGGTCGCAAGCTCTACTGGGTGCCCGTCACGGAGGTACCGCCGACTCCGAGCCACCACGACCTCATCAGGGCTGATGCCCAAGCGCTCGCTGATCTCTTCAGAGGCTCGGACTTCGCTCACCGAAAGCATGTCAACCGCGGATGTGGCGCCCACGGCCTCCGACTCGGCGAGGAACGCCGCCTTACCATCCTTACGGTGCCGCCGTGCAAACCGGTCCGACGCCAGCCTCTTCACCGGAGGCCGCCTGCGGACGAAGACACCACGACCATGCTCGGCAACCGCCAGCCCTTCGTTCCTCAACTCCTGTATGGCCTGGCGCACCGTCATGCGAGCCACGCCGTAGTGCTCGATCAACTCCGCCTCGGAGGGCAATTTCTCGCCCTCACGAAGCCGGCCGCTCTCGATCGCCTGCCGCAGCTGGTCAGCGATCTGACGGAACACGGCGCGGTCGCTGTTCGGATCGATGTCATTGATCAAGACTCCCTCATTGACCACACCAAGCTCCTTCACTCGTCTGTACATCTACTACCGATAGCCTAGCCATGGGAGGTAACCGATGGTCGAGCATGACCGACGCCACTCAGTGAGCGTCGCCGGCGTCGTCGTCGACGACACTGGCCGAGCCCTGCTCACGCGCCGAGCCGACAACGGCGAATGGCAGGCCCCTGGGGGCGTCTTGGAGATCGGCGAGACCATCACCGATGGCGTACGCCGAGAGGTATTGGAAGAGACCGGACTGATCGTAGAACCTCTTGCCCTCACCGGCGTCTACAAGAACATGGCCCGAGGCATCGTTGCACTCGTGTTCCGCTGCAAAGCAACCGGCGGCCAGCTCGTCACCAATGAGGAAGTCACAGCCTTCCACTGGGCATCCGAGGACGAGATCCGCGACATGGTGACCGAGGCGTTCTCCGTCCGGATCCTCGACGCACTACATGAAGATGCACCGGCAATTCGGCACCACGACGGTGTCACCCTCATGTGACCCTGGATCACCCTGTTACAAGTTTCCTTGCGGTTTCAAGCCCGCCGCGCAGCGGCGGGCACCACGTGATCACGAGAAGCTGGGCGATCACGGTTCGGGCTAGATGAGGTGCTCGTTGATTGGAGCTTCACGGAGAGCTGAGGGAACGGGTCTAGCGGGTAGCGGTGCAGCTCGATAGCCTCTTCGGCCCCAGCCAGCTCGGAAGATCGCGATCTTTCAGGAGCAAGCGTCAGCCCTACCATGCCCACCCCTCCGCTACTTCCTTTTGCCGACAGCGCACCACCGCGAGGGACATCCAGCGAAGCAGAGCCCGCGCACCAGCGCGCTCGCTCGCGGGCGGCCCGGCTCGTCCCGGCCGTCCGCCCGCGGCGGCGCGCGTGCCGGCAAGCGGCACCACCGGGAGGGGATAAGCCAGGTAAGGGCTGGAAGCGTCACTCTCCTCCATATTCCTCGACCTCCCACCACATAGCAGAAGCCTGCAAGCGGCCAACTCACAGCCCGCGTATCCTCCCGGGTCAACAGTGAAGAGACTCGCAGACTTGCGCACGTTAAGGATCTTCACCGGCATCACTAAAGGACAAAGCCTTTGGGGCGCTGCCCCAAACCCCGGCCCTCCTCGAAGATGAGCCAAGGTCGGCAATGGCGGTCATCTCCTCGCCGGTCACCCGGAGGGAAACCAGACCAGCCGCACCAGAGCAAGCCGCCGCCTGCGGGCAGGGCAACCAGCACACGCGGAAGCTCACCGGGACGCATGTACACGGGAACGACGGCTTGCCCCGGCACGACCGGCCCGGTATGGCTGCACCTGCCCGACGAGGAGATGACCACAACGCCTCACCCCTGTTGAACAGCTGATGCCCGAGATGACGATTGCAGCCTTCAGGTGAAGCCTCTGCCTTAATCGGATTGCCTCCTCGATGTCTATAGCAGATGATGTCGTTGTGGGAAATCCAAAGCTTCACCACTACGTGCCTCAGTTCTACCTGCGCCGATTCCTCGATTCAGATAGCCGCCTTTGGGTCTGGGACCGCAGGAGCGATAGAATCTTTCCCACGACGACAGGATCAATCGCCGCTGAATCCAATTTCTACCTCCTCTCCTACATCGCCGAACAAGGCGGTGACCCACTGACTCTAGAGAGACAGCTTGCGGATCTTGAAGGTGAGGTCTCTATGATCACCGGTCAGTGGCTCGAATGGATCAGCCAGGACAAGTACGATGCGCTCATCGTGCCTGACATCAACCGCGAAATCGTCAGCCTCTTTCTGGCCGTTCAGTTCCTTCGAACGGCGGATACACGATCGACACTCGCGGCCTTCTATCGGACGGCTACGGGGCGATCCATCGACTCTGATCACGAGATGCGGGCACTTCACGCCGAGCTGCTATGGAATGATGAAATAATCTCGAAAATTGCAGGCCGGATAAGAGGTTGCACATGGCTGTTTGGTCACAATGGCACTCCGACTCCGTTCATCGCATCGGACAATCCCGTGGCCTTCAGGACATCCGATAATCGAATGTGGCTAAAGGCGGGCATTCTCAGCAAGGGTGCCTATTTGGTCTACCCGCTTGCCCCGAACGCTGTTCTCTACTGCTATCCGGACGAAAATCCATGGCAAAACTCCGGGATTTCTCAATACGACTGCCACATTTCTCCGGTTGTATTTACGGAAAGTTTGGTTCGGAATGAGAACTCGGCGCAGGTGTTCATGGCCTCCCGCTTTGTAATCTCAAATAGGCCAACGTTCGATGCTGAGCGCGAGTTCGCGAAAACGATTGGCACCGACATTAATGCACCCCCTGGACGCAAGCTCTTTGGGTGACTGTCAGGCGATGGGGGACTACCTGAGCTACAACCGCACGGTCAAACGCGGATGCGCCAGAATGCCTACGCCGGGAGACACTTCCTTGACCAGGCGTGACATCGGCGAACCCATGGGATATGCATAGATCGAAGTGTCTATGTAACGGTCCAGGCTGCGCCGCCTCACTCGGCGCGCGAGGGGGGTCACGCCCGTGACACAGCAATCTCTCTTCGCACCAGACCCTGACGCCACTACTTCCAAACCTGGAGGAAACCGCCCAGAACGCCTAAAGCTCTTGATTGTCGTCAAAGCGGCACCTAACCCGTCGCAGACGTACGGCGAAACAGTTTGCGTCGCAGCGCTGCGAATGGATCCCGAGAAGCACCAGTGGATACGGCTGTACCCCATCAACTTCCGCGCCCTAGAGGATCCAAACGCCTTCCGCAAATACGACATAGTGACCCTGGACGCCAAGCCAGCACCCGCGGACCCCAGACATGAGAGCTGGCGGCCAGTCATCCCAACGCTGCAAAAGGTGGGCCACCTTGACGGCTGGCCCAAGCGCCTACCCTGGATCGCTGACCACATCGACCGGTCCATGTGCGACCTTCTCGCCGCAGTCCGCACCACCCCGCCGGCACGGTCACTAGCGGCCATACGCCCTCGCCGGGTAGACGGCCTAGACATTGAACTGCATCCCGGCTGGACGCCAGACGAGCTAGCGAAGATCGACGCATACGTTCGCCAAGACGCTCTCTTCGAGAGTGGTCCCCGTACAGCTCTTGAAGCTCCTCGCTTCAAGGCGTGGTATCGCTACCGCTGCCATACACCAACGTGCAAGGGACATCGCCAAGGCGTGCTCGATTGGGAGTCGTTGCTCACCAGCGTCACCTCAGAACGCACGATGATGCCACCGCCCAGCAAGAGCTACGAAAGCGCTGGCTAGGGGAGATTTGCGCCGTAGATCGCGATACCGTCTTCTTTGTCGGTAATCAAGCAAAGCGGCAGCATGTATTCAGCGTTTTAGGCGCCTTCTATCCTCGCCGCTAGAGCGAGGTCGGGAGAACGTCTAGCCTGGCATTTACCTGTTCGAGTACGACTTGCCGGTGGCATCTGTCTTCGCTGGCCTCGAAACACAACAAGCCTGTCAGGCCTTCTTGTGCCATCGTCACGATATCGTCGATAGCCCCATCTGCTTCAGGTGAGTTGATCTCCTCAGCGTACGCTGCTACCGCCTGAGCAAGCTCAGCTCCTCCTACACCGAACCCCGCTCGATTCCACTTTGGATTGCCGAGTTGTGGCATGTGGACGTAGCTGATGCCGTGCTCGAACATCGCCTCAGCCAGCCGTCTCCTGCTGAAGCCTGGCTTACGCGAAATCGGATTCAGGCGCACATCAACCAACGCCGCCAAGCCCATCTCGGCTACATCACGAACAAAGCCATCTAGATCACGCCCCTCGTACCCGAGGCCGACGACTCCGCTCCGTTCACCTATGCTCACAGTCCATAGCCTTCCATACTGACGGTTCGGTCCGCTCAGAGACTCCTGCACATCTACCCGATCATCTATCCCAGTCACGAGATGTCCAGCCACGGTGCGCCGAAGCTGCTCAATAGATAGGCGAACGGTCCAAGTCCTCCCTCGGACACATGCGACTCGCGCGTCGGCGCGGTGCAGCAGCTTCACCGGCCTGGGGCGACCGTCCGTGATCTTCGCTGCCCTCTCGGGCACCGCATCGACCCTCGGCGACCGTCATGCCACGAGTTCACACCGAAGCGTCGGCGCCTCATCGGATGCCTGATAGCCGAATCGATGGGGGGACGTCTAGAGGTGGGACCCCGTACCGCTGGCACGGCCCTACGCTTCAGCTGTCCGCCGGGGACCCTTGCGAGCTTGAGTCTGCGGCTGCTCGAAGTGCACCATAGATAACGATGCGGCCCGTACCTGTTACGGACGCCTGCCTTATAACGATGGATCTGAGGGTGTGCCCAGAAGAGAATCGCACCCTAAGACTTCGAACAGGGGAGCGTATGAGTGATGTCGGGCCACATCGCGACAGAGGCGCTGCGGCGGAAGGTCTCGACGCCGAGCAGCGTGAATCTGCGCGTAAGCTAGTTGAGCAGCAATCAACCCTACGTAATCTTCGTACCACAAGACTTCTTCAAGCCATATGGCTCATTGCGAGTATGGTAGCAGCTGGGTTTCTTGGCAGCGCCATGTTCATCGGGATCTGGACTAATTATCGCACCCCTTTTACTCTTATAGGATTTGCTGCCGCCGCCATCTCGACGGCGGTAGCTGCGACCCATCTCATCAAGATTCGTCCTAGAATATCTGAAAATGTACACACTCTTCGGACGTTTGAGACGGAGCAACTCCACTTAGCTGCGAGAGAGGAAGCCAATCCGATCTCGGCTCTTCGCATCTATCGCTTGATCGCCACTAACGACATCGACGAACTAAGTCGGCACGCTCGGCGTAACCAGCGCTATGCCAACATCCTGCAGTGGATCGTAATCCTTGGCTCTGTCACTGCTACAAGCCTTGCCGGCATCGCGGTGGGGGGCGGAGATCAGCCTATAGTTCGTCTCGTTACAGCTATTTCTAGTGGTCTAGTTAGCGTCGCCGCAGCAGCTGCCGGATTCTTTAAATTTCGCGAACGACGTACGACTCAGCAACAAACGGCTGATGCGATGAAGAGGCATCTAAAAGCTGTCGAGTTGCGAATCAGCGAGTATGACGAAGAGGATGAGGCATTAGTGCTTAAGAGATTCGCACAGAACATGGAGGAACTGAAGGACGAGCAACGCAAACGCGAATTGCAACTTGAAGAGTCCACCGATAAACAGCCTGGCCAATGACCGAGCTGCCGTGTCGGCTCACGCGTCGCGCGGGGACCACTTGGGGACCACACGCCCTGCATGCAGCCACACAAACTGCATTTGGCTACACGCTTAATTCTGTCGCTGCTCGGTTGTTGAGCTGCGGCAACGCTTAAACCGTAGTTCTGGGGGTCAAGGGGTCGCAGGTTCAAATCCTGTCGTCCCGACCAGATCGACGCTGGTCGAGCAGGGTGTCACTCGTAAGGGTGGCACCCTTGCGCATGGGTGAGTGACCACGAAGCGGCGAGTGTGCCCAGCGCCGCACGTACGAGGCGGATCTGCTTGCGGGCGTTCCAGGGATTCAGGGCGCGAGCTCGGCGGCGGGGCCCGCGATGCCCGCCGCGAATCGCACCGGCCGTGGAGCCGGTGGAGCCGCACGGTCCTGCGGCAAGCTGACGCATCCTGACCTGGGCATCCCGGCCTCCCGCGAGATCCGCGCCCGCGGGGACCGGCCTCACCGGAGCTGCCGGTGTCACGGGTCTCGTGTCACAGGTGCCGTTTCAACCAGTCCCAGGTCACCTGGTCGCGCTCCTTGACCGGCGGGCAGTGTCCATGGCCGCCGGTGATCTTGACCTCGCCGTCGGCGGATGAGGCGGCGAGCCGCTTGATGTCGCCGACCGGCGCGAAGGGGTCATCCGCCGTGGCCACCACCAGGATCGGGTGTCAGTTCGCTGTTTGCCCACGTAGCCCTGGTTGACCAGCGACGTCCTTCTGACGAGCTGCGCCAGCCGTTCGGTGTTCCCGACCGGGACGTCGAGGCGGGCGGCCAGCGCCGCCCGCGGCTGCGGCGGGAGGTTGTCGATGAACTCGAGGCCGGCGTCGAGCGCCTGATGCACCGGGCCGCAGACGGACACCACGGCCTTGACCCGCTCGTCGGTGAAGGCGAGACGTCCCACCGTGTTTCCTCCGTAGGACACACCCACGGCTCCTATGCGCTTGGCGTCGATGAGGTCGTGCTCGCGCAGCCTGTCCACAACGGCGCTGTGCAGGCGGTCCATGGCGGGGTGGTCGGCGGGCCAGTCCTTGCTGTCGCCGAATCCCGCGTTGTCGAACGAGACCATGGCGATCCCGGCGGGAGCGAGGTGCCTGTCGAACAACGGCCGGTTCTGGGTCTTGGCGACGTCGATGCCGCCCGTGGAGAGCACGACGGGAAACGGGCCGTCGCCCTTGGGGAGGTGGAGGAACGCCTCGAACGTTCCGCCTTCTAAGGGCACCCGCAGTCGCTCGAAGCCCGAGTCCCCGAGACGGGCGGCCTTCTCATAGGCGTCCTTCGCCCTCCTGTACGCGTCCTCCTCGTGCGCCGACTCCCGGTGCTGGGGGTAGGCGGCCACCGTGAAGTAGATCGATGCCGCGCGATACCAGTCCCGCGCGGCACGGGAATCGCCGCCGGCTCGGGCGGCGTCGGCCTTGCCCAGTGCCTCCTTCCCCACCGTGGTCCACTCCGTGATCCAGTTGCCGGGACCGGGCTCGATCACGGTGTCGAACCACTGCGCGTTCTCCCGCTCGTCCGTCGACTCCTGGATGCGCCGCAGGACCGCCTGCATCACGGCGGGGTCGCCGCCATTCGCAGCCCAGTCCTCCAG
Organism: Nonomuraea sp. KM88; assembly: GCF_052245635.1. Classification (NCBI taxonomy): domain Bacteria; kingdom Bacillati; phylum Actinomycetota; class Actinomycetes; order Streptosporangiales; family Streptosporangiaceae; genus Nonomuraea; species Nonomuraea sp. KM88. The sequence goes on along the minus strand of NZ_JBQQCC010000003.1, from coordinate 211,558 downwards.
GCGGATCTCGCGGAACCACTTCTCCTCGTCGATCTCGACCGCTTCGACGGGGGCGGCCGACCTGGAGGAGCCGGTCGAGGACTCCGCCCTGCCTTCTCCGGCGGGCGTCCCGGCCGCTCCGCACCCCGCGACGGCCAACGTCACCACAGCCACCGAGGCCGCCATCGTCGACAGCCGTACCTGATGTCGCATGTCTTCTCCTCGCAGCCGCCGGACCTGACGTTCCACTCCTGTGTGCTTGTGCTGCACTCAAGCGCGGTCACGTGTGGTTCGTGCGGTTGCCTGTGTGAAGCCTTCATGAAGACGGGCGGCAAGGGGCGCGAGGCCCGAACCTGCCCCACCTCACCGGCCAGCCCGATCACACCCGGCAGCGCAGGAAATCGACCTCTACCTATGCTGACCGGCTCAACTCCCGGTGACGATCGCGCTCTTGCCGCACCGGCGCCATCCGCTCGTGGAATCCGCCGTCGGGGGATCGGACGATGATCCCTGTCTCCATGCCGTGCTCGGCCACGTCGCGGTCCGACTGCTGGAGTGCGAGGCAGATCCACCGGGTGACGACGAAGGCGACGACCGGCCCGATGACCACGGCGTATCGGAAGAAGATCGTCACGGCGTTGAGAGTGAGCTGGAACTGGTGGGCGAGCTGGTCGTTGGCCGCGGCTGCCCACAGCAGGCCGTAGAACGTGATCCCGGCGGCGGCGATGGCCGTCTTCACGGGCGTGTCGCGCGACCGGTCGAGCAGGTTTCGCGCGGGTGTCTCACGGACCGTGCGGCGCGCGCTCTCAGGCCGACCCAGCGCGTCGCGGCGGCCGCGTCGCGCGAGGAGGAAACGCTCGGCAAGCGGATACGTGGCCAGCGCGGTGAAGAAGACCCCGGGTACCACCACCGTGGGGACGAGGACCGCGAGGCTGAGCGTGTACTCCCCGAGGGTGAGCTCCCACGCGGGCATGATCCGCAGGGCGCCGTCGAGGAACCCCATGTACCAATCGGGCACCGAGCCCGCCGAGATTTGCGTCGGCCTGGCCGGACCGTACAGCCAGATCGGGGCGATCTGGAACCCGAACCCGAGGATGATCAGCATGCCGAACGTCGCGACCGCCATCAGCGGGCGGGCGCTTCGCCGCACCGGCAGCGAGGCGACGAACCGCGAGTGGCCGTGCCGCCGCACCAGCAGTTCACGTACGACCAGCAGCCCGGCCATGACGGCCGCGAGCAGCAGGTGCACGACGTACATGACCGGAATGACCCTGTCGCCGGGAAAGTCCGAGCCGAACAGCAGCGACGTCACCCAGGTCCCCACCACCGGGATGGACTGCATGACCGACATGATCAACCACAGGCTCCCGCTCGACAGCATGTCGTCGGGCAGGGCGTTGCCGGTCTCGCCTGCGAACATGCCCAACGCCAGCAGCGCCACCCAGATCAGCCACTGCCGGCTGCGCGGGCGGCGGAACGCGCCGGTGAGGAACATGCGCAGCAACTGCAACACGACGGCCGCCACGAAGACGAGCGCCGACCAGTGGTGCATCTGGCGGATGAGCAGCCCGCCGCGCACCTCCAGGCTCAGATGCATGGTCGAGTCGAACGCGCTGCTGACGAGGAGCCCGCGCAGCGGGCCGTAGGAACCGTCATAGGTCACCTGGGACATGCCGGGGTCGTAGAACAGCATGAGCATCGCCCCGGTCACCAGCAGAACGACGAATGACCAGACGGCGATCTCCGCGAACATGAACGACCAGTGGGAGAACTGGAACGAGCGGCGTATGGCCGGCAACGAACGCATCTTGGGCCCCCTAAGCTTGCCTGCACACAAGACGCGATCGGGCCGGCCGGTGTGACGTCGGGAAGGGCCTTTGTGACCGTGAGTTCCGTCACTGCGGAGGGCTGGAACCAGGGCCGGTCGCGCGTGACGGGCGCCGGCCACTGCCTGACGATCGCATCGAGCGGCCCGGCCGTGGTGTCGTGCCCGTTCCTGCGATGCCGCGCACCAGCGCCTCCGGCACCGGGCCGAGAACGCTTCAGCCCTGACATCCCGGCGCCCCCTTCCGACCTTCCGGAACGCTCTGCGTACGTCGGGGCGTCGATGGAGGCGAAGACGAGACCAAGACAGGGCTGCTGTCTCCTCTCCCTCATTGTTCGAGAAATACGATGAATGCAGGCGCGGCAGCCGCAGGTCGTACATTCATTTGCGCCGTCCTGACCGGTCACTCCAGCATGTTTTTCGAGGTAGCCCGGGTCAGAAATCTGCAAGTGGCGTGCAAGCCCTTTCGATAATCTTGTAGCCGGAACTGTCGCGTTCGAACGTTCATCTCGTGCGGACGAAATCGCGGAACCGGATCTGGGGGAATGGGTGGAGCTGTCTCGCTGGCGGACCGTCGCTTCTGTGCTTCTGCCATGGCTCACCGCCAAACTCGTGTTCAAACCGAGGGTCGGCCCGCTCAGAAATGACCGGATGCTGGATCGGCTCGCATTCTGGCGGTCGGTGGCCGGCATGGTAGCGGTCATGATTGCGACCTACGGATACCAGGACGTTCTTTTCGTTTCGGGAAACATGTTCCTGAAGGCGCTCCAGACCGGGGCGTACGCCCTGCTGCTGCCGCCGCTGGCGTTTCTCGTGATGCTCGTCGTGACCCGCCCCGGCCGCCGCCTGCAGCTCATGCGTGGCGCGAGGCGTCTCCTCGGACGCGGGGCGCTCGCACTGGCCATCTTCTTTCTGCCGTTCCTGCTGCTGAGTCTCGGCGACGGCCACGTCGACATCACCAACCCCGACCCGAGGGCGGCACTGTTCTTCATCCTCGTCGTGCCCCTGCTGATTCTCTGGTTCGCGTGTTTCTGGTGCTGCACGGTCTACTGGGCCGCGCGTACCGGCTTGTGGACCGGCGAGATCCACCCGCTGCTCGCGCCGGTCGGCACAACGGCTCTCATGTTGCTGATCAACGGCCTGGAGCTCTTCGAGGGCGACACCAAAGGCGTGCCTCACGGGCTCTGGCTGACGCTGAACCTCTGCGGGACGGTCACGTCCCTGATGCTGGCCGCCCTGGAATATCGACACCTCCGGTCCGTCGGCTACCGGTTCCGCAGCGGGCCGGAGCCGGTGACCGGAGGCGAACCGGAACCGGAACCGGAACCGGCCGTGACGGGTCCGGCGCCGGTGCGGGCCGGCGACGTGGCGGGGTGACGGATGGGGTGGGGGCGGTGGCCTGTCGCCGGCCGTCCTGGTCGTCGCTCCCTCGCTACGGATCTACAGGACCTTCCGGGCGCCCGGCAGGGCGCGGACCACGTACGCCGCCGCCCAGCACAGCGGCAGCGCGATGGCGGTGAGCAGCGCGGCCTTCGCGATCGAGGGCGCCTCCACGCCGCTCAGGGCGTGGTTGAGGGCGACGATCACGGCCGGGTGGGTGACGTAGACGGTGAAGGCGTGCGTCGACAGGAACCGGCGCAGCCGGCCCTGGCGGCCGAGGCGTTCCCTGAACAGCACCACGAGACCGAGGATGATGCCGACGGCGAAAGCCGACTCCGAGACGGCCATCAGCAGGGACGGCAGGGTTCCGTGGCCCAGGCTCGTCTCTCCGAAGGCGCCCACGACGAGGACGAGCGCGACCGCGGCGCCGGCCGCGGTGGCGAACCCGGCCCGGCCGGCCGCTCCGGGCAGGCTCTCCAGCCAGCCGCGCCGGGCGGCGATCAGCCCGACGACGAACAGCGCCGCGTACTGCGGCAGGTAGCCGAACGACGGCAGCCCCAGCACGGTGACGCCCATCGGCGCCACCATGCGCCACACGTACGTCACCAGGGACAGCCCGATGACGAACCCGGCGATCGCGGCGGCGCCGGGCGCCCGGCCGGTGGCCGTGGCCGTCTCGGGTGCGCGCCGGCCCTGGCCGGCCAGGCGCCGCCACAGGACGTAGAGCGCGCTGAACACGAGCAGCACCTCGACGAACCACAACGGACCCGGTGTGTAGTGGAGCAGGTAGAACTTCCAGTAGGGCAGGTCGGTTCCCTGCCGGGCGGCGGCCTCAGCGGCGGCGGTGTACCTGCCGATGGTCACGAGGGGACGGATCAGCAGCAGCCACAGCAGCAGCGGGGCTCCCAGGCGCAGCAGCCGCTCTCTCAGGAACTGCCCGGCCCCCTTGCGGTCGTAGGAGCGCGGCACGAACAGCCCTGAGACGAGGAAGAAGGCCCCCATGAAGAACGCCTGGTTGACCACGAGCAGCAGGTCCAGCAGCCCTCCTGAGGAGTCGGCCGGCTCCGTGTAGTACCAGCCCTGGACGTTGCTGTAAGCGATCACGGAATGGTGGATCACCACGAGTGCCATCAGGGCGGTGCGTAGGTTGTCGACATGGAGAAGCCGCGGGGCGGTGGTGGGCGGCGCGGCCTGCTGGTTGACGGGCTGCGTCATCGGTTCGCTGTCCCTCCGGGCCGTGTGGCGCGAGCGGCGTGCTCGGGCGGGCCGGTCTCCCTCGTGGATAACCCGGTCCACGACGTGACGGGGAGGGCCGGTGGTGTCTGGTGGATCTCTGCGCGCGGCATGAGGTGTCCCCCTGAAGAAGTTTGTGTTACTTGTTGTATAGCAGATAGAGTAGCGACGTGCGGCTGACCCTTGACCTTGACAGCGAGATCCCGATCTACCAGCAGATCCGGGACAGGATCGTGGAGGGGATCGCCAGACGGCAGGCGCACGAAGGCGATCCGTTGCCTTCCACGCGGCAACTGGCCGCCGATTTCGGCATCAACTTCCACACCGTGAACAAGGCGTACGACCTGCTGCGACAGCAGGGCGTCATCCGGATCAACCGCAAGAGCGGCGCGGTCGTACGGCGTGACGCCACGACCGGGCCACCAGAGGCGGCCTTCATCGACGACTGGGAGGAACGCGTGCGCGTGCTGCTGGCGGAGGCCACCGTCCAGGGCATGGACCGGCAGGAGGTGCTGCGCAGGACCGAGGCGCTGCTGACGGGTTTCGAGGAGCACACGTGATCATGATCCTGTGCACCGGCCTGATCGCCACCGCGCTGGTCACGGCCCTGGTGCTGGCGCTTCCCGCGCTGGCCAGGCCCACCCTTCCGTTCGGAGTGCGCGTCGGCGTCCAGCGGGTGGACGACCCGGCCGTCATCGCCGCGCGTCGCTCCTACGCACGCCTGACCGTGGCGGCGGGCGCGCTCGTCGCGGTGGTCTCGATCCCGGTGCTGCTGGTCACGCGGTCCGCCGCCGCGATCGGCGTCACCACGTCGGTGCTGGCGGTCCTGGACGTGCTGCTGTTCCACCGCGCCCATCGCATGATCCGCACCGCCAAGCTCACCGGGGGGTGGACCGCCGAGCGGCGCCAGGGCGTCGCCGTGGACACCACCTTCCGTACCGACCCGGTCCGTGTGCCGTGGCCGTGGGCCCTTCCCGCCCTGGCCGCCGTCCTCCTCACCGCGGGCATCGGCTGGGCGCGTCACGGCACGCTGCCGGCCACGCTGCCGTCGCTTTTCGGGTACGCCACCGAAGCCGCGCGGCGCGAGCCCACGACCGTGCTCAGCGCGTTCCAGCCGGTGATCTTCCAGCTCGTCCTCACCGTGATCGCCGTCGCCATGGTCCTGGTCGTGCTGCGCGCCCGCCCCGACCTCGACGCCGCCAGGCCCAGGGGCTCGGCCCGCCGCTACCGCACCTACCTGCGCGGGATGGCGGTGATGTCGCTGCTGAGCGCGGCCTGCCTCAACCTGAGCCTGCTGTTCGCGGCCCTGCACCTGTGGGAGATCGTCACCCCCTCGATCGTCTGGCAGGTGACCATCTATGCCCCGCTCGCCGTGCTGGCGGGCGGCTGGCTGATGTGGGAGGTCAAGGTGGGCCAGGCCGGGCACCGGCTGCCCGCTCTGCCGGGTGAGGAGCTGGAGGACTCCGGGCTCGGGCAGCGCGACGACGATCAGCACTGGCACCTGGCCGGCTCGGTCTACGTCAACCGCCGCGACCCCGCCCTGCTCGTGCACGACCGTCTCGGCTCCTCGTCGTGGACCCTCAACCTCGGCCATCCGATCGCCTGGCTCCTGCTCGGCAGCCTCGCCGTCGCCCTGATCGTGGTGGCGGGGCTGCTGCTGGCGGGTGCCGTGTGATCCGCCCCTCCCGAGGGAACAGACGCCGTTGACGCGAGGAGCACCCGTCCGAGACGGCTCAGGGGAGGACACTCGCAGGGGTACGCGCGGCGTGATGCAGGCGGGCGGCGTCCTGGCTGGGGGGCATGCCGAACTGGCGGCGGTATTCCCGGCTGAACTGTGACGGGTTGTCATAGCCGACCCGGTGGCAGACTCCCGTGACGTCGTTCGGGTGGACGGCGAGCAGCAGCCGGGCCTCCTGCAGCCGGATCTGCTTCTGGAACTGGATGGGGCTCATCGCGGTCACCGCATGGAAGTTGCGGTAGAAGGCCGACACGCTCATGCCGGACAGTCTCGCCACGTCCTCGACCCGGAAGCGCTGCGCGTAGTGCTCGCGGATCCAGCGCACGGCGCGGGAAACGTGGCTGAGACCGCTGTCGGCGAGTCCGAGCTGGCGGACCGTGGCACCCTGCTCACCGGTGATCACGCGCCACAGGATCTCGCGCTTGATCAGCGGGGCCAGCACGGCCCGGTCGCGAGGCTCGTCGAGCAGGCGCAGCAGCCGGACCACCGCGTCGAGCAACTCGGCCGGAGCGTCGCTGACGGCGATCCCCGGCGACGCGCCGCCACCGATGGGAGGAAGGTCGCCAGGCCCGGCCGCCAGCAGCAACTCGGCGACGGCGGACGGTTCCAGGGTGAGCCCGAAGCCCAACGCCGGCTGCTCGGGGTTCGCCTGAAGGAACTGGCCGGTGATCGGCAGGTCGACCGACGCGACCAGGTACTGTCCGGCGCCGTACTCGAAGATCCGGTCGCCCAGCGCGAGGCGCTTGGCGCCCTGGGCGATGACCGCCAGCACCGTGCCGGACATCGTGAGCGCCGGCGGTTCCGAACGGTCGATCTTCGAGACGAGGACATCGTCGATGGCGGTGGTCCAGTCGGGCCGGGCGTGCCGGGCCAGCTGGTCGCGGAGTTCTTCGAGCCGCATGTGGCCATTGCAGCACGATTCCGGGGCCTGGTTCCCGTACGCGAGAGGATCGTGCAAGTACGGGCGAGGATCGTTCTAACGTTCCCGCAGGTCAAGCCGGTTGAATGAGATCATCGCATTCCACCGCCGCCACGGCCGGGGCACCGATCGGCTCGTCCGAGACCTGCCCCCCGCCGCATGGCGCCGCCTTGTTCAGGCACGGACACGTACGCAGGAGGAACACACCATGAAGGTCGCCGTCATCACGGGCGCCAGCTCCGGGATCGGACAGAGCGCCGCCATCGAGATCGCCAGGCGCGGAACCGGAGTGATCTTGACCTACGGCGCCAACGCGCGAGCGGGGCTGGAAACGGCCGCCGTCATCGAGAAGGAGGGCGGCAAGGCCGTCGCGCTGCCGCTGGACCTCGGCGATGCCGGCACCTTCGCGGCCTTCCGCGATACGGTGGCCGGCGTGCTGCGCGACACCTGGCAGCGCGACACCTTCGACCACCTGGTGAACAACGCCGGTCACGCCGAGACGTCGTTGATCGAGGACACGACCGAGGAGACGTTCGACAGGCTCATGCGGGTCCTGCTCAAGGGGCCGTACTTCCTCACGCAGCGGCTGCTGCCCCTGCTGGCGGACGGCGGGGCCATCGTCAACACGAGCAGCAGCTCGACGGGTACGGCGGGATTGGAGCCCGGCTACTCGGCCTACGCGTCGATGAAGGGCGGGCTTGACGTGCTGACCCGGTACATGGCCAAGGAATTCGCCGCGAGAGGCATCCGCGTCAACGCCGTCTCACCCGGTCCGACCCGCACCCGGCTCGGCGGCGACGCCTTCACCCGGTTCCCCGAGGTCGTCGCGGCCCTCGCCGCGAAAACCGCGTTCGGGCGGACCGGCGAACCCGACGACATCGGCGCGATGATCGCCACACTCGTCTCCGACGAGAGCCGCTGGGTCACCGCCCAGAACATCACGATCTCGGGCGGCTTCCACCTCTAGACGCCTCGGCCGGGCGGTCCTCGACGCGCCTGGAGCCAAGGGGACACAGGTTCACATCCTGTCGATCCGGTGGCCTGGCGTGCCCCGTCACCTGGAGCGTTCCGCACGGTGACGGGTACTCCACCGCGGGCAGGGACCTGAGGCGCTGGGGACGTCGCGGCGTGCGGGCCCGGGCCGGGTCCCGCACGCCGCGTCCGTCTCCTGAGGGATCTAGGACGTGAAAGTGGCGGTGGGGTCGGTGGTCGCGGTGGGCGTGCACAGGACCGCGTCGAACGTCTGGGCGACGGGCGTGTCCATGGTGGCGCTCTGCGACCGGATGGCGTCGAGGGCCGTCACCTCCGGGTCGGGGGAGCGCAGATCGGTCAGGGTGACGTCCGCGGCGAGTCCGGCGTCCACCAGGGCCTTCTCCAAGCTGCCCGGAGGCGGGGCCGCGAGGCGGACGGATTCGATGGTGAATCCGACCGGGGAGTCCTCGGCGGGCCAGACCATGTCAGGCACGTGGTCCGCAGTGTGGGTCAGGCCCACGGCGCGGTAGTGCCCGCCGAGGCCGCGGGCCAGGTGGTGGCCCATCGGCAGGGCGGTGGGGTGGCCGTCATAGGTGACCAGGGTCTTCTGGATGTGGTTGTTGTGCGCGACCACGACGACGCGGGCGCCGGGGTCGAGGCGGTCGAGGTGCCACCGCAGGCAGGTGGCCATGTAGTGGTCGCGGATGGAGGTGTCGTCGGGCAGGCCCGTCCCGGAGAACAGGGTGCTCATGGCCCGCAGCATGTAGTCGGTGTGGCAGGCCGCCTCCAGGTGGCGGCGTGCGACGTCGTAGCCGTGCTGGTCGCTGCGGGCCACGTAGAGCGGTTCGAGCGCCCGCATTCGCAACGACAGCCGGGCCAGTCCGGCGGTCAGGGACTCCTGGTCGGCCTGGTCGAGGCTCGCCCATCGCGGGGCCGACGCGGCGGCCGAACCGCCGGTGATCGCGCCGGCCGTCCGCAGGAGGCCGGCCACCATGTCGGTGATCCCCTCGTCGACCATGCGTAGGTAGCCGGCGACCGGGTCGAGATCGGGCAGAAGGGTCAGGCTGTTGGGCAGATCGATCCCGACGATCCGGATGGGATGGGACCTGCCGCGGTTGTAGCGGCGCAGCCGGCGCAGCAGCTCCCCGAACAGGTTGACGGTATGCCGGCCGGCCACCTGGAGCAGGTCGCCCTCTCCGTCGCCGGCGAGCCAGGGATTGACGGCCGCGGCGTCACCGGAGCCCATCTCGAACGCCACGACGGTGAATCCGCAGTGTTCCAGCAGGTAGCGGAGCAACCGCGCGCGGGCGAGTGTGAATTCGTGCACGAAGTGCGCGCCCTCGCCGATGGCCACGACCCGGGCGTCCTCCACGATGGCGCGCAGCGGGTGGAGATCGTCCAGGAGCGGCTCGTCGGGGTCGAGGGTGGTCAGTACGGTGATGTGCTCGGCCAACGGGCGGGCCGAATGTCCCGAAGAGGTGGGGAACGTCATGGTGATGGTGCTCGTTTCTCCGTCGAGTAATGGTTGACCTCGGTCAGGAGCGCGCGGCAGATCGCCGGAACGCCGCCCCAGCCGGCGTGCGTCCGGTCACCGCCGGAGCGGCGCGGGCTCCAGCGCTGCCGCCTCTCGCGGGCGCGGTCAGAGAAACAAGCTGCCAGTGGGCATGCCGTGACCCTATCAAGATGGCCAGGCGGTGGCTTCGCGATCACCCCTGATCCGGAGCCTGGGTTAGGGGTGTCCACGCTGTGTGAGCGCGGTTAATCTTGGCGTCATCGAGCTCGCACGCGGAATATGAAACGCCAATCCAAAGATTGGGAATCTCGCCGACACCGTGCTCTGAGGGGGACCAGAATGCTGAGCTCCGTTGAGATTGTTGTGGGTCTTGTTCCAGGTCAAGGGGCATATCTTCCGGATGCTTTGGCGCGGTTGCGCGCGCATGATTCCGAGGCCGCTCAGGCGATCGAAACCATTGACGCGGTGGCCGACGGCCTTATCGGAAAAGGTCTGGGCCGAGCCTTCTCCGATAATACCGCCGACCAATTGCTTGATGCGGCGCCGGACGTGCTGCAACTCGCTGTTTTCGCCACGTCGGTCGCGGCCTTTCGTGCGCTGTCCGGCCAGGGGGCGAGGTTCAGTGTGCTCGTCGGGCACAGCCTCGGCGAAATCGCGGCCCTGGTCGCCGGCGGCGCGCTGGACGCCGCCGAGGGTGCGGAGATCCTCTGCCACCGGATCACCGTGCTGCGTGAGCATGACACCAGCGGCGGCGGACTGCTGGCGCTGGGCTGCGCGCCCGACCGGGCCCAGCGCATCCTCGATCTGCTCCCGACCTCCGGCGCAGTCGTTGCGGTGGACAACGGGCCGGGACAGACGGTGGTCGCGGGGACGGCTGACGCGCTGCGCCGCACGGCGACGATCGCCGCCGCGATCGGGCTGCCGTCGACCGCGCTGCACGCGCCGCACCCGTTCCACAGTCCGCTGCTCGCCCAGGCGCGGCAGGAGCTGGCCCGCCGGCTCAGCGGATACAGCCCGAGGCCCCTGCGCGTTCCGGTCTTCTCACCTGTGCTCGGCCGCTACTACCGTGACTCCGACGACCTCGGCGAGCTGCTCGCCTCTCACCTCGTCACACCGGTGCGGTTCGGGCCCACCGTGGAGCGGCTGCACCGCTCTGGCGCCGGCGTGTGGGTGGAAGTGGGGGCGGGGCACGCGCTGACCTCTCGGGTCCGCTCGATCGAGCCGGCCGCCTCCGTGCACACGCCGCTGCTGCCGGACCTGGACACGCTCCGCGAGACCGGACAGTACCTGGCCCCCGCCGCCGAGCCACGGACGGCGCGGCACACCGGCACGACCGTCGCGAGCCCGCCCGCGGCCGCGGCCGTGACACCGGAGACGGGCACGTCCGCCGCCGCGACCCCGCCGCAACAGACGAGCACGCCCTTCGCGTCTGTTCCGACGCAGCGGATGTCCGTGCCTCCCGCGCCGACGCCGCCGGTGGAGACGCCCGCGGGGCCACCGTCGAGGGAGGCGGTCGCCGCCCGGGTACGTGACCTCTACGCCACGACGCTGGAGTACCCCCAGGAGGTCTTCGAGGACAGCGCCGAACTGGAGGCCGACCTCGGCGTCGACTCGGTCAAGCGGGTGGAGCTGATGGGGAGGCTCGGCGTGCTGTTCCAGCTGGGCCCGCCGCCTGACGACATGCGGATGGCCGACTACCGGACGTTCGGCGACGTGGTGGACTTCGTCATCGGCTCGCTTGCCAGGGCGGGCACGACATGACGGACTTCCACGGCCGCGTCGCTCTCGTCACCGGCGGCGCGGGCAGCGTGGGCGCGCGCATCGTGCGCTCGCTCGCCGAGGCCGGCGCCAAGGTGATCGTCAACTGCTTCCACTCGCACGACGAGGCCAGGACCCTCGCGGCCGAACTGGGCGACGGCGTTGAGGTGATCAGGGCCTCCGTGGCCAAGCCGGATCAGGTTCGGAGGATGTTCGACCAGGTCAACGCCACCCACGGACGGCTGGACCTGCTGGTGAACAACGCCGCAGGCGGGACGTTCGCCGCCTGGGACGAGCTGACGGAGGAGCACCTGGACCAGGCGTTCGAAGTCAACGTCAAGGGCGCGCTCTGGTGCGCGAGGGCGGCCCGCTCGCTGCTGGCCCGATCCTGCGCGGGCTGCATCGTCAACGTCTCCTCGCTCGGCGCGGCGTACGCCCCGGCCAACTACCTGCCGATCGGACTGTCCAAGGCGGCTTTGGAGGCGCTGACCCGCTATTTGGCGGCGGAGTTCGCCCCGGACGGCATCCGGGTGAACACCGCCTCCGTCGCGCTCATGGACAATCCGGTCGGCCGTATGTTCCCGGGATTCGAGTCGGTGAGCGCAAACCTGGTGGCGGCCACCCCCCTGGGGCGGCTGGCTACTCCGGAGGATCTGGCCGACCTGGTTCTGCTGCTGGCCTCTCCCGGTGCGGGATGGATCACTGGGCAGACCGTGGTGGCAGACGGCGGCATGTCGTTGCAGCGCCGCGCCACGTCCCCGGACCCGGACCCGAACCCGGAGCCGGAGCCGGAGCCGCGACCACGACCGGAACCGGTGCCGGCACCGAAAGCGGAGGCGTACCCCGATCAGGACGCCGATCCGATCGCGGTGGTCGGCATGGGGCTGGCCGTGCCGGGGGCCAGTGACCCGGACGCGTTCTGGTCGCTGCTCATGGAGGGCGCGGAGCTGTTCGTCGACGTCCCGGCCGATCGCTGGTCGATGGCGGGCTTCCACGACGACGACCCGAGCGCCGCCGACAAGACCTACCAGCGTCGCTCGGGCTTCATCACCGGCTTCACGCCGCACCCCGAGCTGGCCGCCGAGCGGCCGGACGACGGGCTCGACTTCACCACGGTGTGGCTGAGGCACAGCCTGCACCAGGCGCTGGAGGGCGTGGCCAGGCGGGACGGCGACACGTACACCGCCTGTTTCGGCTTCACCCCGGACGGCAGCCAGCACCTGCAGGAAGCGATCATCCGCGAGGAACTGGGCGAGGTTCCCGACTCCGTGCTGTGGCACGGTGACGCCATCCGATCCCAGCCGTTCCCGCACCGGATCGGCGCCGGCGCTATCGAGGGCCTGCTGCCGGCGGGGACCCGGCTACTCATGGTGGACACGGCGTGCTCGTCCTCGTTGTACGCGATCGACCTGGGCATGCGTGACCTGCTGTCCGGCCGCGCCGACGTCGCCGTGTGCGGCGGAGCGTTCGCGCTGGTCCCCAGCGGGTCGGTGCTGTTCTCCAAGTTGTACGGGCTGTCCAGGAGCGGAGAGGTGCGCGCGCTCGACAGGACCGCCGACGGCGTGCTGTTCTCCGACGGAGCGGGCGCCGTGGTGCTGAAGCGGCTGTCCAGGGCCCTTGCCGACGGCGACACCGTGTACGGCCTGATCGCCGGGGTCGGGCTGTCCGCGGACGGCAAGGGCAAGGCCATCTACGCGCCGTCCAGCGCGGGCCAGGAACTGGCCGTCGCCCGCGCGCTGGCCAGGTCGCGCGTCGAAGCCGCAGAGGTCGACTGGGTGATCGCGCACGCCACCGGAACCCCTGCGGGCGACGAGGCCGAGTTCCTGAGCCTGCGCGCTGCCTACGCCGGGACGCATCCGGTCCAGGTGACCTCGAACAAGTCCCTGATCGGCCACACGGGCTGGGCGGCCGGGGTGGTGTCGGTCATCCACGCCCTTCTGGGGCTGCGGCACGAGGTCATCCCCGCCCAGCACCGCTTCTCGGCGGCCCCGGACAGCTTCGGCCTGGAGTCGTGCAACCTGGAGATCCCCGCGCGACCTGTGCCCTGGCCGGCGCGGCCCGACCGGCCGCGCACCGTCGCCGTGTCCGGCTTCGGCTTCGGCGGCACGAACGCGCACATGCTCATCCAGGAGTTCCGGCCGGGCCGTCGAGGCAGGACCGGCTACGGGGCCAGAACCGGCGAGCCCATGGTGATCGTCGACTGGTCGGCGCACGTGCCCGGCGCCGAGGGCAACGCGCAGGTCGCGGAGTGGGCGCACGGCAGGACCATCCTGCCGAACTCGTTCGGGGACGGCTACCCGAGCCCGCCGTTCGCCCGGCTGCGCATGCCGGCCTCCACGATCCGGGCGACCGATCGCACCCAGCTCATGATCATCGAGTGCATGCACCGGATGGACCCCCGGGTACGCGAATTCTGCCGGCGGCACAGCCATACCACCGGAGTTGTGGTGGGCCACACCGGGCCCACCAGGAACGCGGTCCTGTACGCGATCCGCGCCCACCTGGACGAGCTCGACCGCCAAGCCGTCCCCAACGCGCGGGAGCTGCGTGAACGCGTGAATGGGCTGATCGGCGAGCCCGACGAGGACTCCTTCCCCGGTGAGATGCCCAACGTCATCCCGGCGCGGCTGTGCAGCTACTTCGACCTGCGTGGGCTCAACATCGCCGTGGACGGCGGCGCAGCGTCGCTCGCCGACGCCTTCGAGGTCGCCGGGTGCTACCTGGACTTCGGCGACGTGGACGTGGCCCTGATAGCCGGAAGCAACGGCAACAGCCTCACGTCATGGGGCCGCCTGCTGGGTGGCGAGGAGATCGGCGAGGGGACGTTCCTGTTCGCGGTCACCAGGAAGTCGCTGGCGCTGGCGGAGGGCCTGCCGGTACTCGCCGAGGTGTCCGTGGAGTCCGCCGTTGGAGGAGAGGCTGGAGGCGATCGCATGACCCGCGCGAACTTCCTGGGCGCGCAGGGCGGGCGCGAACTGGTCGCCTTCCTGAGCGGCGAGCAGAGCCGGACGGCGATCGAGCTCAGGGCCGACCGGCTGTCGAGCCCTCGGGTGATCCGGCTCAGCAGGCAGCAGAAGGCGGCTCCTCCGCTGCTGGATCGCCACGTGATCGAGCTGGCGCCCGCCCCGCGCAGGCCCGTCCGCTCCGCCCCTCCCGCGATCCCGGTGGACGCGGTGGTGCTCACCAACTCCGCCGCATTCCGCGCCGCGCTGGCCCACCAGGACGGTCAGGCACCCCGGCACGTACGGGTGCTGGTGGACGCCACCGATCCCAGCCTGCGCGACGCCCGCTGGTCCGACCGGGTCCGCGAACTGCTCGAGCTGCACGAGCGCACGTTCATGACGGCCAAGGAGTGCGCGCCACGCCTGGCGGGCGGCTCGTTCGTCGTGAGCGTGGTGGGCGGCGTCACCGCGGAGGGGGTGCCGCTGCCCCTCACCGGGTTGTTCACGGGCCTGGTCAAGAGCCTGGCGCTGGAGCTGCCGGACACCGGCGTGCTCGCCACCGTGCACGAGGCGGTGCCGCTGGAGGAGGTGCTGGCCACGGTGAGCGCCGAGCTGGGCGCCGCCCAGCTCCTCCCGGTGACCTATCACGCCGGCGGGCGCCGGCTCACCCCGCGAGCGGTGCCCGCCGACGCGACGCCGGACGGAATGCCGGCGCTGAGCCAGGACTCCTTGGTGGTGGCCGCGGGCGGCGCGCGCGGCATCGGCGCACCGATCCTCACGGCGCTGGCCGGGCGGTACCGCCCGCGCATCGTGATCCTGGGCAGTTCCGAGCCGCCCGGCGACTCCCAGCGGCTGCCGGACCGCAGCACGTTCATCAGGGCCCGGCTCAACGGGCCGAACCGGGTCAGCGTGGCCGAGGCGAACGCCAGGTTCGACCGGCTGCTCGAGCAGCGGCAGGTCCGCGACACGCTCACCGAGCTGGAACGGCTGTCCGGTCCCGGGCGGGTCCGCTACCTGCGCTGCGACCTCCGGGACCCGGCCGCGGTGCAGCGGGCCGTCGACGCTGTGAGCGGCCCCGTCGACCTCCTGCTCAACATCGCCGGCACCAACCGGGCCTCCGATGTCACCGCGAAGTCGGTCGCCGACTTCCGCGCGGTGCGTGACCTCAAGGTGCACACCTACCTGAACCTCAAGCAGGCGCTGCGCGGGCGGGAACCGCGCCGCTGGTGCAACTTCGGCTCGTTCATCGGGCTCACCGGCCAGCGCGGCGAGACCGACTACGCCGCGGCCAACGACTTCCTCAACATGGCCGCGATGAGCGCGGAGAACGAGTTCACCATCGGCTGGACCCTCTGGCGGGA
Source organism: Nonomuraea sp. KM88 (assembly GCF_052245635.1). Taxonomy (NCBI): domain Bacteria; kingdom Bacillati; phylum Actinomycetota; class Actinomycetes; order Streptosporangiales; family Streptosporangiaceae; genus Nonomuraea; species Nonomuraea sp. KM88. Next base: position 195,938 of record NZ_JBQQCC010000003.1, on the reverse strand, counting down.
CGTCGGGCTCGGTGCCACCCCGCTGATGCGGGCCTTCCTCGCCGAGATCGACGCCTACACCCCGATGCCGACCGAGGAGGGCGTCGACCACTTCCTCACCGAGCTGACCGCCGTGCGGGACGCGCCGGCCACGGTGTTCCTGGGCGACAAGGAACGCGAGCTCGTCAGAGGCATCCGTCCGGAGTTCCTGAACTTCTGCACGGGCGAGGCGCGGGCGCTGCCGTACATCGACACGGTGCTGCGTCGCGACGCCACGGAGCTGGTCGCGGAGCGTACGTTCACCCTCGACAGGGACGGCTATCTGGAGTTTCACCAGGTGAGCGGCTATCCGACCCTGCCCGGCACCTTCGTGCCCGAGTTGGCCGCGCAAGCCGCGGCGTCGCTGGTGCCCGACCGGGTCCCGGTCGTCTTCGAAGACCTGCGGCTGGAGTCGTTCCTGCGGATCTACCGGAAGGACCGGCCCGAGGTCAAACGGCTCACCGCCACGCTGGTGCGCACCGACGAGCGCGAGTCGGTGGTCGCCGTCCGCGTGCGGGGCGACGTGGTGGCGCCCAACGGCGTCACCGTCGCCCGCGACAGGCTGCACTTCTCGGTGACCGTACGGCTGCGCGACGCTCCCGTGCCCGGCCCGAGGTGGACGCACTGGGACGAGCACGGCAGCAAGCCCCTCCGCGACCCCTACCACGCGCCAGGGTCCGACGTGCTGCTGCGCGAGGTGTTCCGGTCGACCACCGACACCCGGACGCACCCGCTGGGACGGCGAGGCCGGCTCGCGCTCGACGTGCCCGCGTTGCGACGCTGGTTCCCCGGCCTGCTCGTCCCCTCCGTCGCGCTGGACGGCCTGGTGCGCGTGGCCGTTCTGCACACCGTCGCGGACCGCTGGACGCCCGTCGCGATCCCGCGCACGGTCCGGCGCATCGACCTGTACGGCGGCCACACCGACCTGACGCTCGCCGCGCTGGCCGACCCGGTCGAACTGTACGTCACCCCTGTCGACCTCGATCTGGAGGATCCCGAGCCCGAGAACCGGGCGATCGCGGTGGCGGCCGACGGCGAGGTGCTGCTCCAGGTCAAGGACATCTCGGGCGCCATCGTCGGCTACGTGGACCAGGAGACGGGCGAATACCTCGACAGGGAACGATTCGACCGCGAGGAGCGCTCATGACACGCCCGGGAACCTGCCCTGTCGCCCACGGCCCTGCCGGGCTGCCGGTGATCGGTGACGCCATCCCCTACTTCAAGGACCCGCTGGCCTACACCCTGCGCATGCAGGAACGCGACTCGCTCGTGTCGGTCAAGCTGCCCATCCCGTTCGTGCAGGTCACCGAGCCAGAGGCGATCGAGCGGGTGTTGCGTACCAACCCGGACAACTATGTGCGGGGCAAGCTCTACCGCGGATTCTCCGGCGTCATGGGCTCCGGCCTGCTGACGCTCGACACCGATCAGTGGCGCGTGCCGCGCAAGGCGGTCCAGCGCGCGTTCAGCCCGGAACGCGTGCGCGGCAACGCGCGCGAAGCCGTCGGCGCCGTCGAGGAGGTCATCCGCCGCTGGGCGGCGCACGCGGACTCCGGCGTCGTCGTGGACGTGGCGCCCGACCTGATGGACGTCGCCTCCAGGGTCCTGGGCATGGCGCTGATCAGCCGAGACCTGTCGGGCACCGGCTACGCGCGGGCCGCCGCGATCGCCAGCAAGGTCATCTACAACCGCACGGTCATGGCGTTGCCCGCCATGATCCCTGCCTTCGTGCCCACCCGGTACCACCGGGAACGGAAGTGGGCGAACCGGGTGCTCGACGGCATCATCCACGGGGTGATCAGCTCACGCCGCGCCAGCGGCGAGTACGGTTCCGACGCCGCCGGGCGACTGCTCGGCGGCGGCCTGTCCGAGGCTGAGGTGTCTGACAACCTCCGCACCCTGCTGCTGGCCGGCTCCGACACGACCGGCCAGGCGCTCGCCTGGACCATGTACGAGCTGGCCAGGCACCCCCAGGCCCGCCGCGCCGTCGAGCGCGAGGTCGACGAGGTGCTCGCGGGACAGACGCCCGCCCCCGACCAACTGGGCGAACTGGTGGAGACCACGGCCGCGATCAACGAGGCGCTGCGCCTGCACCCGCCGGTCTGGCAGTTCCCCCGCGACGCCGTCGAGCCGGACTGCCTGGCCGGTCGCGAGGTGCCCGCGGGGACGACGGTTCTGCTCAGCGTGTACGGCACGCACCGCTCACCCGAGCACTGGACCGACCCGGAGGCCTACGATCCCCGGCGTTTCCTCGACGACACCCAGAACAAGCGGCACAAGCACGCCTTCCTGCCGTTCGGCGGCGGGCGGCGCATGTGCATCGGCAAGGGGCTGGCGATGGCCACGCTGGTGACCGTGGTCGCCATGCTGTCGCAGCGCTACCGGCTGCGGCTTTCCGGCGCGCACACCGTCCGCAGCGGACACTACGTCACGCTGTTCCCCAGCGGGGGGCTCCCCGCGGTCGTGCAGGAGCGGATGTGACGACCGCCGCGCCCGTCCGCCCGCACCTGGTGTCCTTCGACACCGCCTCCTTCGTCCGGCCCGTGCATCGCATGGTCTGGGAGCCCGTGCCGCTCCCACTTCCGCCCTCCACCCCCGTGGCGCGGCGGCTGCTGGTCATCGGCTCCGACGCGGAGCTGGCCGCAGAGGTGGCGAGCGCGCTCGGCGCGGACCTCTGCGTGCCCGGCCGCGAACCCGAGCGGGACGACTGGGACGGGATCGTCGACCTGAACGTCGTGGGCGTCCCCTACCGGCTCGACGGCGGGGAATGGCGGGACGCGCTGGCCAGGACGACCCGGATGGTGCAGCGCAGATACGGTGCCTGGGGAGCAGACCCGCGCGCCGACCGGTCCTGCTACGTCGCCGTCACCGCCATGGGCGGGCTGATGGGCTACGACGATGGGCCGATCGACTCCCCGCTGGGCGGGATCTGGGCCGGTTTCGCCAAGTGCCTGCCCCGCGAGCTGCCCAACCTCGCGGTGAAAGTCCTGGACGTCGACGCCATCGGGCCGGCCCACCTGGCGGAGCTGCTGACTGCTGAGCTGGCGGCCTGGGACCTGTTCGAGATCGGCTACCGGCAGGGGGTCCGCCATGCCCTGACCGCGCGGCCCGGCCCGGAACCGCCGCCCCGCGTCGAGCTGGGGTCCGATGACGTGGTGCTGATCTCGGGAGGCGCCCGTGGCGTCGGCTTCGCCCTGGCCCGCGGGGTCGCGGAGGAGTTCGGCTGCCAGGTCGTGGTGACCGGCCGCGGTGAGCTTCCGGTCGACGCCCGCTGGCTGACCATGGACGACGCCGCCTACTCCGAGTACTGCCGGGCCAGAGTGAGCTCCGCCCGCACCGCCAGGGAACTGCGGGACGTACGCGCCCTGCTCAAACGCGAGGCCGAGCTCCGGCAGGTCGGCGCGAACCTGGCGGCGGCCCGCCGGGACGGCCTGCGCATCACGTACGAGCCGTGCGACTGCGTGCGGCCGGAACAGGTCGACGCGCTGTTCGCCCGCATCCCCGACCCCAGCGTGATCGTCCACAACGCGGGCATCGACCTGCCGACCAGGCTCGACAACAAGAGCCCGGAAGAGGTGGTCCGAACGGTCGACGTGAAGGTGACGGGCTTCGCCAACCTCACCCGCGCGGTGCTCAGCGCGGGGCGGGACCCGGTCAAGGTGTTCTGCAACGTCGGCTCGCTGGCCGGCCGGATGGGCGGCATGATCGGGCAGATCGACTACGCGGCGGGCAACGAGGCTCTGACCAGACTCGGGTTCTGGGCGCGCAACACCCACGGGCTGCCCGTGCAGACGTTGTGCTGGCCGACCTGGGAGCGGCTCGGGGTGATCGCCAACTATGACGCGGCGGTCCGCTACGTGTCCACGATCGACCCGGCCGACGGAGTCAAGCGGTGGATCCGCGAACTGCGCTCAGGCGGCACCGGGGAGGTCATGTTCATCGGCCAGGTCGGCAGCGCGCTGGTGCCCACCCAGCTACGTGGCTTCAGGCTCTTCACCGGGCATCCGGACCTGCCCCGGTTGCATGGGCTCGCGCACTTCCTGGGCACGGTCGAGCTGTTCGAGCCGTCTCGCGAGCTGCGCAGCAGCGTGGTCCATACACCGGGCGCTCATCCGTGCCTGGCCGAGTTCACCGTTGACGGGCGTGCCGCGCTGCCGATCTCGGTGCTGATCGAGCAGGCCTGCTCGGTCGCCGACTGGGTCGTGCCGCCGGACCGGCCGCCCCAGCATCTGGCCGAGGCGCGTGACGTGAAGGTCCGGCTGCCCGCGCTGGTTCTGGCCCCGGGCGGGAGCCGGTTCACCACCCGGGCGCTGGGCGAGACCACGGAGCAGGGCTGGAGCGTCCAGGTCACGATCACGAGCGAGACCGGGGAGACGGCCGCGTCGCTGCGGCTGCTCTACGGGTCGTCGCCGCCGGAGCCTGCGCGGCCCGTGCCGCCACCGGTCACGCACGGCGTGGCCGCTTCCGGCGGCCGGCTGGACTGGTCAGGGCTGATCCTCGGCACGGGAGACCCGCTGCCCACGGTGACCGCAGCCGATCTGTGGACGTCGCCGTTCCCGCCGGAGCACGGGATCGCCCCTGCCGCGCTCGACGCCGTGGTGCGCCGGGCAGGGCGGGTGACGGGCGACGTCGTGGAGATCGCCCGCATCGTACCGTATCCAGGGGCGCAGCAGGTCGACGAGCTTCGTCCGGTCGCCGGCGGCTGGGCCGGGCTGCGATCAGGCCGCCAGGTCCTGTCCGTCGAGGGGGTGGCAGCCGTGCCCGCCGCCTCTTCCTCCGCCGGGCAGCGGGCGACGAGCCCGGACGCACCGTCCACTCCCTGACGGGCTGCCGTGGCCTCGAGCTCGTGCACGACCCCGCGCGCCCGGTCAAGGACGCCGGCGCCCCGGGGATACGGACGTCATGGCTGACCGATCCTGACGGCCACAGGATCGAGCTCGTGCAGTGGCCGCCCGGACCTCCGGCGGGCATGACGGCGGCCGATTTCGTCTGACGCCGGGGTCCCCGGGTCAGCTGGTGACGGCACGTTCGCTCTGACGGCCCATGAAGAAGTAGACGCCGCGGTCGGTCTGCATGGCGGTGTGGAACTTCTGGGCCTTGGACTTGGCCGAGGAGTTGGCGGTGACGATCGTGATGACCAGGTGCTTGACGTACGCGCCCGTGTAGATCTTGCCGTACGCGTAGCTCCTGTGGGCGCTGCTCCTGCGCCAGGCCACGTTCTTGTCGGCGGTGTTCTTCAGCCGCTTCGCGGTGTTCCTGGCGTCGGTGCTGGAGGGGAACGCCAAGATGATCTGCACCGCCTTGAGGTTCCCGCCGTACGCGGTGTAGGCGAGCTGGACGGCGCTCTCGCAGTGGTTGTCGGCCATCACGCCTTCGGCGTCCACCGGGTCGCACGAGTCGTACGTCCAGCCGCCGACCTTGCGCGCCGCGTACTTCTCGCCCTTCAGGGAGAAGTTCCAGTCGTCGAACTCGGTGTGGTCGAGCGGCGTTTCCTGGCTGCCGCTGGACGTGCTGGAAGGCTCAGGGGTGTCGGTCGGCGTGGCCGTCGGCGGTGCCGACGTCGGTGGCGCGGAGGTGGGCGGCGCGGAGGTGGGCGGCGCGGACGGCGAGGTGCTCGGCTGGGCGATGGTGGTGGGTGCGGGGCCCGGAGCGTTGAGATAGCTGTACGCGCCGAACGCGCCGCCGCCGAGGAGGAGCACCGACAGGACGACGATCACGCCGATGAGCACGGCGTTGTTGTTCCGGCCGCCCGGCGGCTGGGAGCCGTAGGGCGGCGCACCCGGGTTGCCGTAGCCGTACTGTCCAGGCCCCTGGCCGTACTGTCCCGGGTTCTGGCCGTAAGGCGACTGGCCCTGGCCGTGACCCGCGCCCTGGCCGTACTGGCCCGCGTCCTGGCCGTACTGGCCGGGGTTCTGGCCGTACTGGCCGGGGTTCTGGCCGTACGGCGTGGGCCCCTGGGCGGGCGGTTGCCCGTAGCCGGGCGGTGGGGCGCCTTGCCCGGGGTGACCGGGCTGGCCGTGTTGCTGGTGGCCAGGGGGACCGTATCCGGGCGCCGGGGTGCCCTGGCCTGATGGCGGCCCGTACCCCTGCTGCCCCTGTTGCCCCCAGGGCCCATGGGGCGGGGGTTGCTGCGGGTGTGCCATCACACCATTGTGGGGCACATCCGGCCTCACATGCTGCAATCACCCATATTGGCCTAGATGGTGGGGTCCCACCGCGCCCGCGACCGCGCACCCCAAGAGACCGCTCCTCGGCGAGTATCATCGCTTTGCGTGAACATGGATGTGCTTTGCGTGACCATGAAGGAGTGTGGATGGAGTCAGCGGCCATGCCGGCGGCGGCCGACGCGGGAGCGCCGAGACCGACTCACGATCTCAGGGTGCCGGCGAAGGTGGTCGCCACGGCGGAGCAGGGGCTCGCCGGCGGAGGACGCCCCGGCAAGCGCGTGCTCATCATCGGAGCGGGGATGGCCGGGCTGGTCGCCGCCTACGAGCTGATGCGCCAGGGGCACGAGCCCGTCGTCCTGGAGGCGCAGCAGCGGGTGGGCGGGCGCGTGCTCACCCTGCGCGGCTTCGCCCCCGGCCTGTACGCCGAGGCGGGCGCGATGCGGATCCCCCGCGTGCACGACCTCACCCTCGCCTACTGCGCGAAGTTCGGCCTGACCCTGCGCCCGTTCGTCATGGGCAACCCCAGCGCCCTCGCCTACCTCCAGGGCGTCAGGACCACGATGGGCAAGCTGAACGCCGACCCCGGCCTCGTCGACTTCGACCTGGCCGAGCACGAACGCGGCCGCACCTACGAGGATCTGTGGCGCACGGCCACGCAGGAGATCCACGACCTGTACGCGCGGGAGGGTGAGGACGCGCTCGACCGCATCTGCGCCGAGTACGACCGCTACTCCATCCGCAGCTTCCTGCGCGAGCGCGGGTTCTCCGAGGGGGCCATCGAGCTCTACGGCGTGATGAGCTTCAGGGAGTCCAACCTCAACGCGGCGATCATCGAGCAGTTCCGCGAGATCATCGGGCGGGCGTTCGAGGACATGCAGGAGATCGAGGGCGGCGCCGACCGGCTGCCGGCCGCCTTCTACCAGGAGCTCAAGGCCCACATCAGGTTCGGCCACGAGGTCACCGCCATCGAGCAGGACGACCGCGCGGTCACCCTGCACGTCAGGACGGGTTCCGGCCGGACGGCGCTCACCGGTGACCACGCCATCTGCACGATCCCGTTCTCGGTGTTGCGCGACATCGAGACCAGGCCCGCCTTCTCCCGCCGCAAGCAGCGGGCGATCCGCGAGCTCAACTACAACGCCTCCACCAAGATCCTCTTCCAGGTACGCCGGGCGTTCTGGGAGCAGACCGACGGGATCGTCGGCGGCACCACGGTCACCGACCTGCCGATCCGGCGCATCTGCTATCCCTCGCACCCGGTTTCCGGCGAGGACCGCTCGGTCCTGCTGGCGAGCTACACCTGGGGCCAGGACGCGCTGCGGTGGGGCGCGATGCCGCCGCAGAAGCGGATCGACCAGGCCCTGGAAGACGTCGCCAAGATCCACCCGGAGATCCACGACCACTTCGAGTTCGGGGTCACGCACGCCTGGTACAACGACCCCTACGCGGCCGGCGCCTTCGCCCTGTTCGAGCCGCACCAGCAGAGCAGCCTGCATGACGCGATCATCGCGCCGGAGGGCCGCGTGCACTTCGCCGGCGAGCACTGCTCGTTGTGGCACGCATGGATCGAGGGCGCCCTGGAGTCGGGGCTGAGCGCCGCCCGCGCCGTCCACGAGGCGCGCTGAGCGCGGGCCGCTGTCCGGAGGGCGAGCTGAGCGCGACGCGTCAGCGGCCCGCCCGCCCGGCGTAGCCGCTGAGGCGGGCCGCCGCCGCGCTCAGGTCCGCGGCGGCGGCGGCGCAGGCGGCGAGGTGGGCGTTGACCGCCTCGCGCAACCAAGGAGGCGCGATGCCGTCCGCCTCCAACCTCGCCCCGATCCTCTGCAGGCGTTCGGCGCAGTCGGCGAGCGCGCGGGCGTCGGACTGCAGGACCTTGGCGTGGGCGGCGATCACGGCGGGATCGGCCGGCATGGCTCCTCCGGACGGTCAGGGGGCGGGCAACGGTACGGCGGCGTCCTGAAGCAGCCGGCGGGTGCCGGCCGACAGGCACAGCAGCGGACGGGCACCGTCGAGGCCCAGATCGCGAAGCCGGTGGGCCAGCGGGTGCGCCGACCCCGGCTGGACGGTCAGCCGCAGCCGGGGGAGGGGGTGCAGGCGCCCGCGCCCGCGGGCGCGGGCGCAGGAGCGCAGCGTCTCGCCCGCCGCCCCCCGCGCGTAGCCGACCAGGTCGGGGGCGTTCGCGGGCAGCCCGGGCCCGAGCAGGCCGTGCAGGGTGAGCAGCCGGTCGCCGGGGCCGCCGACGGCGACGCGGACGCTCCTGGCGGTGAGCCCGAACTCCAGCGGCGCCAGGTACGGCCCGGCGCCCCACAACCTCGGCGCCACGGCGTGGACGGCGGCGGTGTCGACCACGGAGCCCGCCATGAAACCGCCCGAGCACCGCCGGTCGGCCCTGCGCAGCAGGTCCGCACCCCCGAGCAGGCCGAGGCCGGGTGGCCGGGGGCGCCACGGATCCGCCACGACCAGCCCGAGGTGGAGCTCGCGGTAGCCGCCCACGCTGGTGCGCCGGTTCCAGGAGGCGTGCACGGTGACGAGCGCGCGGCCCGCGACCCCGACCGCCCGGCCGAGACCCGTCCCGTGCAGCAGGCGTGCGACCGCGGCGGCGTCGGCGGCGAAGTACGTCGTCAGAGAGCTGCCGTCCGCGCACCTGATCGGCAGCTCGACCGGCCCGTCAGGGCCGTCCACCGCGTGGGTGGGCACGGTGAGGAAGGGGAAGCCGCCGGGGCGCGGCGCGTGGTCGAACAGCCGGTACGCCTGCGAGCGCACGACCGGCCCCCGGTACGGCGCGAGCCGAGCGTCCATCAGGTCGCGGGCCTCGGGCAGGTCCTCGGCGAGGTTGGCGATGTAGCGGTCGATGCCGTGACAGAGCGGGAACAAATGCGTGGCGTCGGAGTAGTCCACCACGTACCAGTCGGGGTGCAGGTCGAAGCAGGCTCCCGCGCCCTGCCCGTCGAGGGTGGGGACGATGTCGTGCTGGTTGGTGACGCTGGCGACCCAGGTGCGGGGGTCGGCGGGCCGTTTGAAGTCGACGGGTGCGCCCACGGCGACGGCGTGGGTGACGGTGTGGCGGGCGCAGAACCCGGCGTCCTGGGCCAGGTTCATGATGGCCGCGCCGCCCGCGCTGTGACCGATGAGGGCCACCTCGGCGCCCTGGGGCAGGCCGTAGTCGCGTACCGCCGCGGCCAGCGCGCGGCTGTACGGGTTGCTGTCGAGCACGGTGCTGCTGAAGGCTCCGAGCAGGTCCTGAGGCGAGTCGTGGTCGGGGCGCCCGGCGCGCATGCCGGGCGCCTGGACGACGTGGCGCACGACCCCGTCGGAGCCTTCGACGCTCTGGATGAGCACCCGGCCCGTCGTGCCGAGCACGCTGATGTTGCGCAGGAAGCCGAGCAGCGACGTCTCCGAGCCGAGCCGGGCGGCCTCGGCCGCGGTCAGGCCCGTCCTGCGCGCGGCGCCAGCCCCCCGGTCGAGGGCGGCGACGGCCCGGTTGCTGATGCCGGTGATCGGGTCTGCGGTGGCGCGGCCGGTGCCGGTCGCGATCAGCCAGGCGGTGCGGTCGTTCAGCGGGTTCTCGTCCAGGAGTGCCCGCAGGGCGAGCACCTCGCCGAGGACCGGGGCGATCTGGCTGAGCGCGCGTACCACGCCGCGGTCCTTGAGCAGGGCGCGCAGCGCGCGTACGGCCTCCAGATCGCGGTCGGCGGCGGCCGCCTCGACGAGCCGGACGATGAGCGGGTCGCGCGCCAGCTCGGGGTGCTCGGTGGCGACGGCGGCGATGCGCAGCCGCAGCGAGGTGGCCAGCACGCGGACGGCCAGGCTCTCCTGGCCCGCCAGCCCGCCCAGCCGCGCCGCCAGGGTGCCCAGCCGGCCGCCGGCGGGCGCGTACCCGAGCCCCTCGCCGTCGATGAGGGCGTGCAGGAGCGCGCGGTGGGCCAGGAGACCCGCCGCGGGGGCGTGGGGCAGGGCCGTGAGCAGGGCGCCGTCGGTCAGCGCGGCCGTGGCGTGCACGCCGGCCTGCCTGATGGTGATCGCGATGTCGACGAGCTCGCGGGCCGCCCCCCGCAGCGGCCCGCCCGCGGCTCCCGCCCCGCCGCCCGGTCCGCCTTCAGGCGCGTCCGCCGTTCCGCTGGACGGCCCGTGCTCGGGCTCGGGCTCGGGCTCTGGGGCGGTCACCGGGGCGGCCGCCGGGTCATGCTGACGAAACGGGGACGCGGGTCCTCGGGGACGTTGCGGTGCAGCACGTCCGACAACGTTCGCGTGGTCGCGATGATCCGCATGCCCTCCGGGGAGAAGGTCGCGGCGTTGAACACCCTCGGGGCCAGCAGGGGATTGGTCAGCGCCTGCGAGAACGCGTCGATGGCGATGATCTTCGTGAGCAGCGGCGGCAGGATGGCGTCGGGCGAGCCGGGCTCCTCGGCGAACAGGCCGACGTACAGGTCGAGATCGTCGACGCCGCGGTAGAGGTCGCGCAGCGCGCCGCTGACTCGCGCGTCGCCGGAGACCTGCTCGAACCGGCGCACCCGCGGAAAGCGGCAGTGTTGCCGGTAGCTGTTGTACGGCGCCAGGCCGAGCACCCGCGAGTCGGCGATGCTGGCCACGTCGACCTGCCTCAGGAGGGGGTCGGTGTTGAACAGGCCGATGCGCCCGGCGCGCTGGAGGGAGGCGTCCTCGAAGAGCCGGCCGAGGCCGGGTTCGGGGATCAGCGCGCCGCCGGCCATGGTCTGCGCCATCGGCAGGTCACGACCGCCCACCGACAGGCGGGACGGGATCAGGCTGTGCCAGCGGTAGACGAGGTTGAACTCCACCGAGGCCCAGTTCTCGCGGTGCCAGGGAGCGTGGGCCAGCGTCGCCGTCAGCCGCGGATCGAGGGTGAAGCGGAAGTGGTAGGGGGTGATGTGGTTGATGTACTCTTCGACCACCAGCTTGATCAGCAGCACGATGAGGATGTTGCGCGCCGTCTGGAAGACGCGCTCGTCGTCCCAGCGCGGATGGCGTCCGGCGAGCAGCCGCGCCACCCTGTTGTGCTCGCGCAGGAACAGCACCGTGAGCATGGTGAACCCGATCTGGATGTTGCCCCGGTCGCTCCCCGTCGCGAACAGGGCGTCGCGCTGCGCGTCGGTGAGCTCGTCGAAGCGGATCACGCTCAGCGGGGCGAACTCCGGCTTGATCTTGCCGCTCTCGCACAGGTGGGGCGGGAACTCCCCGCCGTCGATGGTCTGGCTCTTGAGCAGGCCCCCGTCGAACATGCGCAGCGCCGCCGTGGCCGTCTCGTTCAGGCCGTACAGCTGGTTCAGGTCGATGTTGTGGTTGGAGGTGTTCTTACGGGGGTCGCGCGGGACGTTGGTGTCGCCGCGCAGGAAGCCGTCGGTGAACCACTGGGCGAAGTAGGCGAACAGCACCGACGAGCGCGGACAGGGGATCATGGTGTCGCCACGGGCGAACAGGTCGGCGGCGCGCTCGGGAGCCGGCCGGTTCGCCTCGGGCAGGGGGAGCGGGGGCAGGTGCCTGCCGCTGTAGGTGCGGTCGGTCAGTGAGGGCCACGACGTGTAGCCGGCCATCGTGCTGAGCGGCTCGGGCCGGGGCGGCATCTCCCGGATCGCGCTGTCGATCAGCGCGGCGTTGACCCGCCGCCGCAGCGCCGGGACGGCCTGTACGGCGTCCCAGACAGGCCTGCCGCCGGTCAGCGCCAGGAACCTGAGCCGGTTGACGACCCCGTCTGTGGCGGCGCTGCGCGCACTGCTCGTCGCCATCGTCACCCTTCCTGGCCCGCGGGGCCGAACGCGAGAACGAACCGGTCGGGGAAGATGCCGCCCGATCTGACGAGGACCCCCTCCGGCGGCGGGACACGGCGTAGACCGGGGCGCAGCAGCAGGCGGCGGACGACCTCGCAGACCACCGCGGCGGCGGGGTGCACGCCCAGGCAGGAGTGGTGACCGTGGCCGAAGAACAGATGGTGGTGGCGCGGCCGGTCGAGGCGGAACTCCCCGGGCTCCGGCACCACGTCCGCGTCGAACATGGCCGAGGCGGGCGCGGCGAGCACGAGCGTGCCCGCGGGGATCACCGTGCCGCGCGGGGTGCCGGCGGCCAGGACGTGGTCGCGCTCGCACATGCGGGGCAGCAGCTTGAAGAACGGGTTGAAGCGCAGCGCCTCCCACACGTAGGGGTCGAAGCCGGCGGGGTCGGCGGCGGCCTCGGCGGCCTTCGCCAGCACCTGCGGGCGCAGGAGCAGTTGCTCGACCGCCTCGGCCATGGCTCCCGGCCCGCTCTCGACGAAGCCGAGCGGCAGGCCGGCCATGTTGATGACGATGCGCTCGTCGTCCTCCAGGCCGAGGCCGGGAGGCAGGTTCGTGCGGACCAGCCGGGTGAAGACGTCGTCCGGCAGGTCACGCCCGGCGCGCGGCGCCACCCGGAGTCCGGCGAGCCGGTCGCGCAGGTAGGCCGTCATCTCGGCGCCCGCGCGTACCGACTCCTCCTGGATCGCCGGGTCGCCCCCGTAGTTGGCGAAGCCGTCGGTGACGATGGCCCGCGTCCACCGCGACAGGGTGCCGGGATCGGGCCCGGGAAGCCCGAAGTATTCGGCGCACACGCCCAGGGCGACGTGCCGGAACAGCGCGTGGACCGCTTCGACGCGGCCACCCGGCAGCGCGGCGTCGAGGGCCTCGTCGGCCAGGCGCCCCGCGAGCGCCCGCACGCGGGCGGTGTCGCCCGGGTCGAGAATGACCCGCATCAGGCCCTTGTCCCGCCAGTTCATCGGGGTGGCGTCCCGGCCCAGCATGTACGGGCCGCCCAGCGCGGCGTCCAGACGCGGCCCGAAGGCGCGGACGGAGAAGACCGACTCCCGGGAGAGCACCTCGATCACGTCGGCGTAGCGCGTCACGACCGTGAAGGCGGGCGTGACGAAGACGGGCCGCCGCTCGCGCAACTCGGCGAACAGGCTGCGCCACTCGGTGCGCATCCACTGCTGGACGAGCCCCAGCGCCGTCATCGGATCGCGGGCCAGCGCCTCGTCGTATCTCTCCAGATGGCCGCTCGTGGTCGCCTGATCGGTAGCACCCATGCCGTTTGCCCACCTTCCGCTGAGGCCGGAGCGAACAGAGATCATCACGTTGTGTAGCCACAATCTAGACAGAATGTTGCTGCTACCGTGCGGAGTGTTTTGACTCCTGCCGGTGACGGGCTCGTCACTTCCAGGCCATTGCCCGAGCCCCCGCGGCCCGGTCATCAATGGGGAGGCCCTGTCGTCCGCACCGATCACGGAGGCACTGTGAACGCGTCACCCACCCCGCCGGCGGGCTCGGGCACTTCGGAGACGGTGACGCTCACCACCGGCCGCCGAGCGGTCTACCTGGTCGTCCTCGTGGTGCTTCCCGTGCTGCTCCTGGCCGTCGCCGTTCCCGCCGTGTGGGGGTGGGGCATCGGCCCGCGCGACCTGGTCATCGCCGTCGTGATGTACCTCGTGAGCATCTTCGGGATCGCCATCGGCTATCACCGGCTGTTCACCCACCGCGCCTTCAAGTGCCGCAGGCCGCTGCGGGTCGCGCTCATGTTCGCCGGCGGCATGGCCGTCGAGGGTCCCGTCTCCCTGTGGGCGGCCGAGCACCGGCGCCACCACAAGTACGCCGACCGCGAGGGCGACCCGCACTCGCCGTGGCGTTACGGCGACGACGGCCTGGCCCTGCTGCGAGGCATGGCGCACGCTCACGTCGGCTGGTTCTTCACCGCCCGCCGGCGCTCCAGCAGGCGCCACTGGGTGCCGGACCTGCTGGCCGATCCGGACGTCCGGCGCTTCGACGCCGCCTACCCGGCCGTCGTGGTGCTGTCGTTCGCGCTGCCCGCCGCGGCGGGCGGGTTGTGGTCGATGTCGTGGGAGGGCGCCTGGTCCGCCTTCTTCTGGGGCGGCCTGGTCCGCTACGCGGTGGTGCACCACGTCACGTGGTCGGTGAACTCCGTCGCGCACACGTTCGGCGAGCGGCCGTTCCCTGCCAGGGACCGCTCGTCGAACGTGTGGTGGGTGGCGATGCTGACGCTGGGCGAGGGCTGGCACAACTGGCACCACGTGGAGCCGGCCTGCGCCCGGCACGGGGTGCTCAAGGGGCAGCTCGACCCGAGCGCGCGGCTGATCCGCTGGTTCGAGCGCGCGGGCTGGGCGCACTCCGTACACTGGCCGGATCCCGCCCGCGTGGTCGCCCGCCGTGCAGCCCGCCGGTGAGCACGGGGTCGGCCCGGGAGCGGAACGGCGGGCGGTGCACGGCGGCCTGGTGAGCGCAGGGGCGGCGGTCAGTGCAGGACCACGGTCTTGCGGCCGTTGAGCGCCACCCGGTTCTCGGTGTGCCAGCGCACCGCCCTGGCCAGGGCCCGGCACTCCACCTCCCGCCCCAGCGCGACGAACTCGTCCGCGCTGAGCGAGTGGTCCACGCGGGTGATCTGCTGGTCGATGATCGGCCCCTCGTCGAGGTCGGCCGTGACGTAGTGCGCGGTGGCGCCGACCAGCTTGACGCCGCGCTCGTACGCCTGCTGGTAGGGCCGCGCGCCCTTGAAGCTGGGCAACATCGAGTGGTGGATGTTGATGGCCCTGCCCTCGAGGTGCTCGCACAGCCCGGGGGAGAGGATCTGCATGTAGCGGGCCAGCACCACCAGGTCGACGCGCTCGTCCTGCACGATCTCCAGCAGCCTGGCCTCGGCCTCGGGCTTGGCGCCGGGCGTGACCGGGATGTGGTGGAACGGCACACCGTAGTTGCCGGCCAGCAGCCCGAGGTCGGGATGGTTCGAGACGACGGCGGCGACGTCGAGGTTGAGCTCCCCGACGGAGTCGCGGTAGAGCAGGTCGTTGAGGCAGTGACCGAACCTGCTCACCATGATCAGCACGCGCTGCTTCTCGTCGGCGTCCCCCAGGCGCCAGGTCATCCCGAAACGGGACGCGACGTCCGCGAAGTCGCGTTGCAGGTCGGGCACGGGTAACGCGAGACCGCCGGCGTGGGCGAACTGCACGCGCATGAAGAACGTGTGGCTGTCCGGGTCGTGGAACTGCCGGCTCTGCACGATGGTGCACCGCCTGTCGAAGAGGAACCCGGCGACGGCGTACACGATGCCCGGAGTGTCCGGGCAGGACAGCATGAGGACGCACTGCCCGGCGGACCGGGCCATGGAAGCGGCGGTCATGGGAGCTCCGGGCTGCCGGAGGGTTGCCCGGCTCTGGCCAGCATCCTGCGCCGCCAGGACTCGGTCTGCTCGAGCTCGTTGAACGTGAAGAGGTGGAACCCCCGCAGGTTGCCGTCCGGCGCGCCGACACGCGGGGCGAGCCGCTCGACCAGCCGGTCAGGGCTGTACCCGCCGGGCAGGAAGAACCGCCACAGCAGGCTCTGCTGCTTCGTCAGGAAGCGGGCCGACTGGCCGAGCCCGAGACCGGCGGAGACGCGGACGAGCTTCTGCCGGCTGACGGCTCCGGGCAGGCCGACGTGGATCGGCAGGTCCACGCCGCGCCCCTTGACCCGCCGGGCCCAGGCGGCCGTGGTCTGCGCGTCGAAGCACAGCTGGGTGACGACATGGGTGGCGTACCGGGCCTTGCGTTCGATGGCGCGGTCGATCAGGTCCTGGCTGATGCTGCCGTGCCCCTCGGGATAGCCGCCGATCCCGATCCGGCGGAAGTGGTGCCCGTTCGCGTCGAGCACCTCCAGGAGGGAGAGGGCGTCGGGGAAGCCGCCGGCGGGCTGGGCGGCGTCGCCGCCGATCACGAAGATGCCGTCGATCCCCGCCTCCCGCAGCTGGGCGACGAGGTCGGCCAGCTGCCGCCCGTCCCTGACCTGGCGGGCGGCCAGGTGAGGGGCGACGGAGTATCCGTGGCCGGCCAGCCGCAGGGCCAGGCCGACGGTGGCCGCCAGGCCCCTGGCCTCGGTCGTGGTGACGGTCAGCGGGATGGTGCGCGGCACGTGGGCGAGCACCGCGTCCTCGGTGCCGCGGAACGGCATGATCTCGTAGCTGACGGCGTTCAGCGCCCGGGCGAGCGCCTGCCGGTGCGCGGGCGCCGGGCCGGGGCCGCCGACCCGCAGGCTGCTCATCGTGCCGGGCTCTTCTCGGACGAGGCCCGGTCGGCGGTGGGGACGGGAACCGCAGGAGGCATGGTGTGGGGACCTTTCGTCGGGGCAGGCGGCCGAGCGGGAGGCGCGCTCGTGCGCGTACGCGGACGCCGGGCACCGGCATCCGCAACAGACGGTAGGTTCCGGCCCGGCCCGGGGGATGACGCGGATGACGGCACTTGGGCCTGCGCTCGTCCTGGCCGGGACGCGACAAGTGACGTAGTGCGCGTGACCGAGCCCCCGCCGCACTGTCCCCGCGTCTCCCGCGGAGCCGCCGCCTACGTCAAATGGCGTATCCCCGCAGGCCGTCCCGGTGGAAATGGTGCCGTGGCCCTGGAACGAGGGCATCATGGTGATCGGTGACGTGGCGTACCAGCGAGGAGGGCGCCGGCGATGGTGGACGACGTCAGGTCCGGGCGGGCCGCCGGGCGCCGGCCGCTCGACGCGGGAGCGCTGCTGGAGCAGACGCCCGACGGGCTCGCGGTGATCGATGCCGACGGGCGTTTCGTCCAGGCCAACCCGGCGGCGCTGTCGCTCTGCGGACTCGACGCGGCGCACGTCGCCGGCGCCGTGTCCCCGTTCCCGCCACGTGACGCGGACGAGGACGGCGAGGACCCCGGGGCCGAGACGGTCACCGTGTGGGAGGCCGAGCCGGGGCCGCGCCGCGAGTTCGCGTTCCGCGTCAGCCGGCTGCCCGGCCGCGACGAGCGCATCGTCGCGTTCCGCGACGTCACGGAGAGCCGGCGGCACCAGCGCAGGCTCGCCGCGATCGCCAGCGCGGCCAGCCGGGTGGCCGCCAAACGCTCGCTGGGCAGCACGCTGGAGGCGCTGGCGAAAGAGGTGCTGGAGGCCGACGCCCTGGCCGGAGTGCAGATCCTGACGGTCAACGCCACCAGCGAACGTTTCCAGGTCATGGGCACCGCCGGGTTCAGCCAGGCGGACAACTTCTTCGACATGCTCCTCGAGTGCCGGGAGGCCGGCGCGGACCTGCGCATGATCGACGCGTTCACCTCGCGGCAGCCGGTCGTCGTGCCCAACCGCTACGCGTCGATCATGTCGAACCCCGCGTGGCGGGCGCTGAAGGACTACATGCGCTCGCCGGAGTGGGACTGGTTCGCCAGCGTGCCGCTGATGGTGCGCGGCGAGCCCGTGGGCATCCTCAACGCCTTCTTCGCCCCAGGCCAGGAGATCGGCAGGACCGCCCTCGACTTCCTGCTGGCCATGGCCGAGCAGGCGGCACAGGCCGTCGACTACGCCGCGCTGCTGGAGCGCGAGCGGGAGGTCGCGCGGCGCGAGGAACGCCAGCGGCTGGCCCGCGACCTGCACGACTCCGTGGTGCAGCAGGTCTTCTCGATGGGCATGCAGGCGGAGTCGCTCAGCATGTTGTCCGGGCGCGACACCGTCGTGGACTCGGCGTACGTGATGCGCGTGGCCGGGGAGCTCGGGCACGTGTCCAAGGCGGTGCTCGGCGACCTGCGGGCCATGGTGACCGACCTGCACCCCATCCCGCTCGACGACCAGGGGCTGTCGGCGGCCCTCGACGCCCTCGCCGAGTCGACCACGGGCAGGACCGGCCTCGACGTGCACGTCTCGATCACCGACCAGCACCACGAGCTCGACGACCTGGAGTCCGAGCTCCGCGAGGACGTCTACCGCATGATCGCCGAGGCGCTGCACAACAGCGTCAAGCACGCGCAGGGCTCCCGCGTCACCATCGACCTGGGGCTGACCGGACGCCGCTCGCAGCGGTGGCTGACGGGCGAGGTCTCCGACGACGGATGCGGCCTGCCGGCACAGGACGCGGACCTGCCGGGGGAGGAGGGCGGCTTCGGCATGACGGCGATGAAGGAACGCGCCGGCCGGTGGGCCGGCCACTTCGCCGTCTTCTCCAGCCCCGGCGAGGGAACCACCGTGCGCTTCGTGCTCCCGCTGCCGCCCTCGCTGCCGACGGGGCTGCACCGGGAGGTGCTCGCCCGTACACACGACACCGCCGGCACCGCCGCCAGCGCCCGAGAGAACGCTGAGGAGCCATGACCCTCCCCTCGGACAACAGCACCATCGGAGTCCTGGTCGTGGACGACCACGCCGTGGTCCGGCGCGGCGTCGTCGCCTATCTCGACGCCCTGCAGGACGTCGAGGTCGCCGGTGAGGCGGCCAACGGCCGCGAGGCGGTCGATCTCCTCGAGTCGCTCAAGGTCAGGCGGCAGCCGCTGCCCCGGGTGGCGCTGATGGATCTCATGATGCCGAAGATGGACGGCGTCGAGGCGACCGCCGAGATCGTCAAACGGTTCCCGGCCGTCCGCGTGGTCATCCTGACCAGTTTCGGCGAGGTCGAGCGCATCCACGCCGCGCTGGCCAACGGCGCCGCCGGCTACCTGCTCAAGGACGCGGGGCCGTCCGAGGTCGCCGCCGCGCTCCACGCCGCCGCCAACGGCGACGTCTATCTCGACGCCGCCGTGGCGCGGCGGCTGGCCCAGAAGATGCGCTCCCCGCACAGCGGCGTGGCCGGCCTGACCAGCCGGGAGCGCGACGTGCTCGTCCTCATCGCCGAGGGCCGCTCCAACCGCGAGATCGCCGCCAAGCTGGTGATCAGCGAGCGGACGGCGCGCACCCACGTCAGCAACCTGCTGGGCAAGCTCGGGCTGCACTCGCGCACCCAGGCGGTGCTCGTCGCCATGCGCGAAGGGCTGGTCGACCCCCCGCGCTGAGCGCCGGCGGGTCACGGCCGGCCGCGGCCTACGTCACTTGTCGTAGACGGCCTAGGACCGGCACCCCCTCAAGTGCCGTCAATTGCGCAATCCACGGCCCGGCGGGGGCTGCGTAACATCCAGGTCAGGCCGCGATGACCAGGCCGTCCGCGAACGCCCACGTGCACGGAGCTCGGCGCACGCGCGTCGCCCCGCGCCCCTCGTCCCGCGCGCGGCGACGCCCTGCGAGCAGCCCCCATTAAGGAGACACCTCATGTCCGGCAAGAGCCTCCAAGACGTTCTCAACGGCGTTCCGACCAACGTGGCGGATCATCTGCGCAACTTCCAGGCCGGGCCGAACGTCTATCCCGGGGTTCCGCCCGAGTACACGAACTGGCGCGACGAGCAGCTGGCCTGGCAGCAGACCTGTGTGCTGTTCAACCAGTCCTTCCACATGGCCGAGCTGCTGGTCGACGGGCCCGACGCGCTGAAGCTGCTGTCCTACCTGGGCGTCAACAGCTTCGCGAGGTTCCCCGTCGACACCGCCAAGCAGTTCGTGCCGTGCACCCCTGACGGCTACGTCATCGGCGACGGCATCCTCTTCCACCTGGCGGAGAGCACCTTCAACCTGGTCGGACGCATCCCCGCGCTCAACTGGGTGCGCTACCACGCCGAGACCGGCGGCTATGACGTCACGGTCACGCTCGACGAGCGCTCGGCGGCCCGCCCCGACCCGTTCAACCGCACCCACTACCGGTACCAGATCCAGGGGCCGAACGCGGTCAAGGTGATCGAGAAGGCGATCGGCAGGCCCGCGCCCGAGCTGAAGTTCTTCCACATGACGACGATGACGATCGCGGGCAGGCAGGTCCGCGCGCTGCGTCACGGCATGGCGGGGCAGCCGGGGTACGAGCTGTTCGGGCCCTGGGCGGAGGGCGAGGAGGTGCACCAGGCGCTGGTCGCGGCCGGCGAGGCGTTCGGGATGCGGCTGGTCGGCGGGCGCGCCTACTCCACCAACACGCTGGAGTCCGGCTGGATCCCCTCGCCCCTGCCGGCGATCTACACCGGTGAGTCGCTCAAGGCCTACCGCCAGTGGCTGCCGGACACCTGTTACGAGGCCGCCGCGTCCATCGGCGGCAGCTTCGTCTCCGACGACATCGAGGACTACTACCTGACGCCGTGGGACCTCGGCTACGGCTCGTTCGTGAAGTTCGACCACGACTTCGTCGGTCGCGAGGCGCTGGAGGCCAGGGCGGCCGGCCCGCACCGCAAGAAGGTCACCCTGGCGCTGGACAACGCCGACTTCCTCAAGGCCGTCAACAGCCAGCTCGAGCGCGGGCTCCCGGCGAAGTGGTTCGAGTTCCCGTCCGCGGTCTACGCGATGCACCCGTACGACCTGGTTAAGGCGCACGGCGAGCCGGGCGGGATCTCGACGTGGATCGGCTACAGCGCCAGCGAGCGCAAGATGCTGACCCTGGCAATGCTCGACGAGGAGCACGCCGAGCCCGGCGCCCAGGTGTCGCTGGTGTGGGGCGAGCCCGACGGCGGCTCGAACAAGCTCACCGTCGAGGGCCACGGCCAGGTCGAGATCGGCGCCACCGTGAGTCCCGTCCCGTACTCCGAGGTGGCCCGCAAGGTGTACGCGGACGGCGGCTGGCGGGCGGCCTCGGCCTGAACCGGCAGCCGCGGACGTGTCGAGCACTGCCGAGACAAGGGAGAAACCCATGGGCGGGGAACCGGACCGGATACCCGACACCCCCCTCCTCGACAAGAAGCGCCGGTTTCTCGGCTACCGGATCAACAAGATGGCCATGGGGCTGGGCGACCCGGCCAACCGCGCGGCGTTCCGGGCCGACGAGCCGGCCTACCTGGACCGGTTCGGCCTGAACGACGAGGAGAAGGCCGCGGTGTTGTCGCGCGACTGGACGGAGATGGTGCGCCTCGGCGGCAACCTGTTCTTCATCCTGAAGATCTCCGCGGTCGATCCCGTGCGCATCACCGAGATCGGCGCCCACCAGGCCGGCATGGACCACGAGTCGTTCCTGCGGGACAGGCTCGGGAAGAAGGTGTGAGACGTGGCGAGAATCGTCGGAGGGCTGGGAACGTCGCACGTGCCCTCGATCGGGGCGGCGCTCGACAAGGGCCTGCGCGACACGCCTGAGTGGAAACCCTTCTTCGACGGGTACGCGCCCGCCCAGGAGTGGGTGCGCGAGCAGCGGCCGGACGTCGCGGTCGTCGTCTTCAACGACCACTTCAACGCGCTGTTCCTCGATCGGGTGCCGACCTTCGCGGTCGGCTGCGCCCCCGAGTACCACCCCGTCGACGAGGGGTGGGGGCCGCGGCCCATCCCCCCGTTCGAGGGGGCGGCCGACTTCGCCTGGCATCTGGTCGACACCCTGGTGGACAACCACTTCGACCCGGAGATCATCCAGGAGATCAAGGTCGACCACGGGTTGCAGGTGCCCATGGAGCTCTTCTGGGGCAGGCCGGTGAAGGCGTGGCCGGTGAAGGTCGTGCCGATCTTCGTCAACGTGCTGCAGTACCCGATCCCGCTGCCCGGCCGCCTCTACGCGCTCGGCAAGGTGCTGGGCAGGGCGATCGAGAGCTACGACAGCGACGAGAGGTTCGTCGTGCTCGGCACCGGCGGCCTGTCCCACCAGCTCCAGGGGGCCCGCGCCGGGTTCGTCAACCCGGAGGCCGACCGGCGCTTCCTCCAGGACATCGCCCACGATCCCGGGACGCTCGC
Source organism: Nonomuraea sp. KM88 (assembly GCF_052245635.1). Lineage (NCBI taxonomy): Bacteria > Bacillati > Actinomycetota > Actinomycetes > Streptosporangiales > Streptosporangiaceae > Nonomuraea > Nonomuraea sp. KM88. The sequence goes on along the minus strand of NZ_JBQQCC010000003.1, from coordinate 174,262 downwards.
CGGCTGGAGCAGGGAACAGTACGTCGAGACGTTCGGCGGGGAGGGAGCCGAGCTGATCATGTGGCTGGTCATGCGCGGCGCGCTCGACCCCGAGGTCGTGGTCAGGCACCGGCACTACTTCGTACCCGCCTCGATGACGGGAGCCGGGATGATCGTCATGGAGAACGCATGACCCGGTTCGCCGCCCGCCCGTACGAGGAGGTCCGCGCATGAGTACCTTCGTGCTGGTCCACGGGGCCTGGCACGGCGGCTGGGCGTGGCGGCGGGTGGCGCCGCTGCTGCGCGCGGCCGGCCACGAGGTCCACACCCCGACCCTGACCGGCCTCAGCGACCGCGCGCACGTGCTGCACCCGCAGGTCGGGCTCGGCACCCACGTCCAGGACGTCGTCGCCCTCATCGAGGCTTACGACGCCCGGGACGTGGTGCTCGTCGGGCACAGCTACGCGGGGCAGGTCGTCACGGGCGTGGCCGACCGGATCGGCGAGCGGCTGGCCATGCGCGTGCACCTCGACGCCTTCGTCGGCGAGGACGGCGAGGCCGCGATCGACCTGCTGCCCGCCACCGTGGCCGGGCACTACCGGGAGTCGGTGGCGGGGCCGGGGTTCGGCTGGCTGATCCCCGTGCGCTCGCTGGGCGTCCTGGGCGTCACCGAGCAGGCCGACCTCGACTGGCTGACCCCGCGTCTCACCCCGCACCCGTGGCTGACCTACACCGAGCCGCTGCGGCTCACCGGCAAGGGGGAGCAGGCGCCTGCGGCGTTCATCGAGTGCACCGACTGGATGCGGGTGTTCACCCCGCAGGCCGAGCGGGCGGCCGCCCGCGGCTGGCCGGTCCACGAGCTCGCCACCGGCCACGAGGCGATGGTCACCGCGCCGGGCGAGCTGGCGGAGCTGCTGCTGGCGGTCGCCGCCGCGTGACGCGGCCCTCTGACGCGGCCCGTGACGGTCGCGGCCTGATGGCGTCCGGCGGCTACGCGCTGAACGGGACGCTGACCGGCCACGACCGGGTCAGAAGAGGGTCAGCGGCTCGCTGGGCATCGGCTCCGGCAGGGGCTCCAGCTCGGGTACGCGGGCGCGTACGTCGTCGTGGAAGCGGCGGGCGAGCGCCGGGGCGTCCGCGTTGTCCGGCGTGTGGATGAACACGGTCGGCGAGCGCCCCTCGCGCAGCCAGTCCGCCACCGTGCCGGCCCACGGGCCCCAGCCGTCGATCGTGCGCGCCTCGTCGTCCCTGCCGAGGTAGCGCACGATCGGGTGGGCGGTGAGGGCGCGCGTGCGGCGCGGCACGCGCGGTTTCTTCGTCCACGCGTCGCGCTCGGCGTCGCTGGTGGGCGGGCTCCGGAAGAGCACGGTGGTGTCGAAGGGCACCCATTCGGCGTCGAAGCCGGCCAGCAGCCGTTCGAGCAGGCGTTGCGACCGCTCGTCCGCGAAGAACGCGCGGTGCCGCACCTCGACGGCGTAGCGGTGCGAGCGGGGCAGCCGGTGCAGGAAGGCGGCGAGGGCGCCGAGGTCGGCCGGCGAGAACGAGCCGGGCATCTGCAGCCAGAGCGCGTGGATCCGCGACCCGAGCGGCTCCATCGCCTCCAGGAACGTGTGCAGGTCCTCCTCGGCGCCGGTGAGGCGGCGCTCGTGGGTGATCGCCTTGGGCAGCTTGACGACGAAGCGGAAGCCGGGCCCGGTCTGCGCAGCCCACGACTCCACCGTGCTCCTCGACGGGGTGGCGTAGAAGGTCGTGTTGCCCTCCACCGCGTCGCACCAGGTCGCGTAGGCGCGCAGCCGCTCGCCGGGGGGAAGCCCGGCGGGCAGGAGCCGTCCCTGCCAGCGCGCGTGGGTCCACATCGCGCATCCCACATGAAGCCGCATGAACGCGACGCTATCGGAGACCGGCGCGCACCGCGGCCATGTTGTCATACGACTTTCAGATTCGTATGATGACGAGCGACTCCAGCAAGCCGACCCCTTGGGACCGCCATGGCCGCCGACCAGATCCGCCACGTCTCGCTCTCCTCCGTCACGCTCCCGCTGGCCGTCCCCGTCAGCGACGCCAAGGTCCTCACCGGCCGGCAGAAGCCGATGACCGAGGTCGTCTTCCTGTTCGCCGAGATCACGACGGAGGAGGGCCACAGCGGCACCGGTTTCAGCTACTCCAAGCGGGCGGGCGGCCCCGCGCAGTACGCTCACGCCAAGGAGACAGGGGAGCGCCTGCTGGGCCAGGACCCGTCCGACGTCGGCCGGATCTACGACATGCTGGTGTGGGCGGGCGCGTCCGTCGGGCGTTCCGGCGTGGCCACGCAGGCCCTGGCCGCGATCGACGTCGCGCTGTGGGACCTGAAGGCCAGGCGGGCGGGGCTGCCGCTGGCGAAGCTGCTGGGCTCGTATCGCGACTCCGTCAGGACGTACAACACCTCCGGCGGGTTCCTGCACGCCCCGATCGAGGAGGTCAAGGCGCGGGCCTCGCAGTCGATCGAGGACGGCATCGGCGGGATCAAGATCAAGGTCGGTCAGCCGGACATGCGGGAGGACCTGCGCAGGCTGGCGGCGGTGCGTGAGCACCTGGGCGAGGACGTGCCGCTCATGGTGGACGCCAACCAGCAGTGGGATCGCCACTCGGCGCTGCGGTTCGGGCGGGCGGTGGAGGAGCTGGGCCTGGTCTGGATCGAGGAGCCGCTCGACGCGTACGACGCCGAGGGGCACGCCCGGCTCGCCGAGGCCCTCGACACCCCCATCGCCACCGGCGAGATGCTCTCCAGCGTCGCCGAGCACGTCCGGCTCATCGAGGCCCGCGCCGCCGACATCATCCAGCCCGACGCGCCGCGCGTCGGCGGCATCACCCCCTTCCTGCGCCTGGCCACCCTCGCCGACCACGCGGGCCTGCACCTCGCGCCGCACTTCGCCATGGAGATCCACCTCCACCTGGCCGCCGCCTACCCGCGCGAGCCGTGGGTCGAGCACTTCGAATGGCTCGACCCCCTGTTCAACGAGCGTCTGGAGACCCGTGAGGGCCGCATGATCGTCCCCGACCGGCCCGGCCTCGGCTTCACGCTGAGCGACCAGTGCCGCGCATGGGTGGTCGACAGCGTCGAGTTCGGGCGGGCGTGACCGTGATGCCGCCGGGCGACCGCGTCGAGTCCGTACGGTTCCGCCGCTACGCCGTGCCCCTGCCGTCCCCCGTGAGCGACGCCAAGGTCGCCACCGGACGCCAGCGCCCGCTGTCCCAGATCGACGTGCTGACCTGCGAGGTCACCACGGCCGACGGCCTGGACGGGCTGGGCTTCTCCTACACCACCCGCGCCGGCACCGCCGCGCAGTACGCTCACGCCAAGGAGACAGGGGAGCGCCTGCTGGGCCAGGACCCGTCCGACGTCGGCCGGATCTACGACATGCTGGTGTGGGCGGGCGCGTCCGTCGGGCGTTCCGGCGTGGCCACGCAGGCCCTGGCCGCGATCGACGTCGCGCTGTGGGACCTGAAGGCCAGGCGGGCGGGGCTGCCGCTGGCGAAGCTGCTGGGCTCGTATCGCGACTCCGTCAGGACGTACAACACCTCCGGCGGGTTCCTGCACGCCCCGATCGAGGAGGTCAAGGCGCGGGCCTCGCAGTCGATCGAGGACGGCATCGGCGGGATCAAGATCAAGGTCGGTCAGCCGGACATGCGGGAGGACCTGCGCAGGCTGGCGGCGGTGCGTGAGCACCTGGGCGAGGACGTGCCGCTCATGGTGGACGCCAACCAGCAGTGGGATCGCCACTCGGCGCTGCGGTTCGGGCGGGCGGTGGAGGAGCTGGGCCTGGTCTGGATCGAGGAGCCGCTCGACGCGTACGACGCCGAGGGGCACGCCCGGCTCGCCGAGGCCCTCGACACCCCCATCGCCACCGGCGAGATGCTCTCCAGCGTCGCCGACCTGGTGCGCCTCATCGACCTGCGCGCCTGCGACGTGCTCCAGCCCGACGTGCCCCGCGCGGGCGGCATCACCCCCTACCTCAAGGTCGCCGCGCTGGCCGACCACGCCGGCCTCCAGGTCGCGCCGCACTTCGTGATGGAGATCCACGTGCACCTGGCCGCCGCGCACCCGCGCGACTCCTGGGTCGAGCACATCGAGTGGCTGTCGCCGCTGTTCAACGAGCGGCTCGCGATCGAGGGCGGCCGCATGCGGGTCCCTGACCGGCCCGGCCTCGGGCTCAGCGTCGCGGACGAGGCCGCGGCCTGGCGCCTCGACGCCGTCGAGTTCCGCGCGGCGGGCGGGTAGATTGTCACCCGTGCCGCCGGACAGAAAGCTCGATCGCGACACCGGGCGCGGCCTCGCCCACGAGCTCGTCGAACGGCTGAAGGCCCGCATCCTCGCCGGCGAGATCGCCCCCGGCCAGAAGTTGCCGACCGAGTCCTCCCTGGTCGAGGAGTTCGGCGTGAGCCGCACGGTGGTCCGCGAGGCCATCTCGCGGCTGCAGGCGGCAGGGCTCGTCGAGACCTTCCAGGGCCGCGGCTCGTTCGTGCTCGACCTGCCCGCGCCCGCGCCGTTCTCGGTGGAGGCCTCGCGGGTCCGCACGCACCGCGACGTCCTCGACATGATCGACTTCCGCATCGGGGTCGAGTCCGAGTCGGCGGGGCTGGCCGCGGAGCGCCGCACCGACCTGCAGCTCAAGGCCATCGAACGCGCCCTCGTCGATCTCGGGAGCTCCGACCGGCACCCCGGCCACGCCGTCGAGGCCGACTTCCGGTTCCACCTCAAGGTCGCGCTGGCCTCCGGCAACCGGTTCTACTCCGACCTGCTCGCCTCGCTCGGCCCCATGATGATCATGTTGCCGCGCACGCGGCTGGCGCACGGCTACACGGTCTCCGACGCCACCCACCTCACCCGGGTGACGCTCGAACACGAGAACGTCTACCGCGCCGTCGCCGACCAGGACGCGGCGGCGGCGCGGGCCGCGATGCGGCTGCACCTGTCCAACTCGCGCGCCCGGCTCCAGGCGCCCTAACTACCAGCGGGCCGTGTTGGGCGTGAAGTCCGGCACGACCGTCCGCATGTAGGCGGTGTCCTCCCGGCCGCGCTGCCCGCACGTGACGTACTGCTCGTGCAGGGCCGCGAGCGCATCCTCGTCCAGCTCCACGCCGAGGCCAGGCCCGGTCGGCACGGCCACGCTCCCGTCGCGGAACTCCAGCACGCCCGGCCTGATGACCTCCTCGGCCTTCCACGGGTAGTGCGTGTCGCAGGCGTAGGTGAGGTTGGGCGTCGCGGCGGCCAGGTGCGTCATCGCCGCCAGGCTCACGCCGAGATGCGAGTTGGAGTGCATCGACAGGCCCATGCCGAACGTCTCGCAGATGCCGCCCAGCAGTGCCGAGCGCCGCAGGCCGCCCCACAGGTGGTGGTCCGACAACACGACCTGCACGGCGCCGGCGGCGACGGCGGGCCGGAGATGCTCGAAGGTGATGACGCACATGTTGGTCGCGAGCGGCAGGTCGCTGCGCCGGGCGACGGCCGCCATGCCGTCGATGCCCGGCGTGGGGTCCTCCAGATATTCGAGCACGCCGGCGAGCCGGCCCGCCACCTCGACCGAGGTCTCGACGGTCCAGGCGCCGTTGGGGTCGATGCGCAGGGCATGCCCGGGGAACGCCGCGGCCAGCGCCTCGACGGTCTCGATCTCGTGGCGGGGCTCGTACACGCCGCCTTTGAGCTTGATCGCGCCGAAGCCGTAGTCGTCGACCATGCGCCGCGCCTGGGCGACCATCTGCTCGGGCGTGCGGCCCTCGCCCCACAGGTCGTCGTCCTGGCCCGGATGTCCGGCCCACTTGTAGAACAGGTACGCCGAGTACGGCACGCGCTCGCGTACGGCGCCGCCGAGCAGGTCGCTGACCGGGCGGCCGAGCGCCCTGCCCTGCACGTCGAGCAGGGCCACCTCGAACGGCGCCGCCACGGTGTCGACCGCGCTCGACAGGTCGAGCATGCCGCCGAAGCTGGCTCCCGCGCCGCCGGTGGACGCGCCCAGCGCCGTCACGACCACGCGGCGCAGCCCGTTGAGGTCGAACGCGTCGAGGCCGGGAAGGGCGGCGGCGACGGCTTCGAGGCGCTGGAGATGGGCCCGGTCGGCGTACGTCTCCCCGAGCCCGACCAGCCCGGCGTCCGTGTGCACCTGGACGATGGCGCGCAGCACGAACGGCTGGTGCACGCCGACGACGTTGAGCAGCGGCGGGTCGCGGAAGGCGACGGGGGTGACGGAGACCCGGCTGACCCGGCCGCCCGTGGCAGCGTCTCCGCCGGGCGTGGGCCGGTGTCCGGCGCTGGTGGTCATCGCGTGTTCTCCTCCACGGGGTCGTCCGCGTGCCCGGCCGATTCCCCGGCGGGTCCGCGGCGGCGCACGGCCTTGCTGATCAAAGGGCTGATCAAAGGGCTGATCAGGGGGCGGATCAGGGGCAGGACGGCGACCAGCAGGACCAGCGCGAACACCGTGCCCGAGATCGGGCGGGTGAAGAAGCCGGTCGGGTCGCCGCCGAAGATGAGCAGCGACTGCCGCGAGGAGTTCTCGATCAGCGAACCGAGCACGAACGCCAGCACGAGCGGCCCCGGCTCGAAGCCGAGCTTCTTCATCAGGTAGCCGAGCAGGCCGAAGACGATCACCAGGAAGATGTCGTAGACCTGGTTGTTCACCGTGTAGGCGCCGAGCAGCGTGATGAGCACCGTGATCGGCGCCAGGATCGCGGGCCGCACCCGCAGGATCCGCACGAAGACGCCGACCATGGGGATGCTCATGATGAGCAGCAGGATGTTGCCGATGTACATCGAGTTGATGACGCCCCAGAAGACGTCGGGGTGCTGGGCGACGAGCTGCGGGCCCGGCTGGATGCCCTGGATGAGCAGCGCGCCGAAGATGAGGGCCATCGTGGCGTTGGCCGGGATGCCGAGGGTCAGCAGCGGGATGAACGACGAGGTGGCGGCGGCGTTGTTGGCGGTCTCCGGCGCGGCCACGCCCTCGACGGCGCCCCTGCCGAAGCGCTCGGGCCGCTTCGCGCGCCGCTTCTCGAACGCGTACGCGGCCAGGGAGGACAGCGTCGCGCCGCCGCCGGGCAGCACGCCGAGGAAGAAGCCGATGAGCGAGCCCCGCCCGATCGCGCCCTTGGACTGGCCGAGGTCCTTGCGGGACGGCCAGACGTTGCCGACCTTGGCGGGGGAGTGGACCTGGTTGTGGCGTTCCTCGATGTTGTAGAGGATCTCGCTGAGCCCGAACAGGCCCATGGCGAGCGGCACGAAGTCGATGCCCTCGGCCAGGTTGAGGCTGTCGAAGGTGAAGCGCTCCGCGCCCGTGAAGGTGTCGCGGCCCACGGTCGCGAGCAGCAGCCCGACGCAGGCGGCGATGATGGCCTTGAGCTTGTGGCCGTTGCCCACCGACGAGATCAGCAGGACGCCGAGCACGCCAAGCGCCGCGTACTCGGGGGGCCCGAAGTCGAGCGCGAAGCCGGCGACGATCGGGGCCAGCAGCGTCAGGCCGAGGATCGAGACGGTGCCCCCGATGAAGGAGCCGATGGCCGCGATGCCGAGCGCGGTGCCGGCCCTCCCCTGTTTGGCCAGCGCGAAGCCGTCGAAGACGGTCACCACCGAGGACGCCTCGCCGGGCAGGCGCAGCAGCACGGAGGTGATGGTCCCGCCGTACTGGGCGCCGTAGAAGATGCCCGCCAGCATGATGATCGCCGGAACGGGCCCGATGCCGTACGTGAGGGGCAGCAGGATGGCGATCGTCGCGCCTGGGCCGAGCCCGGGCAGCACGCCGATGAGCATGCCGATGATGACGCCGACGAAGCAGTAGAGCAGGTTGGCCGGCTCCAGGACGACGCCGAAGCCGTTGAGAATCGGGGTGAGGTCCATGTGACTTTCTCAGATGAGGCGCGGGAGCGGGACCTGCAGCAGCAGGACGAAGAGCACGTAGAACGCGGCCACGGTGCAGACGCTGATCACGATGGACGACAACCACGACTCCTTGCCCAGCCACCGCAGCCAGACGAACATCAGCAGCAGCGACGGGATCTCGAAGCCGATCACGGGGAGGAGCGCGGCGAGCAGCACGAGCGTCACCAGCGCGACCAGGGTGAGCAGGCTCGCCTTCGAGAACCGCTCGGCGTCCTCGAGGCGGCGGCCCGCGGCGACGAGCGCCGCGGACAGCACGACGATGACGACGCTGATGGCGAACGGCCACAGGCCGGGCCCCGGCTGGGTGAGGCTGCCGAGCCCGAGCGCGTACGACCCGGCCGCGCCGAAGATCCCGGCGCAGAGTCCTGCCAGGGCCGCCGCGATCTGCGAGACAGGCCCTGCGTGCGGCGGCCGTGACTCGTCCAGCTCGGCCTGGATCCGCCCGGTCTCGACGGCGACGTCGTCGAGCGGGCCGGGTGCCCTGGCGGGGTCGGGCATGGACATGCTCACTCCTTGGTGGCGGGCGGGCGGGCGGACGGGCGGGTGGGGGCGGCCTGCCGGGACCTCGGTCAGCCGGCCAGGCTGATCCCGAACTCGTCCAGCTGCTTCTTGTAGGTGGCGGTGTCGCTCTGCAGGGAGCTGAGGACCTCGTCGGGGGTGACCTCCATCGGAGTGAGCGAGTTCTGCTCGTTGAACTTCTTGTACTCCGGCGTGGCGAACGTCTTCTTGGCCGCGTCGAGCAGCTTCGTCTTGACGTCCTGCGGCGTGCCCTTGGGCGCGGTGAGGAAGCGGTACTGCGTCACCTGCACATCGAAGCCCTGCTCCGTGGCCGTCGGCACGTCGGGCATGTAGGGGATGCGTTCCTTCGAGAAGACCGCGAGCGGCACGAGCTTGCCCGCCTTGACGTTCTCGATCGCCTCGCCGATCTGCATGGTGGAGACGTCGACCTGGTTGCCGAGCAGTGCGGTCAGCGCGGGGGCGCCGCCGTCGAACGGCACGGCCGTGGCCTCGATGCCGGCCGACTTGAAGGTCAGCGCGGAGGCCAGCTGGGCGCCCGTGCCCACGCCGGTCGTGCCGTAGCGGATCGTCTTGCCGGCCTTCTTCATGTCCTTGATCGACGTGTAGCCGGACTTGGGGTTGGTCGCCATGACGTAGTCGTCGCGCGAGACGCCGGTGATGACGTCGAACGAGTCGATCTTCGTGGCCTCGGCGGGCGACACCGTGAGCGGCGTGATGGTGAAGAGCGAGGCGTTCTGTACGGCGATCTTGTAGCCGTCGGGGGCGGCCGACTGCAGTTCCTTGGCGTTGAGCGCGCCGTTGGCGCCCGGCTTGTTGAGCACCGGCGCGGAGACGCCGAGCTCCTTGGCCATGCCCTGGGCCAGCGCCCGGGTGATGAGGTCGGTCGAGCCGCCCGGCGAGGCGCCGACGCTGAACTCGATGTTGCCCGACGGGTATTCGCCGCCGTCACCGCCGGTGGAGGTCGTCTTGACCCCACCGCACGCGGTCAGCGCGATGGCGGCGACGGTGCCGAGGACTCCCGCGAGAACGCGGCGGGGGGCTGTCCGGGATGCCGGCATGGACTTCTCCTTCGTGCGGGCGATGCCCCGCGGTGGATGCGCGGTGGGTGCGCTTGGGGTGCGGTGGAGCGGAGATTCGGACGGACGTCAAGTGCGGATTTGTTCCGTTCTCTGTAGTCTCCGGAGACTAGGGAGCAGCTTCGATGCCTGTCCAGGCTCAATTCGGTATCAAGTGATACTCTTTCCGCATCATGCTAACACTTGATCAGATCCGGGCGTTCGTGGCAGTCGCCGAGGAGCTCCACTTCGGCCGGGCCGCTGATCGGCTGCGAATGACCCAACCCCCGCTCAGCCGCCACATCCAGAAGCTGGAGCGGGTGGTCGGCGTGACCCTGCTGGAACGCGACAACCGGCGCGTGGTCCTCACCGACGCCGGCCGCTCCTTCCTGGACGACGCGCGGCGCATGCTCACGCTCGTCGACACCGCGGGCGACCGTGCGCGCAGGATCGCCAGCGGCGCCGCCGGCACCGTGCGGCTCGGCTTCACGGCCGTCTCGGCGATCAGCATGCTGGGCGCGCTGCTGCGGCGGTTGTCCGAGCAGCTACCCGAGATCGACGTCATCCTGCACGAACGGGTCACCGCCGGGCAGGTCGACGGCCTGCTCCGCGGCGAGCTGGACCTGGGGCTCGCACGCCCGCCGTTCGACATCGCCACGCTCGACTCCCGGGTCGTCTTCCGCGAGCCGCTGTGCGCCGTCGTGCCCATCGGGCACCCGCTCGCCGGCCTCGGCCGGCCGCTCCTCCCCGACGACTTCGACGGCCTGCCGGTGATCAGCTACAACCCGGTGCAGTCGCGTTACTTCCACGAGCTCACCGTGCACTTCCTCACCAACGCCCACCCCAGGATCGAACAGCAGGTGCACCAGATCCTCACCGCGGTGCTCCTCGTGGCGGCCGGACGCGGCGTCGCGCTGGCGCCCGCCAGCGCGCGCTCGCTCGGCGTGGACGGCGTCACCTTCTGCGAGCTGGTACGCGATCCGCTGGAGAGCGACGAGAACGCCACGGGCGAGCCGGTCGAGCTGCACGTGATCTGGGACCGCGACTCGACCAACCCCGCGCTCTGGCGCGTGCTCGACCTGCTGCCCGACCTCGGAGCCTCGCCCTCCGACCGGCCTTCGATGCCCTGATGGCATCGCCGGATACGAAAATGCACTTGGACAGGAATCGCTCCTGCTCTCTAGCCTGGCGGCAACAGACCTGACCTGCGGCGCACGGGAATCCCACTGCCGCATGCAAAGCAAAGGACCGCCATGCCCAGCTTCACCCCGCACGAGCTCGCGACCCAGCTCAAAAGCGGCCTGCTGTCCTTCCCCGTCACCCACTTCACCGAGGACCTCCAGTTCGACGAGGCGCGCTACCGCGAGCACCTCGCCTGGCTGAGCAGCTTCCCCGTGGCAGGTTTGTTCACCGCCGGGGGCACCGGCGAGGGCTTCTCGCTGACCTCCGCCGAGATCGACCAGGTGGTCCGCGCGGCGGTCGACGAGGTCGGCGGCAGGCTGCCGGTCGTGGCCCCCGCCACCGGTGGCACCGCCAACGCCGTCGCGCAGGCCCAGGCCGCCGAGGCCGCGGGCGCCGACGGGCTGCTGCTCATGCCCCCCTACCTCACGGAGGCCGGTCAGGCCGGCCTGATCGAGCACGTCAGCGCGGTCTGCCGCAGCACGGGGCTCGGCGTGGTCGTCTACAGCCGCGCCAACGCCATCCTGACCGACCGTTCCGTCGAGATCCTGGCCGACAGGAACGAGACCCTCGTCGGCTTCAAGGACGGCGTCGGCAACATCGAGAACCTCGCCCGCATCTACGCCGGCGTCGGCGACCGCCTGGCCTACATCGGCGGCCTCCCGACCGCGGAGACCTTCGCGCTGCCGCTGCTCCAGCTCGGCATGAGCACGTACTCCTCGGCCATCTTCAACTTCATCCCGCAGTACGCGCTCGACTTCTACGCCGACGTGCGCGCCCAGGACCGGGAGGCGGTCTACCGCCGCATCAGGGAGTTCGTGGTCCCCTACCTGGACATCCGCGACCGCCAGAAGGGGTACGCCGTGTCCATCATCAAGGCCGGGCTGACCGCCGCGGGACGGCACGGCGGGCCCGTGCGTCCGCCGTTGCAGAACCTCACGGAGGACGAGCTCGCCGAGCTGACCGCCCTCGTCAACAAGATCAGCTGAGAGGGTTCCCGCCGGTGTCTCCCACCATCCGACGCGTCGAGGTCGTCCCGGTGGCCGGGTACGACAGCATGCTGCTCAACCTCAGCGGCGCCCACGGACCGTTCTTCACCCGCAACGTCGTCATCACGACTGATTCCGACGGGCGCACGGGCCTCGGCGAGGTGCCGGGCGGCGAGGCGATCCGCCGCACCGTTGAGGAGGCGGCGGCGCTGCTGGCCGGCGAGCCCGTGGCGCGCCACCGCAGCCTGCTGCGCTCGGTGGCCGCCCGGTTCGCCGACCGGGACGCAGGAGGGCGGGGCGCGCAGACCTTCGACCTGCGCACCACGGTGCACGCGGTCACCGGGCTGGAGTCCAGCCTGCTCGACCTGCACGGCCAGCACCTCGGCGTCCCGGTGGCGGAGCTGCTCGGCGACGGGCAGCAGCGCGACCGGGTGCCGATGCTGGGTTACCTCTTCTACGTCGGCGACCCGGGCAGGACCGACCTGCCCTACCGCGTCGATGACGGCGGCGACGACGCCTGGTCGCGGCTGCGCCGCCGCGAGGCCCTGACCCCGGACGCGGTGGTCGCGCTGGCCGAGGCGGCCCAGGAGCGCTACGGGTTCGCCGACTTCAAGCTCAAGGGCGGGGTGCTGCCCGGCGAGGAGGAGATCGAGACGGTCAGGGCGCTGGCCGGCAGGTTCCCCGGAGCGCGGATCACCGTCGACCCCAACGGCGGCTGGCTGCTGGCCGACGCCGTCCGCCTGTGCGCGGGGCTCGGCGGCGTGCTGGCCTACGCCGAGGACCCGTGCGGGGCCGAAGGCCGCTTCTCCGGCCGGGAGACGATGGCGGAGTTCCGGCGTGCCACCGGCCTGCGCACTGCCACGAACATGATCGCCACCGACTGGCGGGAGATGGCGCATGCCGTACGCGCGAACGCCGTCGACATCCCGCTCGCCGACCCGCACTTCTGGACCATGTCCGGCTCCGTCAGGGTCGCCCAGCTCTGCCACGACTTCGGCCTGACCTGGGGCTCGCACTCCAACAACCACTTCGACATCTCGCTGGCGATGTTCACGCACGTCGGAGCCGCCGCCCCGGGCGAGATCACCGCCCTGGACACCCACTGGATCTGGCAGGACGGCCAGGCCCTCACCACCAGGCCGCCGCGAATCGCGGACGGCGCCGTCGACGTGCCCACCGCCCCCGGGCTCGGCGTCGAGCTCGACCGCGCGGCCCTCGCCGAGGCCCACGAGCTCTACCTCCGCCACGGGCTCGGCGCCCGCGACGACGCCGTGGCCATGCGGTATCTCGTGAAGGACTGGGTGTTCGACCCGAAACGCCCCTGCCTCGACCGCTGACCTAGGGTGGCCCCATGGGCATGGTCACGACGGTCGGGCTGGTGCTGCACCCTCAGCGCGACTCAAGGAAGGCGATCGACACCATCCTGCGCTGGGCGGCCGGCAACGACGCCACCGTGCTCGGCCTGCCCGAGGAGGTGGGCCGCATCGACTGCACCGCCGTGCCGGTCGACGCCGACACGCTCGTCGAGCGGGCCGACCTGCTGGTCGGGCTCGGCGGCGACGGCACGATGCTGCGCACGATGCGGCTGCTCGCCGGGCGGCGCACGCCCATCCTGGGGGTCAACGTGGGGCGGCTCGGGTTCCTCGCGGAGATCGACGTGAGCGAGCTGGCCGAGACGCTGTCGGCGATCGACAACCACCGCTACACGATCGAGCCGCGCATGGCGATCAGGAGCGAGGTCGGGGGCGCGGAAGTGACCGCGTTCAACGACATCGCCCTCGTACGGATCCCCGGAGAGGGGCTGGCCGGCGTCGCGGTGAGCCCGGCCGGCAGCGACTTCGTGCGTTTCGCCGCCGACGCCGTGATCGTGGCGACCTCCACCGGCTCCACCGCCTACAGCTTCTCCGCCGGCGGGCCCATCGTGTCGCCCCGCGTGGAGGCCGTGCTCGTCGTGCCCTCCGCCGCCCACTCGGCCTTCAACCGGGCCTTGGTGCTGCCCGCCGACGAGGAGGTGACGCTCCAGGTGCTGCCCACCAGCGGGCGGCTCGCGGTCGAGGTCGACGGGGCCGTGGTCGGGCACCTGTGCCCCGGTGACCGCGTCACGGTCGCCGCCTGGCCGGGGGCGGCCCAGGTGGTGCGGCTGGGCACCACCTTCTACGACCGGGCCCGGCGCAAGCTGCGCGTGGACGGCAGCGCCGAGGCGTACTGACCCGGCACGGGTTTCGGCACGGGCGCATGTGAACGTGCGCCGTCAGCGTCGGTGACCGTCAGGTGGCCGAACGGGCCGCTTCCGTTCCCGCCCCGCGGCCGGACACCGTGCCCGCTGCCAGGCCGCTGCCGCCCGGGTGATCGTGGTGGAAGAGGCCGCCGACCATCTCTCCCGCGGCGCAGGTCGGCGCCCTCGTCGACGAAGCGTTCAAGTGAGCCATGGACCACCACGGGGACCGGCCGTGCACGCGGCCGGGATCCCGATGCCGGACCTCCCCGACGTCCCCGTGATGCCTTCCGCCCGCCGGCCGGGCGAGGGCCCTGGCTAGGTGCTCGCGCGGCGGTGGCGGGCCTGGCGGCCCGGTTCCCGGCGGGGCTCCGGCTCCTGGCCGGGGGAGACGTCGTGGTGGTGGGACGGGTGCGGGGCGAAGAAGTCCTCCCGCGGGGCGTCCGCCGCGCGGGGCTCCGCACGGCGGCGTGTGGCGGACCTGTCAGGGGTCGCGCGCCGGCCGGAGGAGGTCTTCGCCGGCTCCTCCCGGTGGCGGGTGGCCGCCAGGGCGGCCAGGGCCGTGGTGATGGGGACGGCGGCGATGAGGCCGAGCGTGCCGGCCACGCTGCGGACGATCTCCTGGGCGATGACCGGCGTCGTCAGCACCTGCCCCAGAGGCTGCTCCCCGATGCTGAACAGCAGCAGCAGCGGCAGCGACGCCCCCGCGTACGCCAGGATGATGGTGTTGATCACCGAGGCGATGTGGGCCCGCCCGATGCGGCCGGCCGCCTGGTAGAGGCGGGCGAAGCCGTACGACGGGTTGGCCTGGGCCAGCTCGGCCACCGTCACCGCCTGCGTGACCGTGACGTCGTCGAGCACCCCCAGCGCGCCGATGATGATCCCGGCAAGCAGCAGCCCCTGCGTGTCGATCGACAGGCTCATGCCCAGGGTCAGCGCGCTGTCGTCGGTGATCCCGTTGAGCCGGGCGAGCCCGAGCGCCGCGTACGACAGCGCGCCCGTCAGCGCCAGGCTGGCCAGCGTGCCGAGCACGGCCATGGACGTGGGCAGCGAGAAGCCGTGCGTGAGGTAGAGCACCGTCAGCATGATCGCCGCCGCCCCGACGATGGCCACCAGCATCGGGGACCTGCCCTCCAGGATGCCGGGGATGACGAACGTCAGCAGCAGCACGAACGTGACCGCCAGCCCGATCAGCGCCGTCACCCCGCGCCAGCGGCCGAACGCGATCACCGCGACCGCGAAGGCCACGCCGAACAACCACAGCGGCATCGCCCGGTCATGGTCGGAGATCTGGTAGGCCCCCTCGGCGTCGCGCAGCAGGATCACGCCGTCGCCCGGCGCGAAGCGCTGCGCCCCCGGGCCGCCCGGCAGGCGGAGCGTGACGTCACGGCCGGCGTCGCGCCCCTCACCGAGCTTGACCGTGGCGGTGCCGCAGGTGGCGGGGTCGGGCCGTGGCGCGCCCTCGGGGGCGGCGGGGCAACGTTTGAGCGTGACGCCGGTGACGGTGCCGGCCAGCCGCTCGACGGCCGACGGCTGCGCGCCGCCGCCCTGCTGCTCCGCCCGGCCGTCCGGCCAGAGCCACAGCAGGGCCGCCAGGGTGACGACGGCCACCGGCACCAGGACGGCCAGGCTCGCCATCATCGTGCGCCGCGAGCGGGGTGCGGACGCCCCGTGCCCGTGCCCGTGCCCGGCGCCCATCAGATAACGCCCATCGGGTGAAAGGTCCTCCTCGGCTGACGAACAAGGACAGTACTGCACGCGGCGGGCCTGGGTAGCTGCAACGGCATGACATGCCTGGTGGGCACCTCGGGGTGGCAGTACAAGGACTGGCGGGGCGTGCTGTATCCCCAGGGCGTGCCGCAGCGGCTCTGGCTGGAGACGTACGCGGCGGAGTTCCCCACGGTCGAGAGCAACAACGCCTTCTACCGCCTGCCCCGCCCCGAGTCGTTCGCCGCCTGGCGCGACAGGACGCCTGCGCGTTTCGTGATGGCCGTCAAAGCCAGCAGGTTCCTGACCCACATCAGGCGGCTGGCCGAGCCGGAGGAGCCGGTGCGGCGGCTGATGGGCGCCGCGTCGGAGCTGAAGGACAAGCTCGGGCCGGTCCTGCTGCAGCTCCCGCCCACCCTCCAGGTCGATCCCGGCCGCCTCGACCGGTGCCTGGCCTGCTTCCCCGCGCACGTCAGGGTGGCCGTGGAGCCGCGCCACGACTCGTGGTGGACCGGCGAGGTGCGCGACATCCTGAGCGCCCGGGGCGCCGCGCTGTGCTGGGCGGATCGCCGCGGCCGGCCGCAGAGCCCGTTCTGGCGCACCGCCGGTTGGGGGTACGTACGCCTGCACCAGGGGCGGGCCGGCACCTCGTACGGCGACGCCGCGCTGGGGACGTGGGCCGGGCGGGTGCGCGAGGCGGGCTGGCAGGACGCCTACGTCTACTTCAACAACGACCCGGG
Organism: Nonomuraea sp. KM88; assembly: GCF_052245635.1. Taxonomy (NCBI): domain Bacteria; kingdom Bacillati; phylum Actinomycetota; class Actinomycetes; order Streptosporangiales; family Streptosporangiaceae; genus Nonomuraea; species Nonomuraea sp. KM88. Next base: position 157,973 of record NZ_JBQQCC010000003.1, on the reverse strand, counting down.
GGGAGCGGCGGTGCGCGACGCGAGACGCTTCACCAGACTCTGCTAGTGCGTACGCGTCTCTACCGGAACGGCGTCCTCGAGAAGGAGGGCTTCCCCCTCGAGGAGCTCTCCGGGCATGTGCCGGACCGGGGCAACGTCGTCTGGCTCGACCTGTGCCGCCCCTCGGCCGCCGAGCTCACCGCGGTCGGCGCGGAGCTGGGGCTGCACGAGCTGGCGATGGAGGACGCGCTCACCGACCGGCAGCGGCCGAAGGTCGACGTCTACGACAACCATCTGTTCATCACGGTCTACGGGGTGCACATGGACAAGGGGCGGCTGCGTCCCGTCGAGGTGAACGTCTTCGTCACCGCGAACGCCCTGGTCACCGTGCGCGACGGCGACGCCTTCGACATCGACGAGGTGGTCAGGCGCTGGGACACGCTGTCCCGCCTGGCCGGGCACGGGGTGCCGTTCCTGCTGTACGGCCTGCTCGACTACGTGGTGGACGGCCAGCTCGACCTGGTGGAAGAGCTCGACGCGCAGGCGGAGGCCCTGGAGGAGTCCCTGTACGAAGGGGACCCGGGAGACGGCCGGCGGCTGCAGCGCGCGATGTTCGACCTGCGCAAGAACACCACGCGGGTCCGCAGGATCACGATGCCGATGCGCGAGGTGATCGGCACATTGCTCCACCGCGACCAGGACATCGTCGCCGACTCCGTGATGGCCCCCTACTACGCGGACGTCTACGACCACGTGCTGCGGGCGACGGAGTGGGTCGAGGGGATCCGCGAGATGCTCGCGAACGTCCGCGAGACCCGCCTCGCCCAGCAGGGTTTCCGGCTGGACGAGATCATGAAACGGGTCACCAGCTGGGCCGCCATCATCGCGGTGCCCACCCTGATCACCGGCTTCTACGGGCAGAACGTGCCCGTTCCCGGCACCGGGCAGAGCTGGGGGCTCTGGGCGTCCACGGTGCTCGTGGCGATCACCTCGGTGGTGCTGTACTCGGTGTTCAAGAAGAACGACTGGTTGTGAGCACCGGCCCGGCCGCGCGCAGCCCGTCGTACGGCGGCCGGCAGGCCCGGCCGCGCACGACGGGCGTGACGCGCACCGCGACTCGCACCTGAGCGGCGCCGGACGCGGGATACAGGGGCAGGCAGCGGCGGCCCGCGAGCAGGGTCCTGCGGCCGATCGGGGTGGCGAGCAGCGACAGGCCGTCGTACGTCGCGGGCGTTGCCAGTCGCAGCACCCACAGGCCCTCGGGGGTGCGGGAGCGCGTGCCGTCGAGGGCGTAGTAGTCGAGCACGCTGTCGCTCGCCGAGACGACCGCCCGCATGGTGAACCGGCGCCCCTCGACGGTGAACACCTCCGCCGAGGGCGCCTTGTAGACCGAGTGCACGTAGGCGATCGCGAAGGAACCCGCGACGACGGGCAGGCCGTTCACGGTGAGGCTCCTGGCGCCGCCGCCGGAGCCGAGGGCCGCCACCAGGGCGAGCGCCAGGAGCAGCCGGGTCAGGCCTGTTCCTTGTAGTAGCGGGCGGCGCCCGGGTGCAGCTCGACCGGCGCCACCTGCTGGCCCAGCTTGACGTCGAGCTTCTCGGCCTCGGGGTGCACGGCGGTCAGCTCGGCCTTCTTGGCGAACAGGGTCTTGGTGATGTCGTACGCGAGCTGCTCGTCCATCGAGTCGGGCACCAGCAGCAGGTTCGCGATGCCGACGGTCTTGATGGCGCCGGACAGCTTGTAGACGGACAGGTCCACGTCGAGCGGGACGTACTGCTCCCCGTAGGTGGCGCGCATCTTCTCCAGGACGTCGCCGGTGTCGAGCAGCTTCATGTCGGGCTTGCTCGTCGCCAGGTCGGTGATGCCGGCGGTGGGCAGGCCGCCGACCCAGAAGAACGCGTCGATGGTGCCGTCCTTGGCGGCCTGCACCGACTCGTTGATGGACAGCTGCTGCTTGGTGATGTCGCTGTCGGGGTCGATGCCGGCCGCCTCCAGGATGCGCCTGGCCACGACCTGGGTGCCGGAGTTGGCGGGCCCGAGCGAGACGCGCTTGCCCTTCAGGTCGGCGACCTTGGCCGCCTCGACGCCGGGGGCGGCCACGACGTGGGCGTAGTTGTCGTAGATGCGGGCGATGGCCTTGATGGGCTGTTTCGCGGTGAAGGTGTCCTTGGCGTTGACCGCGTCGGCCGCGGTGTCGGCCTGGGAGAACCCGATGTCGGCCTTGCCGCTGGCGAGGAGCTTGATGTTCTCGACCGACGCGGAGGTGACGGACGCGGTGGCCTGGGTGTCGGCGATGTTGGACGACAACTGCTTGGCCAGGCCACCGCCGTAGACGTAGTAGACGCCCGTCGTGCCGCCCGTGGCGATCGACAGCCGGTTGCCCGAGCCGCCCGCACCCCCGCCGCAGCCCGCCACGGCCAGGACGGTCGCTGCGACTATCGCAAGAATCCGCTTCACGCTGGGTCCCTTCTCCTTCTTCTGACCAGATGCACGGCGGCGGCCACGGCCAGCACGGCCAGACCGGCGACGATGGGGACGGGTTCGAGGAACAGCAGCAGCACCGCGGCCACGGACGCCAGCACCCGCTCGGACCAGCCGGACAGGCCGCCCGTCGCCATGGCCAGAGCGGCCACGGCGACGGCCGACACGGCGGCCATCAGCAGCACGGAGCCGATCGGCCCCTGCCCGAGCAGCGCCTGCCCGTTGGGCGTGAGCACGAAGGCGAACGGCACCAGGAAGGCCGGCAGCGTGTAACGCCAGGCCATCATCATCGTGCGGTACGTGTTGCCGCCGGTGATCGCGGCCGCCGCGACCGCCGACAGCGCGGTGGGCGGGCTCACCTCCGACAACACCGCGTAGTAGAAGACGAACATGTACGCCTCGGCCTGCGACACCCCGAGCGCGGTGAGCGCCGGGCCGATGATGACCGCCGCGATGATGAAGCTCGCGGTCACCGGCACGGCCAGGCCCAGCAGCATGACGGCGACGGCGGACATGAGCGTCGTCAGGATCAGGTGGCCCGCCGCGAAGTCCACGATGATCGCGCTGAGGTTGAGGCCCAGGCCGGTCTGGGTGATGACGCCGACGATGATGCCCGCCGCCGCGCACACGGCCGTCACGGGCAGCACCTCCAGCGCGCCCTTGGCCAGCGCCTGCCCGATGCGTTTCGGGCCCATCCGGTGGCGCGGGTCGAGGAACGACAGCGCGAACGCGACCGCCGTGGCGATCACCACCGCCTGGAACGCCGACCGGTCGAGCGCCATCAGCACGATGATGAGGATCAGCGAGCTGAAGTGGTAGCCGAAGCGCAGCAGCAGCCGGCCCGCTCTGGGCGCGTCGACCGGAACGGCGTGGGTGCCGAAGCGGCGCGAGTCGATCTCGATGGCCAGGAAGATGCCCAGGTAGTAGAGCAGGGTCGGGATCGTCGCGTACAGCAGCACCTCGAGGTAGCCGACCCGGAGGTATTCGGCGATGATGAACGCCGCCGCGCCGAGCGTGGGCGGCGACAGGATGGCGCCGATGCCGCTCGCGGCCAGGATGCCGCCGGCCGGTTCCCTCGGGTAGCCGGCCCGCCTGAGCACCGGCCAGGCGACGCTGCCGAGGCTGACCGTGGTCGCCACGCCCGAGCCCGACACGGTGCCGAGCAGGAAGCCCGCGGTGGCGACGGTGCGGCCGGGGGCGGAGCGGGATTTGCGGAACGCGGCGAAGCTCAGGTCGATGAAGAACCGGCTCGCGCCCGAATAGTCCAGCACGGCGCCGTAGATGGTGAACAGGATGATGTAACTCGCCGCCACCTGCATCGGAACGCCGAAGAAGCCTTCGGTGCCGGTGTAGAGCTGGGAGACGATCTGGCTGAGATCGAAGCCCCGGTGCCCGATGGTCCAATCGATCGGCAGGTATGCCCCGTAATAGGCATAAAGCAGGAAAATGACGCAGATGATGCTCAGGGCCATGCCGACGGTCCGGCGTACCGCCTCCAGCAGCAGCACCGTCAGCGCCAGCCCGGCCACGATGTCGAGGTCCGTCAGCGCCGCGCCCGAGCCCCGGTCGCGGAAGTCGTCGATGGCCGCCAGCGGATAGACCAGCACGGCCAGCGAGGCCGCGGCCAGCAGCCAGTCCATGACGCTCGGCCGCTCGGACCGCAGCGCACCGGCCCTGGCCTCGGACGGGCGCACGTCAGAGGCCTCGGGCGGGCGCGCGCCGGTCCCGGCCACGGGCGGCGCGTCGCCGGCGGGCGCCTCTTCGGCGGAGGTGCCGCCGATCGCGGCCAGGCGGTCATCAGACCGGCGGCGCCGCGTTCGCCACTCCAACCGCAGCAGCCACGCCTTCCGCCGCAGATACTCCGGCATGCCCGAGCGGTAGCAGACGAACACCAGCGGCAGCGCCACGGCCAGGAACGTCATCCGGTGCTGCAACGCCTCGACCGGCCGGAACACCACCACCAGCGCGTAGACCGACAGCAGCCCGCCGAGGATCCACACGCCGAGCCGCAGGGCCCCACCGAGCTGCCGCGCCGGGCGTTCCTGTTCGTGCGCGGAAACCAGGTCGGCCTCGCGGTCGCTCAGCTCGGTCAAGTCGTCCTCCCGACAGGGCGCGTTGCAGGGACTTTACGAGTCGCTTACTTGATCTGGGAAGGGGCCGTTACCTATTTGGTTTCCGCTATCCGTACAAGGGGCGCGAATCGGCCGCCAGCCGCTCGACGGGCACGTCACCGGCCTGGCTGCCGTCCCGCCGCCGCACCGCGATCCCGCCGTCCGCCGCCTCGCGCGGCCCCACGACCAGCTGGTACGGCACCAGCCGGTGCGCCCGGATCCTGGCCCCGAGACTGCCCCGTCCGGCGGGCACCAGCTCCGCCCGCAGCCCGGCGGCCAGGCAGCGCCGCAGCACCGACTCGGCGGCGGGCGACTCCGCGTCGGACAGCGGCAGCACCACGGCCTGAACGGGCGCCAGCCAGGCGGGGAACGCCCCGCCGTGTATCTCGATGAGGTGCGCGACCAGGCGCTCGATGCCGCCCACGACGCTGCGGTGCACCATGACGGGCCGCTCGCCGCCGGCGTAGCTCAGGTCGAAGCGCTGCGGCTGGAAATAGTCGACCTGGACGGTGGACAGGGTGGTCTCGCGGCCGGCCGGGTCGGCGATCTGGATGTCGATCTTCGGCCCGTAGAAGGCGCCCTCGCCCCGTTCCTCATCGTAGTCGCGCCCGCGCTCCTTCAGCACCTCGCGCAGCACCGCCTCCGCCCGCGCCCACATGGCGGGGTCGTCCACGAACTTGTCGCCCTCGCCCCGCAGCGACAGCCGGTAGCGGGCGGCCCGGATGCCGAGCTGGGCGTGCGCGGCCTCGATCAGGTCGAGCGAGGCCGACACCTCGGCGGCGGCCTGCTCGGGAGCGCAGAAGACGTGGCCGTCGTTGAGCTGGATGGCGCGCACCCTGGTCAGCCCGCCGAGCACGCCGGACAGCTCCGAGCGGTACATCCCGCCCAGCTCCGCCAGGCGCAGGGGCAGGTCCCGGCGGCTGCGCCCGCGCGAGCGGTAGATGAGCGCGTGGTGCGGGCACAGGCTGGGCCGCAGCACGAACTCCTCGCCGCCCACGTTCATGGGCGGGAACATGTCGTCGGCGTAGTGCGCCCAGTGTCCCGACCGTTCGTACAGCTCGCGCTTGCCGAGCACGGGGGAGTTGACGTGCTGGTAGCCGTTGCGGCGTTCGAGCTCGTGGACGTAGTCCTCGACGGCCTTGCGCACGGCCGCGCCCGCCGGCAGCCAGCAGGGCAGGCCGGAGCCGATCAGCGGGTCGGTGTCGAAGATGCCCAGCTCGCGGCCGAGCCTGCGGTGGTCGTTCATGATCGTCCTTTGCGTGGAAAGGGCGAACGACCGCGTTCCCGGGCGTCCGCCCGGGAAGCATGGAATCAGCGCGCCGGGACGGGGTCCGGCGTCGTCGTGACGAGAGCGCGCTGCATGCGACGACCATAACATCCGGCGCAGCCTCCGGCATTCTCGTGAAGAAAACCTTCACGAGAATCCCAAGGAATGGCAAATGATATAAAGAGGCCGTGGCCGAGATCACCCTGGACGTTCGCCAGCTGCAGGTGTTCGCCGAGGTCGGCTACCAGGTCGCGGGCGGCGGCGGCGCGTGCGCCGCGATGGCCGCGCTGCGCCGCGTGGTCCCGCTCGACGCCTACGAGTTCGTCGCGTTCGACCCGGCCACCGGGCGGCACCAGAGCGTCGTGTCCGACGGGCACCCGCGCATCCACCGCGACGCGGCGGAGGAGTACGCCGGGCTGGAGGCCTACCGCAGGGCGCTGGCCACCAGAGCGCCGGTCGGCATGCCCGAGCCGGGCACCGAGCGCTATTTCCGGCGCCATCTGGCCCCCTACGGGTGGCGGGCCGGCCTGACCGCGCCGCTGTTCCTCGGCGGCGACCGCTACACGGGGCTGCTGCACCTGGTGTCCCGTCGCGACTTCCCGGGCCGTACGAAAGCGCTCGTGGCCGCCGTGAGCCCCATGCTGGCCCACGTCACCGACCTGACCCGGTGCGTGATCGACCCGGTGGGGCTGCCGGCCGACTTCCGCGCGGTCGCCTTCGACCGGCTCGGCGCCCGGCGCGAGGTTCCTGGGCGCGAGATCTCGCCCGCGCTGCGGGACGACCCGGCGATGGCCGCCTTCGCCCGCGCGTTCATCGACTCGCGCGAGCTGAGCAGGCACGGGCTCTGGCTCGACGGCGCCGGCGGATGGCACGAGCTGCGGCTGCTCAGGGCGGGCGTCGGGTTCCAGGGCGCGCTGCAGGGCGCCGTCGCCGCCGAGCGCCCGTGCCCGCTGCCCTACGACCTCACGGGCCGGGAGGTGGACGTGCTCACCAGGGTGGCCGCGGGCGACTCCAACCCGCAGATCGCCGCCGCGCTCGTGCTCAGCGTCCGCACGGTCACCACCCACCTGGAGCACATCTTCGCCAAGCTGGGCTGCGACAGCCGCACCCGCCTGACCACCAAGGCTCTCGCCGAGGGCCTGTGCCGCCTCGACGTGCGGGATGCGTCAGGGAAGTAGTCCGGGAGATTAAGGAGTGGCGATCGCCCGGAGGGCTGTGGAAGGGTGATCGCCGTGCAGGACGACGTCCACCGCTACAACCGGGAACGCTGGGAAGCCCTGGTGCGGGCGGACGCCCTGTTCACCCGCCCCATGCTCGACCTGGACGCGGAGAAGGCCCGCGACTACCTGGGCCTGGAGAGGCTGGGCCTTCCCGGCGACCTGGCGGGCAGGAAGGTGCTCTGCCTGGCCGGGGGAGGCGGGCAGCAGTCCGCGGCCTTCGCCCTGCTCGGGGCCGACGTGACGGTGCTCGACATCTCGCCGGGGCAGCTCGCGCGTGATCGCTCGGCCGCCGAGCACCACGGCGTCGGCGTCCGCACCGTCCAAGGGGACATGCGGGATCTGTCGGCCTTCGCCGGCTCCACGTTCGACCTGGTCTGGCATCCGTACTCGCTGACGTTCGTCCCCGACTCCCGGATCGTCTTCCGCGAGGTCGCGAGAGTCGTGGCCGCGGGCGGCCACTACTACCTGATGTGCGCCAACCCGTTCTTCTCCGGGCTCACGCACGAGTCGTGGAACGGGGAGGGTTACACGCTCCGGCAGCCCTACGCCGACGAGGCCATGACGTCCTATCCCGACCAGGACTGGGTCTACGACCGCACGCCGTCGGGCCGCATCGTCCGCGAACCCAGGGAATACACGCAGACGTTGGGCCGGATCGTCAACAGCCTGACCGGGGAGGGCTTCATGCTGAGGCTGCTCTCCGAGGTCCGCGGTGGCGACCGCGACGCCGAACCGGGAAGCTGGGAGCACTTCATGGCGGTGGCGCCGCCCTGGCTGGAATTCGTCTGGCACTACCGACCCGGCGTCCCGGGAAGCTGAGACATCGTTCCCACGGCCTAGACGGCCAGCCCCGCGGCCACGCGAGCCTGGAGCAGCTCGAACCAGACGGTCGTCGAACCGGCCTCGCGGGTGAAACCCCAGCGGTGGCTGAGCGCCTCGATCAGCGGCAGGCCCCGGCCGCTGGTCGCCTGCGCACTCGTACGGCACGCGCAGGGAGGCCCTTCCGACCCGGCGTCCGCCACGAACACCCGCACCAGCGTGTCCGAGCGCGTCACGGTCACCGTGAACGACCCCCCGGCGCCGGACCGGCTGTGCAGCACCGCGTTCGTGGCCAGCTCGCTGGTCAGCAGCACGACGTCGTCGTGGAGCGGATGGTCGCGGCCGAGCGCGTCCGTCACGAGGCTCCTGGCCCTGGAGACCTGGGAGGGGCTTCCCGGCAGCCGGGCCACGAGATCGTGGCCGGCGGGCGGATCGCTCTCCTCGGTCCCATCGACGCGGTGCGAGTCCGGCGGTGCCACGGCGACCTCCCCCAAATCCGGTGACCTTATGAGACGCGCAAGGGGGGTGCTGGAGATTATCGCGAAAAGGTAGGAATGGGCTTTCCCAAGGTCGCCTGCGCTACCTCCGGCGGCGACCGAGTACGCTGCGATCGACGAGTCGTCCAGACCCCGGGGGAGCGCAGCGTGCGAGGAGGTGGCGTGAACAGCCTGGATGCCGTCTGGGTGCGGCCGTACGACCGGCCGGGTGCGGCGGTCGTGACCGGCGTCTTCGACATCCTGCACGTGGGCCATGTGCGCTATCTGGGAGCGGTGGCCGAGCGCGGGCTGCCGCTGGTCGTGGGCGTCGAGGACGATCCGCGGGTGCGGGCCTGGAAGGGCCCCAGCAGGCCGCTCAACCCGGCGGCCGAACGCGCCGAGGTGCTGGCCGCCCTCCGCTTCGTGACCGGGGTGTTCATCGTGACGGGACCGCCCGAGGCGCACGGGCCTGAGGACTACATCGACCTGCTCGTCCCGATGCGGCCGGGCGCGCTCGCGCACACGGCGGGCGACCCGCACGCGGGCGCGCGGGCCGCCGCCGCGGCGATCCTGGGCGCGGAGTGCTGGGAGATGGACGCCATCCCCGGCCGCTCGACCACCCGCATCGTGAACGCCGCGGGAAAGGGCTGATCGCGGGCCCTGCCGCCCGGGCGGGCGTGGCGCGCGGGCAGCCGGCGGCGCGTGCGGGTCGGCCGGCGGGCATGTCGCCGGGGCCGCGCGCCATGATCGCGTAATCTTGGCTGTCATGACGGGTGACCTCGTGGCGAGACAGGTGACCAACCTCCTGGCACCGCAGGTGCTGGTCATCGTCATGCCGCCACTCGTGGGCCTGCTCGCGCAGGGCTGGAGCGGGGCGGCGTGGGGCCTGGTGGCCTCGGCGTTCTGCGGGGGAGTGCCGGCGGCGGTGATCGCGGTCGGCGTGCGCTCGGGGCGGCTCGACTCGCACCACATCGTCGACCGCGCCCGCCGCACGCGCCCGCTGCTGGCCGCGGTGGCGGCTGTGCTGGTGGCGCTGGCGCTGCTGGTCGTCATGGGCGCGCCGACGCTGCTCGTCGCCACCGTGACGGCGATGCTGGCCGCGCTGGCGGTGACCGTGCCGATCACGCTGCGCTGGAAGATCTCCTTCCACGCCGCCGTCTGCGCGGGCACGGTGGTGGTGTTCGCCCACGTGCTGCCCTCCTGGCCGGCCGCCGTCGCCGGCGCCGCCGTGGTGGCGCTGGTGTGCTGGGCCAGGGTGCGCCTGACGCACCACACCTGGCCGCAGGTGGTGGCGGGCACGGCGGTGGGGGCGCTGGTGACGTGGGCCACGCTGGCCGCGTTCGGCCTGCGCTGATCACCGGGGATGATCGCGGAATAGCGGGGTGCCCGCGGCGGTTGCCGCGAGCATGGATGCCACGAAACGCGGCCGGGTACGCGTCGAGCGCACGGCCAAACGGGTGCGGACCTACCTCGGCGGCCGGGTGGTGGCCGACACCGCCTCCGCCCTGCTGGTGTGGGAGGTCCCCTACTATCCGGCCTACTATTTCCCGCTGGCCGACGTCGACGAGTCGGCGCTCAAGCCGGCCGGCACGGCCGAGCACTCGCCGAGCAGGGGCGACGGCCTGGTGCACACGGTCACCGCGGGCGCCAAGGAGGTCCCCGGCGCGGCGCTGGTCTACCAGGACTCCCCGCTGGAGGAGATCCGCGGCCACGTGCGCTTCCGGTGGGAGGCCATGGACGCCTGGTTCGAGGAGGACGAGGAGGTCTTCTTCCACCCGCGCGACCCGTACACCCGGGTGGACATCCTGCCGAGCTCGCGGCACGTGCGCGTCGAGGTGGACGGGGTGATCGTGGCCGACTCCCGCAGCCCGCACATCCTCTTCGAGACGGGGCTGCCGGCCCGCTACTACCTGCCGAAGCCGGACGTCCGGCTCGACCTGCTGGAGCCCACCGGCACGATCACGCACTGCCCGTACAAGGGCACGGCCGAATACTGGTCGGTCAACGGCAAGGAGGACCTCGCCTGGTCCTACCGGACACCGCTGCCCGAGAGCGAGCGGGTCGCCGGACTGATCGCCTTCTACGACGAGAAGCTCGACATCTACCTCGACGGGGAGCTGCAGGAGCGTCCCAAGACCAAGTTCGCCTGAGTTGACAGATCACGATCTCGTACAACACCCTTTCACTATTCGAATAGTGAAAGGGTGTTGTAGTGATCGAGTTTCAGCTCGACCGAGGGTCGGGGGTGTCGACCTACCTGCAGCTCGTCCACCAGGTCAGGCAGGCGCTCAGGCTCGGCACGCTGCGGCCGGGTGACCAGCTGCCGACCGCGCGCGAGGTGGTCGAGCACCTGGCGATCAACCCCAACACCGTGCTCAAGGCCTACCGCGAGCTGGAGCGCGAGGGCCTGGTCGAGGGCCGGCCCGGCATGGGGACGTTCGTGCGCAGGGGGATCGCGGGCCCGACGCTCGCCGAGCACACCCGCTTGCGGCGCGGCCTGGAGGAGTGGGTGCGCGAGGCGCGCGCGGCCGGGCTCGACCAGGACGACCTGCGGGCGCTGTTCACCGTGGTCCTGGCCGATGCCGCGAAGGAGGGGGCGGCATGAGCCCTGTGCTCGAGGCGACCGGGCTCGGCGTGCGTTACCGCCGTACTTGGGCGTTGCGCGACTGCTCGCTGGCGGTCCCCGCCGGGCGCGTGGCCGCGCTCGTGGGGCCGAACGGTGCGGGCAAGTCCACGCTCATGCACGCCGCCGTCGGGCTGCTGCGGCCGGCGCGGGGGAGCGTCGGCGTGGCGGGCGAGGTGGCGTTCGTGGCGCAGGACAAGCCGCTGTACGACGGTTTCACCGTCGCCGGGATGCTCTCCTTCGGCCACAGGATGAACACCCGCTGGGATGATCAGGGCGCCCGCGACCGGCTCGGCGCGCTCGGCATCCCGCTCGACAGGAAGGTGGGCCGTCTTTCGGGCGGGCAGCGCGCGCAGGTGGCGCTCACGCTGGCGCTGGCCAGACGGCCCGACCTGCTCGTGCTGGACGAGCCGCTGGCCAACCTCGACCCCCTCGCCAGGCACGACGTGATGCGCGCCCTCATGGGAGAGGTGGCCGAGCGTGAGCTGACCGTGGTGCTGTCCTCCCATGTCGTCTCCGACCTGGAGGAGACCTGCGACTGGCTCATCGTGCTGAACGGCGGGCGGCTGCAGGTCAGCGGCGACATCGACGACCTGCTGGCCGATCACCTCGTGCTCACGGGTCCCGCCGAGCTGGCCGGGGCCCTGGCCGATCGGCCGGCCGGCGACGTGGAGGTGGTGGGCGGAGGCCTGGCGGGACGGCAGGCCACCCTGCTCGTACGCGGCGCGCCCGCGCTCGACCCGCGCTGGCAGGCCCGGCCTGCGGGGCTGGAGGAACTGGTCATGGGCTACCTGCGCAGCCCCGAGTCGGTCGCCCTGCCTGGGCTCGTGGGGGTGGACACGTGATCTGGCTGACCTGGCGCCAGCACCGGGCGCAACTGCTCGTGACGGCCGGCTTCCTCGCGCTGCTGGGGCTGCTCCTGCTGGGCTCCGCCGTGGAGGCCGGACTGTACGTCGCCGGCCACGCCGCGCCCGGCTGCCCCGGCCCCGGCGCGGCGTGCGCGGACCTGGAGGTGGCGCTGGGGCGGCGGTACGACGCGGTCTACTCCGTGTTCGGCTGGATGCCGCTGGTGCTGCCCGCGCTGATCGGGGCGTTCTGGGGCGCCCCCCTGCTCGGCCGCGAGTACGAGCGCGGCACCCACCGGCTCGCCTGGACCCAGTCCGTGCCCGCGTGGCGGTGGCTGGCCGTCAAGCTGTCGGTGCTGGGCGGCGCGGTCGTGGTGGGCGGTCTGCTGCTGTCGCTCATGGTGAGCCTGTGGCGCCCGGTGTTCAGGGAGGGGATCGACTCGTCTTTCGGCAACGTCGGCGTCTTCAACATGGTCGGGGTGGCGCCGGCCGCGTGGTGGTTGTTCGCGTTCGTGCTCGGCACCGCGGCGGGGGCCTTCTTCCGGCGTACGCTCCCGGCGATGGCGCTGGCCGTGGCCGTGGTGGCGGCGACGATGTTCACCCTGTTCGGGGTCAGCGACCATTACGCCGAGCCCGCGCGCGTGGAGCTGACCGGCACGGTGGTCCTCGACGACACCGACGCCCGGCTGGTCAGCGCGTCCTGGGTCGATCCGTCGGGACGGGAGGTCGCCGAGCCGGGCGCCGCGAGCGGCTGCCCGCGCCGCCTGGACGCGGGGCGCGGCAGCCGGAACGCGGAGGCGTGGCAGGCGTGCCTGTTCGGCAAGGGATACAGGTACGCCGTGTACTACCATCCGCCGTCCCGGTTCTGGCGTTTCCAGTGGACGGAGGCGGGCATCCTGGTGCTCGTCTCGGCGGCCCTCGCCGGCCTCACCGTCCGCCGCACCCTCCGCCACGCCGCCTGAACTCAGGAGGAGGGCGCCCAGCGGGGGGCGCGGCCGAGATAGCGGAGAAGGAAGGCGACCTCGTCGTCGCCAGGCTCGGTCTCCAGAGCCGCCGCGTACGCGCCCCAGGCGCGCAGCGGCTCGACGATCTCCTTGGCGACCACCAGCAGCGGCCGGGCCATCTCGGGCGTGAGCGGCGAGGGCTGCCCCGTCGCGGCCGCGATGTCCCAGGCGTGCACGGCCGCGCCGAGCGCGCACGCGGCCGAGCCCGACCATGGGGACATCGCGTTCGGCGGCACCGGCGTCGGCACCTCGGCGGCGTCGCGGTCGACGCCCGCCCACGCCGTGGCGGAGCGGGCCAGCGCGTGCTCCAGAAAGCCGGATTTGTCGGCCATCGGCCCGCCCGGCGGGTCGAACGGGTTGAAGTCAGGCCCATGTTCGCCGGTGAGCGTGGCGGCGAAGCCGATCTGGTCACCGGCCGCGTGCCGGAAGACCTGGGTGACGCTCCAGCCCGCGCAGGGCGTCGGGAGATCCCAGCCGTGCCCGGAAACGTGCGGCGGCCGCCGGGCGGCTCAGGCGATCAGGCGGGCGAGCACCCGGGTGCCGAACTCCAGCCCCTCCACCGGCACCCGCTCGTCCTTGCCGTGGAACATCCCGAAATAGTCGAGGTCGGGCCGGAGCATCAGCGGCGCGAAGCCGTACCCCTCGATGCCGATCCGCGCGAACGACTTCGCGTCCGTGCCGCCGGCCATCACGTACGGCACCGGCCGCGCGAGCGGGTCCTCCGCCATGAGCGAGCCCGCCAGCTCGTCGAAGAACGCCGACGGGTAAGGGGCTGCGGGCGCGTCCTCCAGGTTGACGAACTCGCGGGTGATCTTCGGTCCGAGCAGCGCGTCGATCGTCTCCAGGAACTCCTCGCGCAGCCCCGGCAGGTACCGCCCGTCCACGTGCGCCCCGGCGGTCGAGGGCACCACGTTGACCTTGTAGCCGGCGTCCAGCATGGTCGGGTTCGCGGAGTTGCGGATCTGGCCCTTGAACAGGCTGCCCAGCGGCCCCAGCCGCGCGGCCTCCTCGTCCAGCCGGTCGAGGTCGATGCGCTGCCCGGTGATCTCCGACAGGTGCTCGATGAGCGCCGCGACCGGCGGCGTCAGGTGCACCGGCCACTGGTGGGAGGCCACCCGCGACAGGGCGTGCGCCATCGTCGCGACCGGGTTGTCCACGGCGGGGCGGGAGCCGTGGCCGGCCACGCCGTGCGCGGTGAGCCGCATCCAGGCGGTGCCGCGCTCGCCCACCGCGATCGGGTAGACCCGGTGCCGGCCGGAGGCCACGCTGAAGCCGCCCGACTCGCTGATCGCCTCCGTGACGCCGTCGAACAGCTCGCGGTGCTCGGTGACGGCGTGCCGCGAGCCGAAGTCGCCCGTCGCCTCCTCGTCGGCGAGGAAGGCCAGCACCAGGTCACGCTTCGGGCGCACTCCCCGCGCCGCCAGGTCGAGCACGGTCGCGAGGGTCATCGCGCACGAGCCCTTCATGTCGACCGCGCCCCGCCCGTACACGCAGCCGTCCACGATCTCCCCGGAGAACGGGTGCATCCGCCACTCGGCCGGGTCGGCGGGCACGACGTCGAGGTGGCCGTGGATGAGCAGCGCGTCGGGGGAGTCGCCGTCGATCCTGGCCACGACGGTGGTCCGCTTCGGCGCCGACTCGAACACCACGGGCTCCAGCCCGGCGTCGGCCAGCAGGGTGGCGACGTACTCGGCGGCGGGCCGCTCACCCGAACCCGGATTGGTGGTGTCGAACCTGATCAGATCCGAGCAGATCTCGGCAACGCTCTTCATGCTCTCCCCTTAAGCGTCAACGGCGGCACCTCGGGCGTCTCCAGGTCGAAGATCAGCCCGTAGAAGGCCAGCTCGGCCTCCAGCACCGCGACGATGGTCTCTTCCCTGCGCCAGCCGTGCTGCTCGCCAGGGAACGTCAGCAGGGCCCACGCCTTGCCGTGCCGGTCCAGCTCGGCGGTGAACCGCTCCGCCTGCCCGACGTCCACGATCGCGTCCTCCAGGCCGTGCAACATCAGGCACGGGCCCGACGCGCGGGCGGCGTTCAGCAGCGGCGAACGCTCGGTGTAGCGCTGCCGCGTCTCGGGCAGCGGCCCCACCAGGCCGTCCAGGTAGCGGGACTCGAAGTCGTGCGTCTCCGCGGCCCAGCTCTCCGGGTCGGTGATCGCGTAGTGCGCGACCCCGCCCGCGAACACGTCGCTGTGGACGAGCGCCGCCACCGTGGTCCAGCCCCCGGCGCTGCCGCCGCGGACGGCGATCCGCGACGCGTCGGCCCGGCCCAGCTCCACCAGGCCACGGGCCACCTTGGCGCAGTCCTGCACGTCGACCACGCCCCACTGGTGGCGCAGCCGCTCCCGGTAGGCTCGGCCGTAGCCGGTCGAGCCGCCGTAGTTCACCACGGCCACGCCGATGCCCCTGCTGGTGAAGTAGGCGATCTCCAGGTCGAGCACGATCGGCAGGTGCCCGGTCGGCCCGCCGTGCACGAAGATCACGTACGGGCTCGGGCCGGTGGCCCCCGACGGCGGGTAGAGGTGCGCGTGCACGCCCTCGATCGTCATCGCCTCCGGCGTGGGCAGCAGGTCCCCGTCCAGCAGCGGCTTGGGCGCCGACACGATCTCGTACGCGCCGTCGAGGCCGACCAGCGCCACCTCCAGCGGCGTGTACGGCGTCGCGCGCACCGCCGCGACCTTGCCGCCCGCCACCGACACGGTCGAGGACCAGTGGGTGGCCGCGCCGCCGATCTCGCGCAGGTCGCCCGTCTCCGGGTCAAGCACGCCCAGGCGGCGGCGGTCGGCGGTGCCGTACACGACGACCAGGTCACCGTCCTCCGCGAGCGCCAGGTAGGTCATGCCCGGCTTCCACGCCGCGCCGCCGAACTCCAGCTCCAGCGGCGTGAGGTTGCGGCCCGGCCCGCCGCCGGCGGGTACGAGGTGCACGTTCCACCAGCCGGTGGGGTCGGTGACCGCGTACAGGGCGGCGTCGTCGCGCCACTCGGCCTGGGCGACCGACTCGCGCGGGCCCCCCGCCACCACCCGGTGAGGGCCGGCCGTGCCGTCCGCGCGCAGTTCGGCCACGCAGAGCTCGGTGCCGTCCCAGGGCATGTTGGGGTGGTCCCAGCCGATCCATGCGACCTGCCGGCCGTTGGGTGAAATCCGAGGATTCATCAGGAAATGGTGGGCTTTGACGATGACTCTGGTCCGGCCGCCGTCCAGCGGCACCGCCACCAGGTCCCGCACGTCGTCCGTCTCCCTGACCGCCCACACCTCCTCACGTCCCGGGGGCAGGTACAGGTCCGCGTAACGGTACGTACCCACGGGAGTGATCGCCACCGGGTCCCCACCCGGGTCGAGGCGGTAGAGGCGCTGGTCGGCCCAGTTGGTGAAGACGAGGCCGCCGCCGGGCAGCGGGCGCCAGGAGCGGCCTCCGTACTCGACCACCCGGTTGCGCGCGTTCCAGCCGGGCGGCAGGACGTCCACGCGGGAGCCGTCCGGCAGGCGGCGCACCACGCAGCGCCTGCCGCCCTCGTGCGGGCGGGGCTCGTCCCACCAGACCTCGGTGCCTGAGGGCGTGGCCACCGCCTCCACCCACTGGGGGCCGCCGTCGGTACGGGCCACATCGATCGGACGAATACTCATATATTCACCAATTACCATTCATACAGGGAGGAAGGGGATGATCGGGTGGGTGGAGGATGTACACGATGCCGCCGCTGCCGCCGCTCCTGGGGCTCCTGAGCCACACGCGCTCGAACGCGGCCCGCGGATAGACCCGGCGGACCTCGGCCTCGGCGGGCGCGGCAGGGTCGTTCACGACGACGTCGCCCCCGGCGGTGAAACCCGTCACGACCATGATGTGCCCGTTCGTGGAGTAGCCGGAGCCGGGCAGCTCGTGCGCCTTGAACGACTGGGACGTGATCACGGGGATCCCGGCCCGTACGAACCGCTCCAGCTCCGCCGCCGACCGCAGCCGCGTCACGAAGCCGGCCAGCCCGTACCGGCCCGCGTACGCGACGTTGAACGGCCAGTTGCCGGTGCCCTGGTAGCTCTCGTCGTACACGCCCACGGCCGCGTGGTCCACCGTCGGCGCGGGGTCGTCCGCCCCGACCCAGGCCAGCTCTTCCTGGCCGGGGCCGCGGCCCCAGAAGCCGAGCACCATGGCTACCGAGGCGGGGCTGCACCAGTTGGCGCCCCCGCCGTCCCAGCGCGGATGGTGCCCGGCGTGCGCGTACTGCGAGTGCCCGGGCACCGCCAGCTCGACGGCCCCCGCCCCGCCGCCGGTCCCCACCCCGCTGCCGGTGCCCGGCGCGGCGGCGGCCGGGGAGAGCGGGTGCTGGGGCAGGGCAGAGGCCATCACGCCCAGGCCGGTGACGCGGGCACCCTCGCCGTGCCGGGTGACGCGCAGCTGGCAGGCCACGACGGGACGCCTGGCGACGAACGTGTCCACCGCCACGTCGCCGTCCCCGTCGCCCTGGCCGGGTACCGAGGTGCGCGGATCGCCGTGCTCGGACCAGCGGCCCATGACGTACCACTTGGTGCGGGCGCCGGACGCGGTCGTGGCGCGCAGCGCGATCTCGATCCACGTGCCCGGCGGGGTGCGAGCGGTCCACGAGGGCACGAGCTGCGTGGCGGCGAAACCGATCGGGTGCTCCTCACCGATCCAGATGTGCGGCCCCGCGTCGGCGTCGGGCCCTGCGTCGGGTCCCGTGTCGGGCAATCTGAAGCGGGTGAAGGCCACGGGGGACAGGTCGACGGTGAGCACCACCCATATTGTGGTTTCGCACCCCGTGTCGCACATCGGATGGTTTACGTACCGGCCCGGCCCTCCTCGGCGGGCGGAACCGCGCCGGACCGGGGGACACCGCGCACCTGCCTGTCCTGAACGGGTGCGCGGCCCGGCGGTCAGAGGTAGAGGCCCGTGGAGTCGTCGCCGGAGGAGTGGGGGAGCTCCCGGCCCGCGCGGAGCGCGTACAGCTCCGCGAGCGTCGCCCCCGACGGGCCCACGCCCTGCGGCGTGCCGAGCCACGCGATCGCTTCGTCCCTGCTCAGCGGCCCCACCTCGAGCTGCGCCAGGCAGCGGCCCGGGCGTACGACGGCGGGGTGGAGGCGGGCGAGGTCTTCGTTCGTGGTGATCGCCACCAGCACGTCGCGGCCCTGGC
Organism: Nonomuraea sp. KM88; assembly: GCF_052245635.1. NCBI lineage: Bacteria > Bacillati > Actinomycetota > Actinomycetes > Streptosporangiales > Streptosporangiaceae > Nonomuraea > Nonomuraea sp. KM88. Next base: position 140,003 of record NZ_JBQQCC010000003.1, on the reverse strand, counting down.
CGAGCAGGCCGTCCGTCAGGTTGAGCAGGCGCGACAGACCCTGACCCGCCTGGGCCTTGGCGCCGGCGCTGATCAGCTCGTCGCAGTCCTCCAGGACGAGCAGCCGCCAGCGCTGGGCGTCCTCGTCGGTGTCGTAGCCGACCGCCACCTCCATCAGGTAGCCCGGCTCGTTGAACAGCCGCTCGGGGTCGAGCACGCAGTCGACCTGGCACCAGTCGTGCCACTGCTTGGCCAGCGTGCGCAGCAGCGTGGTCTTGCCGGTGCCCGGCCGGCCGTGCAGGAGGATGAGCCGGCCGTTCACGTCGGAGGGCGTGACGGACATCAGCTTGTCGAGGGACCCGCGCACCTTTCCGGAGTAGTTGGCGCTGATCTCGTCCCACGGCTGCGCCGTGATCGGCCGCTCCGAGCGGGTGCCGCCGTGCGTGCCGCGCCACCAGAAGCCCATCTCGACGTGGTCGACGTCCGGCATCGCCTCTTCGGCGCCGTCGATGGCCTCGTGGAGCACCGACTTGGCCAGTTCCTCGCTCACCGCCGTCACGCTGACCATGGCCGTGCGGTCGCGGTGGCGCACGACGCGCAGCGTCCAGCCGTCGCCGCCGATGAGCCGCGACTCCGGGCCGTCCTCGACCCGCGCCGTGCGCAGCACGCGGCCTTCGGCGGGGCTGAGCGTGGCCTCAGGGCGTACGCGCTCCAGGTTGGCCAGCCGGGACCAGGGCTGCGCGCCCGTCGCGAACGGCGACAGCGCCAGGGCGTCGATGAGGTCGATGGCGGAGTCGGCGTCGTCGATGCAGATGTTCATCGGCAGCCCTGCGGCGTCGGGGCTGGGGAACGGAACCTCCCTGATCACTGACATATCGGTAATGATCTCCGCAGGGTCGTCGGATGTCGAAGGGTTTCCGGGAGGAGAAGTGGTCATTCCTTGTTGAGGGTACCCGTCTGCGAGATGAGATCGAGGCCGGGGACGTCGCGCCAGGTATAGGCGAGCGAGTCGCCCTCCAGCGCCAGCACGATGGTGCCGGGGACGCAACCGCCCTCGTTCTGGCCCAGGGCGAAGGTCAGCCGGGTCTCCTCCACCTTGGTCAGGGTGATGGTGCCCCTGCAGTCGTCGTCGCCGTCGCGTTCCCGCCACCTGGCGGTGGACTCGCCCTCCTCCAACTCCACCGTGTTCTCGTTGTCGTCGGGGTCCATCGGGTTGGTGCTGGTCGTACGGCCCGTCCAGACGCCCTCGAAGCGGGCCGGGATCCGCAGGCCCGCACCGTGCGAGGGCTCGGACCCGGTGGGTGTCGCGCCGGCGGACGCGGTGCTGGAACCGGCGGGCGACGGGCTGTCCGGCGGCCGGTTCGGCGACGGCGATCCGGCGGCCGGCGACCGCGTGGGAGGGGTGGCCGTGGGCGAGCGGTCGCCCTCCGCGAGCGGGGGGCGGACGAGCAGGGCCGTGGTGGTGGCCGCGGCGGCGGCGACCGCGACCGCCGTCGCGCCGATCAGCAGAGCACGCGTGCGGGGGCGCCGCCCCTCACGCGTGGTCTCCCCGCTGCCGGGCGGCGGCCCCGTGGGGCCAGTGTGGTCGTGGCCGGTGCGCGGTGGCGGGCCGGCGGAAGGCGCTCCCCGCGCGAGCGGTCCGGCCGGGCGGTCGGGGTTGACCAGGGACACCATGAGCTGCTGCGCCGACGGACGGTGCGCGGGGTCCTTGGACAGGCAGGACGCGATCAGCCCGCGCAGGCGCGGTGGCAGGGGTGACAGGTCCGGCTCGGCGTGCAGCACCCGGTGCAGCACGGCGGGGACGGTGTCGGCCCCGAACGGGCTCGTGCCCGTGGCCGCGTACAGCATGGAGGCGGCCCACGCGAAGACGTCGGAGGCCGGAGCCGCGGGAGTGCCGTTGATCTGCTCGGGCGCCAGGTAGGCGGGCGTGCCGATCAGGCCGGAGGTCATGGTCGCCGTTCCCTCCGCCCTGGCGATGCCGAAGTCGACCACCCTGGGCCCGTCGGGGCCGAGCAGCACGTTGGACGGCTTGAAGTCGCGGTGCACGATCCCGGCCGCGTGGATGGCGGCCAGCGCCGTGGCCGTGCCCACCATCAGGCGCTCCAGGTCGCCGCCCCGCAGCGGGCCGCGCTCGCGCACCCGGTCGGACAGCGAGGGGCCCTCCACGTACTCGCTCACCACGTAGGGCCGTGGCCCGCCGGTGGAGACGTCGAGCACCCGGGCCGTGCAGAAGGAGGCGATGCCCGCCAGCGCGTCGAGCTCCCGCGCGAGCCTGGCCCTGGTCTCGGTGTCGCCGGTGCCGAGCAGCTTGACAGCGACCTGCTCGCCGGAGGGGGAGCGGGCGAGGTAGACCACTCCCTGCCCGCCCTCGCCGAGCCTGCCGTCCAGGCGGTAATCGCCCAGTGACGCAGGGTCGTCCGGTGTCAGGGGGGTCGCCATGGGCGATACGTTACCGTCGTCACGCCCGCGGCAAAGATCCCATCGCCATGCGGATGCCAAGATCCACCGGTACTTTGGATCGTTCGGTTATTTCACTCCTTAGGCGGAGGTATCAGGGGAAGTGTCGAAGATCACGTTCCGCGAAAGGGCGCGGTACTGGTTCGACAACACCATGTCCAGGGGGACGGCTTCGCTGATCGGCTGGCTGGCCCTGGTGTCGGTCGCGCTCCTCGTCGTGGTCACGGTGCTGACGCTCTGGCTCGCGCCGAACGAACCGGAGGGCGTGACGGGTCCCGGACACGTGCTCTGGCTCGCGCTCATGCACGCGCTCAGCCCTGGCAAGATCTCCAGCGATGAAGGCTCGACGGCCTACATGACGGTGATGTTCGCCGGCTCGCTCGGCGGCATCTTCATCGTCAGCATGCTCGTCGGCCTGCTCTCCAACGGCCTCAAGCAGAAGGTCGACCGCCTGCGCAAGGGCCGCTCGCGCATCGTCGAGTCCGGCCACACGGTGGTGCTCGGCTGGTCCGACCAGATCTTCACGATCGTGGCCGAGCTGTCCAAGGCACAGGCGAGCCAGCGCAGCTCGGTGATCGCCATCCTGGCGGAACGTGACAAGCTGGAGATGGAAGATCAGATCCGCGAGCAGGCCGGCGACCTGGGCAAGACGCGCATCGTCTGCCGCACCGGGCGCCCCACCGAGCCGCACGACCTCGACCTGATGAACCTGACGGAGGCCCGGTCGGTCGTCGTGCTCTCGCCCGAGCGTGAGGATCCCGACGCCCACGTCATCAAGATCCTGCTCGCGCTGGCCAAGCGCGAGGGCGTGCACCCGCCGGCCGTCGCGGCGCTGACCTCCAGCCGCAACCTGGCCGCCGCCCGCCTGGCCGGCGGCCAGGAGGTGCTCCTGGTCGACTCCGACGACACCGCGTCCCGGCTCATCGTGCAGTCCTCGCGCCAGTCCGGGATGTCCGTGGTGTGCATGGACCTGCTCAACTTCGACGGCGGCGAGATCTACCTGCGCACCCCGAAGAAGCTCGTCGGCGTCACGTACGGCGAGGCGCTGCACGCGTACCAGACCGCCTCCGTGATCGGCCTGCGCCGGCCGTCCGGCGTCGTGCTGAACCCGCCGGGCGAGACCGTCATCGACGCCGACGACCAGGTCATCGTCATCGCCCACGACGACTCCCACGTCCGCCTGGCGGCCGGCATGCCGTCCATCGAGGACGGCGCCATCGCCGAGACGATGGGCACGCCCGCCGAGCCGGAGCGCACCCTGCTGCTCAACTGGAACGGCAGGGCCGAGCAGATCGTCCGCTACCTCGACGGCTACGTCGCCCCCGGCGCCGTCCTGGAGATCGCCGCCGACCACCCCAAGGCCGGCACCGGCCTGGCCGGCCTGGCCCACCTCACCGTCAACGTCAAGGACTGCGACACCACCGACCGCTTCGCCCTCGAATCGCTCGGCGTCGGCCTCTTCCAGCACGTCATCGTGCTCAGCGACGACCGTTTCGACCCGCATCACTCCGACACGCGAACGCTCATGACGCTGCTCCAGCTCCGCGACATGCAGAGCGCGCTCGGCGAGCACTACTCGATCGTCAGCGAGATGCACGACGAGAACAACCGCTCCCTGGCCGAGGTCACCGAAGCCGACGACATCGTCATCAGCGACACCGTCATCGGCCTGCTCCTCGCCCAGCTCGCCGAGAACCGGCACCTGGCCGACGTGTTCGGCTACCTGTTCGACTCGCGCGGATCGGAGATCTACCCGCGCCCCGCCGCCTCCTACGTGAAGACAGGGGTGAAGGTGTCGTTCTCCACGGTCGTGGAGTCCGCCAGGCGCAAGGGCGAGACGGCCATCGGCTACCGCAAGAACACGGCGAGGAACGATCCGCCGCACTACGGCATCGTCCTCAACCCGGACAAGACCGAGCCCATCGTCCTGGAGGAGGCGGACTCGGTGATCGTGCTCGCCGAACGCTGACCCCACGCCGCGGTGGGTTAGCGTGTGCCCCGTGAGGACCATTGACTGGGTGGACGGCGCGGTGGAGCTCGTGGACCAGACGCTGCTGCCCGACAAGTGCGTGATGTTACGCATCCACACCGTGGACGACCTCGTCGACGCCATCCGGCGGCTGGCCGTGCGCGGCGCCCCCGCGCTCGGCGTGGCCGGGGCGCTGGGCGTCGTGCTGGCCGGCGGCGACCCGGGCCGGATCGCCAGGCTCCGCGCCGCCAGGCCGACCGCGGTCAACCTCGCCTGGGGCGTCGACCAGGTCGCCGCGCACCTGCCGGATGGCCGCGACGCGGTGCTCGCCGCCGCGCTGCGCGTCCGCGACGCCGACATCGCCGCCTGCAGGTCCATGGGGGAGCGCGGCGCCGACCTCCTCAACGGCGACCGGCTGCGGATCATGACCGTCTGCAACACCGGCGGGCTCGCCGCCGTGGAACGCGGCACCGCGCTCGGCGTCGTCCAGACGCTGCACGAGCGCGGGCGGCTGGCCGAGGTGCTGGCGCTGGAGACCCGCCCGCTGCTGCAGGGCGCCCGGCTCACCACATGGGAGCTGGCCAGGATGGGCGCGCCGCACCGGCTCATCGCCGACTCCGCGGGCCCCTACCTGCTGGCCAGGGGCGAGGTGGACGCCGTGCTCATCGGCGCCGACCGCATCGCCGCCAACGGCGACACCGCCAACAAGATCGGCTCGTACGCGCTCGCGCTCGGAGCCGAACGCGCCGGGGTACCGTTCGTGGTGGTCGCGCCCGAGTCGACGATCGACCGGAACACCCCGTCCGGCGAGCAGATCGCGATCGAGGACCGGGACGAGGACGAGATCCTGGCCATCAGAGGGATGCGCGTGGCTCCGGAGGGCACGCGCGCGGTCAACCCGGCGTTCGACGTGACACCGCACGACCTCATCACCGCGATCGTGACGGACCAGCGGGTGATCCGCCCCTGACCAAATCCCCCATCTCCGGGACCGGTCCACGCCACCCGCGTTACGCTCGGTCGTCACCGACAGCGACCCCCGGAGCTCACCTGTGGCCATCGACCTGGTATCAAGGCGCGGCTGGAACGCTCGCCCGCCACGCGGCGACTACACGCAGCTCGACTCCGCCAAAGGCGTGAAGGTCCACTACACGGGCGGCAGGGTCGACCCCGGCATCGTCTCCGACCACGACGCCTGCACGGCCTTGGTACGTTCCATCCAGGGCCACCACATGGACGGCAACGGCTGGATCGACATCGGCTACTGCGTGGACGAGAAGACCGAGATCCTCACCCGGCAGGGGTGGAGGTCCTACCGCGAGCTGCGTCCCGGCGACATCGCGCTCACGCTCGACCACGGCACGGGCATGTCGGAGTGGCAGCCCGTGCTGGAGGTGTGCGTGTTCCCCGCGCGCGAGCGGGAGATGATCCGGATGGAAGGCGCCGGCCACTCCTCGTTGACCACGCCCCATCACCGCTGGCCGGTGGAGCGCCGCCGCCGCGGCCCCCACCCCGTACGGTGGAGGGGGCCCGGCACGAGGTGGCTTCCCGCCGGGAGGGCCGGCCGGACGGTCACGCTTCGTGAGCGCACGTGGGCGACCACCGAGACCTTCGGCCACGACGACCGCATCGCGATCGCGGCTCCCTGCGCCGACCTGCCGGCCGAGCCGAAATGGTCGGACGCCTTCGTGGAGCTGGCCGCGTGGTTCTGGACGGCGGGGGTCGTCGAGGGCGCCCGGGCTCAGGGCGGCGTCGCGATCCACCGGTCGCCGGAGGACGAAGCGCATCTCGTACGCGTCCGCGCCGCGCTCCACGGGGTCTTCGGCCCTCCCGCCGGTCGGCTCCGCCGGCGGGGCAGCGGCGGTCCCCGATGGAGGGAGACGGTCACCGGCGACCGCGTCGCGTTCCGTCTCCCGGCCGGGGCGGGCCGGCGGCTGCTCGGGGTGGCGCCCGGCGGGGTGCCCGCGCTCGACTTCCTGCTCTCCCTGTCGAGGGCGCAGCTCGCCCTGTTCGTGGAGACCTCCCTGGCGGCGGGTGAGGCCGGGCCCGGGGGGCTCGTGCGGAGGGATCGGGCGGCGGCCGAGGCCTTCATGGTCGCCGTGCTGCTGTCCGGGGCGGGAGCGTCGCTGCGCCGCGTGCCGCCGGTCGGTGACACGGGGACGGACGCGTGGATGGTCTCCGTCGACGGACGGCGGCACGTCGTGCCGCGACCGGCCGAAGAGCACGGCGACGGCGGCGTCACCATCAGGAAGGAGACGTACCACGGCCCCATCTGGTGTCCCAGGACCGAGAACCAGAGCTGGCTGGCGCGCAGGGACGGGACCGTCTACTTCACCGGCAACACCATGATCGCCTGCCCGCACCGGATGGTGTTCGAGGGGCGCGGGCCGCATCATCTGCCCGCCGCCAACGGCCCCGGGCTCAACTCCGGCCACTACGCCGTGCTCGGGCTGGTGGGCAACGCGGGCCTGGTGCAGCCGCCCGATGGCGTCCTGCACGCGATCGTCGACGCGATCGAGCACCTGCGCGCACGCGGGCGCGCGGGCAAGGAGATCAAGGGGCACCGCGACGGCTACGCCACCGACTGCCCCGGCGACCCGCTGTACGCCTGGGTCAGGCGTGGCGCACCGCGTCCCGGCACGCCCGCGCCGCCGGCGCCCTCGACGCCGCCGTTCCCCGGGCGGCCGCTGAGATACCCTCCGGTGACGCGCGGCGAGGACGTCCGGACGTGGCAGGCGCAGATGCGCAGGCGCGGCTGGGACCTCGACGTGGACGGCGCGTACGGTCCAGAGTCGCGCGACGTGTGCCGCAGGTTCCAGCGCGTGCAGGAGATCGACGACGACGGGATCGTGGGCCCGATCACCTGGCGGCTGGCGTGGGAGGCCCCGACCAGCTGATCTCACGTAGGGGTGGACCCTGGGTTACTGGGTTCGCGGCCTTCCGCCTACTATCCGAACATGGAACTGGCAGCGGGGTTCGCGCCCGTGTCGCGCGACGACTGGCGGGCGCTGGCGGTGGCGGTCCTGCGCAAATCCGGGATCGAGGCGGGCTCTCCCGAGGAGGCGCTGTCCACCCTGACCTACGACGGGGTGACGGTCGCGCCGCTCTACGACGCGGGCGACCTGCCTGGGGATCCGGGGTTGCCCGGCGCGGCCCCTTACGTCCGCGGAGCCAGGGCCGTGCCCGGCTGGGACGTGCGGCAGCGGCACACCGTGGCCGACCCCGAGGCCGTGCTGGCCGACCTGGAGAGCGGTGTCACCTCGTTGTGGCTGGCCGTCGGGCCGGGCGCCATTCCGGTGGGCGAGCTCGGCACGGTGCTGAAGGACGTCTATCTCGACCTGGCTCCCGTCGTCCTGGAGGCCGGCGAGCTCGCCGCGGAGGCCGCGGAGGCGCTGCTCGGCCTGGCCGCCGCCCGCGGCACCACGCTGAGCGGCAACCTGGGGGCCTCCGGCGCGCTCGGGGCCGAGCTGGCGCGGCGCTGCGTCGCCGGCTTCCCCGGGCTGCGGGCCGTCGTCGTCGACGCGACCCCCTACCACGACGCCGGCGCGAGCGACGCCGAGGAGCTCGGCTGCTCGATGGCGCAAGGGGTCGCGGAGCTGCGGGCGCTCACCGGCGGCGGGCTCTCCGTCGAGCAGGCGCTGGGGCAGATCGAGTTCCGGTACGCCGCCACCGCCGACCAGTTCGCCACCATCGCCAAGCTGCGCGCGGCGCGCCGGCTCTGGGCCAGGGTCGCCGCGGTCTGCGGCGCCCCCGAGCACGGGGGCCAGGCGCAGCACGCCGTGACGAGCGCGGCCATGATGACCGCCCGCGACCCCTGGGTCAACATGCTGCGCACCACGCTCGCCTGCTTCGCCGCCGGCGTGGGCGGAGCCGGGGCGGTCACGGTGCGCCCGTTCGACGCCCGCCTCCGTCTGCCGGACGCCTTCTCCCGCCGCATCGCCCGCAACACGCAGGCGCTGCTGCTGGAGGAGTCGGGTGCGGGTCGGGTGATCGACCCCGCCGGCGGTTCCTGGTACGTCGAACGACGCACCGCCGACCTGGCCGGGCGGGCGTGGGAATGGTTCCAGGACATCGAGGCCTCCGGCGGGATCGAGGCGGGGGCCCGGCTGGTGTCCGACCGGATCGCCGCCACCCGTGCCCGCCGCGCCGACGACATCGCCCACCGGCGCCACCCGATCACGGGCGTGAGCGAATACCCCGACCTCCACGAGAAACCCCTCCGCCCGGCCCCGGTCTCCGGCACACCCCCGCAGGCGGCACCGGACGACGTCCGGAGAGAAGCTCCGCCGGAAGAGGCGGGCCCTCCAGGCGCGTCGCGGGCGGGCGGCTCTCCTGAGCCGGCGGAGGCCGGCGGGAGCGCGGGGCTGCCGCGGGTGCGCTACGCCGAGCCGTTCGAGGAGCTGCGCGATCTGGCCGACGCGCAGGCCGAGCGCCCCAAGGTGTTCCTCGCCACCATCGGCCCCGTGGCCGCCCACACCGCCAGGGCCGCGTTCGCGGCGAACCTGTTCCAGGCGGGCGGCCTGGAGACCGAGACCGCGGGCCCGGGCACCGATCCCGAGCAGATCGCCACCGCCTTCGCCGTCAGCGGCACGACGGTCGCCTGCCTGTGCTCGAGCGACAAGCTGTACGCCCAGCACGCCGCGGCCGTCGCCACCGCCCTGCGCAAGGCCGGGGCGAAGAAGGTGTGGCTGGCGGGGAAGGGGGACTACGACGGCGTGGACGCCACCCTGCACGCGGGCTGCGACGCGCTGGCCGTGCTCCGCACGACCTTCGACGACCTGGAGGTGACCCGATGATCCCGGACTTCTCCGGCATCCCTCTCGACGGCGGGCCCAAGCCGGGGACGAACGCCCCCGAGCCGCCGGGCGAGGTGTGGGAGACGCCCGAGGGCATCGAGGTCAAGCCGCTCTACACCGCCGGCGACCTCGACGGTCTCGACTTCCTGCGCACCTATCCCGGCGCGGCCCCCTACCTGCGCGGGCCGTACCCCACGATGTACGTCAACCAGCCGTGGACGATCCGCCAGTACGCGGGCTTCTCCACGGCCGAGGACTCCAACGCCTTCTACCGGCGCAACCTCGCCGCCGGGCAGAAGGGCCTGTCGGTCGCGTTCGACCTGGCCACGCACCGCGGCTACGACTCCGACCACCCCCGCGTCGCCGGGGACGTGGGCATGGCGGGCGTGGCGATCGACTCCATCTACGACATGCGGCAGCTGTTCGACGGGATCCCGCTCGACCGCATGTCCGTGTCCATGACCATGAACGGCGCCGTGCTGCCCGTTCTCGCGCTGTACATCGTGGCCGCCGAGGAGCAGGGCGTCGCGCCGGAGCAGCTCGCGGGGACGATCCAGAACGACATCCTCAAAGAGTTCATGGTCCGTAACACCTACATTTATCCCCCGGCCCCGTCGATGCGGATTATTTCGGATATTTTCGCGTATACGAGCGAGAAAATGCCGAAATTCAATTCGATCAGCATTTCCGGCTACCACATCCAGGAGGCCGGCGCCACGTGCGACCTGGAGCTGGCCTACACGCTGGCCGACGGCGTCGAATACCTGAGGGCCGGGGTCGCCGCGGGCATGGACATCGACCGGTTCGCGCCTCGGTTGTCCTTCTTCTGGTGCATCGGCATGAACTTCTTCATGGAGGTCGCCAAGCTGAGGGCCGCCCGCCTGCTGTGGGCCAAGCTCGTTTCCGGATTCAACGCGAAAAATCCGAAATCGCTGAGCCTCCGGACGCACAGCCAGACCTCCGGCTGGTCCCTGACCGCCCAGGACGTGTTCAACAACGTCGCCCGCACCTGCGTCGAGGCCATGGCCGCAACCCAGGGCCACACCCAGTCGCTGCACACCAACGCCCTGGACGAGGCACTCGCCCTGCCCACCGACTTCTCCGCCCGCATCGCCCGCAACACCCAGCTCCTCCTCCAGCAGGAGTCGGGCACCACGCAGGTGATCGACCCCTGGGGCGGCTCCTACTACGTCGAACGCCTCACCCACGACCTCGCGGAACGCGCATGGGAGCACATCCAGGAGGTCGAGGCCGCCGGCGGCATGGCCAGGGCCATCGAGGCGGGCCTGCCCAAGCTGCGCATCGAGGAGGCGGCCGCCCGCACCCAGGCCCGCATCGACTCGGGCCGCCAGCCCGTCATCGGCGTGAACAAGTACCGCGCGACCGGTGACGAGGACATCGAGGTGCTCAAGGTCGACAACAGCGCCGTACGCGCCCAGCAGCTCGACAAGCTCGCCAGGCTCCGTGCCGAGCGCCACGAGCCCGACGTCCAGCACGCGCTCGACGCGCTCACCAAGGCCGCCGACAACCCGGGACACGGCCCGGGCCTCGAGCACAACCTGCTGAAGCTGGCCGTCGACGCCGCCCGCGCCAAGGCCACGGTGGGCGAGATCTCCGAGGCGCTGGAGCGGGTCTTCGGTAGGCACGCCGAGCAGGTCCGTACCATCTCAGGGGTGTACCGCGACGAGTCAGGCCCCTCCGCCGCCATCGAACGCGTCCGCCAGGCCTGCGCCGACTTCGAGCGCGCCGAAGGGCGCCGCCCGCGCATCCTGGTCGCCAAGATGGGCCAGGACGGTCACGACCGCGGCCAGAAGGTCATCGCCACAGCCTTCGCCGACCTGGGCTTCGACGTCGACGTCGGCCCGCTGTTCCAGACACCGGAAGAGGTCGCGAGGCAGGCGGTCGAGGCCGACGTGCACATCGTGGGCGTGTCGTCGCTGGCCGCCGGCCACCTCACGCTGGTGCCCGCGCTGCGCAAGGCGCTGGCCGACCACGAAGCCGGCGAGACCATGATCGTGGTCGGCGGCGTCATCCCGCCGGACGACCACGACGCGCTGCGCGCCGCCGGCGCCGCCGCGATCTTCCCGCCGGGCACCGTGATAGCCGACGCCGCGCTCGACCTCATCGACCAGCTGAGGAGGCGTCCATAGGGCTACTGCGGGCACATGGTGACGGAGACGGTCCGCTGGGTGGTGAGGGGAGAGGTGATCCGCAACGTGACCTTGTGGACGCCCCCCGCACTCGTGAGGCTGCGCGGCGCGGCCAGATAGCGCCGGCCGTTCCGCGAGATCCCCGCCGTCGCGCGGCCGATGACGGACCCGTCGACATACCAGGTGTAGGCGAAGTTCACCGCCTCGCCGGTCCGCTCGACCAGCGCCTGCAGCGTCGCCTCGCCGCCGGCCCAGCAGTCGCCGGTCCTCGTGCCGCCGGCCCGTACGTAGACCAGCCTCAGCCGGCCTTTCGTGGCGCGGCCGGTGCCGGTCGAGTCGTCGGGCTGGGGGATGGTGGTACGGCTGCGCCGTGGCCGCTCGGCCCTGGTGGTGGACGGAGCGGCCGTCGGCGCGTCGCTGACGACGGCGAGTCTCGTGGTCTTGGGGGTGGGCGTGGTGGGGGTCAGCCAGACGATGGCGCCGCCGAGGGCGAGCGCGCACACACCGGAGACACAGGCGACGATCACTTTCTTCGCCCGGCGTCGTTTCCGCGGCGGGGGAGCCTCGGACGTTCTCTCGCCGGCCACCAGGGCGTCGACCAGCGCCGAGGACTGCGGCGCCGGCACCGAGTGCGTCGACTCGGGCGCATGAGGAGGCGCGGAGGCATGCGGCTGAGACTCGAACGGCGCCGACTCGAGCCCCTGTGTCGCGGCGAACGGCGCGGGCGGCTCCGACCACGCCGGCACCTCGGACGCCTGCCCGCCGTACCGGTCCTGCCCCTCGTCCCGCGTCCCGTGCCCGGTCTGTGCCTCGTATGTCCCGTGCCCGGACGGTGCTCCGAACCCGGCCGGGGAGCCGTGCGGCGCGCCCTGCCCGAACGCCTGCCGCGGGCCGTGCCCGGACGTGGACTCGACCGGCGACGACAGATCGAACAGCGCCTGGAGCGGCGAGCCATCCTGCGCCGGACCTCCCTGCGCAGGACCTCCTTGCGCTGGGCCTCCCTGCGGAGGGCCTTCCAACGCCGGGTCTCCCAGCGGATCCTGGACCTCGCGGCCCGACCCGTGCGGGACGCCGCCCCGCTGGTGATCAGGCGACGGGTACGCGGCCTGCCCGGGGTCCTGGTGGGAAGCGGGATCGCCGGGAGCCGTGCCCTGCTGCGGCGACCTGGTCCTGCGCCTGGGCAGGGGCTCGCCGACGACCCTGCCGAGGGGCGCCGGCTCACCGGCGGTGCCGCCGAGGGGCGGGGACGCCTCCTGGTCGAGAGTCTGGTCGGCGGTCTGCTGCCAGGCCGCGGAGTCCACCTCCAGCCGGGACCGATCGGGCGTGTCGAACGCAAGCTGGCCGGGCAGGTCGCGCCCGGACCCGCCGGGTGTCTCGAACTCGGACCGGCCGGGCGGGTCGGGCCAGGCGGCCTGGCCGGGCGCGTCCGGCAGGGCCTCCTGTCCGGGAGCGTGGTGCGCGGGCTGTTCGCCACCAGGCCCCGCCGCGAGCTCGGTGGAAGCCGGCTCCGGTGTCTGCTCCCAGAGCCAGTCGGGGGTGTCGTTCCTGGCCGGTCGGCCGGCGGTCTGATGCTCAGGCGTCTGGTACGGCTCGCCGTACGCGGGCGCCTGCTGCGACCCCTCCGCCTCCGGAGAGCGCGTGCCCTGCCAGGAGCCGGAGGACGTGGAGCCGTCGCTGCGAGCGGAGGCGGCGCCCTGGTGGGAGGCGGCGCCCGGCGCTGGGGGCGTGGCTTCCGCGGAAGGGGCGCGCTGTGCGGGGGGCGTGCCCTTGCGCTGGGGCGCGGTCAGGTGGAGCAGGACGTCGCGCATCGCGGGACGGGCTGCCGGATCCTTGGCCAGGCACGCCGGCACGACCTCGCGCAGCGGCCGCGGCAGCTCGCCGAGCTGCGGCTCCTCGTTCACGATGCGGTTGATCACCACGGGCAACGAGTCGTCCCCGAACGGCGGCACCCCCGTGGCCGCGAACACGATCACCGACGCCCACGCGAACACGTCCGCGGGCGCGCCCACCGGCTTGCCCGCGAGCTGCTCGGGGGCCATATATGCGGGCGTGCCCACGATGGTGCTGGTCGCCTTCATGCCCGACCCGAGCGCCGCCGCGATGCCGAAGTCCACCACCTGCGGCCCCTCGGGCCCGAGCAGCACGTTGGCCGGTTTGAAGTCCCCGTGGAGCACGCCCGCCTGGTGGATCGCGTCCAGCGCGGTCGCGGTCGCCACGGCGAGCCGCTGCAGCTCCACGCCGGCGTGCCGGCCGGCCTGCTGGAGCGAGGGCCCGTCCACGTACTCGGCCACGATGTACGCCCTGCCGCTGGTCGACGCGTCGAGCACGCGCGCGATGCAGAAGGGCTCGACCATGCGCGCGGTGGCGATGTCCTTGACCAGCCGGCCGCCCATGACGATCCCCTCGCGCAGCGCCTTGACGGCGACGGGGGTTCCGTTGCGGGCCTGGCCGAGGTAGACGACGCCGTGGCCGCCCGCGCCGAGCCGCCCGACCAGCCGGTACGGCCCCACCGCTGCCGGGTCGCCCTCGTGAAGGGGTTCGACGTTGGGCATGAGGGGAGTGACTCCTGTGACGGCTGAGATCAGAACTCCAGCACCCTACTGGCAAATGTCAAGCCTTGTAAGAGATTAGGCTGATCAACTGGGAAGAAAGGGGTAAGTCGGGTGCACTCGCTGGAGGACTACGCCCGCGGCGTACGCGCCGGCTCGCGTACGTGGATCGGCCGGGCGATCACGCTCGTCGAGTCGACCAGAGCCGACCACATGGCCCTGGCCCAGCAGCTGCTCGTCGAGCTGACCCCGCAGTCCGGGCACGCGCGCAGGGTGGGCGTCTCCGGCGTGCCGGGCGTGGGCAAGTCGACGTTCATCGACGCCTTCGGCACCATGCTCACCGGGGAGGGCCACAAGGTGGCGGTGCTGGCCGTGGACCCCTCCTCCACGAGGACGGGCGGCAGCATTCTCGGCGACAAGACCCGCATGGCCCGCCTGTCGGCCGACCCCGCCGCCTTCATCCGCCCCTCGCCCACGTCGGGCACCCTCGGCGGCGTCGCCAAGGCGACCAGGGAGGCCATGGTGGTCGTGGAGGCGGCCGGGTTCGACGTCGTGCTGGTCGAGACGGTCGGGGTCGGCCAGTCGGAGACCGCCGTGGCCGACATGGTCGACACGTTCCTGCTGCTCACGCTGGCGCGGACCGGCGACCAGCTCCAGGGCATCAAGAAGGGCGTGCTCGAGCTGGCCGACGTGATCGCGGTCAACAAGGCCGACGGCGATCACGAGCTGCCGGCCAGGAAGGCCGCGCGCGAGCTGGCGGGAGCGCTGCGCATGCTCCGCTCCGACTCCACGCCGCCGCCCGTGCTGACCTGCAGCGGCCTGACCGGTGACGGGCTGGACAAGCTCTGGCGGCAGGTCCTGGCCCACGAGCAGGCGATCGACCTGCCCGCCAAGCGCCGCCGGCAGCTGGTGCGGTGGACCTGGACCCTGGTGCGGGACCGGCTGCTGGCGGAGCTGCGCCACGATCCGGGCGTCGCGGCGATCACCGAGGAGGTGGAGCGCGACGTCCTCGCGGGCGACCTCACCCCCGCGCTCGCGGCCGACCGCCTGCTGTCGGTGTTCAAACGTCCGTGATCTCCTGTTGTGGTTAGGCTGGCCAGGGTGGATGTCAAGGCCCTGCTGAGTGCCCACCCCGACTGGCTCGCCCACCTCGAGTCCCTGGGCGGGATCGACCTCGCCCTCCCCGATGACCTGCCGTCCGAGCTGCTGCGCCTCGCCGTGCCGCATGAGGACATCAACGCCGTGCTCGCCGCCCGGCCCGAGCCGGGCAGCCCGCAGTGGTGGCTGGCCGAGCGGTGCGCGCACTCGCTGGTGTCGGCGATGGGCGACCTGGACGACCCGCCGCGGTTTCAGCCCCTGCCCGAGCTTGGGCCCTACTTCTACGTGTACGTCTTCCTCGCCGCCCTCCCGCACACCCGCCGCTACCACCGCGAGCTGGGCATCCCGGAGGAGGTGTCCTGGGCGACGTTCGCCGACCTGGGGCGCAACATGGCCGTGCACCGCAAGCGCCACGGCACCGGCGGCCTCCACGCGCCCTACTGGTTCATGCTGCACGCCCGCGGCATCCTGTACGCCCTTGGCAGGCTCCAGTTCAACCGGGGCACGACGGGGCAGCGGACCGCCGCGGCCATCGAGGAGGCGGGCATCGCGGTGGGGCCGCGGCGGCTGGCGCTCGGCGTGCACGTCCCCGACCTCTACGGCCCGCTCACGCCCGAGGCGTGCGACGCGTCGTTCGACCGGGCCAGGCGGTTCTTCCCCCGGCACTTCCCGCAGGAGGACTACCGGGTCATGACGTGCGGGTCGTGGCTGCTGGACGAGCAGCTCGCCCGCCACCTGCCGGCCGATTCCAACATCCTCGCCTTCCAGCGGCGCTTCCACCCGCTCCACAGGTTCGACAACGCGGAGACGGTGCCGTTCGTGTTCGGCGTGAACCCGGCCGACCCGGCCCGCCTGCCGCGCCGCACGCGCCTGGAGCGGGCCGTCGCCGATCACCTCGCCTCCGGGGGCACCTGGTACGGCCGCATCGGTTGGCTGCGCTTCTGACGCTTGTCAGGCGGCGCGAACGTCGTCATGGACGCTGCCCGGGCCGGGGCATCGACGTGGCGGATCGCGACGGCCTCAATCAGCGATGAGCCCTGCCGCCGCTGCCCTGTGTGCACCTTTCGCAACACTTCGTTACTATTGCCTCCCAAGTCATACATCTTGTAATTGGAGCAGGTGTGGTAGGGGACGACGTATCACGTATCCATCATTTACCGGCGATCAGAGCGTTGGGTGACGCTCTCACTGACGACAGCGACGGCACCTCTCCGGTGTCACATCTGAACGAGGCCGGTCGCATGCCCCCCAACATGCGCATAGGAGCGTTCTCCATGGGTCTGCTGGGGCTCCCGCTCGCGCTCGTCCACGACAAGATCGTCGGCGATGCCGAGAACGCTGTCACCTACGCCATCGCCAGGCTGCACGAGCACCGGGACAGGCTGCACGAGGTCGCCGGGAACATCGAGATCGCGGACAAAAGGAACGAAGAGCATGTCCGACGCATTTAAGATCCCCGCCCCCGGCGCGAGCTCCAGCACGTGGATGCCCTTCGACCAGGCCGACCTCAGAGACATGCAGTACGCCACCCTCGCCATGCTGGCGTACGGCGCGGCCGTCTTCCCTCAGCTCAAAGAGACCGTGGTCCTGACGGGGCTGACGTTGCCGAGCGACCCGCACGAGCTGCACAGGGTGGCGGACGGCTGGAGCTCCTTCGGCTACAGCGTCTACGGGGCGGGCCGGACGGGGCAGCAGCTGCACGACGACGTCTCGCCGGCCAGTTGGCAGGCGCCGGAGCGCGACCAGTCAGGGCAGCAGATGGCGGGCTTCGTCATGGAGTCCGACTCCGACTTCGAGTCCGCCGAAGGCCTCGCGTTCCTGCTCAGGTGCGTGGCCAACGTATCGACGGCGGGTATCTACTTCAGATTCCTCCTTGCGTCCTGGTTGGTGTCGAACCTGGTTTGGGCCTCATTGGTCGGAGGGCCGCCAACGAGGCTCAACGCGATCCTTCAGGCGGAACGGCTAAGGTGGCTCTTCCGGGACTCGACCAGCAAGCTGCAGAGTTTTCTCGCCAAGTGCGCGGTGCGGGCCGGCATAGCGACTTTCACTGCCGGCTATGCCCATTTCGGCCTCGGCGACGGCTTCGAGCCGTCATGGGCGGAGGGCCAGGAGGGCGGCACCACCGCGAACGTCTGATCCGCTTCGCGGGGCCAGGATGGACTCTGCCCCGCGAAGACGTGTTCAGTAGCCCAGCTTTCTCCGCATCTTGTCCAGCTCGCCCATGGCGTCGCTCATCATGCTGTCGAACGCCTGCTGCGCTTCGGCGACCTTCGCCAGTGCCGTGTCCGGGTCGGCCATGGCAGGATCCGGGCCGCCGAACGACTCGCCCATGATCGCGGAGAGCTGGCGCTGGAGGTCGGCCTCGGCGTCACGGATGGCGGCGAGAATCGCTTCGGACATCTCCTTGACGCTCATTCGCTTCGCTCGCGGATCGATGTCGAGCCGGGTCACGCCGCCCTGCGCGGTGCATTCGACCACGATGTGACCGTTGGCCACCGTGGCCCGGCCGACCACCGCAGCGGCCTCCTTCTGCGCGGCCGCGAATCTGGCCGCGCGCTGCTGGGTATCTCGCAGGAACGCCTCGACGTCGATGTTCGCGAAGCTGCCAAGCGGGCTCTCCACCAGTTTCCTCCGTTGCGTGTGAAATTCAACAGACGTTCAATAGCACACGTCACTTCTGTCACACCATCCAGGCAGGGCAGCAGAATCTTCGCCGGCTGTGCTAAATTTTGGCTATGCGGTCAGAAAATGAGCCAAGTGGCCAGAAGCGTCGCTCCTTCATCGAGGAGGCCAGGCGTGCCCAGATCGTCGCGTCCGCCGTGGAGGTGATCGCCGAGGGCGGGTTCGCCCAGGCCTCTCTGGCGCGCATCGCCCAGCACGCGGGCATCAGCAAGGGCGTCATCTCCTACCACTTCGCCGGCAAGGACGAGCTGATGGTGGAGGTGGTCGAGCGGGCCTACGGCCGCATCACCGAGGCCGTGGCGGCCAGGATGCAGGGCCTGAGCTCGGCCCGCGACCTGCTCAGGGCGTACGTTCTGGGCGTCGCCGAGCACATGCGCGGCCACCGCGCCCAGCTGGCGGCGCTGGGAGAGATCTTCGCCAACCTCCGGGGCGACAACGGGCGCCCCCGCTACGGGATCAAGGCCAACGAGGAGATCTTCCGAGGGCTGGAAGGGATCTACGCGCTGGGCCAGGAGAGCGGGGAGTTCCGGCCCTTCGACCGCCGGGTCATGGCCATCACGCAGTCCTCCGCCATCGACAACATGTTCGCCTACTGGGCCGCCTACCCCGATCACGACCTCGACGCGCACGCCAGGGAACTGGCCGACATCTTCGAAAGGGCATGCACATCATGAAGACCGAGCCCAGGGCCACGACCCGCCTCCACGCGGTCGACAACCTGAGGATCGTGCTGACCGTGCTGGTCGTCGCCCACCACGTGGCGGTCACCTACGGGAACATCCCCCTCTGGTTCTACACCGAGCCCGCCAAGGACCCCTCAGGTGGACTGCTCGACCTCCTGGTCTCCTTCAACCAGGCGTTCTTCATGGGCTTCTTCTTCCTCATCTCCGGCTTCTTCACCCCCCGCTCCTACGACCGCAAGGGCGGCCGCGCCTTCATGCGCGACCGGCTCATCCGGCTCGGCATCCCCCTGCTCGTCTTCCTCTTCCTGCTGCGGCCGCTGGTCAACTTCTCCGGGTACACCGAGTGGGCCGCGCCCGCGGGCATGCCGTACTGGCACTACTACATCGGCTCCTGGGACCCGGGGCCCATGTGGTTCGCCGAGGTGCTGATCGTCTTCGCGCTGGTCTACGTGTTGTGGCGGAGCCGGCGCCGGCCGCTCGACCAGCGTTCCGCCCCTCTCAGGTTCGGCTGGATCGCGCTGTTCGTCCTGGGGCTGTCGGTCGCGACGTTCCTGTGGCGGATCCCGGTGCCGACCGGCAGCTACGTGCCGGTGCTCGGGCTGCCCTCGCCGCAGTGCCTGCCGCAGTACGCGGCCATGTTCGTGCTCGGGTGCGTCGCCTTCAGGCGCGGCTGGTTCGAGACGCTGCCGGCCAAGGCCGGGCCGCTCGGCCTCGTCGCGGCGGGCGTGTCCACCGCGGTGCTGGTGCCGGCGCAGTTCATGACGGCCGGCGCCCTGTCGTCGGCGCTGACGGCCCTGTGGGAGTCGGTCTTCGCGGTCGGCATGATCATCGGGCTGACCGTGGTCTTCCGGGAGCGCTTCGGCAACCAGGGGCCGCGCGGCAAGTTCCTGTCCGACCACGCCTTCACCGTCTACATCATCCACCCGCTCGTGCTGGTCGCCCTCGGCTACGCGCTGAGCCCGATCCAGGCGATCGCGATCGTGAAGTTCGCCATCATGCTCGTCATCGCGCTGCCGGCCTGCTGGGCGCTGGCCTACGCGGTGCGGTCGCTGCCGGGAGCGAAGCGGGTGTTGTGAGCATCTCCGGGAGCGGGGCGGCCCGGCCGCCGGCCACGCACACGTAGGTGACCGTGCCGACGGCGACCAGGTCGCCTTCTCGCCGCATCGTGAACGTCATCGTGATCGATGTGGTGCCGACCCTGGCCGGGGCGCTCTCCACGGCCAGGACGTCGCCCAGGCGGGCGGGGGAGTGGTGCTCGCAGCCGCTCGCCTTGACGACCAGGTCGGCCCCGCCCTCCCGGAGCCGCCCGTAGCCGCCGTTGGCGCCCAGCCAGTCGAGGAACGCGTCCTCGAAGAACTCGTAGTAGCGAGCCGCGTGCATCATGGCCTGGGCGTCGCAGTGCCGCGGGCGCACCGGGAGGTGGGAGATCATGCCGGCGAGGCGTAGAAGGAGTCGAGGACGTCGCCGTGGAGCTCCTCCACCACCTTGCGCTTGATCTTGAGACTGGGGGTCAGCTCGCCCGACTCGACGGTGAAGTCGTCAGCGAGGATCGCGAACTTCTTGACCGTCGCGTAGCTCGCCTCGCCGGCGTTGACCTGATCGATCGCCTTCCCGACCTCCGCGCGCATGCGCGGGTGCTCGCACAGCTCGCGCGGGTCCGAGGGCAGCGACTCGGCCTGCGCCCACGGCCTGACGACGTCCATGTCGAGGGTGACCAGCGCCGTCACGTAGTTGCGCCGGTCGCCGTGCACGAACACGTGGGACGCGTACGGGCAGGCCGCCTTGATCCGGCCCTCCAGGTAGGTCGGCGCCACGTATTTCCCGCCCGAGGTCTTGATCAGCTCCTTCTTGCGGTCGGTGATGACCAGCCGCCCGGCCTCGTCGAGCTCGCCGATGTCGCCCGTGTGCAGCCAGCCGTCCTGCAGGGCCGCCGCCGTCTCCTCCGGCAGGCCGTGGTAGCCGCGCATGATCCCGCGCCCGCCGATCAGGATCTCGCCGTCGTCGGCGATGCGCACCTCGGTGCCGGGGAACGGCTGCCCGACCGTCCCGAACCGCACCGACTCGGGCCGGTTGAGGAAGCTGCCGGCCGACGACTCGGTCAGGCCGTACCCCTCGAGGATCGTCAGGCCGGCCGCGTCGAAGAACTCGGCGATGTCCTGCGACAGCGGGGCGGCGCCCGAGATGAAGAAGCGGATCCGGCCGCCGAACCGTTCGCGGAGCTTGGCGAAGACCAGGCGGTCGGCCAGGGCGTACTCGATCCTCGTGGTGATCGGGACGGAGACCCCGCGCTGGCGGGCCCGCGCGACCCTGATGCCCGTCCGCTTCGCCCAGGTGAAGATGGGCAGCTTCGCGCCGCCCTCGCGCCGCACGTTGGCCACGACCGTGTTGTGGATCTTCTCGAAGATGCGCGGCGCGGCCGCCATGACCGTCGGCCGCAGCGCGCCCAGGTTGTCGGCGATCTTGTCGAGGCGGCCGTCGATCGCGGTGGGCACGCCGGCGTCGATCATCACGACCTCCAGCAGCTTGCCGAACGAGTGCGACAGCGGCAGCCACAGGAAGTGCAGGTCGGCCTCGGAGATCAGCTCGATCTCGCGTACGGCCCCGGCCGCGTAGAGCCAGTTGTCGTGGGTCAGCTCCACGCCCTTGGGCCTGCCGGTGGTGCCCGAGGTGTAGATGAGCGTGGCCAGGTCGTCCTGGGCGATGGCGTCGACCATGGCGTCGTAGTCGCCGCCCGCGGGGTCCTCGCCGAGCGAGCCGAGGGTGATCACCCAGCCGTCGTCGCCCGGCGAGCCGTCGATCACCACGACGTGGGTGACGTCGGGCAGCTCCTTCCGCACGGACCGGATCTTGGCGACCTGGTCGTCGTTCTCGGCGATGACGATCGTGCTGCCCGAGTCGGTGATGACGAAGGCGGACTCGGCGGCCGTGTTGGACGGGTAGATCGTCGTCGTGGCCGCTCCCGTGGACAGCACCGCCAGGTCGGCCAGGATCCATTCGAGCCGGGTGGAGCAGAGGATCGACACGCGCGTGCCCGGCCCCGCGCCGAGCCGGGCCAGCCCCAGGGCCAGGCCGCGGACCCGCTCGCCCACCTCCCGCCATGACAGCGAGCTCCAGCCTTCGTCGGATGGCACCCGGTACGCCTCGGCGTCTGGAGTGGCCGCGATCCTGTCGCGCAGCAAGGACGGAATGCTGGACATGCCTGACCTCCTGGAGGGTGTGTGGGGCCGACTCTAGGACCACGGCGGCGTCTCAGTCGATGGTCCTGATCGACCGTCCTCCGGGAGCGGCGGTCGCGACCATGCGTGAGGTCCGCACCTCCCAGACGCCGCAGGCGCACCTCAGGTAGGAGACCATGCCCTCGGACGTGCGGTGAGAGGAGACGACGGTCAGGGCGAGAGGGTCGTGCTGATCTGCGGAGTGCATGATTCCAACCTGATGTAATGGCCTTATGCATTTCAACGCTTACGGCGGCAACGGGGCGGCGCTCGCGGCGGCGCTGGTCAACGCGACTGACTTCAGCCCTGCGGCGGTCGAGGCGATCCTCACCGAGCACCGCCTGCTGCGCACGGCCGTCACCCCGGCGCAGGCGGGGGAGCTGCGGGAGTGGTCACGACGGCTGCGCCCGGTGTTCGGGGAGCTCGACCAGGACACCCAGATCAGGCTGGTCAACGACCTGCTCGACGTGACCGCGTCCAAGCCGTACGTGAGCGCTCACGACGGCCGCGAGCCCCACCTGCACTTCTTCTCGGTGGACGCCGACATCGTGGCCAGGGCGAAGGACACCACGGCCGGCGGCCTGGCCATGGCCATGTCGTTCGCCGGCGGCCGGCGGCTGGGGCGGTGCGACAGGGATGGCTGCGGTGTCGTCTACATCGACACCTCGCGCAACGGGCGCCGCCGGTTCTGCTCGCCGGCCTGCGCCAACAGGGTGAACGTCGCGGCGCACCGGGCACGCGGCCTTGCCAGGTGATCTGCACGTCGCATAAACTTTCGATCGTCTTATCGCCGATCCGTGGGGCAGCCGACGTGAGGATCTGAGGTCGCGGGCACCGCGCCGTTCCGCCCTGTCCTGGGCCTGCGCGCGCACCTGACCTCGGTGGCGATCCTCGCCTCGATCACGGACTCCGTACGAGTTCCCCTGGGTTGCGCGTCTATGCGGTGATTTCCCGCCACGTCACGACATTTCGACGTTTGTGATGGGAGCCGCCTTATGTCTTTCTCTCTTGTCCTCGATCATGTCTCCTTCGCCTGGCCGGACG
Source organism: Nonomuraea sp. KM88 (assembly GCF_052245635.1). Taxonomy (NCBI): domain Bacteria; kingdom Bacillati; phylum Actinomycetota; class Actinomycetes; order Streptosporangiales; family Streptosporangiaceae; genus Nonomuraea; species Nonomuraea sp. KM88. The sequence goes on along the minus strand of NZ_JBQQCC010000003.1, from coordinate 117,381 downwards.
GCGGCAAGGTGCTCGACGGGCTCGACGCCGCGTTTCCCGCGGGGCGTACGGGGCTCATCGGGCTCAACGGATCGGGCAAGTCCACCCTGATCAAGATCATCGCCGGCGAGCTGGTCCCGCGGTCCGGGTCCGTCTCCGTCTCGGGCGAGGTGGGCTACCTGCCGCAGAGCGTGCCGCTCGCCGCCGGCCGTACCGTGTCCGACCTGCTGGAGATCAGCGCGACGCGGGCGGCGCTGCACGCCATCGAGAGCGGCGACGTCGCCGAGGAGCACTTCAGCGCGGTCGGCGACGACTGGGACGTCGAGGAACGCGCGCGGGCCGAGCTCGACCGCCTCGGCCTCGGCCACATCGGCCTGGACCGGACGGTCGGCACGCTGTCCGGCGGCGAGGCCGTCATGGTCGCGCTCGCCGCCCAGCTGCTGAAACGGCCCGACGTGCTGCTGCTCGACGAGCCCACCAACAACCTCGACCTCGACGCCAGGCGGCGGCTCTACGCCGCCGTGTCCGCCTGGCAGGGCGTGCTGCTGCTCGTCAGCCACGACCGGGCGCTGCTCGACCTCGTCGACCAGGTCGCCGAACTGCGCGACGGCGCCGTGCGCATGTACGGCGGCAACCTGAGCGCCTACGAGGAGCAGGTCGCTGCCGAGCAGGAGGCCGCCGAACGTACGGTACGCACCGCGGAAGGCGAGGTGAGACGGCAGCAGCGCGAGCTCATCGAGGCCCGTACCAGGATCGACAGGGGCCTGCGCACGGGCAGGAAGGCGTTCGAGAACAAGAAGGTGCCGAAGATCGTCGCGAACGGGCTCAAACGCAAGGCCCAGGTGAGCGCGGGCAAGCAGCGCTCCCTGCACATGGAGAAGCTGGAGGAGGCCCGCGAACGGCTGACCACGGCCGAGCAGTCGGTGCGCGACGACGCGGAGATCCGCATCGAGTTGCCGGGCACGGAGGTGCCGGCCGGCCGTACGGTCCTGACCCTCCCGCTGGACCCGCCCGCCGGGGGCGAACCCGCCAGGCGAGAGGACGGTCATGAAGACGGCCCCGGCGCCGGAAGCGGCCCTGAGAAGGGCGCTGAGAAGGGCGCTGAGAAGGGCGCTGAGAAGGGCGCTGAGAAGGGCGCTGAGAACGGCGCTGAGAATGGTGCCGAGGAGGTCCGCACGGCCGTGCTGGAGACCCTGGTCGTGCGCGGGCCGGAGCGCATCGCGCTGCTCGGGCCGAACGGCTCGGGCAAGACCACGCTGCTCAGGCGGATCCTGGAGCACGGCGCCCACGTGCCCGTCCGCTACCTGCCGCAGCGGCTCGACCTGCTGGACGACTCGCTCAGCGTGGTGGACAACGTGCGCGCCGCGGCCCTCTCCGCCTCGGTGAACGAGGTGCGCGCCCGCCTGGCGCGCTTCCTGTTCAGGGGCGACAGGGCCAACCAGGCGGCCGGCACGCTGTCGGGCGGCGAGCGCTTCCGCGCGACGCTGGCCGCGTTGCTGTCGGCCGAGCCGCCGCCGCAGTTGCTCCTGCTCGACGAGCCGACCAACAACCTCGACATGGCCAGCGTCGGTCAGCTCGCGCAGGCCCTGTCGGCCTACCGGGGCGCGCTCATCGTGGCGAGCCACGACATGCCGTTCCTGGAGACGCTCGGCATCACCCGCTGGCTGCGCCAGGACAGGGAGGCGGGGCTGGCCGAAACATGATTGACGGCCGGGGATCAACCGGGCGATAGTGTGGCAGGTGGCAGCACCGCGGTTGATTCCCTGCGTTCTCGCCCTGACAACCCTCACACTGTGCGCGTGCTCGGCCGGTTCGCCGTCGCCCACAGCGGGTGAGCCGAAGGTCACCGGCGTGGCCGGCGGCCAGGACGGCGCCCCCTCGGTCAGCGGCGCCACGCCCGCCGCCCCCAGCGCGACCGCCCTCACTCCCGAGGCGTACAAGGACGAGCTCGGCAGCGAGCGCAAGCCGATCCGCGACGCGCTCGACGCGCTGGCGGGCGCGCGCGGTCTCAAAGCGCTGGACCAGCGGCTCGGCCGCGCGGAACTGGCCCTGAGCGGGGGCGCCGACGAGCTGGCCGGCCTCACCCCGCCCGAGCCGGTGCGCGCCCGGCACGACGCCTACGTCGCCGGCCTGCGTGCCGTCGCGTCCGCGCTGGCCTCCACCGGCGACAAGGTCGGCGACAGGGACCTGTGCACCTCCTCGGCCGTGCTCACCGACCTCGACGACGCGCTGGACCAGCTCGACGAGGCCGGAGAGGCCCTGGAGAGCGCCGGAGACTACAAGGCCGACGTCGTCGGCGTGAAAGCGGGGAAGAAGCAGACCAGGAGGTTGCGCAACGGCTCGTACGTGCGCAAGAGCACGCTCAACGGCCGCAGCTCACTGGAGATCGACAACGGCGGCAACCGCGACGCGGTGATCACCGCGTCGCGGGGCGGCAGCAAGGCGTTCAGCGTCTACGTGCGCAAGAACGCGACGTACAAGGTGCGGGGCGTGCGCGACGGCACGTACCGGATCTATTTCACGCACGGCGTCGACTGGGACGGCAAGCGCAAGGCGTTCACCCGCGAGTGCAGCTTCGAGAGGTTCCAGAAGACGGTGAAGTTCAGGACGACCTACACCGCCACCCAGATCCGCTGGCACGACTGGCGGGTCACCCTGCACGCCATCTCCGGCGGCAACGCCCGCACCTCACCGGTGGACCCGGACGACTTCCCCGGCTGACAACCGCGCAAGGCGCGAGGGCCGCGCACCCGCCCGGTGCGCGGCCCTCGGCAGAAGCGAGCCGGCTCAGCTCGAGAACAGCATGCCCACCCAGCTGCCCTTGCGGTGACCCTTGTGCCCGTAGTGGCCGCCGTGGCCGCCGTGCGGCGCGCCCCACGCGGGGCCGGGGCCGGGGGCGGGAGGGGGAGCCGAGTGGTACTGCGACTCCATCCGGGACAGCGTCTCGAGCTCGCCGTAGTCGAGGAAGATCCCCCGGCAGTTGTCGCACTGCTCGATGTGGACGCCGTTGCGCTCATAGGTCCGCATGTTTCCGTGGCACTTGGGGCAATGCATCTAAGTCGCTCTCCTTGGCTCTGAGGTCTCCAGGGTGAAACCTACCGCGCGCAACCCCGTCACGCCCGGACGATTCTGTTGCACGCTTCGATCAACGAATGCTCCACGTCGTCCAGTTCCCGGCTCTCGCGTTCGGCGTTGACCACCGCGACGGCGGCCAGCTGGACGGTGAGCGTCCTGGCCGGTATGTCGAGGCGCTGCCACGGGTCGTCGCCCTGGCCCAGCGCAGGTCCGCCGGAGGCCTGGTAGGCCCCCAGGAACCGGGCCCAGACATCCGGGTCGAGCAGGCCGGCGGCGTACCAGGCGGCCGGCCTGGCGAGATCCCACGCCGGGTCGCCGACGCCGAGATCGTCGACGTCGATGAGCAGCCACCCGTCGCGGTCGACCAGCTGGCCCAGATGCCAGTCGCCGTGCGTGAGCAGCCCCGGCTGCGGGTCGGTCACGGGCAGGCGCATGAACGCCCTCCTGACGAGCCGCGCGACCGGGCCGTCCCCGGACATGCGCCCCACCGCACGGGCGGCCCTCGCGGGCCCACCGGCCGCGGGCAGGACCGGCAGCAGCGTCAGGGGGACCGCGTGCAGCCTGGCCAGCAGCCTGGCCCCTTCCTCCCACGGGGCGCAGCCCGGATCGTCGTCGCGCGCGACAGGCCGCCCCGCGGGCCACACCGTCACCGCGCGCCCGGCCACCGTCAGCACCTCGGGCTCCAGCGGGGCCAGCATCACGCCGCTCACCGCGGCCGAGGCGGCGGCCCGTAACCTCGGCCGCAACGCCCCGGCGTCGTCGCGCGCCGAGTGAGCCTTCACCACGACCTCGCCCCTGCGTAACACCACGACATCGGTGCGGGTCGGGTGCAGCTCGGGCGCGCCCGTGCCGCCGTACGCCGCGGCGACGCCCGCCAGCTCCGCCTCCAGACTCACCAGTACAGACTAGAGGGCATGAGAGTGGGTTTCGCAGTGCCCCAGTCAGGGCCATGGGCCACCCCGGCCAACATGCGCCGCGTCGCCACGCGGGCGGAGGAGCTCGGCTACCACGAGCTGTGGACGTACCAGCGGCTGCTCTATCCGGTGGGGCACCCGATGGGGCCGACCTACCGCGCCGTGCACGACCCGCTGATCACGCTGGCACACCTGTCGGGCGTGACGCGCGGGATCGGCCTGGGCGTCGCCGTGGTCAACGCGTACGTGCCGCCGGTGCTGCTGGCCAAGCAGCTGGCCACGCTGCAGACGGTCGCGGGTGGGCGGCTGAGCGCCGGCATCGGGCTGGGCTGGCTGCCCGAGGAGTTCACGGCGGCGGGCGTCGGCATGGAGCGGCGCGGCCGCAGGGGCGAGGAGTTCGTCGAGGTGCTGCGCAAGGCGTGGCGCGACGACGTGGTCGAGCACGACGGCGAGTTCTACCGGGTGCCGCCCGCCCACATCGACCCCAAGCCTGCGCCCGCGCCGCCACGCCTGCTGCTCGGCGGCACCGCCGAGGTCGCGCTGCGGCGCGCCGCCCGGCTGGCCGACGGGTGGGTCAGTTCCAGCAGGGAGGACCTGGCCGGCATCGCGGGCAGGGTGGAGCTGATCAAGGCGGAGCTGGCGGCGTCGGGACGCGACGCGACCGGGTTCCGGTTCGTGTGCCGGGGCGTCACCCAGGTCCGGCCCGGCGACGAGGACCGGCCGCTGACGGGCACGTACGACAAGATCAGAGCCGATGTGGCCGGCCTGGCGGCCCGCGGCGTGACGGACGTCTTCCACGACCTCAACTTCGACCGCGAGATCGTCACCGCGGCGCCCGAGGAGGCGATGCGCCGGGCCGAGGAGGCCCTGGAGGCGCTGGCGCCCTAGGCCCCGCCGCCGTAGGGCACCGTGATGATCTCCAGGTTGTGGCCGTTGGGGTCTTCCCAGTAGAGGCCGCGGCCGCCGTCGTTGGTGTTGATCACCCCGGGCCGCCGGTGGTGCGGATCGGCCCAGTAGGTCAGCCCGCGCTCCTCGATGCGGCCCCTGATCAGGTCGAACTCCTCCTCGCCGACCAGGAACGCGTAGTGCTGGGGATGCACGGGCCCGCCCGCCTGGACGACGTCGAGCGAGACGTCGTTGCCGAGCGAGACGACGCGGAACGGGCCGTAGACCGGTGGCGGCTCCAGCCCCAGGACGTCGGCCAGGAACGCGGCGGTCGCGTCCCGGTCCTTCGCCGCCACGATGGTGTGGTTCAGGTGCACAGCCATACCCGCAGGCTACGCCAGCGCCACGGGGAGCGTGCCGACGCCGTTGATGAAGTTCGACGGCAGCCAGGTCACCGGGCCCGTCACCGTGATCGCCGACACGCTCGCCCGCAGCTCGGCCAGCAGCGCGCGGATCTCGGCCCGGGCGAGCTGGGCGCCCAGGCAGAAGTGCGGGCCGTGGCCGAACGTGAGGTGCCGGTTCGGCGTCCTGCCGACGTCGAACCGGTCCGGATCGTCGAAGACGGCCTCGTCACGGTTGGCGGACACCGTCCACAGCGCCACCACGTCACCGGTCGCGACCTGCCGCCCGGCCAGCTCCGCGTCCCGCGTGGCGATCCTCCCGACGTGGGCGGCGGGGGTGGTCCAGCGCAGGATCTCCTCGACGGCGGGGTCGACGAGCGCGGGGTCGTCGCGCAGGCGCGCCCACTCCTTGTCGTACGTGGCCAGCGCCAGCAGCCCGCCGGCCATCGCCAGGCGGGCCGTCTCGTCGCCGCCGATGATGAGGTTGTAGCAGTTGAGCAGCACCTCCTCCTCGGTCAGGTCGCTGCCGACGAGCAGGCTGATCACGTCGTCGCCCGGCGCCCGCCTGCGCCGGGCGGCCAGGCGCGTGTAGTAGAGCAGGATCTCGCTCTGGGCGATCATCGCCGCCGGCGGCGTGCTCCCGGCCCGCGGTCCGGCCTGCTGTCCCGCCGGCGTCTCGCCCAGCATGGCCTCGCCGGTCAGCTCCAGCACGCGCTGCCGGTCCTCCTCGGGGACGCCGAGCAGCTCGCAGATGGCACGCAGCGGCACCTGGGCGGCCACCTCCGCCACGAAGTCGCCGCCGCCGCGCCGCACGAACGCACCGAGCAGGTCGCGGGTGGCCTCCTCGATCGAGCGCGTGATGGGGCCGAGCGCGCGCGGGCCGAAGCCGGGCGTCAGCAGGCGGCGCAGGCGGGCGTGCTCGGGCCCGTCCGTGACGACCAGCATCTTGCCCGCGCCGGGATCGTGCCCGCGCAGGAGAGTCCGCAACATGTTGCCCTGGAGCGAGCTGAACGTGTCCGGGTCGCGCACGACGCGCAGCACGTCGGCGTGGCGGGTCACGCTCCAGAACCGCTCGTGCCTGCGCACCGGGTCGTGGGCGCGCAGCCAGCGCCACACGGGGGTGAGGTCGTGGGCGGCGTGGAGCGCGGGATCGAGCAGGTCGAGCGCGTCGATCCCGGCCGGGTCGGGGCCGGGCCTCATGAAGATTCCAGCTCGTCCAGGAGGTCGCCGAGCGGGTCGTCGTCCGGGTCGCTCAGGACGCGGGAGATGAGCTCCTCCAGCGGCAGCTCCTCCAGGAACAGCTCGATGGGCGCCTCCAGGCCGAAGCGGTCGCGCAGCTCGCCGACCAGGAAGACGGCGGTCAGGGAGTCGCCGCCGGCGGCGAAGTACGTCCTGGTCAGGTCCTGCCTGCCGGCCAGGTCCAGGGTGGTCAGGAACAGCTCGGTCACCGCGGTCCTGGTGTCCAGCGGCTGTTCGGGTTCGGGAGGCGGCGGGGCTCCGACGGTGAGCGCGCCGTGGTGCTCGCCCGCGAACGGGTACGTGGGCAGGTGGACCCGCCGCCCGCCGGTCTGCGGCCAGGCGACGTCCTCGCCCCGCACCCACGCGTCACCCAGCGCGGAACGGCCTCCGGCCGCCGCTTCTCCGACCGCCCCTTCTCCGTGCGCGGCGAGCGCGGCCAGGGCGGCGGCGGCCTCGGCGCGGGTCGTGGCGGCCACGTAGGCGCGGGTGTCCAGGGCGGCGCGGCCCGTGGCCAGGGTGCAGGCGACATCGGCCAGCGAAGGCGCGCCGGGAGCGCGCAGCGCCTCCGCCAGCCGTCCCGCCGCCGTGGCGAGCTGGGCGGGGGTTCGCGCCGACAGCGGCAGCACCAGCGGCGGTCCGTCCCCGAGAACCGGGGCGGGTCCCTCCTTCCCGCGCGCCACGGCGGGACCGCTGTCCCCGCGCCACGGGGCCGCCGCGCGCGTCCCCGTGCTCGAAGCGGGAACGGGGGGTTCTGAGAGGACGACGTGGACGTTCGTGCCCCCGATGCCGAGGGAGGAGACTCCGGCCAGGCGCGGGCCGGTCGCGGGAGCGACCCAGTCCGCGGTGGTGGTGAGCAGGTGGAACGGGGTGGAGTCGAGGTCGAGGTCGGGGTGGGGGCGGGTGACGTTCACCGTGGGGACCATCGTGCGGTGCCGGAGCATCAGCGCGGCCTTGATCAGCCCGGTGACGCCCGCGGCCGCGTTCAGGTGGCCGACGTTGGACTTCACGGAGCCGATCGCGCACCCGGACGCGCCGGCGAAGGCCGCGGCGGCGGCCGCCACCTCGATCCGGTCGCCGAGGTCCGTCCCGGTGCCGTGCGCCTCGAGGAACTGCGCGTCCGCGGGTTCGAGACCGGCCGCCGCCCACGCCTCGACGATGGCGGTCGTCTGCCCGTCCACGCCGGGCGCGGTGAACCCCACCCGCCCGGCGCCGTCGTTGCTGAGCGCCGTGCCGCGGACGACCGCGTGGATCGCGTCGCCGTCGGCCAGGGCGTCCTCCAGGCGTTTGAGCACCACCAGCCCGACGCCGTTGCCGCCGACGGTGCCCCCCGCCTTCTCGTCGAAGGGCCGGCACCGCCCGTCGGGCGAGAAGATGCCGCCGGGCTCGTACAGGTATCCCCGCCTGTACGGCGAGTCGATCGACACGCCGCCGGCCAGCGCCAGGTCGCACTCGCTGAGCAGGAGCGCCTGGACCGCCATGTGCACGGTGGCCAGCGACGTCGAGCAGGCCGTCTGCACGGTCATGCTGGGCCCGGTCAGGTTCAGCCGGTACGACAGCCACCCGGCCATGAACTCCCTGTCGGTGAACATCCGCACCTGCAGGGGCCCGAGCCGGGCCCGCAGCCCCGGATCGAGCTGCGCGGCGAGCGCGTGGTCGCTGGGCTCGCCGCCCACGTACACGCCGGTCCTGTCGGGAGCCGCGCGCGGGTCGTGCCCCGCGTCCTCCAGCGCCGACCAGGCCGTCTCCAGCAGCTGCCGCAGCTGCGGATCCAGGGCCCGCGCCTCCGCCGCGCCGAACCCGAACAGCTCGTGCTCGAACCGGTCCGCGTCCGCCAGGAACCCCTTGGACGGCACGTAGCCGGGATGGCGCAGCTCGTCGGCGGGCACGCCGTCGGCCAGCAGCTCCTCCTCGTCGAAGTCGGCGATCGAGCAGACGCCGTCGCGCAGGTTGGCCCAGAAGGCGGCCACGTCGCGGGCTCCGGGGAAGCGGCCGCTCATCCCCACGATGGCCACAGCAGGTGCGTCGGTCATTCGTTACCCTCTCTGTGCTTTCCTGCGCGCGGCGAGCCGTTCGCGCCTGCTCTGGCCGCGCAGTCTCGCCGCGCCGACGTCCGCCCCAGCTGGAGAGCCGGCCGGAGAGCCGGCCGGAGACCCGGCGGGAGAGCCGGCGGGGCGGTCCAGCCGGTCGGCGAGGGCGGCGACCGTCGGATGCCGGAAGAGGTCGACCAGCTTGAGCCCGCCGTCCCCGCCGCGCTCGCGCAGCGCCGCCAGAACGGCCAGCAACCTGATCGAGTTGCCGCCCAGGTCGAAGAAGTTGTCGTGCGTGCCGACCCGCTCCAGGCCGAGCGCCTCCGCCCACACCTCCGCCAGCAGCCGCTCGGTCTCCGTGGCCGGGGCGACGTAGGGGCGGCCCAGGTCGGGGCGGGTCGGCGGCGGCTCGGGCAGCAGCGACCTGTCCACCTTGCCGGACCTGTTGACGGGCAACTCCGGCAGGAGGACGACCGAGTCGGGCACCATGTAGCCCGGCAGCCGGTCGCCGAGCCACGCCCGCAGCCGCGCGGCGGGTGGCGGCTCGCCGTCCGCCACCACGTACACCGCCAGCCGGTCACCGCGCACGGACGCCGCCGCCACCGACACCCCGGGGTGCGCCGCGAGGACGGTCTCGATCTCGCCCAGCTCCACGCGGAAGCCGCGCAGCTTGACCTGAGTGTCGACCCGGCCGAGGTAGGACAGCACTCCGTCGGTGTCGTACCTGCCGAGGTCGCCCGTCCGGTACATGCGCTCGCCCGGCGGCCCGTACGGGTCGGCGACGAAGCGCTCCGCGGTCAGCCCGGGCCGGTTGGCGTAACCCCTGGCCATCCCCGCCCCCGCCAGGTAGATCTCCCCGGCCACCCCCACGGGCACGGGACGCAGCCGCTCGTCCAGCACGTACGCCCGGCCGTTGGCCACCGGGCGCCCGATCACCACGGGCCGCCCCGGCGACAGGTCAGCCGTGGTCGCGTAGACGGTGGTCTCGCTCGGCCCGTACGCGTCCACGATCCGCCGCCGCGGCGTCGCCCAGCGCTCCACCAGTTCGGCCGGGCACGCCTCGCCGCCGACGGCCAGCGTGCGCAGGTCCGGCAGCGCCGTCTCGCGCGCGTCCGGCGGGCAGGGCAACGACATGGCGGCCGACGGCGGCAGGAAGGCGTAGGTGACGCGGGAGTCGCGCAGGCGGGCGTACAGGTCCTCGCCGAGCCGCTCGCACTCGCCCGCGACGTGCAGCTCCGCCCCCGCGACGAGGGAGAAGAACACGTCGGACACGGCCACGTCGAACCCGAACGACACGTACTGCAGCACCCGGTCGTCGCCGGTCACGGGGAACTGGTGGCGTACGGCGGTGGCCAGGTTCAGCAGGGCCCGGTGCTCGACGGCGACGCCCTTGGGGGTGCCGGTGGAGCCGGAGGTGTAGAGGATGTAGGCCGTGTTCGCGGGTTCGGGCCGCGCCGCGAGCACCGGCCCGACCGGGGGGATGGGGGCGTGGCCGTCGGGGGCAGCCACGGGCACGCCGAGGTCCACGGGCTCGGTCGCGATCAGCAGCCGCACCCCCGCGTCGCCGATCATGAACGCCAGCCGGGCCGCCGGATGCCCGGGATCGAGGGGCACGTACGCGCCTCCCGCGCGCAGGACGGCGAGCGCCGCCACCACCATGTCCGCGCCTCTGGGCAGGCAGAGCCCCACGGGGATCTCCGGCCCGACGCCGGCCGCGCGCAGCCGGCCGGCCAGCCGGTCGGCGCGCTCCAGCACCTCCCGGTACGTGAGCGCGGTGGCGCCGCAGACGAGGGCCGTGGCGCCGGGACGTTCCGCGGCCCGTTCGGCCACCAGGTCGGGAACCAGGCGGGTGCCGGTGGGGGCGGCCGTGCGGTTCCACCCCTCGACGATCAGGCGGCGGTCCGCCGCGGGGAGGAGGCCGGCGGCGCTCACGGGCCGGCCGGGTTCGCCGAGCAGGGCGTCGAGCAGCGTCGCGAAGGCGCGTGCCCAGTGGCGCACGGTCTCCCGGTCGAACAGGTCGGCCCGGTAGACGAGGTGGGCGGCCAGCTCGCCGGCCTGCCGCTCGACGTTCATGAGCAGGTCGAACTTCGCGTCGTCCAGCAGCAGCTCGACGCGCTCCGCGGTGGCGCCGGGCAGGTCGAGGGCCAGCAGGGTGTCGTCGTCGTAGGCCAGCATCACCTGGACGAGCGGGTCGTGGCTCAGCTGCCTGCCGGGGGCGAGGGCGTGCACCACGGCCTCGAACGGGGCCTCGTGGTGCGGCCGGGCCGCGAGGAGGCGCTCGCGCACCTGGCCGATCAGGTCGAGGAACGCGGGGTCGTCCGACAGGTCGGCGCGTACGGCGAGCGTGTTGACCAGCAGGCCGATCATGTTCTGGACGTCCGGGTGGTCGCGGCCGGCGACCGGGACGGCGATGACCAGGTCCCGCTGGCCGCTGATCCTCGCCAGGAACGTGGCGAACGCCGCGAACATCACCATGTACGGCGTCGCGTTCCGCTCGGCGGCGACCTCGGCCAGCCGCCGGCGCGTGCCGGAGGGCAGCGGGACGCGTACGACGCCGCCCGCCGCCGACTGCACGGCGGGGCGGGGCCTGTCGGCGGGCAGGGCGAGCGTCGTGGGCGCGTCCTCGAGCGTCTCCGTCCAGAACGCGACGGAGTCGTCCATGGCGTGCAGCCGCTCCCGCTGCCAGACGGCGTAGTCGGGGTACTGCGGCGCGGGCTCGGACGGCGCGGCGTCCGCCGGTGACTCGCCGGGGGAGGCGAGCCGCCGGTAGGCGCCGGAGAGCTCCTCCAGCAGCAGCCGCAGCGACCAGCCGTCGCACACCAGGTGGTGGACGGTCAGCAGCACGAGGTGGTGCTCGCCGCCGAGGACGTACACCACGCACCGCAGCAGCGGCCCCGCCTCGACGTCGAACGGCGCGGCCGCCTCGGCCTTCATGAGCGCGTGCGCCCGCGCCGCGGGCACGTCCGGCTCGACGCGCAGCGCGGCCTTCCCCTCCTCCGCGACGACCTGGAGGTAGCCGCCGTCGTGCGGCTGGAACACCGTGCGCAGCGACTCGTGCGCGGCGACCACGGCGTCCAAGGCCGCGCGGAACGCCGCGACGTCGAAGGGCCCGCGCACGGTGAAGGCCACGGGCACGTTGTACTGGGCGGTGCCCGGGTTGAGCTGGTCGAGCACCAGCATTCTGGCCTGCGCCGGCGACACGGGGAACTCGTACGTCTCCATCACGACTCCCGGAGGATCGGCTCGATGACTGCGGCGATCTCGGCGGCGGGCCCGGGCCTGAGCAGGTCGCTGTGCCCGCAGTCCAGGTCGTGGACCCGCACGTGGCGGGCGGAGCCGCTCCAGCGCTCCGCCTTGACCGCCGAGCCGACGTCGCCGGGCTGGGCGGTGGCCGAGAACAGCAGCACCGTCCCGTCGTAGGGCGGTGGCCGGTAGGTGACGGCCAGCCGCAGATGCCCGGCCACCGTCCCGGCCACCGCCGACAGGTGCTCGCCGGCCAGCCCCGACAGCGGGCCCTCGCTTCCGCGCACGGCGGCGAACACCCGCTCCCGCTCCAGCCGCCCCGGCTGCGCGTAGGGGTGCAGCGTCCGGGTGCGCAGCAGGATGGTCAGCGCCTCCTGCTCGACCTCGTCGGGGTCGGGCTCCACGCCCGGCGGCCAGGGGACCGCGTCCAGCGAGGCGACCAGCCCCACCTGCCGGCCCTCCTCCCGCAGCCGGGCGGCCATCTCGTACGCGAGCAGCCCGCCGAACGAGTGCCCGAGCAGCAGGTACGGCCCCTCCGGCCGGACCGCGAGCAGCCGCGCCAGGTAGTCGTCGGCCAGCTCCCGCATGGTGCCGGGCAGCCGCCAGGCGCCGTCACCGAGCACCGGCGACTGCAGGGCGTGCACCGGCCGGTCCTTCGGAAGGTGGGGGAGCAGCGCGGTGTACGACCAGCCGATGCCCCGGCCGGGGTGCACGCAGAACAGCGGCGCCCGCCCGCCCTCGGCCCGGAGCGTCAGCAGCGGCGACAGGTCCAGCTCGGCCGGAGCCCGATCGGAGCGCGCGTCGAGCCGGATGGCGAGTTCGGCGGGCGTGGGGGCCTCGAACAGGGCGGCGATGGAGGTGCGGACGCCGATCGCGGACTCGATCGCGGCGGTGAGCCGCATGGCCAGCAGCGAGTCCCCGCCGGAGGCGAAGAAGTCGGTGTCCGCGCCCGCCTCCGGCAGCCCGAGCACCTCGGCGAACAGGACGCACAGGTGCTTCTCGCGCGCGGAGCGCGGCTCCGCGGGGTCGTGCGGGCTCGCGGCGGGCCGGGGACCGGCGTCCTGGGAGGCGGCGCGCGGCCCGTCGAGCGGCCCGTCGAGCGGCCCGTCGAGCGGCCCGTCGAGCGGCCCGTCGAGCGGCCCGTCGAGCGGCCCCGGGAGCGGCTTCGGAGGCGGGACGGCGGGCAGGGCGGCGCGGTCGACCTTGCCGTGGGGGGTGAGCGGCAGGCGGTCGAGCGGCACGTACTGGGAGGGGAGCAGATACCTGGGCAGCCGGGCGGCGGCGTGCGCGCGCACCCGCTCCAGCGATCCGCCGGGCACCACGTACGCGACCAGCCGCCGGCCGCCTCCGGGCGCGTCGGCGGCGGCGACGACCGCGCGGGTCACGTCCGGCGAGCTCTCCAGCACCGACTCCACCTCGCCGGGCTCGATCCGGTGGCCGCGGATCTTGAGCTGGCCGTCGGCGCGGCCGGCGAACTCCAGCTCCCCGCCGAACGTCCACCGCGCGAGGTCTCCCGTACGGTACATCCGCTCGCCGCTCGCGAACGGGTCCGCCACGAAGCGCTCCGCCGTCAGCCCGGGCCGGCCGAGGTAGCCGCGGGACAGGCCCGTCCCCGCGATGTACAGCTCACCGACGACGCCGGCCGGGGCCGGGCGCAGGCGCGCGTCCAGGACGTACACGCGCGTGTTGTCCAGCGGCCGGCCGATCGGCACCGGTCCGCCTTCCGGTCCGCTCCCTGGGCCGTCCCCCACGGGATGGGCGGTGGCGAACGTCGTCGTCTCCGTGGGGCCGTACCCGTTGACCACCCGCGCGCCGTGCCGTGCGGCCCGGCGGACCGCGTCCGGCGGCAGCACGTCGCCCCCCGCCCACACCTCGCCCGCCGCGGCCAGTGCCGCGGGCGCGAGGTCGGCCACGGTGCGGAACAGCTCGGCCGTCAGCCACACCGCGTCCAGCCGGCCGTGCAGGATCGTGTCGGGATGGAGCGGGCCCGGCGGGGCGATGACGACGGTGCCGCCGTTCAGCAGCGGCGCCCACACCTCGTACGTGGCCGCGTCGAACGTGTGGGGGCTGTGCAGCAGCACCCGCCGGTGCCCGGCGAAGCGCCGGTCGGCGGCCAGTTCCGCGACGTTCTCGTGGGTGACGACGACGCCCTTGGGTGCGCCGGTGGAGCCGGAGGTGTACATGACGTAGGCGGCCGAGCCGGGGTGCGCGGGTTCCGGCGGGACACCGTCCCCGCCCCCGTCCCCCTCGACGGCCAGCGGGCTGGTCAGGACGGTGCGTGCGCCGCTGTCGGCGATGATCCGGTCGAGGCGGTCGCGCGGCTGCCCGGGATCCAGCGGGACGTAGCAGCCGCCCGCCTTCAGCACCGCCAGCTGGGCGACCACCAGGTCAGGCGAGCGGTCCATGAGCAGCGCGACCGGCGCCTCCCGGGCCACGTCGAGCCCGGCCGCGACCTGGCCGGAGCGGGCGTCCAGCTCGGCATAGGTGAGGGCGAGCCCGCCGTGCTCGACGGCCACGGCGTCCGGGGTGCGGGCCGCCTGCGCCGCGAACCGCTCGGGCACCGACCCGCCCGCCCGCGCCCGCGTGGCGCCGTTCCAGGTCACGAGAAGCCGCCGCGTCTCCGCCTCGGGAAGCACGTCGCCGCTCTCCGAGCCCTCGGCCACCCGCTCGAACGCCCGGGTCAGGCGGGCCATGACGGCCTCGGCCTCGGCGCGGCCCACCAGGTCGGCGCGGTGGCCGAGCCGCAGCCACAGCCGCTCGCCGGCCACGACCGTGACGGTGAGCGGGTAGTGGGTGGCGTCGCGCACCTCGGTCAGGCGGACGCCGGAGGAGGCCAGGCCGTCGCGGGGGTAGTTCTCGAAGGCCAGCAGCGTGTCGAACAGCTCGCCGGCGCCGCGCCGCACGTCGGCGAGCCGTACGTGGTGGAAGGCCGAGAGCCGGGCCTGCTCCTCCTGCAGGTGCTCCAGCAGGAAGGGCTCGCCCGTCCTGACCCGGACCGGCAGCGTGTTGATGAACAGCCCCACCATCGACTCCACGCCCGCCAGTTCCGGCGGGCGGCCCGACACCACCGTGCCGAACACCACGTCCGAGCGCCCGGTCAGCCGCGCCAGCACCAGCCCCCACGCCGCCTGCGCCAGCGTGTTGACCGTCACACCCGACCGGCGCGCCCGCCGGCGCAGAGCCTGGCTCAGCTCCGCCGTCAGCTCGGTCTCCACCGTCCCCTGCCGCAGGCTCGCCGCGCTGTCGGCCGGGCTCGCGCCGGGCCGCAGCAGGGTCGGCCCCGGCAGGCCCGCGAGCGCGTCCCGCCAGGCCCGTGCCGCGCGCTCGCCGTCCTGGGCGCGCAGCCAGGCCAGATAGTCCCGGTACGGCGGCGCGGGCGGCAGCGTGCCCGCCCCCGTGTAAAGGCCGGCCAGCTCGCTCGCCAGGATCGGCATCGACCAGCCGTCCACCAGAAGGTGGTGCAGGGTCAGCACCAGCTCCCGCCGGCGCACCAGGGTGGCGCGGACCAGCGGCGGCCGGGTCACGTCGAACGGGCGCAGCAGGTCGGCCTCCAGGATGCGCTCCAGCTCGGCGTCCGACGGCGGGTCCACCTCGGTCCACGGCAGGCGCACCCGGTGCGGGATGACCTGCACCGGCCGGTCCAGCCCTTTGTGGCGGAAGCAGGCGCGCAGATTGGGATGGCGGCCGAGCAGGGTCTCCACGGCCGCCCGCAGCCGGGGCGGGTCCGCCGGCCCGTCGACGGCGAACCTGGCCTGGACGACGTACGCGTCGTCGCCGCCGTACAGGGCGTGGAAGAGCAGGCCCTCCTGCGCGGGGGAGAGCGGCAGCACGTCGGCCAGCGCGCGGCTCACCAGTCGCCGTCCAGGTCCGCTTCGAGCGCCTCGACCTGGCCTTGCGTCAGCTCGACCAGCGGGAAGTCCGAGCTCGTCGCGCCGCCCTCGCCCGCCTGCCCGGCCAGCTCGGCGAGCGCGCCGGACCAGAGCCCGGCCAGCTCCCCTGCGCGTTCCGCGCTGATCTCGGCGGCCGCGTAGGACCAGCTCGCCACCAGCCGGGCGCCGTCCCGGCCCGGTTGGGCGACGGCGTCCAGCTCCACCGCGTACGCCATCGGCGCCTCCGGCATGCCGGCCAGCTCGCCGTCGAACCTGCCCAGGTAGTTGAAGCGCAGGTCGGCGGCGGGCAGGGCGGCGAGCCTCGGCGCGGTGCCCCGGTTGAGGTGGCGCAGCAGCCCGTAGCCGAGCCCGCCCGACGGGACGGCGCGCAGCCGTTCCTTGACGCGCTTGAGCGCGGCGGCGGGCTCTCCCCGGGCGTCCAGCCGCACCGGGTGCTGGGTGGTGAACCAGCCGACGGTGGTGGAGACGTCGGCGTCGTCGGTGAAGGCGTCCCTGCCGTGCCCCTCGACGTCGACGAGCACCTCCGTACCGCCGCGCCAGCGCGCCACGGCGAGGGCGAGGGCGGTCAGCAGGACCTCGTCCGGCCCGCAGCGGAAGGCGGCGGGCAGGCGGGTGAGGACCTGACCGGTGAGGTCGGCGGGGAGCCGGGTGGTGAGGGTCGTGCGCGGGCCGCCGCGTCCCTTCCACCCCGGTGGCAGGAGGGTCGCGCCGCCCGCCGCCGTCTCCTCCCAGAAGGGCAGCTCCGCCACCCGCTCGGGACGTTCCGCCTCGGCGGCCAGCAGGCGCGCCCAGCGGGCGAACGACGTGCCCTGCGCAGGCCCGGCGGAGCCGGGCGAGCGCAGCAGCGCCTCCAGTTCGGGGCCGAGCAGGCGCCAGGAGACGCCGTCCACGGCGAAGTGGTGCGCGGTGACGACCAGCCGGTCCGGCGCGTGCCAGACGGCGGCCAGCATCCGCCCGCTCCCGGGATCGAGCGCCGCACCCGCGTCCGGCCGGGACGCGGCGTGCGGCGGGTCCGCGCCGTCCGCGCCGGCCGGCGCGGACGGGCCCAGGCCCGGGCCGGCGGCCACGCGGCTGAACGGGACCTCCGGCGCCTCCTCCGGAGGCAGGACCTCCAGCTCCCAGCCTCCCTCCGCGCCGGCGTCCGCGCCCCCGTCCACGCCGGCGTCCGCGTGGCGCAGCAGGCGCGTGCGCAGCGCCGCGTGCCGGGCCGTCAGCGTGCGCAGCGCCGCCCTGATCCGCTCCTCGTCCGTCCCTGCGGGCACGGGCACGGTCAGCGACTGCGTGAACGTGCCGAGCGGGCCTCCGTGCTCGCGCCACCAGTGCATGATCGGCGTGATCGGGAACCGGCCGGAGGGGGAGTCGGCGACGGTGCGTGCGCCGGCCCGGGCGACGGCTGCCAGCGCGGCCGGGGTCCTGGCGACGAACACCTCGCGCGGCGTGAGCCCGAGCCCGTCCGCCCTGGCCCGGCTGACGAGCTGGATCGCCGTGATGCTGTCGCCGCCCATCCGGAAGAAGTCGTCCTCCGCCCCCACCTCCGGCACGCCGAGCAGCTCGGCGAAGAGGGCGCAGAGCGCCGCCTCACGGTCCGTGGCCGGTTCGCGCGACGGACGCCCCGCCCGCCCCGCCACGGGCGGAGCGGGCAGCGCGGCCCGGTCCAGCTTGCCCTGCGGCGTGAGCGGCAGCGCGTCCAGCACCACCAGGTCGCTCGGCACCATCGGCGCGGGCAGCGCCGCCACGGCCCGGGCCAGGACGTCCGCGGTGTCGCACGAGCGGCCCTCGCGCGGCACCAGATAGCCGACGAGGCGGCCGTCGCGGGGCGCGACCGCCGCCCCGGCGACGCACTCGTGCCCGGCGAGCACCGCCTCGATCTCGGCCGGCTCGATCCGGTGGCCGCGTACCTTCACCTGGTCGTCCGCCCGGCCCAGGAACTGCACCTGGCCGTCGGCACGCCGGTGGGCCAGGTCTCCGGTGCGGTACATGCGCTCACCTGGCGGGCCGTACGGGTCCGCGACGAACCGCTCGGCGGTCAGCCCGGGCCGGCCGAGATAGCCTCTCGCCACGCCGGGGCCCGCGACGTACAGCTCGCCGGGGACGCCCACGGGCACCGGCCGCAGCCGGGCGTCCAGGACGTACAGGCGGTGGCCGGCGAGAGGACGGCCGATCGGGGGGAGGCCGCCGCCAGGGGTGAGCGGGTCGCTGACGCTGGCGGCGACCGTGCTCTCCGTCGGCCCGTACGCGTTCCAGAACCGCACGCCCGCCCACGCCGACACCAGCTCCGCCGGGCACACGTCGGCGCCCGAGGCCAGCCCTCGCAGGTCGGGGTAGTCGCCGGGCGGCACGGTCGCCAGCACCGCCGGCGGGACCAGCGCGAACGTGACCCGCCGCTCCCGCAACACGCGGCCCAGGTCCGCACCGATCAGCGGACCCGCGGGCGGGACGACGAGCGTGCCGCCCGAGCCGAACGCCATGCACAGCTCGGCCACCGAGATGTCGAAGGCCGGCGAGCCCAGCTGCGGTACGCGGCTGGAGGCGTCGAGCCCGAACGCGCTCACCAGGGTGCGGGTCAGGCTCGCGACGCCCGCGTGGCCGACCACGACCCCCTTGGGGCGGCCGGTGGAGCCGGAGGTGTACATCACCCAGGCGGCGTCGTGCGCCCGGATCGCCGGCAGCGGTCCCGCGTCGTGCGCCGGGGCCGGAGACGGCGGTCGTTCGTCGTGCGCCGGGTTCGGGGGCGGCGGTCCCGCGTCGCGCGGTCGGGCCGGGGGCGGCGGTCCGCCCGGCGCCGCCGCCGGTGACAGGCGCTCGATCGCCAGTTCCGGCAGCGTGCCCGGTTCGGCGACCAGCAGCCTCACGCCCGCGTCCTCGATCTGGTACGCGAGCCGTCCGAGCGGATGGTCGAGGTCGAGCGGCAGGTACGCGGCCCCCGCCCGCTGCACCGCCAGGATCGCCACCACCAGGTCCACCGAACGGCCGAGCGCCAGCGCCACCACCCGCTCGGGCCCCGCCCCGCGCTCGCGCAGCGCGCCCGCCAGGCGGTCGGCCCGCTCCAGCAGCTCCCGGTAGGTGAGCCGCTCGCCGTCCGACTCGACGGCGAGCGCGTCGGGCCTGCGCGCCGCCTGCCCGGCCACCAGTTCGGGCAGGCTCGTGAACGGCGACTCCGAGCCGAGGCCGCCCGACGTGTCGCCCGCTCTGCCGCCCGCGCTGTCCTCGGCGGGGCACGCAGGGGCCGGCGGCAGCTCGCCGGGAGGGACCAGGGCCGCCGCCGACACCGGCGCGTCCGGGTCGGCCACCAGCGAGCCGAGCAACGTCGTGAACGCCTCCGCCCAGGCCCGGACGACCTCGGGCGCGTACAGGTCGGTGCGGACCTCCAGGCTCGCCTCGAACCCGTCGTCGGCGTCGCGCACGATGCCGATCAGGTCGTGCTCCCCGCCGGTGTGCACCCGCTCGGGGTCGGCGATCTCCCGCAGCCGGGCCACGCTGTCCTGGCGGGGCAGGTGCATGAACACCCACTGGAACAGCGGCGAGCGCCCCGCCACCCGCACGGGGTCGACCGCCCGCACGATCCTGCCCACGGGGACGTCGGCGTGCGCCGTCACCTCGGGGAAGCCGGCGGTGAAATCCGACAGCGACTGCGCGAACGTGGTGTCCTCGCCGAAGCGCCAGCGGATCGGGACGGAGTTCATGACGTAGCCGATGACGCGGTCCAGGCCCTTGGCGGACCTGTTGGCCATGGGCGTGCCCGTGATCAGGTCGCGCTCGCCGGTCATCCGGTGCGCGAACACCGCGAACGCCGTCATCAGCACTCCGTACACGGTGGCGCCGCGCTCCTTCGCGAGAGCGCGCACGGCGGCCTCGGTGTCCCGTCCGACGCGGAAGGCGATCTGCTCGACGCCGAACTCGCCGCCCGGGACGGCCGAGCCGACGGTGAGCGGCCGCGGCGGGTCCGCCAGGTAGCGCCGCCACCAGGCGAGCTGGGCGTCGAACACCCCCGCCGCCTCCAGCTCGCGCTGCCAGCCGGCGAAGTCGGCGTACTGGATCACGGGGCGGCGCGGACGCGGTCCGGACCGGTCCGAGGTGCGGTCGCGCACGGCGCGGTAGGCCTCGGTCAGCTCGCCGTGCAGCACGTCGAACGACCACCAGTCGGTCGCGATGTGGTGCAGCGCCAGCACCAGCGTGGAGCGCGTGCCGTCCACGGTGATGAACTGGCCCCTGATCAGCCGCCCGCCGTCGAGGTCGAACGTACGGCGGCTGAAGGCGTGCAGCGCCTCCCGCAGGCCCACGCCCGTGCCGCGCAGGTCAAGCCGCTCCAGCTCGAACGGCTCCGCCGGCGGGAGCTCCACCCGCAGATCGCCCACCTCGCCCCTGATCCGCATGCGCAGGCTGTCGTGGTGGTCCTGCACGACGGTCAGCGCCGCCTCCAGGTCGGCGGGGTCCACGGGGGTGTCGAAGTGGTACGAGCAGCACAGGTTGAGCGCCGCCGTGTCCGGATAGAGCGACTCGAACACCCACAGATCCTCCTGCGCCGGGCTGAGCCGCACCGGTACGGAGGGGTCGCGCGGCGGCACGACGTCGGGGATCGCCTCCAGCCTGCCCGCCGCGACGAGCCGCCGCAGCAGCTCCACCCGGCGCTTCCCGTCGAGCGCGGCGAACCGCTCCGCGCTGCTGCCCCGTGACGCGGGTCCCGCGTGTCCCCCCGTCGATGTCACTGTCGATGTCACTGCCGACGTCACATGTCCTCCCGCAGCTCCGCGAGCCGTTCCAGCCCGGCCAGCACCTCGTTCACGCCGAGCCCGAAGTCGACGAAGCAGGCCACCTCGTCGCAGCCCAGGTCGGCCAGGTCGGCCAGGCTCTTGCGGCACGTCTCGGCGGAGCCGAGCAGGCTGCCCCAGGTCAGATAGCGCTGGAAGGCGAACTCGGCGAGCGTGCCGAGCTGCTCGTCGCTCAGCGTCGCCGCCCGGCCCCCGCCGCCCTTGTTCGCCGCGGTCTGCGCCACGTACGACCTGAGGTAGTCCTTGAGCGGGCCGCCCGCCCGTTCCCTGGCGTGCTCGTCCGTCTCGCCCACGTAGGTGTGGGCCATGAGCGTGACGGTGCCCCTGGCCGGGGAGCCGGGCTGCTCGGGGGCCCGGTCGTAGGCGTCCCGGTAGGCGCGGATCTTCCCGGCCAGCTCCTCGCGGGTCTGGCCGATGGTGGCGCCGAGGATGTTCGTCCGCGTCCGCCCGGCCGCCTCCCACGTCGCGGGGCTGCCCGAGGTCGTGGTCCACAGCGGCAGGTGATCGGAGTACGGGCGCGGCTGCGACGTCACCGTCACCGGCTGGCCCGCGCCGTCGGCGAACTCCACCGCCTCGCCCGCCCACAATCGCCGCAGCAGGGCGAGGTCGCGGAAGGCGCGCTCCCTGCGGTCCTCGTACGCGCCGGGGGCGAGCACGAAGTCCTTCGAGTGCCAGCCGGTCGCCACCGAGACGCCGGTCCGGCCGCGCGACAGGTTGTCGACGACGGCCCAGTCCTCGGCGACGCGCAGCGGGTGGTGCAGCGGGAGCACGAGGCTGCCCGCCCGCACGTGGATGCGCTCCGTGGCCACGGCCAGGGCGGCGCTGAGCAGGGCCGGGTTGGGGAAGACCTGCCCGACCTGCTGGAAGTGCCGCTCGGGGGTCCAGACGGCGGTGAAGCCGAGCCGGTCGGCGGCCTTCGTGATCGCCAGGATGTCGTCGTATTTCGTGGCGTGGCCGACGGTGCTCGCGTCGTCCGCGCCGAAGAACATCACGCTGAGGTCCATCAGAGCCTCCTGAGAGGACCGTCGCCTTCAGGCGATGGGGGAATCGGGAGCGGGAGGGCCGCCAAGGCTCGGGTGTTCAGTGGCAGAACCTCAGACACCGTCGCCTCCTGTGGATGGGATTGTGCTTGTGCTTTCGGGCATCGGTCAGGGCTTGGCCGTCGTCTCCCGCGTAAGGGGGGCGAGAAGCCGCTTCCTTCAGGGAGCGGAGGAGTCACGGTGCGCTTCTCCTCAGTGGCGGGTGCGCGGGATTCTGGGCAGGCGGGGGATGGCCGGCCCCTGGGCGGCGGTCAGCCGGGTGGCCAGTTCGGCGATGGTGGGAGCGTTGAAGAGGTGGCCGGCGGTGGCGGGCAGACCCTGCGCCGCGAGGCGCGCGGCGACCCGTACGGCCTGCAGGGAGTTGCCGCCGAGCGCGAAGAATCCGTCGTCGAGCCCGATCCGCGCGACGCCGAGCACGTCTGCCCAGACCGCCGCGATCCGCCGCTCCACATCGGTACGCGGCATCCGCGCCCGCCCTCCGTCCGGCCCAGGAGCGGTTCCAGGAACCCCGTCGGTTCCTGAGGACGGGTCGGGTGGTGCTGGGGAGGTAGGGGATATGTCGGGTATGGGCGGCAGGTCGATGGCAGAGACCGGTACGCCGGGGTCGGCGGCCATGGACTCCAGCGCCCGCACCAGCGCGTCCGCCAGCCACTCCATCACCGGCTCGGCGAAGGCGTCCAGGCGGTACTCGACGGTCACGGCGATACCACCGGGCGCTCCGTCGTCCCCGTAGTCATCCGTCACGTCGACCAGCAGCTCGAACCGGGCCGCCCCGGTCCTGACCACCTCGACCCGCGTCTCGGCGCCGGGCAGCGACAGTTCGGCCCGCACGTTGTTCTGCAACGCCAGCACCACGTCGACGAGGGGATGCCGCCCGGGGCGCCGTACCGGGCCGAGCTCCTGCACGACCCGCTCGAACGGCACCTCCTGGTGCGAGAACGCCTCCAGGTCCGTCTCCCGCACCCGCGACACCAGCTCGCCCGCGGACGGATCGCCCGACAGGTCGGTACGCAGGACGAGCAGGTTGACGAAGAAGCCGACCAGGTCTCCCACCTCGTCGCCGGACCGCCCCGCGACCGGCGCGCCGATGGGCAGGTCGGTGCCCGCGCCCGCCCGTTCGAGCACCACGGCCAGGCCCGCCTGCAGGACCATGAACAGCGTCGCCCCGCGTTCCCTGCCCAGCTCGACCAGCCGCCGGTGCAGGACGGGGCCGACCCTCGTCCGCACCGTGCCCGCCGCGCCCGCCGTGCCCGCTGTCTCCGCATCCCGCGTCCGGGGCCTGCGTGGAAGGGCGAGCGGTTCGGGCAGATCCGCCAGCGTCTTCCGCCAGTAGCCGAGCTCGGCGCCGGACAGCGCGTCCACCCGCGTACGGTGCCGCACCGCGTGGTCGGCGTACCGGACCGGCAGGGGAGGGAACGCGGCGGTCCGGCCCTCCAGCCGCTCCCGGTAGGCCCGCGACAGGTCGCGCATGAACGGCGGCAGCGACCACCCGTCGGTGGCGATGTGGTGCATGACCAGCAGCAGCGCGTGCTCGTCCGGTCCCGTCGTGAACAACACGGAGTGGATCGGCAGCTCGGCGCCCAGGTCGAAGCGGTGCCTCGCCGCCGCGGCCACCCGCGCGTCCAGCTCGTCCGGCGCCACCTCGACGGCGCTGAAACCGGGTCTGGCCTGCTCCGCGGGCAGCAGCCTCTGGGCAGGCTCCCCGTCGTGCGCGGCGAAGACCGTGCGGAGCGGCTCGTGCCGTGCCACCACGTCCTCCAGGGCGCCGCGCAGGGCCGCCACGTCCACGGAGCCGCTGAGCCGTACCAGCATGGGCATGTTGTAGGCCACGCCCGCGTCGATCTGGTCGAGGAACCACAGGCGGCGCTGCGCGAACGACAGCGGCAGCGCGCTCCCCGGTGGCGGGGAACCGTCCGTCACGCCGTTCCCGGAGTTGCTCGCAGGGGCGCCCACCAGAGCGCCGGCGGGCGCCGGGTCGTGGCGGAGGTCCGGGACGTGAGCGGCGACCGCGGCCACCGTCGGCCCTTCGAACAGGGTTCTGACGCCCACCTCCACGCCCAGCTCGGCGTGGATCCTGCTGAGGAGCCTGGCCACCGTCAGCGAGTCGCCGCCCAGCCTGAAGAAGTCGTCGGTCACCCCCACCTCCGGCACCCCGAGGACCTCGGCGAACAGCTCGCACAACCGCCGCTCCACCTCGTCGCGCGGCCCTTCGGCGATGGCCGGCTCGTACGACGGCGCGGGCAGGGCGGCGCGGTCCAGCTTGCCGGTGGCGGTCAGCGGCAACGCCTCCAGCACCACGAACGCCGACGGCACCATGAAGGCGGGCAGCGCCGCCGCAGCGTGGGCCCGCAGCGCCTCGCCGTCCACCGCGTCCCCGGGGCGCGGCACCACGTACGCGACCAGCCGCCGCTCGCCGGGCGTGTCCTCCCTGGCCACCACGCTCACCCGGGCGGCGGCGGGGTGGGCGGCCAGCACGGAGGCCACCTCGTCCGGCTCGACGCGGAACCCGCGGATCTTGACCTGCTCGTCGGCCCGCCCCACGTACTCCAGCGTTCCCGCGCGGCGCCGTACCAGGTCGCCCGTGCGGTACATGCGCTCGCCCGGCGCGCCGAACGGGTCGGCCACGAACCGCTCGGCGCTCGCCGACGGCCGTCCCAGGTAGCCCAGGGCCAGCCCCTCACCGGCCGCGTACAGCTCGCCGACCTCCCCGTCCGCCACCGGCCGCAGCCGCGCGTCCAGGACGTGCACCCGCTTGCCCCGCAGCGGCGTGCCGATGGGCACGGGCCCGCCGCCGGGGGTGATCGGGTGCGTGGTCATGAAGATCATGCCTTCGACCGGCCCGTAGCCGTTGCTCACCCGCAGGCCGGGATGGCGTTCGAGAGCGCGCCCGACGTGCGCGGGCGACGGCGCCTCGCCGCCGACGATCAGGTGCCGCACGCCGGCGAGCGCGCCGGGGTACTCGTCCACGATCACGTTGAACAGGCTGCTCGACAGGTACATGCAGGTGACCTGGTGTTCGGCGGCCAGCCGGGCCATCACCATCGGATCGGGCCGCTGCCCCGGGTGCAGCACGCAGGTGCCGCCGGACAGCAGCGGCCCCCACAGCTCCAGGGCGAACGCGTCCCACGACACCGGCGAGCACTGCAGCCACACCGCGTCGAACGGCGCGTAGTCCTGGCCCGTCACCGTGGCCACGATCGCCCGGTGCGGGGCGGCGACGCCCTTGGGCCTGCCGGTGGAGCCCGAGGTGTACATGACGCAGGCGACGCCGTCGTGGCGGGCGTCGTACGGCAGGGGTTCGAGCCCGGAGGGGGTGAGGACGGCGGCGGCGCCCGCGTCGGCCACCACGGCGCGCAGCCGTTCCTCGGGGAAGTCCGGGTCGAGCACCAGGTATCCGGCGCCGGCCTTCAGCACGGCCAGCAGCGCGACGACGAACTCGGGGCCGCGTTCCATGCGCACCCCGACCAGGCGTCCGGGCCGCACACCAGGGCCTTTCGCAGCCCGGGCCCCGAGCCGCGCGGCGAGGTCCGAGGCGCGCGCGTCCAGCTCGGCGTAGGTCAGCCGCTCGCCCGCGCCGATGAGCGCCGTCCTGCCGGGGGTCCGCGCCGCCTGCCGCGCGAAGACCTCGTGCACACCGCCGGGAGATCCGTTCGGCACGCCCATCGTCACGACCGGGTGAGGCTCGCCGGGCGCATGTCCGTCCAGTGCGTCTCGATGTAGGACAGGCACGCGGCCCGCGGGCTCTCCTCCAGCGCCACCCGCCAGCCCGCGGGTACGCCGATGCCGGCCGGCCAGAGCGAGTGCTGGTTCTCGTCGTTCACCAGCACCAGGTAGGAGCCGTTCTCGTCCTCGAAGGGGTTGGTGGTCATGGTCAGCCTCCCGCGGGTTGCTGCTCGAGGTCGGGGGTCAGGACGTCGATGTGGCGTACGGCGCGGCGGGCCAGCCCCCACAGGGCGGCGCCGGCGCCGAGCAGGCCGGCGATGAACAACATCGCCGCCATGCCGCTGCCCGGCCCGGTCCCGACGAGGGGCCGCAGCAGCCCGGCCAGGCCGGTTCCGGCCGCGGCCTGCGGTTCGAAGACCTGGTCGGCGAGCGGGCCGGAGAAGGCCATCGCGACCGGCGAGGAGATCTGCGAGACGAACATGACGGCGCCGAACACCCGCCCCTGCCGGTCCTTCGGCACCTTGGTCTGGATGATCGACTGCATCGAGCCGTTGACGATCGGCATGATCATCGCGCCGACGAGCATGGTCGCGGTCCAGGCGACGACGCCGTGCACCACGGCCGTCGCGATCTGCGCGCTCACGCACATGCCGACGACGCCGAGCATCATGCCGAGCGCCCGGTTCTTCGGGCCGCCCCATGCGGCCAGCAGCAGGCCGCCCGCGATGCCGCCGGCGCCGATGCCGGCGTTCACGCTGGCCAGCGCGGAGACGTCGCTGCCGGTCCTGGCCAGGATCATCGGCTGCACCACGGCGAACCCGAAGACCATCACCAGGTTGACCGTGAAGAACACCAGGATGAGCCCGCGCAGGCTGGGCTGGGCGAACAGGTAGCGCAGCCCTTCCAGCGAGTCGGCGGCGAGGCGCTTGCGCGTCCCGGCCTCGCCGGGCCGGTCGCCGTCCATGCGCACCAGGCGTACGGTGAGCAGCGCGACGGCGAAGCTCAGCAGGTCGATCCAGAGCACCACGCCGAGGCCGCCGGTCACCACCAGCAGCCCGGCCAGCGCGGGCCCGCCCACGTCGGCGACGCTCTTGGCGGTGGCGAGCAGGCCGTTGGCCCGCTGCAGCTGCTCCTTGCCGACCAGCAGCGGCACGGCCGACGACAGGGCGGGAAACTGGAAGGCGGCGGCGGCGCCGAGCAGCGCGACGGTGACGTAGACCTGCCACAGGTGCAGGTCTCCGAGGAAATAGACGGCCGTCATGGCGGCGACGGCGACGAGCCCGCCGAGATCGGCCAGCTGCAGGGCGGTGCGCTTGCGGAAGCGGTCGACGATGGCGCCCGCGGTGGGGCTCAGCAACATCTGGGGCAGCAGCGCGCAGAGCGACAGCGCCACCACCTGGGTGACCTGGTGGTCGACCGTCCATGCCTGGATGACCAGGGAGAAGCGGAGAACGGAATTCCCGATGAGGGTGACGACCTGGCCACTCCAAACCAGGCTGAATCTACCCATTCCAGAGAATCGCTGGATAAATCGGTTCTGTTGCGACGGTTGTTTGGACGATGGAGGTTCACCCATGTGTGCCCGAGGCCCTTCTGATGAAAGGAACCCTGAGGTGGCCTACCGTTCACAGCCGCCTCATGTGTACCTTCACACACCGTTTTGGGCGGAGCAATACGCTCTTTGTGGTTTTGTAATTACGTCCTGTCAAAGGTCGAGGTCAGCCGCGCGGAGCGCCTCGGCGGTGACCGCATGGCGCATCTCGCGGATGCCGTCGCGGCCCCGCACCGGATGCACGGAGTTCGTCAGCAGCACCACGGTCAGCCGGCGACCGGGATCGACGACGAGCGAGGTCCCGGTGAAGCCCGAATGCCCGTACGCGCCGTCCAGCGGTCCCACGATGGCCGGATCGCCGAGCCGCACCCCCAGCCCGTGGCGGAAGGGGGCGCCCTCGGCACCCTGGTCGCGCGTCATCTCCGCCACGCTCTCCCGGCTCAGCATCGGGCCGCCGCCGCGCCGCAGCGCCTCGCCGAAGGCGAGCACGTCCCCGGCCGTCGAGAACAGCCCCGCGTGCCCCGCCACACCGCCCAGCGCGTAGGCGGTCTCGTCGTGCACCTCGCCCCGCACGCAACCGGGCCCGGGGCGCTCCGCCTTCCACTCGGTCGCGGCCACCCGCGCCGGCGACGCGGGCCGGTAGCCGGTGCCGGACAGGCCGAGCACCTCGGTGATGCGGGCGCGGACCAGCGCGTCCAGCGGCGCGCCGCCGGCCAGCTCCGCGATCCGGCCCGCCACGACCATGCCGACGTCGCTGTAGAGGTAGGGCCCGCCGACCGGATGGACGATCGGCGTCTCCAGCATCGCGGCCATCCGCGCGGCGGCGTCCGCGCCGGGCAGTTCCAGGTCGATGCGGCGGGTCGGCGGCAGGCCCGCCGTGTGGGTGAGCAGGTGGCGCAGGGTGATCCGCCCGTCGCGCACGGGGATCCGGCGCGCCACGGGCTCGTCCAGGTCCAGCCGGCCCTCCTCGGCCAGCGAGAGCAGCACGACCGTGGTGAACAGCTTGCTGATCGAGGCCAGGTCGAAGATCGAGTCGCGGAGCGCCGGCGGGCGTTCCCCGGCCGGCGTCCCGTCCGCGTCCGCGTACCGTACGAGCTCGCCGGCCGCCGAGGCGGCGGCCACGGACCCGTTCACGGCGATCAGCGCGACCGCCGCCGAGCACACGCGCGACACCCCGTCCGCCAGGATCGTGTCCAGCCGGTCGTTCATCCCCGTCCCCTCATCCCCGTCGCGGTCCCGTCCGCGGTCCTGTCGGCGGTCCTGTCGCGGCCCTGTCGTGGTGTGGTGGCCTCAGCCGCTCAGCCGCTCAGCCGCTCAGCCGCTCAGCCGCTCAGCCGCTCAGCCGCTCAGCGCGTCGCTGAGACGCTCGCCGTGCGACTCCAGCAGCGCGCGGGCCGCCTCGGCGTCGAGCCCGTGCTGGATCATCAGCACCGCGATCTTCGCCTGGCCGCCGGCCGCGTCCAGCGCCGCCACGGCCGTCTCCTGGTCGGCTCCGGTGATGTCCCTGACCATGCGCAGCGCCCGCCCGGCGAGCTTGTTGTTCATCGCCGACATCTCGATCATCTCGTTGCCGTACGTGCGGCCGAGCCTGACCATGGAGATCGTGGAGATCATGTTCAGCACGAGCTTCTGCGCCGTCCCGGCCTTGAGGCGGGTCGAGCCGGTCACCACTTCAGGCCCCACGACCACCTCGATCGCGTGTTCGGCGGCGGCCGACAGCGGCGCGTCCGCGTTGCACGACAGGGCGGCGGTGAGCGCGCCGCGGCCGGCCGCCTCCGCCAGCGCGCCCAGCACGAAAGGGGCCCGGCCGCTGGCGGAGACGCCCAGCACCGAGTCCAGCGGCCCCGCCTCCAGGGCCTTGATCGCGGCGGCCCCGGCCTCCGCGTCGTCCTCCGCACCCTCGACGGACCGGGTCAGCGCCTCGGGCCCACCGGCGATGATCCCCTGCACCAGCGAAGGGTCGGTGCCGAACGTGGGCGGGCACTCGCTGGCGTCGAGCACCGCCAGCCGTCCCGACGTTCCCGCGCCGACGTACAGCAGCCGGCCGCCCTCGGCCATCCGCGCCGCGATGGCGTCGATGGCGGCCGAGATGGCCGGGACGGCCGCCGCCACGGCGGCGGGCACGGCCGTGTCGGCCTGGTTCATCAGTCGGGCGATCTCCTCGGTGGGCAGCCGGTCGATCTGGCTGTAGCGGGGGTCGCTCTGCTCGGTGGACAGCTCGGGTAGCGGATCAATCATGACGCTAATTTCCACCCTTTACTTCTCTCTTGTAAATATCTTTCAGACAATGGGTTCATGACGCACGTACGCACCGGAGCAGAACGGCTGGCCACGACCCCCTCGCTCGCAGGGGGAACCCGCCTCGGCCTGATCACGAACCCCACCGGAATCCTCCCCGACCTGACCCCCACCCCCGACGCGCTCATGGCCGCCGGCGCCCGCCTCACCGCCATGTTCGGACCCGAGCACGGCATGCGCGGCACCGCTCAGGCGGCCGGCAGCGAGGGCGACACGGTGGACGAGAGGACCGGGCTGCCGGTGTACGACACCCACAAGCTCTCGGGCGAGGCGCTGGACCGCGTCGTCGCCGCCTCCGGAGTGGACACCCTGGTCTTCGACATCGCCGACGTCGGCGCCCGCTTCTACACCTACGTCTGGACCATGTACGACCTCATGGAGTCCGCCGCCCGGCTGGGCCTGCGGTTCGTGGTGCTGGACCGGCCCAACCCGCTCGGCGGCACCGTGGAGGAGGGCCCGCTGCTCGACCGGGCGTTCGCCAGCTTCGTGGGGCGGTTCCCGCTGCCCGTGCGGCACGGCAGGACCGTGGGGGAGCTGGCCGTGCTGTTCGGGTTCGACCTGGACCTGCACGTGGTCGAGATGGAGGGCTGGCGGCGCGACATGGCGTACGCCGAGACCGGGCTGCCCTGGGTGATGCCGTCGGTCAACATGCCGACCGTGGACACCGCGCTCGTCTACCCGGGCACCGGCCTGTTCGAGGGCACCGACTTGTCCGAGGGGCGCGGCACCACCAGGCCGTTCGAGCTGGTCGGGGCGCCGTACGTCGACGAGCGGTTCGCCCCCGCGCTGGCCGGGCTCGGCCTGCCGGGCGTGCGCTTCCGCGAGACGTGGTTCACGCCGACGTTCCACAAGCACGCCGGCACGCCCGTCCGCGGGGTCCAGCTCCACGTGCACGACCGCCACGCGTTCCGGCCGGTGCTGACGGGCCTGTCGATGTTGCACGTGGCCCGCACCCTCTACCCCGACGACCTGCGCTGGTGGGGCCCCGACCTGTTCATGGACCACCTGTGGGGCTCCGACGCGCTGACCCGCACCATGGACGCCGGCGGGGACCCCCGCGAGCTGTGCCCGCCCCCGGCGCACCCCGACGGCCCGCTGCTCTACGGCGGCTCCGCGGAGGGCTGAACGCGCGCCTGCGGGGGCCGTGTCCAACGGCCCCCGGCGGGTGTCAGGTTGTGCAGGGACGCGGGCCATCACGCCAGATCGCGCCGGTAGAGCCAGAAGACGCGTTCCGCCCGCGCGCCGACGGCACGCGAGTAGAACCGCAACGGCCCGACCCACCCGATCTGGGCGTCGGCCTGCCCGGCGGCCCGCTGGTCGGCCAGGCACCTGCGCAGCAGCACCCGGCCGAGGCCCAGGCCGCGCGCGTCCGGCGCGGTGCCCGTGGGCCCGAACCAGGCAGGCCGCGCGCCCCAGGCGGCGAACCCCAGGACGCGCCCGTCACGCTCGCCGTAGTGCACCCCGGCCGCCCGCGCGGCCTCCCAGGCCCAGGAGTCGTTGAAGTGCTCGCGGACGAACGCCGTGACCCGCTCGCGGTCGTCGCCGGCCGCGTGCACGGTCACGCCGTGCCGGGCCAGCTGTTCGAGGTCGTCCTCCACGGACAGGTCCACGCTCAGGTCGGCCGTCATGTTCCAGACGACGGAGTAGCGCTCGTATCCGAGGCGCTCGGCGAGACAGGCGGCGGCGGTGTAGCGCACGTCGATGCCCGGCCAGGCGTAGCACGGCGTGTTGCCGGCGAAGCGCACCTGCCGGACGCCTTGCCCGGCCAGCCACTCCTCGGCCGCCCGCACCAGCGCCCGCCCGCGCCCTTGGCCCTGCGCCGACGGGTGCACGGCCAGCAGGTCGATGTGCCCGGCCGGGTCCTCGGCGTCGTCGGTGTCCTTGGTGGACGTCGACGCCATCACGACCCCGCCGTCCGTGGTCAGCGCCGTCCACTTCCGCCCGGCAGGGGGCCGCGACAGATGGCCGATCAGGGCCGCGGCCTCCGCGATGTCCAGCCTCAGCGCCGCGGTGGCGACCTCGGACGCCTCGGCGAGCCCGTCGGCCGATCCCGTGGACCCCGGTGTCGCCCACGGGGCGGCCCGCACGATGTGGGCCATCACACCTCGCTCATCGGGCGGGCGATCACGCTGCGGCGCTCGGGGAAGAAGCACGCGTGCTCCTGCGGGACGCCCTCGGTCAGCTGCAGCAGCGGCCGCTCGTCCTCGCACCGCTCGCCGCGGAACGGGCAGCGGCGCGCGAACAGGCAGCCCTCGTCGGCCTGGCTCTCGTCCAGCGACTCGAGCGGCTCCACCGGCTGCTCGCCCGGCCGCTCCAGGCCGTGCAGCACCGGGATGGCCGACAGCAGCGACTGCGTGTACGGGTGCACCGGGTCGGCGATGATCGTGTCCACCGGGCCGCGCTCGACGACCTGGCCGCGGTAGATGACGTACAGCTCGCCGTCGCCGCCGATGTAGCGGGCGGTGGCCACGTCGTGCGTGATGAACAGCACGCTCACGCCCAGCCGCTCGCGCAGGTCCTTCAGCAGCGCCAGAATGCCCAGCCGCAGCGACACGTCGATCATCGAGACGGCCTCGTCCGCGACGAGCATCTCGGGATCGACGGTCAGCGCCCGGGCGATGACGACGCGCTGCCGCATCCCGCCGGACAGCTGGTGGGGGTAGCGCGACAACACCGAGCCCGGATCGAGCCCCACCAGCGACAGCACCTCGGCCGCCCGCTCCTCCATCCACGTCCTGGACCGCCCGGTCTGCCTGGCCCGCAGGCTGAGCGGCGCGTGCAGCGTCTGGTGGACCGTCCTGGTCGGGTTGAGCGCGGAGTAGGGGTCCTGGTGGATCATCTGGATCTTGCGGAAGTGCGGCTGGCGCTGCTTGGGCTTGAGCGGCGACATCGGCACGTCGCCGATCACGACGTCACCCGCGTCGTACGTCTCCAGCCCCGCGATGATGCGCCCCAGCGTCGTCTTGCCGCACCCGGACTCGCCGATGAACGAGGCGGCGCCGCCCTTCGGGATCGCGAAGTCGACGCCGCGCAGCGCCTGCACCTCGCGGGCGCCGAGCACCTTGCCGCGCTGCTTGAACGTCTTGACGATGCCGGTCCCGGTGATCATGCGTGCTCCTTCACGGTCACGGCGTGGCAGGCCACCGTCCTCGGCCCGCCGGCCCCGTCGTCGGTACGGGCCTCGGGGTCCATGGTGTCGCACACGTCCATGCGCAGCGGGCAGCGCTCCCTGAACACGCAGCCCTCGGCCGGCACCGTGGCCAGCGTCGGCGGCCGTCCCGGCAGCGCCTGGGCCTCGTCGATGTCGCCGACGAGCCGGGGAATGGCCTTGATCAGGCCCCTGGTGTAGGGGTGCCGCGGCGCGCCCAGCACCTCCCTGGTCGGGCCCTGCTCGACGAGCCGGCCGCCGTACATGACGGCCAGCCGGTCGGCGACCTCGGCCACCACGCCGATGTCGTGCGTGATGACGAGCGTCGTCAGGCCGCGCTCCGCGTGCACCTCACGGACGATCTTCAGGATGTTCGCCTGGGTGATCATGTCGAGCGCGGTCGTCGGCTCGTCGAGCACGACCAGGTGCGCGTTGAGCACCAGCGCGAGCATGATGCCGACCCGCTGGCGCATGCCGCCGGACAGCTCGTGCTGGTGCGAGTCGAGCACCCTGGCGCCGTCCAGGCCCATCCGGCCGAGCAGCTCCTTGGCCTCGCGCACCAGAGCGCGCAGGTCGTCCACGCCGTGCGAGCGGCCCAGGTCGAGCAGCTGCTTGCCGACGGTCTTGAGCGGGTTGAGTGAGTTCTGGGCGGCCTGGAAGACGTAGCCGATGTGCTTGCCGCGCGCCTTGCGCAGCTGCTCGTTCCGCAGGCCGACCACGTCGCCGAGCCCGTCGATCTCGACGCTGCCCGCCGAGATCCGGCCCGGCGGCTGCACCGCGTTCAGCAGCGACAGCGCGAGCGTGGACTTGCCCGAGCCGGACTCGCCGACGATGCCGGTGATGGTGCCGGGCTCCAGCGTCAGGTCCACGTTCCTGACCGCGGGCAGCTCGCCCGCGGGCGTCTTGTAGACGACCGTGAGGCCGTCGATGCGCACTCCCGGCGCAGTCTTCGTCACGGTCACTCCTCGCGCAGCCGGGGGTTGAAGATCTCGTCCATGGCGTCGACCACGAGCACGATGGCCAGCGTCAGCAGCAGGATCGCCAGCAGCGGCCCCAGCAGGAAGCCGAGCGCGCTCGGCACGGTCAGCGCCCCCGAGCGGAACACGGCCGTGTTGAGCATCTGGCCCCAGTTGTTCGACTCGTACGGCAGCACGCCCAGGAAGAAGAGCCCGACCTGCGAGTAGACGCCGCCGGTGATGGCGATGAGCATGTTCATCGCGATGTACGGGGCCATGCTCGGCAGCAGTTCCTTGCCCACGATGTGCGTGGTGGACAGCCCGAGCCCGCGCGCCGCCTCGATGAAGCCGCGCTCGCGCAGCGACAGGGTCTGCGCCCGCACGGCCCGCGCCACGCCGCCCCAGCTGAGCAGCCCCAGCACGAGGCCCATCTGCACGGCGCTGTTGAACTTCCACACCGTCGACAGCACCAGCAGCAGCGGCAGGCCGGGGATGGTCAGCTTCATGTCGGTGAGCCGCATGAGCACGGTGTCCCAGCGGCCCCGCTTGAAGCCGGAGAACAGCCCGATGGCGGTGCCCAGCACGACCGTGATGACGGCGGTGACGAGGGCGGCCAGCAGGACGTACCGGGAGCCGGTGACCACCAGGGCGATCACGTCCCTGCCCTGGTCGTCGGTGCCGAGCCAGTGCTCCCAGCTCGGCGGCCTGGTGAGCATGGCGGGGTCGCGGGGCAGCGGGTCGGGGTAGAACAGCGGCCCGAACAGGCCCATGAACACGAACCCGGCCATCAGCACGACGCCCACCAGGCGGCTGGGCTTGCGCTTCATGACGCGCCACACGCCCGTCCAGAAGTTGCGCCGCATGGCGGCGCTCGTCGACGTGCTCTCCAGCAGCACACTCATGCGCCGGCCTCCTCACCGCTGCGGACCCGCGGGTCGATCACGCTGTAGAACAGGTCCGCGATGATGTTGGCCACGATGATGGCCGCCGTGATCAGCAGGAACGCCCCGCTCATCAGCGCGTAGTCGCGCATGGTGATGCTGTCGAGGAGCAGCAGGCCGAGCCCCGGATAGTTGAAGATCCGTTCGATGAACACCGCGCCGCCGAGCAGCAGCCCCAGCGACAGCGCGAGGATCGTGAACAGCGGCAGGATCGCGTTGCGCGCGATGTACCTGAAGATGATCGAGCGCTTCATCCCGCGCAGCTCGGCGGCCAGGATGAAGTCGTCGCCCAGCACGGTCACCACGCTCGACTTCATCGCCAGGATCCACCCGCCGTACGCGGCCAGCGCGTAGGTGACCACCGGCAGCACCGCGTGCTCGACCAGCGAGCCGATGTAGCCGGCGTTGAACCCGGGCTCGAAGAGGATGTCCACCGGGCCGTCGGCCGGCAGGATCGGGATGAGCGTCGCGAAGATCGCGCTGAGCAGCAGGCCCAGCACGTACTGCGGCACCCCGTGCAGCAGCGACCCGGAGACGGCCAGGACGTCGCCGAGCTTGCCCGTGCGCTTGATGGCCGCGTAGACGCCCAGGATGATGCCGACGAGGAAGCTCAGCAGCGTGCCCGCCAGCACCGGGAGCACGGTCCACTTGGCCGCCTCGCCGAGCACCTGGGTGACCGGGGCGCCGGCGTGGGTCACGGACTGGCCCAGGTCGAAGGTGAGCAGGCCCGCCATGTAGTCGATGTACTGCTCCCAGAGCGAGCCCGTGGGCTGGAATCCGTACAACACGCGGGTCGCCTGCTCGGCCGCCTCGGGCGCCATACCCTGCTCGATCAGCTTCTGCACGTTCGCGGCGACCGGGTCACCGGGAATGCTCCTGACGATGAAGAAACTGATCGTGGCGACGACCAGGATCATGACGATCCCGCGGGCCAGATGGCCCGCGAGTCGGCGTGCGATAACCGTCATAGGCTCTTTCTCTACTGCTTCTTCTTGACCAGGCCGAGCTGGATCCAGACCCCGGCCGGCAGGCGCAGCAGGTCGCTGTCCTGCTCGGGCCAGCCGGTGAAGCGGCTGGTGTTGGTGAACTGCGTGTTCACGTAGTCCCAGAGCTGGATCGCGGGAAGGTCCTGGTTGGCGGCCTTGGCGAGCTGCGTCATGATCGGCTTGGCCTCTTCCGCGGAGGCCGCGTTGAGCTTGCCGGTCAGCTCACCCGGGTTGATCTTGCCGACGCCTTCGACGTCGATCTCCTCGGCGCTGCCCATCCAGTTGCCGCCCTTGCCGGGGGCGCTGTGCTTGACCTTGCCCGCGACGTTGGTCCAGCCGTTGGAGGCGCCGTAGAGGCGCTGGTAGATGTCGTACGGCGCCGGGCCGAGCGCCATCAGCCAGAAGCCGACGTCGTACTTGCCGGCCGCGATCTCCTCGAGGTAGATCGGGTAGTCGGCGACGGTGACGACCTCGGCATCCACGCCGTTCTCGATGAGCTGGCTCTTGATGTTCTCCTGCGCGGAGATCCAGTCGGAGAAGCCGGAGGGCGCGTGCATGGTCACCTTCCACGGCGACCCGTCGGCCAGCGTCCACTTGCCGTTCTTCTTCTGCAGGCCGGCTTCCTTGAACTCCGTCTCGGCCTTGGCCACGTCGTGCGCGTACGGCTCCAGCTTCGGCAGCTCGTCGCCGATCCACTCCTGGGCCGGCTTCTGGTGGATGCCGGTCGTCGTCACGGCCGCCGTGCCGCCCTCGGGCGAGGCGACCTTGGTGACCTGCTGGCGGTCGATCAGGTAGGCCAGGCCGCGGCGCACGTGCACGTTGTCGTACGGCTTCTTCGACTGGTTGAACGCCATGCCGACGGCCACCGGGGAGAAGCCCTTGATCAGGTGGGAGCCGGGGGCCTGCTTGATGCGGTTCATCACGTCGGTCGGGGCGGCGACGAAGCCGGACTGGTCGAGCTTGCCGGCGGTCAGGTAGTTCCAGATCTGCTCGTTGCCGCTGTAGTTGAGGAACTTGACCTGGTCGGGAGCGACGTTGGCGGCGTTGAAGAAGTTCTTGTTCTTCAGCAGCAGCGCCTCGCCGGGGTTGACCCGCTCCAGCGTGAACGGCCCGGCGGAGACGTCCTGCGGCGGCTTGAAGGCGAGCACCTTCTGGCCGACGGCGAGGATGTCCTCGCGCGCCTTCTCGGCGGCGTCGCCGGTGCCCCTGGAGGTCTTCAGGGTGTCCCAGAAGTCGGCGGGCAGCACGCTGTTCCACACGTGGGCGGGCACGACGAGGCTGTCGAGGACGCCGCGGGCGAACTTCGAGCTCGGGTTGGACATGTCCTGGGTGATCTTGATCGTCTTGTCGTCGACGACCTCCACCTCGGCCGCCGCGCCGGCCGCGCCGGGCGTGATCGCGAACGCGGTGCTGCCCTGCGTGTAGGCGATGCCGATGGACAGCTTGACGTCCTCGGCCGTGACCGGCTTGCCGTCGGACCACTTGGCGTTCGGCTGGAGGTGCAGGGTGATCGAGGAGTTGTCCTCCGCGACCTCCCACTTCTCCGCGATGCCGGGGTAGAACTGGTTGGGGTCGGTCACGTGGTTCTTGACCCAGCCCAGTTTCATCGCGTTGTAACCCAGGTAGGAGTTACCCTTCGGGTGCCAGGGGTTGGCGGGCGCGCTCGCGTCGAGGCCCGGCCTGTTGACGTCGATCGTGGTGAACAGGCCGCCACCACCGCCCGAGCCGCCTGACTTGTCGGGGGTGCCACCACTGCATGCCGCAGTCGCGGTGGCAAGGCCCAGCAACGCCACTACCGCTGCCAGTCGCTTCATTTGCCGCTCCGGAGGATGTCGAGCCTGTTGAGGGATCTGCAGGAGTTGACCGGACACTACGATCACGTCAGACCGGCGTCAATAATCTCCAGGGGTTGTGAGGTTAATGTAACTTTCCTTCATCAGTGTGCGAAGTGGAGCTAAGCGCCGTCAAGTAAAACGTCAGTTCATTACCAAGACGGCAGCCCCGTTGACCTGGTCGTTCGCCAGATCCGTCAGCGCCCTGGCGGCCTCCTCCAGGGGGTAGGGGGCTGTCGTCACCCGCGGCCGGTGGGCCAGCGCGAGCTCCAGATAGGCCCGGCCGTCGGCCCTGGTGTTGGCCGTCACGCTGCGCACGGTCCGCTCCTGGAAAAGGTGGCGCTCGTAGCTCAGCGGCGGCACATCGGTCAGGTGGATCCCGGCGATCGCCAGCGTCCCGCCCCGGTCGAGCGCCTCCAGCGCCGGCGGCACCAGCGTGCCCACCGGAGCGAACAGGATGGCCGCGTCCAGCGGCTCCGGCGGCGGGCCGCCCGTCGCCGAGGCCGCTCCCAGCTCGAGCGCCAGCTCGCGGGAGGCGGGAGACCTGCTGACGGCGTGCACCGTGGCCCCCTGCGCGATGGCGGCCTGTGCGGCCAGATGGGCCGAGGCCCCGAACCCGTAGATGCCCAGCCGCCCGCCCTGCGGCAGGTCGGCGCGGGCCAGCGCCCGGTAGCCGATGATCCCCGCGCACAGCAGCGGCGCCAGCCACTCGGCGGGGGGCTCGTCCGGCAGGGGATAGACGTAGGCGGACGGCGCGACGAGATAGTCGGCGAACCCGCCGTCGGCGTCCCACCCGGTGTAGGCGGAGTCGGGGCAGAGGTTCTCCATCCCCCTGACGCAGTAACGGCACCTCCCGCAGGTGGAGCGGAGCCAGGCCACCCCGACCCGCTGGTCCGTGCCGACGACCCGGCCGACCGCCTGGTGGCCCGGGGTGGTGCGGGGCCGCCGCGGCGCCAGGTCGCCCTCCGCCAGATGCAGGTCCGTACGGCACACGCCGCACGCCTCCACCCGCACCAGTACCTCTCCGGGCCCCGGCTCGGGCACCTCCCGCTCGACGAGTTCCAGCGGCCCCGACGCCATCGGCCCCGGCCGGTTCACCACCCAGGCGCGCACGTCAGCCGACCCCGGCGAGGCGCTCGTGGGCGAGGGTGGCGTAGAGCGCGGCCCCGTCCGGCAGGACCGAGTCGTCGAAGACCGCCTCGGGCGAGTGGTTGTAGAGGGCCGTGGCCGGGTCACGGCCGGGCGGGCACGCCCCCAGGAAGACGAACGCCCCGGGCACGGAGTCCAGCACGTACGAGAAGTCCTCCGAGCCCATCACCGGCTGCGGCGAGACGAAGTAGCGGCCGGGCCCGAACAGCTCGTCGGCCGTCCTGCCCAGGAAGTCCGCCTCGCTCTCGTCGTTCACCGTCACCGGGTAGCCCATCCCGAACGACGCCTCGGCCCGCAGCCCGTGGGCCGCCGCGACGCCCTCCACGACCTCGACCAGCCGCCGCTTGACCAGCGTCCTGTTCTCCTTGCTGAAGGTCCGCACCGTCGCGTCGAACCGCGCGTCGTCGGGGATGATGTTGTCCTTCGACCCGCCGTGGAAGCTGCCCACCGTCACGACCACGGGGTCGAACACGTCGAACGTCCTGGTCACCATCGACTGCAGCGCCGCGACCATCTCGCAGCCCGCCTGGATCGGGTCGAGGGACCGGTGCGGGCTGGAGCCGTGGCCGCCCCGCCCCCTGACCGTCACGGAGAACGTGTCCGCCGCCGCCATGATCGGCCCAGGCCGCGAGGCGAACAGCCCCAGCGGCAACATCGAGGAGACCACGTGCATGCCGTAGGCCGCCACCGGGCGGGAGCCGGCCGCGTCGAGCACGCCCTCGGCGATCATGTGCTTGGCGCCGTCGTGGCCCTCCTCTCCCGGCTGGAACATGAAGACGACGTCCCCGGCCAGCTCGTCGCGCCGCGCGCTCAGCAGCCGCGCCGCTCCCACCAGCATCGCGGTGTGCAGATCGTGCCCGCACGCGTGCATCTGCCCCGCCAGCCGGGAGACGTACGGCAGGTCGTTCTTCTCCGTCACCGGCAGCGCGTCCATGTCGCCGCGCAGCAGCACGGCGGGGCCCGGCCGCCCGCCCCTCAGGACCGCGGTCACGGAGCTCAGCGCCGTGCCCGTCTTGATCTCCAACGGGAGCCCGTCCAGGGCGGCCAGCACCTTCTCCTGGGTGCGGGGGAGCTGGAGACCGATCTCCGGAGTGGTGTGCAGCGAGTGCCTGAGCTGAACGATTTCATCCCGCATGTCCTGCGCGGATTCAGTGAACGACATGAGGCCATTGTTCATGTCCGTGCCGCCGCGTCCAGTGATGCCACGCTGGTGGCGGTTCGCACACCGAGCGGGGCCGGAGGCCGGCGCGGCGCCATCGGTAGGATGGGGCGGTGACCGAGCGTAAGCGGATCGACTTCTGGTTGTCCGACATGGACGGCGTGCTCGTCCACGAGGGGCGTCCGATCCCCGGTGCGGACGAATTCATCAAACGGCTCAGCGAGTCAGGCACACCCTTCCGGGTGCTGACCAACAACTCGATCTACACGGCGCGCGACCTGTCGGTGCGGCTGAGCGCCGCGGGCCTCGACGTGCCCCCCGCGTCCATCTGGACCTCCGCCGTGGCCACCGCGGAGTTCCTCGACGACCAGCGGGCGGGCGGCACGGCGTACGTGATCGGCGAGGCGGGCCTGACGACGGCGCTGCACGAGGTGGGCTATGTGCTCACCGACCTCGACCCCGACTACGTCGTGCTCGGCGAGACCCGCACCTACAGCTTCACCCAGATCACCCGCGCCATCCGGCTCATCGAGGGCGGCGCGCGCTTCATCGCCACCAACCCCGACGCGATCGGCCCCTCCACCGAGGGTTCCCTGCCGGCCTGCGGCGCCGTGGCGGCCATGATCACCAAGGCCACGGGCGTCGCCCCCTACTTCGTCGGCAAGCCCAATCCCCGCATGATGCGCAGCGCGCTCAACGCCATCGGCGGCCACAGCGAGACCACCGCGATGATCGGCGACCGCATGGACACCGACATCGTGTGCGGCATGGAGGCGGGGCTCTACACGATCCTCGTTCTCACCGGCGTCACCGCGCGCGACCAGGTCGAGCGCTTCCCCTACCGCCCGTCCCTGGTGGTCGACTCGGTGGCCGACCTCATCGATCTCATCTGAACCTGACGTTCCCTGACAGGTACACCTGGCAGGCTCACCCGTCATGACCCGCGTTTACCTGGAGACCGGCCCGAAGAAGGTGTTCGCCTGCTCGCTCGACTGGCCCGGCTGGTGCCGGATCGCCAAGGGCGAGGAGGCGGCGCTCGAACGGCTGCTGGAATACGCGCCCCGCTACCGCGTGGTGGCCGCGCGGGCCGGGCTGGAGTTCACGCCGGGCGACCTGGTGGTGGCAGGGCGCGTGCCGGGCAGCGACATGACCGACTTCGGGGTCCCGTACGCGGTGCCCGACCTCGACCTCGAGCCGCTGCCCGCTCCTGAGGCGGAGCGCGGCATCGCCCTGCTGCGGGCGGCCTGGGGCCTGTTCGACGAGACCGCCGCCGCCTCGCCCGAGGAACTGCGCAAGGGCCCGCGGGGCGGCGGGCGCGACCTCACGAAGATCGTCGATCACGTGGAGAACGCCGAGCGCGCCTTCGCCAGGAAGGTCGGCGTGCGGCACCGGCCCTACCGATCCCGCGGCGACCGCGAGGCGATGCGCGAGGAACTGGCGGAGGTCCTGGCACGCCCGTGGGAGCCGCCCCAGACGACGGGCTGGCCGCCCCGCTACGCGCTGCGCCGCATCGCCTGGCACGTCATCGACCACCTCTGGGAGATCGAGGACCGGCGCTGAGGCGGGGGAGCAGCCGTTACGGCGAACACCGGACACGGCTACAGGCCGTGACCATATGATGGCGGAAATCGCCCGCCGGTGCCGGCGGCCGATGTCCCATCCGGTCATGGCAGAGGTAGGCGTGCGTGGACATGCGGGCGGAGATTCTCGACCTGAAACTCCGTGTCGAAGAGCTTGAGACGGGCGTCCGGCACGGGGACGTGGCGATCGGGCGCCGCCGCGA
This sequence comes from Nonomuraea sp. KM88, assembly GCF_052245635.1. Classification (NCBI taxonomy): domain Bacteria; kingdom Bacillati; phylum Actinomycetota; class Actinomycetes; order Streptosporangiales; family Streptosporangiaceae; genus Nonomuraea; species Nonomuraea sp. KM88. Next base: position 76,452 of record NZ_JBQQCC010000003.1, on the reverse strand, counting down.
GCCCGACCGCCAGGAGGAGTTCCTGCGCGAGATCGGCGACCGGACCAAGAGCCTGCGGGCCGACGTCGCGGCGGTGAAGTCCGCGCTCGCGGACGGCCGGGTCGAGATGGCCGAGCAGTTCGCCGCCGTCGAGACCGAGATCGCGGCCATCCGGCGGGAGGTGAACTCCTGGCCGCCCGGCCCGGAGGCGGATGAGGGCATGGTCGCCGACGAGTTCGCGGCCGTCCGGTCGGGGCTGGAGCACGAGTTCAACTCCCTGCGCTCCGAGATGACCGATCTCGGCATCAAGCTGGACCGCCTGCTGAAGCGGCGTGAGGACGGCTGACGGTCACGCGTCCTGGCCGATGAGCCGGGGGAGCCGGGTGATGGCGGACGACAGGTAGTCCGCCACCGCCTCGGGCACCAGGTGACGCGTGGTGATCTCCTCGCGGTCCAGCGGCACCCGCACCACCTCGTACACTCCGCGCGACGGATCCTCGAACTCCGGTCCGTGCCGCAGCCCGGGGTCCATCGACGCCAGCCGGCAGCCGAAGACGTGCTGTGTCTTGACCGCGTCCTTCCACGCGTACGACACGGTGGTCAGCGGCGTCACGCCGAAGACCGTGGCGCCGAGCTCCTCGAGCAGTTCACGGCGCAACGTGTCGACCAGCGAGCCGTCCTCCGGCTCGACGTGGCCGCCCGGCACCGACCAGTAGACGTCGCGGCCCGGCACCGTACGCCTGAAGAGCACCAGCCGCTCGTCGCCGTCGAGAAGGACGCCCCGGACACTCGGTCGCATACGGCCACCCTATTTGACCGGTATGTCCTTCGGGTAGCCTAACCTACGGTACCGTAACCCCAAGGAGAAGATCTTTTATGGCGATGACGCAGACGGAGCTGCTGCACGAGCTCGAGCCCGTGGTGGCGGGGGAGCTCGACCGCCACGAGAAAATGGCCAAAGAGTGGTTCCCGCACGAGTACATCCCGTGGAGCGAAGGCCGCGACTTCGACGGCGTCTACGGGGGCGAGGCGTGGCAGGAAGGCGACTCCAAGATCCCCGAGGCGGCCCGCGTCTCGCTCATCGTCAACCTCCTCACCGAGGACAACCTGCCGAGCTACCACCACGAGATCGCCACCACGTTCGGCCGCGACGGCGCCTGGGGCACCTGGGTGCACCGGTGGACCGCCGAGGAGGACCGCCACGGCACCGCGCTGCGCGACTACCTCACCGTGACCCGCGCCGTCGACCCCGTCGCCCTCGAGCGGGCCCGCATGCGCCACATGGAGCACGGCTTCGCCACCGAGTACGGCACCATGCTCCAGCAGCTCGCGTACGTCTCCTTCCAGGAGCTGGCCACCCGCATCTCGCACCGCAACACCGGCAGGGCCTCCGGCGACGAGGGCTGCGAGCGGCTGCTCGCCAGGATCGCCGCCGACGAGAACCTGCACATGCTCTTCTACCGCAACCTGCTCAAGGCCGCCTTCGAGCTCGACCCCAACCAGACCATGCGCGCGGTCACCGACGTCGTCACGACGTTCCAGATGCCGGGCACCGGGATGGACGGCTTCGCCCGCAAGGCCATGATCATCGCCCACGAGGGCATCTACGACCTGCGCCTCCACCTCGACGACGTGCTCATGCCGGTGCTGAAGCAGTGGGCCGTGTTCGACAAGACCGGGCTGGACGCCGAGGGCGAGCAGGCCCGCGAGGAGTTGTCGGCGTTCCTGGCCAGGACCGACGCCACCGCCGCCAGGTTCGTCGAACGCCGGGAGGAGCGCCGCGCCCGCGCCGCCGCCCGCACATGACCTCCCGCACCTGACCCCGGCGCGCGGCGCCGCCCGTCGGTGGCATGATGGCGCCCCATGGATCTCCCCGCCCAGCTGCTCATCTGGTTCTTCACGTTCCTGACGGTCATCGCGCTGGCCGTGGCGGCGCAACGGCTGCTGAACGTCAGGTTCGGCATGGTCCGCACGTTCCTGGCGGCCCTGGTCGCCTTCGGGCTGGCGCAGCCGGTGCTGGAGCCGATCCTCGGGCTCATCGGCCCGACCGACCCGGAGACCGTGCCCGGCCCGGGCGCGCTGGGGCTGCTGCTGCTCGTCATCATGTGCGTGGTGCTCATCCCGATGGTGATCCTGGTGCTGGCCGAGGCGCTGGTGCCGCCCGGCTCGGTGCCCGGCCCGCTGGAGCTCGTCCGCTCCGTGCGCGGCCGCGTCTCCCGGGCCAGGCGCTACTCGCAGATCACCAGGATCGCCATCAGGCACGGCCTCGGCCCCTACCTGCGGGGCCGGGGCGAGCGACTGGAGGACCACTCGGGCAAGATGCGGCTGGCCAGGTCGCTGCGCGAGGCGCTCGAGGACGGCGGGGTCACGTTCGTCAAGCTCGGCCAGGTCCTGTCGACCCGGCGCGACCTGCTGCCCGCGGAGTTCGTCGAGGAGCTGGGGCGGCTGCAGGACCAGGTGGCGCCCGCGCCGTGGGAGCGGATCGAGCCGGTGCTCGCCGCGGAGCTGGGCGGGCCGGTCGACGAGGTGTTCGCCGAGTTCGACCGCACGCCGCTGGCCGCCGCCTCCATCGGGCAGGTCCACGTCGCCCGGCTGCACGACGGTCGGAGCGTGGTGGTCAAGGTGCAGCGGCCGGACATCGGCGTGGTCGTCGCCAAGGACCTCGACATCGTCCGGCGGCTGGCCGTCACGCTGGAGTCCAGGACCCGCTGGGGCCGCTCGCTCGGCCTGCGCGACCTGGGCGAGGGGTTCGCCACCGCCATCCGCGAGGAGCTGGACTTCCGGGTCGAGGCCGCCAACATGGCCGCCGTCACCGCCTCAGGCGGCGGCAGCGTCACCTACCCGGCCCCGATCAGCGCCCTGTGCACCGAACGCGTGCTCGTCATGCGGCGCCTGTCCGGCAGGCCGGTCACCGCGGCCACCCGCGAGCAGGGCCCCGCGCTCGCCCGCGACCTGCTCGACTGCCTGCTCAGGCAGATCCTCGTCGAAGGCGTCTTCCACGCCGACCCGCATCCCGGCAACCTCATGCTGCTCGACGACGGCACGCTGGGCCTGCTCGACTTCGGCTCGGTCGGCCGGCTCGACGCCGGCGTGCGCTCGGCCCTGCAACGTTTCCTGCTGGCCATGAACCGGCAGGATCCCCTGGGCGTGACCGACGCGCTGCTGGAGGTCGTGCCGAGGCCCGAGGACATCGACGAGGCCGCGCTCGAACGCGCGCTCGGCCAGTTCATGGCCAGGCACCTGGCCGGCGCCATGGACAGCGCGCAGATGTTCACCGACCTGTTCAGGATCGTCTCCGCGTACGGGCTGTCGATCCCGCCGGAGGTCGCCGCCGTCTTCCGCGCCCTGGCCACCCTGGAGGGCACGCTCATCCGCCTCTCGCCCGGCTTCAACCTCATCGGCGAGGCCCGCGCGTTCGCCGGCCGCTACCTCGCCGAGCAGGTGAGCCCCGAGACGATCAAGGAGTCCGTCGCCCAGGAGCTGGCCGCGCTGGTGCCGATGTTGCGCCGCCTGCCGCGCCGTGTGGAGCGCATCGCCAGCGCGGCCGAGCACGGCAGGTTCAGCCTGAACGTGCGCCTGCTCGCCGACGACCGCGACCGCGCCTACCTCACCGGCCTGCTGCACCAGGTGCTGCTCACGGTACTCGGCGCGACGGCCGGGATCATGGCGGTCATCCTCCTCGGCATCGACGGCGGGCCCGCCGCGCTGGGCACGACGTCGCTGTTCCAGCTCATCGGCTACAACCTGCTGGTGATCTCGGCCATCCTCGTCCTGCGCGTGCTCGCGCTGATCTTCCGCCGTCCCCGCGCCTCGGACGAGCGCCTGTGAGCCCTCGCCGGTAAAGCCTGTGGGGCTCTTGACCGAGGGATGGTCTTGGACATCCAAGGCATCGGGCAGTTTCCCGGTAACATCGGAACCCCTTGGGAGCAGAGGGTGAAAATCATCGGGATTGCGGCCAGCCTCAACAAGGGGTCCTTTATCAACCGGCTGCTCGTCGCCGCGGGCGCCGAGCTGCCCCGCGGCATCGCCTTCGAGGAGTGGCGCGGGCTGGGCGAGATCCCGCCGTACACCCGAGGTCCGGTTCCCGCGCCGGCCGCCGCGCTGGCCCGCCTGGTGGCCTCCGGTGACGCCGTGCTGCTCACCGCGCCCGAGCACAGCCTGCTGCCGCCCGAGCTGGCGTACGCGCTGGACTGGATGGCGGCCCGCGACGGCCTGTCCGGCAAGCACGTCGCCGTCATGAGCGCCAGCGCCCGCGCCTGCGGCGCCATGTGGGCCCAGGCGGAGCTCTACAAGCGGCTCCAGAGCGCCGGGGCGGTCGTCATGGGCGCCGAGCTGGTGATCTCTCCTGCCTGCCCCCATTTCGACGAGTACGGACGCCTCAGGCCGGCCGCCCTGCGGGACCAGGTGCGCGCGGTGATCCGGCAACTCTGCCCCGCCGGGATCCTGGAACCCGTGCTCTCGTTGTCGCCCTGAGGGTCGCCCTGAGGGCCGCCCCTAAGGATCGCGGCGCAGGCGTTTGACGTCGGAGCGGTGCTTCTTGGCGGTGATGCGCCGCTCGACGGCGCCGCGGCTCGGCTTGGTCGGGCGGCGGCGCTTGGGCGGCGGGGCGATGGCCTCGCGCAGGCGCTGGGCCAGGCGGTGCCGCGCGGCCTCCCTGTTGCGCAGCTGCGAGCGGTATTCGGAGGCGGCGACCGTGATCGTGTCGGCGCCCAGCCGGCCGCGGGCCCGCTCCTTGAGCGCCGGCGGCAGCGCGGTGCTCGCGGCCAGGTCGAAGGTCAGCTCCACGCGGCTGTCCGTGGTGTTGACACCCTGGCCGCCCGGGCCTGACGAGCGCGAGAAACGCCAGACGAGCTCGGCGTCGGGGATGACGACCGCGTCGTTGACGACCAGCGGGCCGGGCATGCGTGAAACTCCTGTTCGACGTCCACAGTGAAGTGTCACCGTATCCGGGCGACCCATGCCTGTCGCAACGGCATTTCCCTTTTCATGCGGCGCGGAGCACCGGCTTGACGGCGGGATGCAAGGGGCGTATGCCAATATCGCGCAACAACGATCAAGGGCGGGGAGGCGCTGTGGCGGCCATCGTCGGCGTGCACGGAATCGGCAAGTACAACTACTACGTGGACGCCGGGCGGTCCGCGGCCGGGGCGGCGGAGGCCATGCGCCGCAAGTGGGACCGCTACCTGCACGCGACGCTGGACGCGGAGTCCGCGGCCTACTTCGCCGAGATCGCCTACTTCGCCCACCACCTGCACGACGGCGGGCCCGATGACCGGGGCGACGACGCACCGGAATCCGCCGCCGCGATGGAGATCCAGGCCCAGGAGGTGCTCGCCGGCTGGGCCAGGAACATGGGCCTCGGCGAGCACATCACAGGAGCGCTCAAATCGGTCACCGGATGGCTGCTCGACAGGCTGGACGGCAGGTCGGCGGCGTTCGCGAAGCTGTTCGTGCCCGAGGTGGCGACGTACCTCACCGACCAGGCCAGGCGGGAGAGCTGCCGGCAGGTCGTCGCCGACGTCATCCGGCGCAACCGGCCCAGGGTCGTGATCGCGCACTCGCTCGGCAGCGTCGTCGCGTACGAGACGCTCTGGGCGTACCCCGAGCTCGAGATCGATCTGCTCGTCACCCTCGGCAGCCCGCTCGGCATGCGCCACGTCGTCTTCGAACGCCTCCTGCCCGCCCCCATCAACGGCCGCGGCGAGCGGCCCGAGAACGTCGGCCGCTGGGTGAACATCGCCGACAAGGACGACATCGCCGCCATCCCGCCCGCGTTGCGGGAGAGCTTCACCGGCGTCGACGCCGAAGAACTGGTCAACCTCGACTGGATCGACTTCCACACGGCCGAGAAATACCTTGGCTGCCCGGCGCTCGACCCGCATCTGCGACCATTCATCGCATGACGTGGATCGTGTTCGACTACGGCGGTGTCTTGTCGCTGCCCCAGCCCGGGTCCGAAGCCGACGCCATGGCGCGGGCCGCGGGCGCCGACCCCGAGGTGTTCGGGAGCGGCTACCGGGAGCACCGCCTCGCGTTCGACCGGGGGAGCATGACGCCGTTCACCTACTGGTCGGCGGTGCTCGGCAGGCCCGTCACCCACTCCGAGGCCGCCCGGCTGGTCGCCATGGACATCGCGAGCTGGGCCCATCCCGACGAGGGCACGGTCGCCGTCCTGGGCGAGCTGATCGAGGCGGGCCGCGACGTGGCGCTGCTGTCCAACGCGCCCGTCTGCGTCAGCGAGGGCCTGGACGAGCTGCCCTGGATCGCCGCGATCGGGCGGCGCTTCTACAGCGGCAGGATGGGCCTGGTCAAACCCGACAAGGAGATCTACGACGAGATGGCCCGCGAGCTCGGCGCCGACCCCGCCGAGATCGTCTTCATCGACGACCGGCCTGAGAACGTCCAGGGCGCCGAGCGGGCCGGCATGACCGGCGTGCACTTCACCGGCGCCGCCGCGCTGAGGGCGGCGCTGGGGTGAGGGCGGCGCCGGGGGAGGGCGGCGCTGCGCGGACGGGACGACTGGCGCTGTTCATCCGTCCTTGACTCCGCGGTCACGGCCGGGTCAGCACGGGCGGACATACCTGGAGCGTGGACCGCAGAGCCTTCCTGACAGCGGCGACCGCCGGCCTCCTCCTCCCGCAGCCCGCCGGCCGGCCGGCCCTCGCCTCCCCGGCCAGAACCCTCAGATCCGATCCGTTCACGCTGGGCGTCGCCTCCGGCGACCCGACGACCGACGGCTTCGTCCTGTGGACCAGGCTGGCCGTCGCTCCGCTGAACGGTGACGGGCGCGGCGGCATGCCCTCCCGCGACGTGGACGTCGCCTGGCAGGTGTCGGCCGACGAACGTTTCGCCACGATCGTCAGATCCGGCACCGCCACCGCCAGAGCGCGCGACGCCCACAGCGTCCACGTCCAGTTGGAGGGGATGGAGCCGGGGCGCGACTACTTCTACCGGTTCAGGAGCGAGGGCCGGCTCTCACCGGCCGGCCGCACCAGGACCACGCCCGAAGGGGAGAGGCCGCTCACGTTCGCGGTCGCCGCGTGCGCCCACTACGAGCACGGCTACTACACCGCCTACCGCCGCCTGGCGCAGGAGGAGCCGGACCTGGTCGTCTTCCTCGGCGACTACATGTACGAGTACGGCCCCGGCGGCTACACCGCGCCGGCGGGCCGCGTGCGCACCCACACGCCGGGCAAGTGCCGCACGCTCGCCGACTACCGGCTGCGGCACGCACAGTACAAGAGCGACCGGGACCTGCAGGCCGCGCACGCGGCGGCGCCGTGGCTGGTGGCCTTCGACGACCACGAGGTGGAGAACAACTGGGCCGGCCCGGTCTCCAGCTCGGGGGCACGGGACTTCGCCACGCGCCGGCGTGAGGCGTTCAGGGCGTACTACGAGAACATGCCGTTGCGCCGCGACAGCCTCCAGGGAGCGGTGCTGCGGGTGAACCGGCGGGTCTCGTGGGGCAGGCTGGCTTGCTTCCACCTGCTGGACACCCGGCAGTTCCGCGACGACCAGGCGTGCGAGGACGGGGTGCGGGCCGGGTGCGACGCGCGCCTGGCGGACGGCCGCACGCTCCTCGGGCCCGGCCAGTGGCGCTGGCTGGAGAGCGGGCTGCACGGGTCCACCACCCGGTGGAACCTGCTCGGGCAGCAGATCATGATGGCGCAGCGCGACCACAAGGCCGGCCCGGGACGCGAGGTGAACCTGGACTCGTGGGACGGCTACGCGGCCGAGCGCACGCGGCTGCTGCAGTCGCTGGCCCGCACCTCCAACCCGGTGGTGCTGACGGGGGACGCGCACATGCACCACCTGGCCGACCTCAAGACGGACTTCGACGACCCCGACTCGCCGGTGGTGGCCAGGGAACTGGTGGCGTCGTCGATCGCGAGCGACGGGGACGGGTACCGGGATCGCACGTGGATCGCGGAGGCCCTCCAGGAGAACCCCCATATTTCATACATCGACCAGAGGCGCGGGTACGTGATGGCTCGACTGACCCGTGATGAGATGTCCGTTGAGTTCCGAACATTGGACTACATCTCACGCAGAGGTGCCCGCGCGCGGACCTCCCACCGCCTCACCCTCCCGGCCGCCCCCGACGCCGCTGCCGCCGCCCAGGCCGCCGCCCCTCCCGGCTGACCGCCGACACGACCCCACGCCGTCGTGTAGGCCCCGCCTTGGGGGCGCTGAGCCCGCCCGCAGGAGCGCCGCACCCGGCGCTGTCAGCCGAAGGCGTAGCCGTACAGGCCGGAGCCCTCGCTGAGCGGGCGCACCTTGCCCAGCCGCAGGCCCGCCCCGCGCGACCCGGGCGCGTACATGACGAGGCCCTGGCCGGGTGCGGCCACCACGAGCGCGTGCACCTGGCGCCGCCGGGTCAGCGGCCGGTAGCCGTCCCCCCACCCCGGCAGCGCGGTCACCGAGGCGCCGAAGTCTCGCCCTTTCCCCTTGACGAGCAGGTTCCCCTTCCGGGTGAGCCCGCCCGCCGCACGTCCCGCCAGCACCTGGACGGCCCGCTCCCCGGGCACGCCGACGGCCAGGTCGTCGCTGCCGTCGCCGTTGAAGTCCCCGGCGGCCAGCGAGGCGCCGAACCGGTCGTGGTAGCGGGGCTTGCCGTCGAGCGTGTTCTGCGACCACGCCTCGGTCCGGTCGGTACGCAGCCCGCGGCGCGAGCCGTACAACACGTCCACGGTGCCGTCGCCGTAGTCCATGGCCCGCTGGTTCGCGCTGAGCCCTTCGCCGGGCACGCCGATGGCGAGGTCGTCCTTGCCGTCGCCGTTGAAGTCGCCGGTGGCCAGCGAGGCCCCGAACCCGTCCCACTTCTCCGCGACGCCGTGGATGCCGGGCGTGCTCTGCGTGAGCAGCCGGGTCCGCCTGGCGCGTACGTCGATGACGGTGGCCGAGCCCTGCCCGTCCTTGTCCACGGTGTCGGCGGGCGCTCCCACGGCCAACTCGTCCTTGCCGTCGCCGTCGAAGTCGCCGGTGGCCAGCGCCGCGCCCCACTGGTCGGTGACGCGCGCCGCCTGCCGTACCCACCGCGTCTTCTGCGTGATCTGGTACGGTTTGCGCCCCTTCATCCCATACACCGTTACGGCCCCGCCAGACCGGTGGCTGGGCGAGCCGACGGCGAGCTCGTCCCGGCCGTCGCCGTCGAGGTCGCCCGCCGCCAGGGCCGCGCCGAACCGGTCGCTGGACGGCGTGGCGGGCGCCAGCCGCCGGCCCGCGACCAGCCCTTCGGGGGAGCCGTCGTAGATCTGCACGACCCCGTTCCCGTCGCCGCCGGGCACCCGCTCGCCGGTGAACTCCTCCGACACGCCCACGGCCAGGTCCGCGCACCGGTCGCCGTCGAAGTCGCCGACAGCCAGCGCGGAGCCGAACGCGTCACCCGGCTCGGCGTCGTCCTGGACGAGCTCGGCCGTCCTGCCCGAGCCGTACAGCACGGTCACGGAACCGGCTCTGGAGGCGTCGTAGGGTGCGGCCACGGCGAGGTCGGGCCGCCCGTCGGCGTCGAAGTCGAGCGGCTGACCGCCGCACGGCCGGGCGGTGGCGTGGGCCGTACCCGTGACGAGAGGAAGAACCAGGCAGGCGGCGAGCACAGCGTTCATACCGGAAGTAATGACCAGACAGGTCGAACCGCGCTTTAACACCACGAGAACGGGACAGGAGGGCAGGATGCACATCGCCCGCCGACCGCGACGAGCCCTGTGGGCGCGGGGTTTCCCGTGTCGGGGCCGGCGCGGGACCGTGCCAGGATAGTCGGGTGGACGACATCGACCTCGCTGATCTGGATTTCTGGCGCAAGCCGCCCAAAGAGCGCAATGAGGCGTTCGCCCGGCTCCGCCAGCTGGAGCTCCCGGTGTTCTTCCCGGAGAAGAAGGTCCCGCTCCTCCGCTCGGGCAAGGGCTTCTACGCCCTCGTACGCCACGCGGACGTGGTCGAGGCGAGCCGTAACGCCAAGGTGTTCTCCAGCGAGCCCGCCGTCACCAATCCGGAGCCGCCCGGCTGGGTGAAGCAGGTGTTCGGGGAGTCGATGGTCAACATGGACGATCCGCGCCACGCCCGCCTGCGCAGGATCGTCACCCGCTCGTTCAGCCCGAAGATGCTGGCCGGCCTGCAGAGCGACATCGAGGCGGCCTGCGCCCGCATCGTCGACGACGTCGTCAAGGACGGTCCGCGCGACTTCGTCTCGCAGGTCGCCGCCCGGCTGCCCATCCACGTCATCTGCGACATGCTCGACATCCCGCACGAGTTGCGGGCCAAGGTGCACCAGCACGTCGACATCTCCACCGCCTACACCGGCGTGCGGCCCAGCCTGGCCCGCAGCGTCCAGATGGCCGGCCAGAACATGCTGGCCCTGCTCGCCCTGCAGCGCATGGTCATCAAGCTCGGCCACGAGCGGGTCGCCAACCCCCAGGGCGACCTGGTCTCCCTCCTGGTCAACGCCAACCCCGACGGGGAGAAGCTGACCGACAAGGAGCTCGGCTCGTTCTTCGCGCTGCTCCTGGTCGCGGGCAACGAGACGGCCCGCAACACGATGGCCCACGGCATCAAGCTGCTCACCGACAACCCGGCGCAGCGCGAGCTGCTGATGAGCGACTTCGACACGCACATCAACGGCGCCGTCGAGGAGATGGTCCGCTACGTGTCGCCGATCATGCAGTTCCGGCGCACGGTCACCGAGGACTGCACGCTGCGCGGCCTGGAGCTGAAGAAGGGCGACAAGGTCGTGCTCTTCTACGGCTCGGCCAACCGCGACGAGTCGGTCTTCGCCGACCCCGACACGTTCGACATCACCCGCGACACCAAGCCGCATGTCGGCTTCGGCGGGCCAGGGCCGCACTTCTGCCTCGGCGCCAACCTGGCCAGGCAGGAGCTGCGGACGATGTTCCGCGAGCTGCTGACCAGGCTGCCCGGCATCCGCTCGGTCGGCGAGCCCGAGCTGCTCCTGTCGAACTTCGACAACAGCGTGCGCAGCCAGGCGTTCGCCCTCTAGCCGTCGCTAGTCGTCGGACACGAGGACGTTCGACCTGATGGTGAAGAACGTGATCAGCGCCGCCACCACCATCATGCCGGCGCTGATCAGCATCGCCATCCTGAAGCCCGCGTCGAACACCGGCGGGTTCTCGAACGCGTCGCCGACCAGGCCGACCACCGGCGGCACCGCGGCCACCGCGAACAGGCTGCCGGTGCGGGCCACCGCGTTGTTGACGCCGCTGGCCGTGCCCGCGTGGCGGTCCTCGACCGTGGCCAGCACGGTCGCGGTGAGCGGCGCGACCGCGCCCGACAGCCCCAGCCCGAAGACGAACACCGCGGGCAGCACCTGGAGCGGGTAGGACGCACCGAAGCCGATGGTGCTCATCCACAGGAAACCGGCGCCCGCCAGCAGGATCCCGCCCGTCATCGGCCAGCGCGGCCCGATGCGTTTGGCCAGCTCACCGGCCCGGCCCGACAGCAGCATCATCAGGATCGTCGTGGGCAACATCGCGAGCCCGGCGGCGATGGGGGAGAAGCCGGAGACGACCTGGAGTTGCACCACGAGCAGGAAGAACACCACGCCCATGGCCGCGTACATGATCAGGGTGACCACGTTGACGGCCGTGAAGACGCGGTCGCGGAAGATGTCGACGGGCACCAGCGCGTCCGGCGACCTGCGCACCTCGATCGCCACGAACGCGGCCCCCAGCAGCAGGCCGGCGAGCAGCGGCGCCGGCGCGCCCTCCTGGATCAGCCCGTAGGTGATCCCGGCCAGCGCCAGCGCCGCGAGGACCGAGCCCAGCACGTCGAAGCGCCCCGCGGCCTGCTCGTCCCTGCTCTCGGGCACGTGCCGCAGGGCGACGAAGACGATGAGCGCCGCGAACGGCAGGTTGATCAGGAACGCCCACCGCCACCCGGCGGTCTGCACCAGCCAACCGCCGAGCAGCGGCCCGATGGCGCTGGCCACCCCGCCGAGCCCCGACCACGTGCCCACGGCGCGTGGCCGGTCGTGCCGGACGAACGACGCCTGGATGATCGCCAGCGAGCCGGGCGTGAGCAGCGCGCCGCCGATGCCCTGCAGCGCCCTGGCCCCGATCAGGAACTCGATGCTCGGCGACAGCCCGCACAGCGCGGAGGCCACGGCGAACCACACGACGCCGATGACGAAGATCGTGCGCCGGCCGTAGCGGTCACCGAGCGAGCCGCCGAGCAGGATCAGCCCGGCGAGGGTGAGCGTGTAGGCGTTGATCGTCCACTGCAGCCCCGCCATGCCCGCGTCGAGCTCCCTGCCGAGGTAGGGGAGCGCGACGTTCACGACCGTGCTGTCGAGCAGGGCCAGGCCCGAGCCCAGCACCGTCGCGAACAGGATCCAGCGGCCGCGCGCCGACCTGAGCTCGACATGGTCGCCGGCATGCAGCTCGTTGGGCCCGGAGGTCATGGGCCCAATCCTGTCACCGCCGCCCGGTCTCGCTTCCGAGGGCTCGCAGGACGAACGCCGAAACCAGCTCGGCGGCCGCCTCCACCGTCACGTCGCCGCTGATCAGCGGCACCCGTTCCGCGCCGATGACCGCGAGCACCATCCGCGCCGTGGCGGGCACGTCGATCACCTGGAAGTCCCCGGACGCCTGGCCGCTGTCGAGGATCTCGACGAGGACGCGCTGCATGGGCGCGACGTGCTCGGCCAGCCGCTGGTAGGCGTCGGGGCCGAGGGCCGCGCTGAGGTCGGCGGCCCCCGGATGCGGATGCGCGAGCAGCCCGGCCAGCTGGAGGCGGACGAACGCGCGCAACCGGTCGGCGGGTGAGGCGTCGGCGGGCAGCTCCCGCTCGTAGCTGTCGATGAAGTAGCGGGTCACCCGCTCGGTGAACGCCAGCAGGAGCGCGGTCTTGTCGGGAAAGTAGTTGTAGAGCACGGTGCGCGTGATGCCGGCCTCGCCGGCCACGTCGGTCATGGAGATGGCGTCGATGCCCTGCTCCCTGGACAGCCGCGAGACCGCCTGGAGGATGCGGTCGCGCGTCTGGGCGCGGTGCTCGCCGATGGTGGCCGCGGAGATGCGGGGCATATGCCCATGGTACGGCGTACGGGCGATCTCGCCTGCGGAACATACCGGACATATTTAATCGAATCATTCATTCATTTGCTTGGAAGATTCGGCTATGCTTCCATGGCCTCATGCTGTACGGCACACCGGTCCTCGACCCCGCCGACAAGGCGGTGCTCGCCGAGATCGAGGACATGCGGCAGGATCTGCGCTTCCGCCTGGCCGAGACCCACCGATGGGACGGCCAGCTCCGCAGGCAGCTCCAGGCACGGGCGATCCAGGGCTCCAACTCCATCGAGGGCTACCGGGCGGGGGTGGAGGACATCCAGTCGATCATGGCGGGGGAAGAGCCGCTGGAAACCTCCGCCTCGGTCGCCAAGGAGATCGCCGGCTACCAGCAGGCGCTGACCTACATCACGCTGCTGTCGCGCGCGCCGGCGTTCCGCTACGACGCGGGAGTGCTCAACGCGCTCAACTTCATGATGATCGGCCACCACCGGCACAAGACCCCCGGCGTCGTCAGGCCGGGAAGCATCTTCATCCGCAATGGGCGATCCGGCGAGGTCGTCTACGAGGGACCGGACGTCGAAGTCGTGCCGGGGCTCCTCGGCGAGCTCGTGACGTGGCTCAACGAGGGCGACCTCGCGGCCCCCAGCTACGTGCGGGCCGCGATGGCCCACCTCAACCTGGTGAACATTCATCCGTGGTGCGACGGCAACGGCCGCATGTCTCGTGCCCTGCAGACCCTGGTGCTGGGCAGAGACCGGATCACCACTACCGAGTTCGCCTCCATCGAGGAATGGCTGGGGGAGCAGCGCACCACGGTCGAATACTACGACGTGCTCGGCGCCGTCGGCGGGCGCCGATGGAGCCCGCACGGTGACACCCTTCCCTGGGTGCGGTTCTGCCTGAAGGCGCATCACATGCAGGCGCAGCGCGTCCGGCGCCGGCTCGCCGAGGCGGGTGAGATCTGGACCCTGCTGGAGGAGCGGGTCGACGCCGACGGGCTCAACACGCGGTGCGTCTCGGCGTTGTACGAAGCGTTCGTGAGCAGGCGCCTGCGCCGCAGCCGCTATCAGGCCGACGAGGACCTGAGCCAGGGCCAGGCCGCCCGTGACCTGCGCGACCTGGCGGCCAAGGGCTGGCTGCGGCCCTACGGAGAGACGAAGGGCCGCTATTACGAGGCCGGCCCTCGGATGGCCGAGATCAAGGCCGACTTCGCCGGGCGCGCCGCCCCGCTGCGCGACCCCTATCGCGAGGACGCCGGCTAGGGCCGGCGGTCAGGCGGCGGCCCTGACGGTGTGGAAGAGCTCGGCGAGCACCGCGGTGTTGAGCCGGTAGGCGAGCTTGACCTCGCTGATGACGCGCTGCCGCTCGCTGTCGTCGAGCTCCAGCGCGTCGAGCCGGGACCGGTATTCGGTCTTGAACCGGGGCAGGCTGCCCAGCTCGTCGAAGAAGTAGAAGTCGACGCCCCCGCCCCTGGCGTAGCCGTAGATCTTCTGCAGTTCCATCCGGATGAACTGTCCGCCGGACAGGTCGCCCAGGTAGCGGGTGTAGTGGTGGGCGATGTAGCCGCCCGGCCAGCCGGCCGTCTCGCGGATGCGCGCCACGAGGGCTTCGGTGGATGCCGACGGCGCGATCCGGTCGCGCCAGCCCGGCCCGTAGACGGTGGCGAGGTCGCGTTCGAGAGCGGGCTCGCGGTAGAGCTCGGGGAAGACGAAGCGGCCGGCCACCGGGTGCTCGGCCAGTTCCCGTGACACCCCGTCGAGCGCGGTGTAGGCGAAGTAGTGCTGGGCGACCATCTCTCCGTATTCGTGCTCGCTCAACCGGCCGGCCATGAGTTCGGTGAGATAGCCCTCGGACTCGGCCGACTCGTGGTCGGCCCAGGTGGCCTTTCGCAGGCTCTCGGAGAACGACGTCGTCACAGCTCACCTCTACTCCGCTGGTGTTTTCATGACGAAGTGTCACAAACGGCGCTCGCCCGCGTCAAGCTGATGACGACACCATGTCATCAAAGTTCGTCCTACCCCCGCCCAGCCCCGCTCAACCGGTGACCTGCTCGGATCGCCCCAGCACGATCAGGGTCAGGTTGCGCAGCGACGCGCTGCCGGGCGCGAAATAGTCACTGTGCCCGCCAGAGCCGGCGTCGAAGACGCGGGCGCCGAACGCGGCGCTCATGGGGTCGGTGCCGAACCCGAACGGGCCGAGCTTGGTCTTGGGCACGAACCTGATCCAGTCGTTCGCTCCGAGCCCCGCCCACACCCGCGGCCGGGCGGGCACACCCGGCGACGCCCCGATGCGCGGCTGCGCGGGCCCACCGTGCGAGGCCAGGACGGACCCCGTGCGGGGCGGAGCGGTCAGGGCCGCGGCCGACGGCGCGCCGACGCCGGGGCTGCCGAAGACGGCCAGGTCGGAGACCGGCAGGCCGGGCATGGCCTTGGCGCACACCGCCGAGCCGTAGCTGTGGCACAGGAGCGTCACCGGCGCGTCCGTGCGCCCGCGCAGCCTGGCGACGGTGCGGCGCAGCTCGCCGGCCCCTTCGCCGGCCGCGCCGTCGGCGATCGCGCCCAGGCTCAGCGTGGGCGGGGCGTCGTAGCCCAGCCACGCCACCACCGCCAGCCGCTCGTTCGGCGCCAGCCGGGCGGCCTCGGCCAGCAGGGCCCGCGCCGCGCCCCCGGGCCGCTCGGGGCCGTCGTCGAAGGTCGTCACCGTGGTGTCCGCGCCCGGCACGATGACCGCCACCCGGTCGGCTGTCTTCAGCTCTCCGTAGATCTTCACCAGCCGCCCGCCCGGCGGAGCCGGCCACAGCAGGAACGCGCCGGTCGCGACAAGCCCGGCCACGGCGAGGTTTCTGAACATGCCGCGACGTTATGGAGGCCGCGGGGTAATCCGCGTCCCCGCACGGTTCGAACCTGCACGTAGTACTCGGGGGTGACTCTGGGCAGGGAAGGTGTACCGGGATGCCGGAAGAGCGCATCGAGAGTCCCCGCTGGAGAGATCTTGTCCGATCATGCAGACGTGGAACGGCGGTTGGGGGAGCTGCTCCGCACCCATGAGGAGCAGGCCATCCGCCGGTGGGCGGAGGCGGCCAACGCGCAGCGCGACGAGCTGGCGGAGATCTACGGCGCCATACTCGGCGCCATCGAGGAGGGCGGGCGCGACCTCGCCGACCTGCGCGGCCTGCTCGCCGAGCTGTCGCGCTCGCGAGCCCGCGCCGGCTACTCGCCCGCCGAGACCTCCAAGGCCGTCTTCGGCCTGAAGGGCGCCCTGTACGAGGTCGTGGTCGACCACGCCGACGACGAGGTGCTGCGCGGATTCATCCGGGTCGCCCGCCTCATCGACGACCTCGGCCTGTTCACGTTCGAGGCGTACGCGCAGGCCCGCGAGAAGATCATCATGGATCAGGCGGAGCAGCTTCTCGAGTTGTCCACCCCGGTGGTCAAGCTCTGGGAGGGCATCGTGGCCGTGCCGCTGATCGGCACGCTCGACTCCGCCCGCACCCAGGTCGTCATGGAGAAGCTGCTGGAGACGCTGGTGGAGACCGGCGCCGAGCACGCGGTCATCGACATCACCGGCGTCCCCGCCGTCGACACGCAGGTCGCCCAGCACCTGCTCAAGACCGTGTTCGCGGCGCGGCTCATGGGCGCGGAATGCGTCATCTCCGGCATCCGCCCGCAGATCGCGCACACCATCGTCACGCTCGGCATCGAGTTCGGCGACATCGTGACCAAGACGTCGCTGGCCGACGCGCTCGCCCACGCCTTCAGCCGCAGCGGCGTGCAGGTGAGCGGCGGGCCGGCCACGCGCGTCAGCGTACGGGCGGAGCAGGCGTGATGGAGCGGGTGCCCATTCTCAAGCTCGGCGACCTGCTGATCGTCTCCATCCAGGTGGATCTGGACGACCAGACCGTGCTCGCGCTGAAGGAAGACCTGGCCGAGGTGGTCGTCTCGCGCGGGGCCAGAGGAGTGATCATCGACATCTCCGCCGTCGAGATCGTCGACTCGTTCACCGGGCGGATCCTGGCCACGATCGGCGAGATGTGCCGCATGCTCGACGCGCACGCCGTGGTCGTCGGCATGCGGCCGGCAGTGGCGATCACGCTCGTGGAGCTCGGGCTCTCGCTCGGCGGCGTCCGTACGGCGCTCAACCTGGAGAAAGGGGTTGCGCTGCTGAGCCACGTCAGGGGCGCGGTGCCGTGAGTGCCGGGCGGGAGACGGCCATCGCGGGCAGCGCCGACGTCGTGGCGGTTCGCCGGCTCGTCAGAAGCGCCGCCATCGAGGCGGGGCTGTCCCTCATCGACCAGACCAAGATCATCACGGCCGCCAGCGAGCTGGCGCGCAACGCCCTCGTCTACGCGGGGCGGGGAGAGGTGCGCGTCCACGTCGTCGAGAACGGGCCGAAACGCGGGCTCAAGCTGGTCGTCAGCGACCACGGGCCGGGCATCGCGGACGTCGAGCGGGCGCTCACCGACGGTTGGACCACCGGCACGGGCCTGGGGCTCGGGCTGGGCGGGTCACGCCGGCTGGTCGACGAGTTCGACCTGCTGTCCGAACCGGGAAGAGGCACGACGGTGACGGTGACGAAATGGGCCCGGTGAATGGCCCGATGAATGGGCCCGGTGAATGGGTCGGAGACGAGCCCGGAGATGAGTTACGTGACCAGCCGGCGGATGGAGGCCTGGGTCCGCGCCGAAGACCCCAGCGTGGTGGGCGCGGTACGCCGGCGGGCCGTGCAGCTGGCCGAGCGGGCCGGGTTCGACGCGACGCTGGCCGGGCAGATGGCGGTGGCCGTCAGCGAGGCGGTGTCCAACCTCGTCAAGCACGCCGTCGAGGGCAGCGTCATGGTCCGCCTCCATCCCGAGGCTCCCGCCACGGTGGAGCTCATCGCCTTCGACAAGGGGCCGGGCATGGCCGACGTCGCCCGAGCCCTGCGCGACGGCTACTCCTCATCCGGGACGCTCGGCATCGGCATGGGCGCCATCGCCCGCATCGCCACCGGCTACGACGTGCACTCCCTGCCCGGCAGGGGGACCGTGCTCGCCATGCACTTCACCGCCGGCCGCCGGCCCGCTCCGCCGGCGGCGGCCAGCGGCCTGACCCGGCCCATCGGCGACGAGGAGGTGTGCGGCGACTCCTTCGCCATCTCCACGACAGGCCCGGCCACCACGGTCATGGTCTGCGACGGGCTGGGCCACGGCCACATCGCGGCGCAGGCCTCCCAGCTGGCCGTGGAGCTGTTCCTGCAGGTGTGCGAGCGGGAGCCGCTGGCCATCGTGGATCACCTGCACCGCAGGATGGGCGTCACGAGGGGAGGTGCGGTCGCGGTCGCGCGCCTCGCCGGCGGCGCGGTGACCTACGCGGGGCTCGGCAACGTGTCCGGGTGGGTCGCGCACGCCCAGGGGCGGCAGGGCATGGTGTCGGTGCCGGGCATCGCCGGCCACCAGGGGGCGCGGCTGCGGCAGCTCACGTACGAGCTGCCCGGCCACGCCACCGTGATCATGCACTCGGACGGGCTGTCGGAACGCTGGGACCCGGCGCACGTACCCGGCCTGTTCGCCCGCACCCCGTCGGTGATCGCCGCGTGCCTGCTGCGCGAGGCCGGCACCAGGCGCGACGACGTGTGCGTGGTGGCGGCGAGGCCGGGCCCGTGAAGGCGGCCGAGCTCATTCGCGTCCGGCTCGACGCCGGGAAGGACGTGTTCGTGCTGCGCCGCCTCGGCCGCGCGGCCGCCGAGCTGGCCGGGCTCGAGCCGCAGGACCAGGTCCGGGTGGCGACGGCGCTCAGCGAGGTCGGCAGGGAGGTGTACGGCCCCGGCGCCGCGGCGGTGATCGCGCTCGGCGACGACGAGCTGCGGATCACCCTGAGCCACGGGCAACGATCCGGCCTGGCCGGGTCCGAGGGGGTCAGGCTGGCGGGCCGGCTGGTCGACCAGGTCGAGCTGGACGACGGGCACGTCACGCTCGCCAAGCGGTTGCGGGAGCGGCCGTGGCACGGTCAGGTCGCCGACATCCGCGACGGGCTGGCCCGGCTGGCGCCCGTCTCCGTCCTCGACGAGCTACGGGAGCAGAACAGGGAACTGGCCGCGACCCTGGATGACGTGCTGCGGCTCAACGCCGAGCTGCAGGAGACCAACACGGGCGTGCTGGCGATGTACAACCAGCTCTCGGCCGAGCTGGAGGAGACCAACAGGGGAGTGGTCGCCCTCTACGCGGAGCTGGATGAGAAGTCCAGCCAGCTCCGCGAGGCGACCGAGGCCAGGAACCGTTTCTGGGCCACCGTCAGCCACGAGCTGCGGACCCCGCTCAACTCGGTCATCGGCCTGGTGCGGTTGCTGGCGGGCCCGGGGGGCGATCCGCTGACCGAGGAGCAGACCCACCAGGTCGAGCTCATCGGCAGGTCGGCCGAGACTCTGCTGGCGCTCGTCAGCGAGCTGCTCGACATGGCCAAGGCCGAGTCGGGCCGTCTCGACCCGCACCCTGCCAGGATCAGCCTGACGGACGTGGTGGAGCACCTGCACGTGACGATGCGCCCGACGAGCGGGCGGGGCGGCGTGGAGCTGCACCACCACGTGGCGCCCGAGGCCGCCACGCTGTACGTGGACGAGGGCATGCTCGTCACGATCCTGCGCAACCTGCTGTCCAACGCGCTGAAGTTCACCGAGAGCGGCGAGGTGCGGCTGGAGGCCCGCGCGGACGACGACAGGGACGAGGTCGTCATCACGGTGGCCGACACCGGCATCGGCATCGCGACCGAGCACCTGAAGCGCGTGTTCGAGGACTTCTACCAGGTGCCGGGCTCCTTCCAGGCCGGGGCGAGGGGCACCGGCCTGGGCCTGCCGTACGCGCGCCGGCTGGCCGAGGCGCTCGGCGGGACGCTGGAACTGTCGAGCACGCCGGGCGAGGGCACCACCGCCACGCTCAGGCTGCCGCACCACGGCGGCCCGCCCGAGCTGGAGCGGGTGCTCGTCGCCGACGACGACGAGGTGTTCCGCGCGGCCGCCCGCCGCATGTTGCACGGCTTCGCCACCCACGTCGACGAGGCCGCCGACGGCGCCGCCGCCCTCGAGGCGATGGCCGCCGAGCCGCCCGACGTGATCCTCATCGACCTGCTCATGCCGCGCGTCGACGGCCACGCGCTGCTCCTCCGCATGGCCGAGGACGATCGGCTGAGCCGGATCCCCGTGGTCGTGGTGACCGTGGAGCCGCGGTACGCGCCCGAGGGACGGGCGGTTCTGTCCAAGCACGGGTTGCGCAGGGATCAACTGATCCAGGCCATCCGCCAGGCCAGAGGGGGCGAAGCGTGACGCGACAGGAAGCCGTCCCCGTGGCGGACATCCAGCCGGGAACCGTCCTCGTGGTCGACGACACGCCCACCAAGCGCTACATCCTCGCGAGATGGCTGCGCAGGGCCGGGCACGGCGTGGTCGAAGCGAGCAGCGGCGAGGAGGCGCTGCGGAAGCTGGCCGGCCGGCAGATCGATCTGGTCGTCCTCGACGTACGGTTGCCCGACATGTCCGGGTTCGAGGTGTGCGAGCGGATCAAGGCCGATCCGGCCACCGCGTCGATCCCCGTCGTCCAGGTGTCGGCCAACGCCATCACCGTGGCCGACCGCGCCGAAGGGCTGGAACGCGGCGCCGACGCGTACCTGATCGAGCCGATCGAGCCCGCCGAGTTCGCCGCCACCGTGCGGGCCATGCTGCGCTACTACCGGGCGCGGTGGCAGGCGGAGCTCATGGCCGGGCGGCTGGCCCGGCTGGCCGGCGTGACGCTGTCGATGAACGAGGCGGAGACGTTCGACCAGGTGCTCGCGGTGGCCGCCGAGGGCACGGCCGACCTGCTCGGCCGGTTCTGCGACACCCTGGCGCTGCTGCCGGAGGGCTGGACACGGCGCTTCTGCGCCCGGCCGGGCGAGCAGGCCACTTCCCACACAGCCGGTCCCGACGTGCTCGACCGGCTCTCCCGGATGGTGCCGGAGGGGGCCGCGCAAGCCCAGGTGTTCACGGTCGAAGCCGCCGGCTGGCGCGCTCTCCTGCCCGGCGTGAACGCGGAGGGCCCCAGCACCGGCGTGCTCTGCCGGACGAGGAAGTCGAGGTCGCCCATCTACCTCGGCGTGGCGAGCGGCCCGCCGCTCGACGCGGACGAGGTCAACCTGCTGCGCCAGGTGGGCCAGCAGCTGGCGCTGGCCGTCGACGCGCTGCGCGCCTACACCGAGGAGCACGCGATCGCGCTCACCCTGCAGCGCAGCCTGCTGCCTGCCGGCATCCCCCGGGTGCCCGGTCTGCAGGTGGCCGTGCGCTACCAGCCCGCCGTCGACAACGTCGAGGTCGGCGGCGACTTCTACGAGGTGCTGCCGATCGACCACCGGGTGCTGGTGGCGATCGGCGACGTGGAGGGGCACTCGCTGCACGCCGCGACCGTGATGGCGGAGATCCGCCACGCCATGCGCGCCACGCTCATCGCCCAGGTCGACCTGCGCGCCTCGCTCGACCTGCTCAACCGGATGATGCGGCGCTATCACCCCCGCGTGACCGCCACCGTCTGCATGGTGCTCATCGATCCGGTGACGGGCGAGGCCGAGGTGGCCAACGCGGGCCACCTCCCGCCGCTGCTCGCCGGGCCCGGCGCCGCCTACCACGGCCTGGGCAACCTCCTGCTGGGCGTGCTGCCGGAACGCTATGAGGTCGACCGGCTGAAACTGCCGCCCGGCGGCACGATGGTGCTGTTCACCGACGGGCTCGTGGAGGACCGGGACACCCCGCTCGACGACAGCCTGGAGGTGGCCAGGCGGCTGGCGGAGACCGTCGAGGACGACCTGGAACAGTTCGCCGAGCGCATGCTGGGGGCGTTCGGCGTGCGCGAGGACGACGTCGCGCTGGTCGTCCTGCGCCGTGATCCCTGAGCCCTGATCCCGGGGCGTGGAGTCAGGACGGCCGCTCGGCGTAGTGGCAGGCGGCGTCGTGGCCGTCCCCGGGGACGGGCTCGAGCGCGGGCTCCTGCTCGGCGCACCGGTCGGTGGCCTTCCAGCAGCGGGTGTGGAAGCGGCAGCCGGGCGGCGGCGCCACGGGGCTCGGCGGGTCGCCGGCCAGCATGATGCGCGAGCGGCCCCGCAGCCGCGGTTTGGCCGCGGGGGCCGCCGACAGCAGCGCCATCGTGTACGGATGCGCGGGGCTGCCGTACACCTCGGCCGCCGGTCCGGTCTCCGCCAGCCGTCCCAGGTACATCACGGCCACCCGGTGCGACACGTGCCGCACCACGGCCAGGTCGTGGGCGATGAACACCAGCGCCACCCCGAGCGTGCGCTGCAGCTCGGCGAACAGGTTGACCACCTGAGCCTGCACCGACATGTCCAGCGCCGACACCGGCTCGTCGCACACGATCACGTCCGGCTCGGTGGCCAGCGCGCGGGCGATGCCGATGCGCTGGCGCTGGCCGCCGGAGAACTCGTGCGGGTAGCGGTTCATCCGCTCGGGCGGCAGGCCCACCAGCGAGAGCAGCTCCCCCACCCGGTCCCGCAGGGCGCGGGCGTCCGCGCACAGCCGGTGCACGCGCAGCGGCTCGGCCACGATGTCGAGCACGGTCATGCGGGGGTTGAGCGAGGTGAGCGGGTCCTGGAAGACCATCTGGACGCGGCGGCGGATGTCGCGGGGCACGCCGCCGCGGGTGAAGAACGGCCGGTCCCGGAAGGTCACCTCGCCCTGGTCGGGGCGTTCGAGGCCGACGAGCATGCGGGCCAGGGTGGACTTGCCGCAGCCGGACTCGCCGACGATGCCCAGCGTCTCCCCGGCCCGCAGTTCCAGGTCCACGCCCGCGACCGCGCGTACGGCCCCGCCCCGCGAGAGGATCCCGCCGCGGTAGGTCTTGTGCAGTCCGGTGGCGCGCAGCACCGGCTCGCCCGGCCCGGCGGTGGTGGGCGCGGCGGTGGTGGCGGGTTCAGGTGGGGGCGCCATCGAGCATCTCCTTCGCGTGGTGGCAGGCGGCGTACCGGCCGGCGCCGGTCTCCAGCGGCACGAGCGCCGGACGCGTGCTCGCGCACACGTCGCTTGCCCGGTCGCAGCGGGGCGCGAACGAACACCCGGGCGATGCGGTCGCGGGGCTGGGCGGCGCGCCGGGGATGGCGCGCAGCTCGGACGCCGGCCTGTCCAGGTCGGGCACGGCCGCGAGCAGGGCGGCCGTGTACGGGTGGGCGGGCAGGTCGTACAGCTCCTCGGCCTGGCCGCTCTCCACGAGCCGGCCCGCGTACATCACCGCGACCCGGTCGCTCACCTCCGCCGCCACCCCCAGGTCGTGGGTGATCAGCAGGACGGCGGTGCCGAGCTCGCGCCGCAGCCGGTCGATGAGCTCCAGGATCTGCGCCTGTACGGTCACGTCGAGCGCGGTGGTCGGCTCGTCCGCGATGATCAGGTCGGGTTCGAGCGCCACGGCCATGGCCACGAGGATGCGCTGCCGCATGCCCCCGGAGAACTGGTGGGGGTAGTCGCCGATCCGCGTGGCCGCCGCCGGGATGCCCACCAGGTCGAGCAGCTCGACCGAGCGTGCCCTCGCCTCCTTGCGCGACAGGCCCCGGTGGACGCGGAAGAGCTCCCCGATCTGGTCGCCGACGCTGAGCACCGGGTTGAGCGCCGACAGGGCGTCCTGGAAGACCAGCGTCATCGCGCTGCCGCGCAGGGCGCGGCGCTCCTCGGCGGACATGGCGAGCAGGTCACGGCCGCCGAGGCGGGCGACCGCCGAGCGCACCTCGACGCCGGGCTGGTCGAGCAGCCCCATGACGGCCTTGGCGGTGACGGACTTTCCCGAGCCCGACTCGCCGAGCAGGGCCAGCGTCTGGCCGCGCTCGATGGTCAGGTCCACTCCGCGCACCGCGTGGATCTCCCGCCCGCGCGCGGTGAACGTGACGTGGAGGTCGCGGATCTCCAGTACCGGTGACTCGCTCACCGCACCCCTTCCTCGCTGTGACGAATGATGGCGTATGACTCTTCCCTGACGCCGAAATTCACCATCGATGTTGTCTTATGCGCCTGATCCTGGCAAACTTCCGGCAATCGGACAAGAGGGGATACCAAGTGCTGGAAGCCGCGAAGAGCTACAAGGGCTACCGTTCCTACGAATACCTGGAGGCGGGCACCGACTACCGCGTGTTCGACCTGGCGCCCGAACTCGGCCGGGTCCCCGCGTACGAGGGGCCCGAGCTCACCACCGAGCAGTCGGAACGCGTCCGCCGCCTGCTGACCGACAACCTGGTCGTCTCCCTGCACGACCACCCCTCGGTCTTCCCCGACGACATCCGCCAGACGGTCGACTACAACCGCACCGCCCGCCACCACACCGGGTACGCGGGCCTGGCCCGCTCCGGCATGACCGTCGTCTTCGACAACCTCATGGACGGCACCTGCTGCATCACCAGCCAGGCCGGCTGGAAGTGGAACGACGTGGTCGCCGACATCGGCATGCGCCTGTCGGACCTCGCCCACCAGGACTACGTCATCAAGGTCGAGCGCCTGGCCGACGTGCACGAGGCGCACGCGAGCGGCCGCATCGGCCTCGTGCTCGCCCTCGAGGCCGCCACCATGATCGAGAACGAGGTCGACAGGATCGACATGCTGTACGGCTTCGGCGTACGGCAGATGGGCATCGCCTACAGCGAGGCCAACACCCTGGGCAGCGGCCTGAAGGAGCGCGGCGACGGCGGCCTGACCCTGTTCGGCGAGAAGGCCGTGCGCCGCATGAACAAGCTGGGCATCGCCATCGACGTCTCCCACTCCGGCGACCAGACCTCGCTCGACACGATCCGCCACTCCACCAAGCCGATCCTCATCACCCACGCCGGAGCCCGCGCGGTCTGGCCGACCAACCGCATGAAGCCCGACTCCGTCATCAAGGCCGCGGCCGAGCGCGGCGGCGTGATCGGCCTCGAGGCGGCCCCGCACACCACGCTGTCGCCCGACCACCCCCGCCACAGCCTGGAGTCGGTCATGGACCACTTCACGTACTGTGTGGACCTGGTCGGCATCGACCACGTGGCGTTCGGCCCCGACACGCTGTTCGGCGACCACGTCGGGCTGCACGACACGTTCGCCGAGCACCTGTCGCTCAACGAGGCGCACGCCGGCATCGCCTACGACAAGGTGCCGTACGTCGACGGCCTGGAGAACCCCGCCGAGTGCTTCTGGAACATCATCGCCTGGCTGGTCACCCACGGTTACTCCGACGAGGAGATCACCAAGGTGGTCGGGGGCAACGTCATGCGCGTGCTGGAAGAGGTCTGGATCTGATGAGACGTGTCACCGTCCTTGGCGCGCTGGCCGCCCTGTCCGTCGCGCTGACCGCCGCCTGCGCCCCGAGCGTGCCCGGCTCGTCGCAGTCCACCGGCTCGTCCGGCGCGCCCGCCGAGGCCGGCCGGCTGACCATCGGCACCACCGCCGACGTGGTCAACTACAACCCGCTGGTCGGCAACAGCCGTACGGACTCCTGGGTCACCAGCCTGATGTACCCGCACCTGACCCAGATGGACGAGGCCGGCAAGCGCGTCCCGTACCTGGCGACCGAGTGGTCCTACTCCGAGGACGGCAGGACCGCCACGGTCAAGCTGCGCGACGACATGACGTGGTCGGACGGCAAGCCGGTCACCGCCGACGACGTGGTGTTCTCGGTGACGGCGGTGCAGAAGGAGAAGTTCGGCGTGGTCGCCGGGCTCATCACGGCGCTGGACAAGGCGAAGGCCGTTTCGCCGACGGAGGTCGAGTTCGCCCTCAGCCGTCCGGACGGGACGTTCCTGGACAACGTCGGCTTCTGGCTGCCGATCGTGCCCAAGCACGTGTTCGGGAAGGCGCCCAGCGTGCAGAAGTTCGCCAACGACTCCGACTGGGTGAGCGCGGGCCCGTTCAAGCTGACGAAGGCCGAGCGCGGCCAGCGTTATGTCATGGAGCGCGTCGACGACTTCGGCCCCGGCAAGCCGGCGATCAAGGAGGTCGTCTTCCGGGTCTTCCCCGACGTGAACACCGAGGTGCTCGCCCTGCGCAACGGCGAGATCGACCTCATCGGCAACGTGCTGCCGCCCGCCACCGCGGCCGAGCTGAAGAACGACCCCAAGGTCAAGCTCCAGCAGATCCCGTCGCTGGGCTGGGCGCACCTGCAGTACAACACCAAGCGCAAGCCGCTGGACGACGTCCGCGTCCGCAGGGCGCTCGCGCACGCCGTCGACTACGAGGCGATCAGGAACATCGCGCTGAAGGGCTTCGCCAAGTCCTCCAACTCCAGCGTGCTGACCCCCTCGCTGCCCGACTACGCCGACCCGGCGTCGAAGGAGTACGTCTTCGACCCCGAGCAGTCCAAGAAACTGCTGGCCGAGGCGGGCGTGAGCAACCTGAGCCTGAACATGATCTACGACCAGGCCGACCCGAACATCGCCCGCTGGGCCCCCATGGTCCGCGACGCGGCGAAGAAGGCCGGGATCACGATCAAGCTGCAGGGACTCGAGCGCAACACGTACCTGGACAAGACCGCCAAACGGGACTTCGACATCTACGCCGGCTCGTGGGCGGTCATGGACAACCCGCCCGCCAACCTGGGCCTGGCCTTCAAGACGGGCGGGTTCATCAACTACGCCCAGGTCAGCGACCCCAAGCTGGACGACCTGATCGACCAGGCGCAGCGGGCGCTCACCCAGGAGGAGGCCAAGCAGCCCATCCAGGAGGCCGCCAGGATCATCCACGACCAGGTCTACGACAACGTCCTGTACGTGGAGACGTTCAACATCGCCCACTCCACGAAGTGGACCGGGTTCAAGCCGATGCCGAGCGAGCTGCTGTCCATCCTGAACCCGCTCTCCCTCGCCGCGGCGAAGCCGGCGGGCTGATCCCATGCGGTTCATCGGCATCCGGCTGGCCCGCGGCCTGCTCACCCTCTGGTTCGCGGTCACGGTGACGTTCTTCCTGGTGCGCCTGCTGCCCGGCGACCCGGTGCTTGCCGTGGCCGACCCGAACATGACCGAGGAACTGCGCAGGAAGCTGCTCGCCGACTTCGGCCTCGACCAGCCGCTCGGCGTTCAGTACCTCAACTATCTGGGGCAGCTCCTCCAGGGCAACCTGGGCATGTCGTTCCGCCAGTCGGTCCCGGTGACCAGCGTGCTCATGGAACGGCTGCCGTGGACGCTGATCCTGACGATCTCGGCCATGGCGGTGACGATCGCGCTGGGCATCCCGCTCGGCGTGCTCGCCGCCACCCGGGCCAAGGGCTGGATGGACCGCGTGATCCAGCTCACCGGCGTCACCGCGCAGTCGCTGTTCGTGCCGAGCGTGGGCATCCTCCTCATGTACGTGCTGGGCGTCTGGCTCGGCTGGTTCCCCATCGGCGGGGCGGTCGACCTCGACGCCACCGGCTTCGCCGCCACCCTCAGCATGCTGCACCACCTGGTGCTGCCGTGCCTGTCGCTGGTGCTCATCCAGCTCGGCGGCTACGTCCTGACGATGCGCACCACGCTCATCGACGCGCTCGGCGAGGACTACGTGTCGCTCGCCAAGGCGAAAGGGGTCAGGCCGGGCAAGGTCGTGTGGAAGCACGCCCTGCGCAACGCGCTGCTGCCGACCACCACGATCGCCGGACTCCAGCTCGGGACCCTGGTCGGCGGCGCGGTGCTGACCGAGACGATCTACGCCTACCCGGGCATCGGCCGGGCCGTCTACGAGGCGGTCGGCCAGCTCGACTTCCCCGTCCTTCAGGGCGCGTTCGTGCTGCTCGCCGCCGCCGTCGTGGTGGCCAACCTGATCACGGACGTGGCCTACGGAATCCTCGACCCCAGGGTGCGTACCTCATGACGACGGTCGAGCTCACCCCCCGCCAGCGGACCTGGTCCGCCTTCCGCCGCAACCCGCTCGGCATGGGCAGCGGGGCCCTGCTCATCCTGCTGGCCCTGGTCGCGCTCCTCGCGCCGCTGCTCGCGCCCTTCCCCGAGGGGTACGGCGCCGACACCTCGCAGCCGCCGTCGGCCGCGCACTGGTTCGGCACCGACGACATCGGGCAGGACGTGTTCGCCCAGGTGGTGTGGGGGACCCGGGTCAGCATGGCGGTCGGCCTCAGCGCGTCCGTGCTGGCCATCGTCATCGGGCTGCTGATCGGCGTCAGCGCCGCCTACTTCAGGCGGCTCGACACGCCGCTCGGCGTGCTGGTGGACCTCTCCCTGTCGCTGCCCATGCTGCCGCTGATGATCCTGGTGGCGGCCCTGGCCGGGCCGAGCGTGCGCACGCTGGTCGTGGTCATCGCGCTGTTCAGCTGGCCTGAGGTGGCCCGCGTGGTGCGCTCGCAGGCGCTGGCGATCGTGCCCATGCCGTTCGTGTCGGCGGCCAAGGTCGTCGGCGGCTCGTCGTGGTGGATCGTCCGCAAGCACCTGCTGCCCGGCGTCATCCCGGTCGTCGGCGTGTCGGTCGTGCTGACCACCTCCCGCGCCGTGCTCGCCGAGGCGGGGCTCTCCTTCCTCGGCCTGGGCGACCCGAACAGCTGGTCGTGGGGCACGATCCTGCACAAGGCGCAGCAGTCGGGCTCCCTGGCCTCCGCCTGGTGGACCACCCTGTTCCCGTCGGTGGCGATCCTGCTGCTGGTGTTGTCCACGACCCTGCTCTCCGTGGCCTACAACGACGCTCGCAACCATAGGAGCGATGCATGACCTTCTCCCAGAAGTTGCCCGACGCCTTCTACGCCGGCGCGCTCGGCCGGGTCCGAGCCGAGATGTCCGCCGAGGGGCTGGGGGCGATGCTGCTCGACGACCCGCTCGACGTCGCCTACCTGACCGGCTTCCACCACTTCCCGAACGAGCGCCCGGTCGCCTGCTGGCTGCCGCTCGACGGCGACCCCGTGCTGCTCGTCCCCGACCTGGAGCGGGAGTACGCCCAGGATCAGGGGGCGCGGGCCGAGATCGTCGCCTATCCGGAGTTCCCCGGCGTCAGGCCGCCGTTCGCGGTGCTGGCCGGGCACGTGAAGGCGCACGACCAGGCCGCGTACGCGCCATCCACCAGCGTCGCCAGGGCCCAGGCGCTGGCCGAGGCGTTCCCCGACACCCGGTGGAGGGCCTCGAACGCGGTCGGCCGCGTACGGCTGCGCAAGCTGCCGGAGGAGATCGTCCTGCACGAGGAGGCCGCCCGCATCGCCGACGCGATGATCGAGGCCGGCGTCGAGCTGGTCAGGGCGGCCGTCGAGGCCGGCGGCGACCTGCCCGCGGAGACGGAGCTGGCCTCCCACGTCATCGCCCACGGCAGCGCCCTCATGTACGCCAGGCACACGGACGTCGTCGTCGTGCCCATGCTCACCGGCGGCCTCGTCTACGGCGGGCCCAACTCGGCCCAGCCGCACCGGCTGCCCGGCGGCGACCGGCTGCGCCAGGGGGAGACGTTCATGCTCTCGCTCGGCTGCGCCGTCGGCGGCCGGTT
The DNA here is from genome assembly GCF_052245635.1 of Nonomuraea sp. KM88. Classification (NCBI taxonomy): domain Bacteria; kingdom Bacillati; phylum Actinomycetota; class Actinomycetes; order Streptosporangiales; family Streptosporangiaceae; genus Nonomuraea; species Nonomuraea sp. KM88. The sequence continues at coordinate 47,047 of NZ_JBQQCC010000003.1, read as the reverse complement.
CGTGGAGAGCGAGCGCACGTTCGTGATCGGCGAGCCGACGACGCAGCAGGCCCGCTACTACGAGACCGTCCGCGAGGCACAGGAGACCGGCACCGAGGCACTCGTCCCGGGCGTCTCCTGCGAGGAGGCCAACCGCCGCTGCCTGCGGGTCATCGAGGAGGCCGGGCTGGCCGAGCACATCCGCCACCGGCAGGGGCACGGCATCGGGCTCGGCTTCCACGAGCCGCCGTGGCTGTCCGACGGCGACGCGACCGAGCTGGCCCCCGGCATGATCCTGTCCAGCGAGCCCGGCGTCTACGTGCCGGGCCACGCCGGCTACCGCATCTCCGACACCGTCCTGGTCACCGAGACGGGCCCGCGCCGGCTCACGGCGTACCCGCGCGAGCTCACCGACGTCATCATCTGAAAGGGACCCCGTGTTCGTCGACATCAACGACAACCCGCTCAACGTCGAGATCCTCGGCGACGGCGAGCAGACGATCATCGCCCACCACGGCGCCCCGGGCCTCGGCTCGCTCGCCGAGCCCCGGGCCAGCTTCGGGCGGCTCGCCGACGAGTACCGCGTCGTCGTGTTCGACGCCAGGGGCTCGGGCACGAGCGGCCAGGCGGGCCCGTTCACCCACGAGCAGTGGGTCGCCGACGTCGAGGGCCTGCGCCGCTGGCTCGGCGCCGAGCAGGTGATCGTCGCCGGCGGTTCGTACGGCGGCTTCATCGCCATGGAGTACGCCGCCCGCCACCCCGACCGGGTGAGCGCCGTCGTGCTCCGCGACACCTCGGCCGACAACGCCAACCAGGAGCTCGCCACCCGCAACGCCGCCGCCTCGTCCCGGGTGAGCATCGACCAGGCCAAGCTCGACCGGATCATGTCCGGCACCGTGCGCGACGACGACGACCTGCGCGACTGCTGGCGGGAGATCCTGCCGCTCTACGACCACTATTACGATCCGGCCAAGGTGGAGCAGCGGGTGGCCGCCACGCCGTACCACTATCAGACGCACAACTACGCGTTCGCCGTGAACCAGCCCGCCTACGACATCAAGCATCTCCTGCCCGGCATCACCGCCCCTGCCCTGATCACCGTCGGCAGGCACGACTGGATCACCCCGGTCGAGTGCAGCGAGACCATCGCCGCCCTCATCCCCGACGCCGAGCTGCGCGTCTTCGAACGATCGGGGCACTCGCCGCAGGTCGAGGAGGCCGAACTGTGGGAGGCTACCGTCCGCGGATTCCTCCGCAAGGTGCGCGAACGGCCCTGAACGCGCGATGATGCCCCCGATGGATGATCTCGACGACCTCGACCGCAAGATCCTCGCCGCGCTGCACGTGAACGGCAGGGCCAGCTGGACCGACATCGCCCAGCTGCTCGGCATCTCCACCACCACGGTGGCGCGGCGGGCCCAGCAGCTGTTCGCGGCTGGGCTGGTCCGCGTGGCCGTGCTGCCGCACCTGGAGTGCGACGGTCCTGTCAACACCTTCATCGTACGGCTCACCTGCGCGCCCGGCAGCCAGCTGCGGGTCGCCGGGCTGCTCGCGGCCAACCCCGACGTCCGCTACGTCACCATCGTCACCGGTGGCTACGACATCGTCTTCGAGCTGGTCGCGCCCAAGGACCGCGACCTCTACTCGATGCTGGTCGAATTCGTGCACGCCATCCCCGGCGCCCAGCAGAGCAGCGCCGACCTGGTGCTGCACACGTACAAGGTCAGCTACGACTGGAGCGTCCCCGTGCTGGGGGAGCAGGCGGCGTCGTTCGCGGTGCCGCCGCGCGCCCGGACGTGCGGACGCTGCCACCTCGACGACGTCGACCGCGAGGTGCTGGCCGCGATGCGGGAGGACGGGCGGGCCAGCTTCCAGTCGGTCGGGCGGCGTCTGGGCATCAGCGAGAGCACCGCCAGGCGGCGGCTGGAGAGCCTGCTGGAATGCGGCTGCGCCATGGTGACCACGTTCATTCCGGCCGCCGCGCTCGGCTACGAGGCCGAGATCCTCTTCTGGCTGTCGGTCGAGCCCAGCCTGCAGGACAGCGTGGCCGAACGGCTGTCGGGCGAGCGCGGCGTGCGGATGATCGCCTCCATGCTGGGGCAGGCCTCGCTCGTGTGCGAGGTGATCGTCCCGACCACCGCCGACATCCACCGCTTCACCTCCCGCACGCTGGCCTCGATCCCCGGCATCCACTCCTGGACGGCCGGCGTGCAGGTGCTGACCGTCAAGCGCGGCTTCCTCATGGTGCCGTGGGCGGAAGACCGCATCGCCGCCGCCCTGACCGCCTAGCGGGTGTAGCGGTGCTTGGCGCCCGGCGGGAAATACTCCGGATCGCCCGACTCGCGAAGGCGGATGAACGGCGGCTGCCGCGCGGCGGGCACGTAGTGGGCGAACTCGCTGTTCAGCCGGAGCAGCTGCGCCAGGATCGACTCGCCCGCCGCCCGGGCGATCTCCTCCGATGGCTTCTCGTCCGGCATCAGCTCCACCGTCACCGTGAGATGCCGGTCGCGGTCGGCGTCCTCGCTCACCTCCAGCACGAACTTGCCCGTCACCCGGCCGCTGATCGCGGGCTGCTCCAGGCCGATCGCGATGTTCTCAGGGAAGACGTTGGCGCCGTAGTAGGAGACGGTGAAGTGGCTGCGGCCGAACACGTACACGAAAGGGCGCTCGGGGCCGCGCGCGGCCGGCTCGAAGCCGTGCCGGCGGACGAAGGCCAGCATCTCGTCGTACGCGACCAGCCCGCCCTCGTCGGCGATGTGGTAGCGGATCAGCGGGACCCCGTTGTCGCCCGAGAACAGCAGCGTGCCCTGGTGCTCCTCGAAGAACCGCACCTCGGGGTCGTACTGGACGAGGGTCGGCAGCCGCGACTCGCGGAAGAGCTCCCTGGCGGCGTCGGGACGGGCGGACAGGAACCGGCGGATCTCGACCGACAGCGGGGTCTCGTTGCCCAGCACGCCCGCGTCCGCGGTGCCGTAGAGGGAGGCGATGCCGCGTACCGGGTCCTCGATCCCCGCCCGACCGGCGACCAGCGCGCGCCACTCCTCGCTGAACACCTCGCCCGCCGTGACCAGCCTGACGTTCCAGCGGTGCCACGGAAGGTCCTCGGTGTCGATGACGTTCTTGAGGAACGGCGGGTAGCCGAGCAGCACGACCTGGTCGAAGTGGGGGGCGAGCTCCGGCAGCACGCGCAGGATCTCCCTCCGGTCGGTCCCTGGGGCGACCACGGTGATCGGGTAGCCGCGCGCGGCCAGCTGGCGGCAGCACTCGACCGTGAACAGGCCGCCCACCCAGGTGCCGAGGGCGAAGCAGACGACGGCCAGGGTGCGGCGTTCATGGGCGGCGAACGAGTCTCTGAAGACCTCCTCGAAGCGGGCGGCGATCACCTGCTCGTCGGCCGCCGACCTCGGCCAGAACGACGGCTCGCCGGTGGAACCGGACGACACCGCCACGATGTCCCCGATCACGCCGCCCCTGCACAGGTCAGGGAGGGGATGGCGACGCGTGTAGGTCTCCTTGGTCGTCATCGGCAGCCGCGCGAAGTCCTGAGACGTACGGATCTTCCCGGGATCGATGGAGTTCTCCGCCAGAAAGGCGCGATAGGCGGGAACGCTCGCCGCCACCTGCTGGAAGAGCGCAACCGGGTCCATCAGCCGACTCTACGGCGAACCCGCCCCCAACGAAACGCCCACACCCGCTGCTTACCCGGTGGTCGCCGCCGTGAGCGTCTCATTCGCCGGGGCGGACCAGACCCGTCTCGTAGGCGAAGACGATCGCCTGGGCCCGGTCGCGCAGCCCGAGCTTCATCAGCACCCGCCCCACATGCGTCTTGACCGTCTGCTCGGCCACGAACAGCTTGGCGGCGATCTCCTGGTTGGACAGTGCCTGGGCGACCAGGGCGAGCACCTCCGTCTCCCGCTCGGTCAGCTCGTCGAGCCGCCGCCCGCCCGGCACCGGCCGTGGACCGCCGAGCCGGGCGAACTCGTGGATGAGCCGCTTGGTGATCGACGGGGCGATGAGCGCCTCCCCACCCGCCACCACCCGCACCGCCTCCGCGAGCTGCGCGGCCGAGGCGTCCTTGAGCAGGAACCCGCTGGCTCCCGCCCGCAACGCTTCGTAGACGTAGTCGTCGAGGTCGAACGTCGTCAGGATGAGCACCTTCGTCGACTCCTGGCGGGCGAGGATCTCCCTGGTGGCCTCGAGACCGTTCATGACCGGCATGCGCACGTCCATGAGCACCACGTCGGGATCGAGCTCGGCGGCCCGATCCACGGCCTCCCGCCCGTCGGCCGCCTCGCCGGCGACCTCGATGTCCGGCTGGCCGCTCAGGAACACGGTGAACCCCGTGCGCACCATCCCCTGGTCGTCGGCGATCAGAACCCGGATCAAGCGTTCTCCCTCGTCACGATCGGCAGCACTGCGCGTACCTCGAAGCCTCCACCGGACACGGGCCCGGCGTCGAGCGAGCCCCCGAGCAACGCCGCCCGTTCCCGCATCCCCACGAGCCCTTGCCCCGCCCCGCGCGCCGTGTCCTGGCCTGGCCCGCGAGCGGTCTCGCCGCCCGCCCGACGTGCCCCGTTGCGGAAAGCCTCGTGCGGGACGTCGGCAGGGACATCAGCAGGGACATCAGCAGGGGCGCCGGAGCCGCCGGTGCCCGCGGCGCCGCCGGGGCCGCTGCCCGGACCGTTGGCCACGCACAACCGCAACTCGTTCCCGTCGCGGGTGATGTCCACCGCGACGGGCGCTCCCGGCGCGTGCCGCATCACATTGCTCAGCGACTCCTGCACGATCCGGTACGCCGACAGCTCAACGGCGGGCGGGAGCCCGTCGAGCGGGCCCGACCGCTTGACGAGCACGGCCAGCCCGGCGGCGCGGGCGTTGGAGAACAGCTCGTCGATCCGGTCGAGCCCCGGCTGGGGCGCGGTGTCGGTGCGGCCGTCCTGGTCGCGTAGCACGCCGAGGACCTGGCGCAGCTCCGCGATCGCCTCCAGCGACAACCCGCGGATCTCGGCCAGGCCCGCCTCCAGCTGCACCGGGTCGCCGGCCGCCTTGAGCGGCACCGCCTCCGCCTGGATCGCGATCACCGACATGTGGTGGGCGACCACGTCGTGCAGCTCGCGGGCGATGCGGGTGCGCTCGGCCAGCACGGCCTTGGCGCTCTCGGCGACCTGGGAGCGGAGCTCCTCGACCACGAGCTTGGCCGTGGCCGAGCGCCTGACTCGTACGTTGTAGCCGAACAGCACCGCGACGGCCGTGACGACCGATACGAGCGGCATCGAGTTGGGGTCGGCGATCCAGGCGGTGAGGACCGTGAGGATCCAGACGACCCAGGTGATCTGCCGGTCGCAGCGCACGGCCACGGAGTAGAGGACCAGCAGGTAGGCCACGATCACGGGGGGCGCGTAGGGCAGGGCTCCGGGCGGCCCGGCCGTCTTGGCCACCCAGAGGACGAGGGGCATCGACACGAAGGCGACCCGCCACGCGGCCAGCGGCCAACGGTCGCGCAGCGCCACGGGCAACGCGACCGTCAGAGCGGTGAGGTAGGTGAGCTGCTCGCCGACCGGCAGCCGGGCCCGGAGACTCCAGTCGTTCACCATGGACTGGGTCACCCCGAACAGGGCGAAGGCCAGCGCCAGCTCGGCCAGCTGGAGGAGGTTGACCGTCCTCAGCGGCACGAGCACCGCCAGCCAGCGCGGCACGGTGAAGACCAGGCGGCGGGGGGACGGTGGCGGGTCGGCGTCACCCTGCCACAGGGCCCGCGCGAAGGGCCGCACCAGCCTCAGCGCCACATCGCTCGCCGGCCCGTCGCTCCACCGTGGCGAGTCACCCCTGACGTGCTCGTCGCCGGGCGCGGCATGCGGACCCGTAGCGGGCAGGGCGCCAAGGGCTCCGTCGGGCCCTGCCACGGGCCCTGCCACGGGCCCTGCCACGGGCCCTGCCACGGGCTCTGTCGTGGGTTCCGTCGCGAATGTCGAAGGCTCCGTCGCGGGCATCGTCGCGGGTTCCGTCGCTGGTCCGGCGCCGGTCGTGCGGTCGGCTGCCTCGCCGGAGGCCGCGCGGGAACGGCCGGGACGCCGGCGGGCGAGGTCGCGGGCGCGTCGGACGGAGATCACCTGGTCAAGCTTACGGTCGGGCCGTCGTCGGCCGCGTCACACCAGGGGTTGATCCCGCTGTCGCCCTCAGGTATCCGATTACATGCTTACGATCGCCGTGAGCGAACATCGGCAAGGAAGGGAACAATCCGAGGCTCCGATGAATTGAGTCGGATGTACTCAACCCTTTGGAGTTCGCATGAGTGAGAGCTTGATCCTTCCGGTCCTGCCGCTCGACGACGAGGTCGTCCTGCCGGGCATGGTGGTTCCGCTGGACCTGTCCGACTCCGACGTGCGCGCTGCCATAGACGCGGCCCGTGCATCTGGTGGCAACAAGCCGCGGGTCCTCCTCGTTCCCCGCATCGACGGCCGTTACGGCGCCATCGGCGTGCGCGCGGTGGTCGAGCAGGTCGGGAGGCTTCCGGGCGGCGAGCCCGCAGCCGTGGTGCGCGGCGTCGACCGCGTCCGCGTGGGCACCGGCACGACAGGCCCCGGCGCCGCGTTGTGGGTCGAGGCCGACACGATCGACGCCGTCGCCGCCGGCGAGCGCGCCCAGGAGCTGGCCAGGGAGTACAAAGCGCTGGCCACGACGATCCTGCAGAAGCGCGGGGCCTGGCAGGTGGTCGACCAGGTCAACCAGATCGACGACCCCTCGGTGCTGGCCGACAGCTCCGGCTACACCCCCTGGCTGAGCAGGGCGCAGAAGGTCGAGCTGCTCGAGGCCGCAGATCCCGCCGACCGGCTGGCCAAGCTGGTCGAGTGGTCGCGCGAGCACCTCGCCGAGCTCGACGTCGCCGAGACGATCCGCAAGGACGTCCAGGAGGGCATGGAGAAGCAGCAGCGCGAGTTCCTGCTGCGCCAGCAGCTCGACGCGGTGCGGAAGGAGCTGAAGGAGCTCAACGGCGACTCCGAGACCGAGGAGGAGGACTACCGCGCCCGCGTCGAGGCGGCCGACCTGCCGGAGAAGGTGCGCGAGGCCGCGGTCAAGGAGGTCGACAAGCTGGAGCGGACGCCCGACCAGTCCCCGGAGACCGGCTGGATCCGCACGTGGCTCGACACGATCCTCGACATCCCGTGGAACGACCGCACCGAGGACACCTACGACATCGCAGGCGCACGGGCCGTGCTCGACGCCGACCACACGGGCCTGTCCGACGTGAAGGACCGCATCATCGAGCACCTGGCCGTGCGCAAGCGCCGCCAGGACAAAGGTCTCGGCGTGGTGGGCGGCCGCCGCAGCGGCGCCGTGCTCGCGCTGGCCGGCCCTCCCGGAGTCGGCAAGACCTCGCTGGGCGAGTCCGTGGCCCGGGCGATGGGGCGCAAGTTCGTCCGCGTCGCGCTCGGCGGCGTGCGTGACGAGGCGGAGATCCGCGGCCACCGGCGCACCTACGTCGGCGCGCTGCCCGGCCGCATCGTCCGCGCGATCCGCGAGGCCGGCTCGATGAACCCCGTCGTCCTGCTCGACGAGGTCGACAAGGTCGGCGCCGACTACCGCGGCGACCCCACGGCCGCCCTGCTCGAGGTGCTCGACCCGGCCCAGAACCACACGTTCCGCGACCACTACCTCGAAGTCGAGCTCGACCTGTCCGACGTGCTGTTCCTGGCCACGGCCAACGTCCTGGAGGCCATCCCCGGGCCGCTGCTGGACCGGATGGAGGTCGTCACGCTCGACGGCTACACCGAGGACGAGAAGGTCGCGATCGCCCGCGACCACCTGCTGCCCAGGCAGCTGGAGCTGGCCGGGCTGACCGCCGAGGAGGTCACGGTCGAGGAGGCGGCGCTGCGCAGGCTGGCCGCCGAATACACCCGCGAGGCCGGCGTGCGCTCCCTGGAGCGGTCGGTCGCGAGGATCCTGCGCAAGGTGACCGCCAAGGACGAGTTGCCCGTCACGGTCGGAGAGGACGACCTGGTCGGCTACATCGGGCGGCCGAGGTTCGTGCCGGAGTCGTCACTGCCCGAGTCCCGCCAGCGCACCTCGGTGCCGGGTGTGGCCACCGGCCTGGCGGTCACCGGCGCCGGCGGCGACGTGCTCTACGTGGAGGCGTCGATGGCCGACCCGGAGACCGGCGAGACCGGCCTCACGCTGACCGGCCAGCTGGGCGACGTGATGAAGGAGTCGGCCCGGATCGCGCTGTCCTACCTGCGCTCGCACGGCGCGGAGCTGGAGCTGCCGGTCACCGCGCTGAAGGACCGCTCGGTCCACGTGCACTTCCCCGCGGGTGCCGTCCCCAAGGACGGCCCCTCGGCCGGTGTGACGCTGACGACCGCGCTGGCCTCGCTCCTGTCGGGGCGGCTCGTCCGCGGTGACGTGGCCATGACCGGCGAGATTTCGCTGACCGGGCGGGTGCTGCCGATCGGCGGCGTCAAGCAGAAGTTGCTGGCCGCGCACCGCGCGGGCATCACCACCGTCCTCATCCCGGCCCGTAACGAGCCGGACCTGGACGACGTGCCCGAGGAGGTCCGCGACGAGCTGACCATCCACGCGGTCAGCGACGTGCGCGAGGTCCTGGATCTCGCGCTCACCCCGGCTCAGGTCGCCTCCTCCGTGGCGGCCTGACCCCCACCGCCCGCCGTATCCGAACATGTCCGGGTACGGCGGGCGGCGTGTCTGCGCCCGTGGCTTCGGCGGCGGGATGTCGTTCGCGGCCCTGGCCGGGGAGTGTCAGCCCCGGCCGTGTGAGCCGTCCGTCACCAGCAGGGCCTCCAGCTGCGTCAGGAGCGAGACCGCGCGTTCGGCGTCCTCCCCGTCCGGTACGGCCCGGCGTACCACCTCCGCCACGGGTGTGGTGGCCCGGCGGAACAACGCCTGCACGGTGGTGTCGGGGACGCGCACCCGGGTGCGCCGGCCGTCGTCCGGGTCGGGTTCGGTGGCCAGCAGGCCGCGCTCGCGCATCCGGGCGACCGAGGCCGACACGTGGCTCTGGGCGAATCCCGTGCGGGCGTGGATCTCCCCGACCGTGCTTCCCGGATGGCCCAGGACGTCCTCGAAGACCGCCTCCTCCCCGGGGGTGAACATCGGCTCTCCCTCGTCGCCCGTCGACATCGACAGCTCCACCAGCCGCCGCCCCAGCCTGCGCAGTCTCGCGGTGTTCATGACCATGGCAGGACATTACATCGCTACCGATGTATCTCCAGCGATATAAATAGCGAAGTGACACGAATCACGCGTCGACCGGGGAATGGGGGCATCTCGCCGCGTCGTTAGCAACGGCGTGAACGAGGCATACGCGAACGACCAGGGCGCCCGCCGGGGCGTCTCGTGTTGTCGCATGCGTATGGGGCGAATTCCAGCCCATTAGAGCACCCCGTCCGCCCGTTCTCCTCGAAGGTCCTCATGATCACACCAGGTTTCGTGCTGCGCAGGCTGAGCCACCTGCCCTTCCACCCGGGCATGCGCTGAACGCCGGCCACCTGCTGTTCGATCCTGTACGTTTCCGCGGCCCCGACGACGGCCGCCCACAGTGGTGGGGATGATTCGTGATCCAGGCTTCAGGCCTGCGCAAACACTATGGCGAGACCGTCGCCCTGGACGGTGTCGACCTGCACGTGCGCGAAGGCGAGATCTACGGCGTGCTCGGCCAGAGCGGCGCGGGCAAGAGCACGCTGCTGCGCTGCGTCAACCTGCTCGAACGCCCCACCGCGGGCACCGTCACGGTCGCGGGCCAGGATCTGACCGCGCTCGGCGACGGCGAGCTGAACCGGGCCAGGCAGCGCATCGGCATGATCCACCAGCACTTCGCGCTGCTCTCCTCGCGCACGGTCGCCGGCAACGTCGCCTTCCCGCTGGAGGTCATGGGCGTGCCGCGGGCCGAGCGCCGGCGCAGGGTCGCCGAACTGCTGGCCCTCGTGGGGCTGGACGGGCGCGGCAAGGACCGCCCCCACCAGCTCTCCGGGGGGCAGAAGCAGCGGGTCGGCATCGCGAGGGCGCTGGCGGGAAACCCGTCGGTGCTGCTGTCGGACGAGGCCACCTCCGCCCTCGACCCGGCCACCACCCAGTCGATCCTCGCCCTGCTCAAGCGGCTCAACACCGAGCTGGGCCTGACGATCCTGCTCATCACCCACGAGATGGACGTCGTCAAGACGGTCTGCGACTCCGTCGCCATCATGTCGGAGGGACGCATCGAGGAGTCGGGGGCCGTCGCCGACCTCATCAGGACGCCGGGTTCCCGCCTGACCAGGGAGATCTTCCCGCTGCCCGAGCCCGCCCGGCCCGGCGTGGTGACGCTGACGTTCACCGGTGACCCGGGCCGGCCGGTCGTGTCGGAGGTCGTGCGGAAGTTCGACGTGGACGTCAGCATCCTGGGCGGCTCGATCGAGGAACTGGCGAGCGGATCGGCCGGGCGGCTGCGCGTCGCGCTCGACGGAGCCGAGACCGGTGCGGCGCTGGCGTACCTGCGTGACTGCGGGCTGATCGTCGAAGTCGCGGGGGAGACCCGGGAAGGCAGGGCCGCATGACCTGGGAGGAGATGCTGCCCCTGCTGTGGCCGGCGACGGTGGAGACGGCGCAGATGGTCGGCTGGTCGACGTTGTTCACCGTGCTGTTCGGGCTGCCGCTCGGCGTGGCGCTCGTGGTGTTCGACCGCGGCGGGCTCCGGCCGATGCCGGCGCTGAAGCAGGCGCTCGGGTTCGTGGTCAACATCGGGCGCTCGCTGCCGTTCATCGTGCTGATGATCGCGATCATCCCGTTCACCCGCCTCGTCGTCGGCACCACGATCGGCACCGCCGCCGTGGTGGTGCCGCTCACGGTCGGTGCGGTGCCGTTCTTCGCGCGGCTGGTCGAGACGGCCCTCAGGGAAGTCGGTACGGACGTCGTCCAGGCCGCCCAGGCCATGGGCGCCGGCCGCGCGGCGATCGTGCGCAAGGTGCTGCTGCCCGAGGCGCTGCCCGGACTCGTGGCGGGCCTGACCGTGACCGTGGTCGCGCTCATCGGCTACTCCGCCATGGCCGGCACGATCGGCGGCGGCGGGCTGGGCGACCTGGCCATCCGGTACGGCTACCAGCGGTTCGAGACGCTGGTGATGATCGTCACCGTCGTGGTGCTCATCGTGATCGTGCAACTCCTGCAGAGCCTGGGCGACTGGGTCGCCAGGCGCCTATCGCACAAGTAAGGAAAGAATCATGAAATTTGGTCGCATTGTGGGTGCGGTTGCGCTGGCGTTGTCGCTCGCCGCATGCGGTACGTCGCAGTCCGCCACGAAGGAAGCCGAGTCGGCCGACAGCGTGCTCAAGATCGGCGCCAGCCCGGTGCCGCACGCCGAGATCCTCGGCTTCGTCAAGGAGAACCTGGCCCCGGCCGCCGGCCTCAAGCTGGAGGTCGTGGAGTTCACCGACTACGTGCAGCCGAACACCCAGCTCGACGAGGGCCTGCTGACCGCGAACTACTTCCAGCACAAGCCGTACCTCGACGACTTCAACTCTTCCAAGGGCACCGAGCTGGCCTTCGCCGCGCCGGTCCACCTGGAGCCGCTCGGCCTGTACTCGAAGAAGATCACCGAGCCGCAGGCGCTGCCGGCGGGCGCCACGGTCGCCGTCCCGAACGACGCCACCAACCTGGGCCGCGCGCTCAAACTGCTGGCCGACCACGGCATGGTCAAGCTGAGGGACGGCGCGGGCACCGCCGCCACCGAGCGCGACGTGACGGAGAACCCGAAGAACCTGCGCTTCCAGCCGCTGGAGGCGGCGCAGCTCCCGCGCTCGCTGGAGGACGTCGACGCCGCGGTGATCAACGGCAACTACGCGATCGAGGCCGGGCTCAAGCCCGCGTCGCAGGCGCTGGTGCTGGAGAAGGGCGAGGGCAACCCGTACGTCAACGGCCTGGTCGTGCGGGCGGGCCACGAGAAGGACGCGAACATCGTGACCCTCGGCAAGCTGCTGCGGGACCAGCGGGTCAAAGATTTCATCCAGCAGAACTACGCCGGCTCGGTGATTCCCGCACAATGATATTGAGAACGCGTGTGACGGCCGGGAATAACGGGTGATCAATGCCATTGCGGTGGCAAGTCATTTGTAAGCGGCGCGCAATCCGCCGGGCGTATTAAAACAGGGTCAGCAAAACCCTCTCCCGAGGAGGCCCAAGTGCGATTCGTCTCGCGAATCATGCTCGGCGTCGTCGCCGCCCTTCTGGTGGCGCTCATCGCTCCTGCCGCCGCGAACGCGACGGCAGGCGGCACGGCATCCGAAACCCGCTCCTACTACGTGAGCTGGGGACCTTATGACTCCACCGACCACAAGGCCGAGGCATCCGGCCACGTGGCGGTCGACAAGAAGCGCGTCAAGCACTGGTACGTGAAGTGGGTGCCGGTGAAGAAGCGGGTGTGCTGGGAGGACCGTAAGGGCCACAAGCACTGCAAGTGGGTCGTGAAGAAAATCAAGAAGCACGTGTGGCAGTGGCGGTACGACCACTCCTACACCGTGCGCAGCACCCTCTCCAACCACAAATGGTGGGGCCAGAACAAGTGCGCGTGGGAAACGTTCAAGGTTGTGCGTGAGGACGGTTCCTCGTATGTCGAGCGGTTCCGCAACTGCGACAGGCACCCGAGGCGCTTCTCCTTCCACGCCACGGACGTCGACCACATCTACGTGGACGTGAGCAGGGGCGGCCGTCACCACCCGACCGGCCACCACAGCGGCTGGCAGGACGTCTTCCACGCGGGCGCCTGACACGGCGGCGTAGGAGCCGCGGCCTCGACGACGGGGCCGCGGCTTCGCCATGCCGGAGGAAGCCCGCGAATCGGGTTATGGCGGGAGGGCAGGCGACCGAATACTGTTCTGTTCATGTATCCGGGAGCCATCGCAGCAGCCACCCCAGACAAGCCCGCTGTGATCATGGCGGGCTCCGGGAAGGTCGTCACCTACCGCGAGCTGGACGAGGAGTCGAACCGGCTGGCCCACCTGTTCCGCGCGGCGGGACTGCGGCCGGGCGACCACATCGCCTTCATGCTCGCCAACCATCCGCTCTTCCTGGCCATCGCCTGGGCCGCACACCGCTCGGGCCTGTCCTACACGCCCGTCAGCTCGCGGCTGCAGGCCGACGAGCTGGCCTACATCGTCGGCAACTGCGGCGCCCGCGTCTTCATCGCGAGCGCCGACCTGGCCGGCGTCGCCACCTCGATCGTCGACGCCACACCGGGCGTCGAGCTGCGGCTCATGCTCGACGGCGTGGCCGACGGCTTCGCGTCGTACGAGGAGGCGGTCGCGAAGCAGCCGCTCACCCCGATCGCCGACGAGTGCCTCGGGGCGGACATGCTCTACTCCTCCGGCACCACGGGGCGGCCGAAGGGTGTCAAGACGGCCTCCACGCACGGCCCGCTCACCGAGCCCGGGATGTTGTTCAAGCTCATCGAAGCCCTCTTCGCGCCGTCGTCCGGCAGCGTCTACCTCTCGCCGGCGCCGCTCTACCACGCCGCGCCGCTGCGCTACTCCCTGACGTTCCAGCGGCTCGGCGCGACGGTGGTGGTGATGGAGCGCTTCGACCCCGAGCAGTACCTGGCGCTGGTGGAGAAGTACGGGGTGACGCACTCGCAGCTCGTGCCGACGATGTTCATCAAGATGCTCAAGCTCCCGCCAGAAACCCGCGCAAAATACGATATTTCCTCGCTCAAGTATGCGATCCACGCCGCCGCCCCCTGTCCCATCCCCATCAAGGAACAGATGATCGACTGGTGGGGCCCGATCATCCACGAGTACTACGCGGGCACCGAGGGCAACGGCTTCCTCTACGTCGACTCCGAGAACTGGCTCCGGCGCAAGGGCACCGTCGGCCGCTCCCTGCTCGGCATCGTGCACATCTGCGACGAGGACGGCAACGACCTGCCGCCGGGCGAGCACGGCACGATCTACTTCGAGAACGGCGGCCGCTTCGAATATCACGGCGACCCCGGCAAGACCCGCGCGGCGCAGGACCCGCGGGGGAGGGGCTGGACGACCCTGGGGGACATCGGCTACCTGGACGCCGACGGCTTCCTGTACCTCACCGACCGCCGCTCGTACATGATCATCTCGGGCGGGGTGAACATCTACCCGCAGGAGGCCGAGAACGTGCTGTCGGTACATCCGAAGGTCGCCGACGTGGCGGTGTTCGGCGTGCCGGACGAGGAGATGGGGGAGCAGGTCAAGGCGGTGGTCGAGCCGGCGTCCATGGCCGAGGCGGGCCCAGGGCTGGAGGCGGAGCTGATCGCGTACTGCCGCGAGCGCCTCGCGCACTACAAGTGCCCCAAGTCGGTCGACTTCCGTGAGGAGCTGCCCCGCCACCCGACGGGCAAGCTCTACAAGCGCCTGCTGCGGGACGAGTACTGGCCGGCGCAAACGTAAAAGTTCGGCCACGGTCGGAAAGCGCCGGCGGCGGCCGGGAGCAGGGTGGGGCCGCCGTCCGCGAGAAATTTCTGACCACGATCTCGCTCCCTGCGACCGGCCCTTGACCAGCGGTGATAAACGACATGTCAAAGCGCCCCGACGCGGCCGATCACGACCTTAAACGGCTCTTACGCGTGACTTGGCACTCTTGAGTCATCGGGACTTGAGGGAGATGGACGAATGGACGCGAACGAGCCTCGCGAGCAGAGCACCGGCGGGTGGAGCCAGTTCGGGGCCACCCCGCCGTCCGCCGGGGGCTTTCCCCGGCGCGACACGATCAGGATGGAGCAGCCGCCGCCCCCGCCGCCCGCGCCGCCGAAGAAGCCGGGTTTCTCCGCCGGCAGGAAGGCGATCGCCGGGCTGGCACTGGCCGCGGTGGCCGTCGGCGGCGGCGTCGTGGGCGCCGCCGTGGCCACCTCGTTCCAGCCCGAGCCGGTCGCCAGCACCGGAACGCCGAGCCCCGTCTTCAAGCCCGCCGCCGACCAGCTGACCGTCGCCGACGTCGCGGCGAAGGTGCAGCCGACCGTGGTGATGATCAAGGGCCAGACCCGTGAGGGCTCGGGAGTCGTGCTGTCGGAGGACGGCCTCATCCTCACCAACAACCACGTGGTGGAGCCCGGCGGCGGGCAGATGACCGTCAAGTTCAGCGACGGAAAGACGGCCAAGGCCACCGCCGTCGGCACCGATCCCGCCACCGACCTCGCGGTCATCCGCGCGGAAGGGGTCTCGGGGCTGCCCAAGGCCACGCTCGGCGACAGCGACAAGCTCAAGGTGGGCGACGCCGTGCTCGCCATCGGCAGCCCTCTCGGCCTGGCCGGGTCGGTCACGGCGGGCATCGTCAGCGCGCTGGACCGTACGCTGACCACTGGCGACGAGCCGCGCCAGCAGCTCCCGCCGAGCTGGCCCCAGCAGCAGGAGAGCAGCGGCACCACGATCGGCGGGGCGATCCAGACCGACGCCTCGATCAACCCGGGCAACTCCGGCGGCGCGCTGGTGAACGCCGCGGGCGAGCTGGTCGGCATCAACACCGCGATCGCCTCCGAGGCGGCCGGCGGCGGCGTCGGCTTCGCCATCCCGGTCAACACCGCCAAGCAGGTGTCCGAGCAGCTCATCACCAGTGGCAAGGTCACCCACGCCTTCCTCGGCGTGAGCGTCACCGACGCCACCGGCGACGTGCCGGGCGCCCTGGTCCGGCAGGTCACGGCGGGCAGCCCGGCGGAGAAGGCCGGTCTGCAGGAGGGCGACCTCATCACCAAGATCGCCGGCAAGGCGGTTGACGGCGGAGATACTGTGGTGGGACAGGTCAGAGGTTTCAAACCCGGCCAAGAGGTCAAGATCACATATATGAGGGACGGCAAGGCCGACGAGGTCACCGTCACCCTCGAAGAGAAAAAATAACAAGGACCCCCTCATGGACGGGTGTGCCGTTGAGATCGCTGCGGACTCGGCGGCACACCCCCCATGATCAGGAGAATCGGCGGCCCTCGTCGCGGCGGTAGGCCCATCCGGCGGCCACCGCCGCGGCCACGGTCCACACGGCCAGCATGACCACCGAGACCAGGTCAGGGCTGGTGCCCGCCGTCACCGCCCACAGCAGCTCGGCCGCGCCCCTCATCGGCGTGTACGGCGAGACGACCCCGATGAAGTCGGGCAGGTAGGCCGGTGGCACCAGCAGCCCGCCGAGGATCGCGAGCGGGAAGAACAGCAGCTGCGACACCGCGATCACGGCCTTCGACGGCAGCACGTAGCCGAGGAACAATCCCATCAGCATGAACGGGATCCCGCAGGCGACCAGCACGCCCAGCCCGGCCAGCAGCCTGAGCGGCGTGATCGTCGCCTCCGTCAGGAACGCCGCCACCAGCAGCACGGGCACCACCGAGGCGAGCATGACGGCCAGCGTCGACAACATCCGCCCGGCGAAGCGCGGGAACGGGCCCGCGGGAAGCGTGCGCAGGTAGGCGTTCCACGGTTGCTCGCGGTCCGTGGCGACGGCGATGCTCAGCCCGATCAGCGCGCCGGACGTCGCGCCGAAGAACATCATCGACGCCGATGCCATCGTGGCCGCCTGGGCGTGGTCGCCCGCCATCGGCACCACGAACGCCACCATGGAGATGGCCGGGAACAGCGCGCTGGCCAGGAGCCCGATGGGCACCCTGATCTGCTCGGTCATGAGATAGCGGGTGTGCGCGGCGACCATGCTAGACATGCGCGGCCTCCTTCGAGGTGATGGCGAGGAACGCCTCTTCGAGCGTGGTGGGCTTGATCTCGAGACCGGTGAACGGCGTGCCGCCCGTCACGAGCTCGACGACCAGCCGGTCGGGGTCGGTGGTCACCAGGCTGACCCGGCCGTCGCCGTCGCGTTCGGCGCCGAGCACACCCGGCAGCCGCGCCACGTCGGGCAGGTCGGCGGTGAAGGAGACGCGCCGCACCCCCACGATGTCGCGTACGGACTCCATCGTGTCGTCGGCCAGCACGCGCCCGTGGCCCACCACGACGACCCGCCTGGCCAGAGCCTCGATCTCCTCGATGTAATGGCTGGTGACGAGCACGGTGCCGCCCTCGTCGTGGAAGGAGGCGATGCCGTCCCACAGGGAGCGCCTGGCCTCGACGTCGAGCCCGGTCGTCGGCTCGTCGAGGAAGACCAGCTCGGGGTTGCCGGTGAAGGCCAGCGCCACGGCCAGGCGCCGCTTCTGGCCGCCGGACAGGCCGCCGACCTGCCGCTTGACCAGGTCGCTCAGGCCGAAGCGGGACAGCAGCTCGTCCTTGTCGCAGGGCTCGGGGAAGTGCGCCGAGACGAAGTCGACGATCTCCCCGACGCGTGACGTCTCGGGCAGCCCCGTCTCCTGCGGGGTCACGCCGATGCGGCGCCGCACGGCCGGGTCCTGCGGCGAGCCGCCGAACAGCGTGATCGTGCCGGAGGACGGGCGGCGCAGCCCCACGAACAGGTTGATGAGGGTGGACTTGCCGGCGCCGTTGGGGCCGAGCAGCCCGACCAGCTCGCCCGCGCGGATGTCGAGCGAGACCCGGTCGAGCGCGAGCATGTCTCCGTAGCGGCGGGTGACCTCGGCCGCCTGGGCGAGGATGGTCATGTAACGCCTCCAGCGTTGTCGAGCAGGGCGCGAATCGCCTTGGTGTACTCCTCGAAGGCCAGCCGCCCGCGTCTGGTCAGCGCCACGAACGTGACGGGCGTGCGGCCCTTGTGCGTCTTGGTGATCCGCACGTATCCGGCCTCCTCCAGCTTCGTCAGGTGCACCGACAGGTTGCCGGCGGTCATGCCGAGCAGCTCCTTCATGGAGCCGAAGGCCATCTCGTCGCCGTCGGCGAGCACGTTGAGCGCGGCGACCACCCGCAGCCTGGCCTGCGCGTGGATCACCGGGTCGAGATCGGGCAGTGCCTTGTCTCCGCTCACCTCTCGCGCCGCCGCAGCCAGACGCCCGCCACGATGAATCCGCCCCCGAGCAGCACGGCCGTCAGCAGGGCGTGCCAGCCCGCGCCGAGCAGCACGCCCAGCGCGTTGACGGCGGCGACCCAGGCCCCGACGAAGAACATCGGCCAGTTGAGCCAGATCGCGCCGCCGGCCATGTGCAGCACCGCCACCACCAGCAGCGACGTGCCCGCCCAGAGCAGGCCGGTCTCGTCGGGCGGCAGCAGAGGGCCAAGCCTGGAACAGATGACGACCATGAGCAGCATGCCCGCCATCCACGCGTAGCCGAACATCGCCCCGCGGGCCGAGCTCTCGCCCCGGACGAGGCTGTTCATCCGCACGATGCCGAACGCCGCGATCGCGCCCGCCACCATCTGCGCGGCCATCAGCACCGCCAGCGCCTGCATCTGGGAGATCGGCGCGTACGCCCGCTCGTCGAGCCCGTAGTGCAGGAAGAACGCGGTGAAGCCGATCAGCCAGGCCACGCCCCAGGGCATGTAGAGCAGCAGCGGGTCGCCGGAGAGCCATTTCGTGGTGGCGGTGCGCTGCTCCTCGATGACGCGGAGCATCTCCTCGGGGCTCGGCGGCCGGTCATCGTCTACCAATGCAAACTCCTCGATGTCGCAAACTGGTTTGTAGCTTAAACCAGATTGCCATGCCAACTCCACCCCGGGGAGCGGGCGTTCGGAGCGGTGCCGGCCTAACGCCTGGTCAGGACCTCGGACTCCCACAGATCCCGGTAGTAGCCGGGTACGGAGACGAGCTCGTCATGGCGGCCTCGCTGGATGACGCGGCCCTCGTCGAGCACGACCACCTCGTCGACCGCCTCCAGGCCCTTGAGCCGATGCGTCACGAGCAGCGTGGTGCGGTCCCTGGTCACGTCGAGCAGGTCGGCCATGAGCCGGTCGGCCGTCTCCTCGTCGAGCGCCTCAGCGGGCTCGTCGAGCAGCAGCACGGGAGGGTCGTACAACAACGCCCTGGCCAGGGCCAGCCGCTGCAGCTGCCCGCCGGACACGGTGGTGCCGTCCTCGCCCAGCTCCGTGTCCCAGCCGGTGCGCTCGACCCACGCCTCGAGCCTGGCATCCCGTACGGCGCGCCGCAGGTCCTCGTCGTCCGCCTCGGGGCCCGCGAGACGCAGGTTGTCGCGCAGGCCTGCACGGAAGATGTAGGGGTCCTGGGTGAGCCCCGTCATCAGCGTCCGTACGTCGTCACCGGCGAATTCGCGCAGGTCGGTGCCGTTCACCGTGATCGTGCCCGACTCCGGCTCCGCCAGGCGCATCAGGGCGGCCAGCAACGTGCTCTTCCCCGCCCCGCTCGGCCCGACGACCGCGACCCGCTTGCCGGGCGTGAGCCGCAACGACACCCCGTCCAGCGCCGGCCGGCCGCCGGCGCCGCCCGCCGTGCCCCGGGAACCGGGCGGCCGGGGGGTGTGTTCACCGGCTGCCGGAGCGGCGCCGGGGGACGACGGGACGCCGGACGGGGACGCCTCCCTGGCGGCGTGGCGCACCACCAGATCGTCGATCTCGACGGTCAGGGGTCCGCCGGGCACCGGCGCGGGTGCGGCGGGCTCGCCGACCGCCGGTTCGGCGGAGCGGACCTCGCGCAGCCGCCGCAGCGCGGCCGTGATGCCCGCCATGCGCTCGCCCGCGGCCGCCAGGGGCAGCACCGGCTCGAAGGCCACCAGGGACGTCAGCGCCAGCACCGCCGTCCCGACGGAGCCGGCGCCCGCCCCCTGGGCGAGCAGGACGACGGCCGCCACCGTCAGCCCCTGCACCAGGGTGCCCCCGGCCAGGGCGGCGGCATGGACGCGGGCCTGGCGGCGTTCGAGTGCGGCCAGGGACTCGTCCGCGGCCAGGGCCCTGGCCAGCGCCGCGTCGTCGGCGCCGTAGGCGGCCAGGTCTGCGGCGCCGTGGACGAGGTCCGCCACCCGCCCCGCCAGCGCCGCCCTCGCCGGGGCGATCTTGGCCGACCAGCGGCGCGCGGCGGCGGCCGTGCCCGCGGGCAGGACCACGCCGGCCAGCACCAGGCCGGCCACCAGCACCAGCGCGGCCACCGGCAGGATGGTCAGCCCGATGACGACGGCGGCCAGCCCGGCCATCGCGGCCGCGGCGGCGGGCAGCAGGCAGCGGACCAGCAGGTCCTGCACGGCCTCGGTGTCGTCGACCATGCGGCTGAGCAGGTCGGCGCCGCCGTGCCGGGTGCGCTGCGGCGGGATCAGGGCCCGGTAGAGCCGCTCACGGGTGCCCGCCTGGGCGCGGAGCGCGACGTCGTGACCTGTGAGCCGTTCGGCGTAGCGGAAGACGCCCTTTCCGGTGGCGAACGCCCTGGTCGCCACGATCGCCACGCTCAACGCGGCCAGCGGCGGCTGCTCGGCCGCCCTGGTGATCAGCCACGCGGCGGCGGCGATCAGCCCGAGCCCCGCCAGGTCGGCTGCCGACCCGGCCAGTACGGCCCAGGCGAGCCGCGTCCCCATGCGCCGGTTCATCGCCCGCCCTCCTCGCGCCGCACATCCGCCACCCGCCGCCCACCCCGAGCCGCTCCGTCCGCCTCGCGTCCTGAGGGGACGCCGGTCGCGTCCGCGATCCCGCCCCTTGGGGGGACGCCGGTCGCGTCCGCTGAGGGGACGTCGGCCAGGTCCGCCGCCCCGCCTCTTGAGGGCATGCGGGCCGCGTCCGCCGTCGCGGCGGGGCGGGTGGTGTCGGAGACGACGCGGCCCTCGTGGACGCGCACGACACGGTCGGCGAGGTCGATCATCGCGGGGCGGTGCGCCACGATGACGGCCGTACGGTCCCGGGCCAGGTCCGCGGTCGCCGCCACCACGGCGGCCTCGCTCCGCCCGTCCAGGCGGGCCGTGGGCTCGTCGAGCAGCAGCACGGAGGCGTCAGGACGGCAGAAGGCCCGCGCCAGCGCGATCCGCTGCCGCTGGCCCGCCGAGAAGTCGGCCCCGCGCTCGCCGACCACGGTGTCGAACCCCCTCGGCAGGTCGGCCACGAAGCCGGCGTGCGCGGCCGCGGCGGCCCTGCGCACTTCATCGAGGGAGGCCGACGGCGCGCCGAGCCGGATGTTGCCGGCCACGGTGGTGGCGAACAGGTGCGGCCGCTGCGCCACGAACGCCAGCCGCGCCCGCCAGCTCGCCAGGTCGAGCTCGCGCAGGTCCGTGCCGTCGATGAGCACCCGTCCCTCGGACGGATGGACGAAGCCGAGGATGAGGTGGAGCAGCGTGCTCTTGCCCCCGCCGCTCTCGCCGACGAGGGCGACCCGCTCGCACGGGCCGATGGTGAGGGAGACGTCGTCGAGCGCGGCGCCGTCCCGGCCCGGGTAGCGGACGGTCACGTTCTCCAGCCGGATCTCCGGCGCGCCGGCCGCCGACGGAGCCCCGGACCCGGGCGTGCCCGTCTCCGGGGACGTTGCCGGGCGGCGTACGGGGTCGCCGGCGGCGGAACGGTCGAGCACGGCGAAGGCCGCGTCGGCGGCGGCCACCCCTTCCATGGACGCGTGGAACCGCGTCCCCATCGCCCGCAGCGGCAGGTACGCCTCCGGCGCCAGCAGCAGGACCAGCAGCGCCGTCGTCAGGTCCAGCGACCCGCCCAGCAGCCGCAGCCCGATGGGCACCGCGACAAGCGCCAGCGACAGCGACGCGCACAGCTCCAGGACCAGCGACGACAGGAACGCCACCCGCAACGTCCGCATGGTGGCGCTCCGGTGGGCGTCGGCGACCTGCCGGATGACGCCCGCCTGGTAGCGGGCCCGGCCGAACGCCCGCAGGGTGGGCAGCCCGCGCACCACGTCGAGGAAGTGGCCGCCGAGCCGCGACAACGCGAGGTACTGGCGCTCGGTGACCGCCTTGGTCGTCATGCCCACCAGCGCCCCGAAGACGGGGATCAGCGGCAGCGTGACCAGCACGATGACCGCGCTGGCGAGGTCGGCGGCGAACAACCGGACGAGCACGGCCACGGGCACGACCCCGGCGACCGCGACGGCGGGCAGGTAGCCGGTCAGGTAGGCGTCGAGCCCGTCGAGGCCGCGCCCGGCGAGCGTGACCAGCTCGCCGGAGCGGTGCGCGGCGAGCCTGCCCGGTCCCAGCTCGCGCAGGCGTGCGAGCAGCCGGTGGCGCAGCGCCGACTTCACGCCGGTCGCGGTGCGCCCGGCGAAGACACCCTGCGACCAGGCCAGGAGCGCGCGTACGCACACCACCCCCGCGAGGACGGCCAGCGCGGCGGCCGTGAACCTGCCGGACAGCACCCCGGCGAGCAGTTCGGCCTGCACCAGCACGAGCAGCCCCGCCAGCACCGCCGCGGCCATGGTGACGGCGAGATGGCGGCGGACCGAGCGCTCGGCCCGCATGAGCCGCAGGAGATCCTTGTGCACGTGCCCTCAGAAGAACGACGGGAACCGGAAGGCGTCCTTACCTGGACGGAAAGTCCGCCATACCCATACTTGCGCGCCGAGCATGATGGGTGCGAACGGCAGCACCATGAGACTGAGCACATTCAGCGTGGCGGGGGGCGCGCTGTGCCCCAGCAGGTACGGCATCGCGCCCGCCAGCACCCCCAGCGCGGGGATCGCGGCGACCAGTCCCGTTCCCAACAGCGCCCGCCCCGACCGCGTGCCGCCGAAGTCGCCCGGCGTGCGCCAGGCGAGGAACGTCCAACCGTGCAGGGCGAACAGCAGCGTCATCACCACGCCCAGCAGCACCCCGAGGGGGTGGATGGGCGGTGACGCGAACCCGGTGGCCGCCGCGTACAGGGCCATTCCCCAGCCGAACGAGAGCCCCAAGGACCCGAACGCGATCGCCGCGTCCCAGAAGCCCCGCCACGCGGAGCCGTCGAGCCTGCGCCGGAACCACAGCCCGGCGTCGCGCACGACCCAGCTCAGCAGCATGGCCACGACCAGCGGGTACAGCCCGAACAGCACCTCGCCCTCCAGGAGCGGGTAGACCCCGAACAGGGTTCCGGCGACGGCGACCAGCCACACCTCGTTGGCCAGCACGTACGGGGCCACGGCGGCCACCATGCGGTCGCGGGTCTCCCGCGTCCTGCCGAGGACCGGCAGCAGAAGCCCCACGCCCAGGTCGAAGCCTTCGAGGGCGAAATAGCCGGCCAGCAGCACCGTGAAGAAGACGAACCAGATCACTTCCATGGGTCACGCACTCCTCAGTAGCTCAGCGCGGGGGATCGCGGCTCGTCCGCCGCGGCGGCGCCCAGGGCGGGTTCGCGCGGTCCCCGCCTGACGATCCGGGCGATGAGGACGTAGTCGACGACGGCCAGCAGCCCCAGCACGGCGGTGAAGGCGACGAGCGAGGCCGTGACCATGCCCGTGGTCAGCCCGGGCGACATGGCGTCGGCCACGGTGAGCCGTTCCCAGATCATCCACGGCTGACGCCCGACCTCCCTGGCCGCCCAGCCCAGGATCGACACGATGAAGGGCAGCGGCGTCATCAGCATCAGGATCGGGTGGGTCCAGCGCCACTTGTGCAGCACGCCGGCCATCGGCAACATCCCGAGCAGCACGACCAGCGCGAGCAGATGCCCGGCCTCCATCATGAGAGCGAGCGGCAGCGCGGCGCCCACGTTGCCGTCGAACTTGCCCTCGGCGACCCCGCCGAACTGCGCGTAGCCGAAGCCCAGCGTCACGAGGATCCCGATGGCCGCGGTGTACACGCCCATGCGCATCGACCGGGTGAAGAACTCCAGCTCCTTGGTACGGCGCCGCAGCTGGTACGCGCTCGCGCCCACCAGCACCATGCCCCCGGTGAACAGCCCGGCCCCGAGCACGTGCGGGAAGGCGAAGATCAGCGCCTTGTTGGTGAGCAGGGCGCCGAAGTCGGTCAGCATCATCCGGCCGCCGCTCACCACGGAGCCCGCCGGGTTCTGCAGGAAGGAGTTGGCCACCATGATGAAGAAGGCGCTCGCGTACGCCGTCAGCGTGACGAGCCAGATGCACGCCACGTGCGCCCACGTGGGCAGCCGGCCCCACCCGAAGATCCACAGCCCCAGGAACGTGGATTCGAGGAAGAACGCCACGAGGGTCTCCATGGCCAGCGGCGCGCCGAACACGTCGCCCGCGTAGTGGGCCAGCCCGCTCCACGCGAGCCCGAACTGGAACTCCATCACCAGCCCGGTCACGATGCCCAGCGCGTAGTTGACGACGTAGATCTGCCCCCAGAAGCGCGTCATTCCCTCGTGCACCGGCCTGCCCGAGATCGCCCATCGCGTGTGCATGATCGCCACCAGTGGCGCCAGTCCCAGCGTGAGCACGACGAACAGGAAGTGCAGGCTGCCCGTCACCGCGAACTGCGTGCGGGCCAGGTCGAGTACATCCATCACGACTCCGTTGTTGTGCCTGTCTACTCTAGACAGCCTACATATAGACAGCCTACATGTAGGCTGTCTATATGGGAGACGGATGTCTAGGATCGGAACCATGAACCCGGACGCGCTACGCGGACACATGGACGCGCTGCTGCTCTCCGTGCTGGAGCGGGAGCCGCTGCACGGCTACGCCATCATCGAGGCGCTGCAGGAACGCAGCGGAGGCGCGCTCAACGTGCCGACCGGCACCGTCTATCCCGCGCTGCGCAGGCTGGAGCGCATCGGCTACCTCGCCAGCGAGTGGGCGACCGTCGGCGGCCGCAGGCGCCGCACCTACCGGCTCACCGGCGCGGGCAAGAAGCAGCTCGAGGGCGAGCGCTCGGCCTGGCGGGAGTTCACGCAGGTGATCGGCGGCGTCCTGCGCGCCAACGCCGTCGCGCCAGGGTGAGAGGCGGTGCGCGTCAGGCGGCGGGCGGCCGCGAGGCGCGGGTGATGCGCATGCAC
Source organism: Nonomuraea sp. KM88 (assembly GCF_052245635.1). Taxonomy (NCBI): domain Bacteria; kingdom Bacillati; phylum Actinomycetota; class Actinomycetes; order Streptosporangiales; family Streptosporangiaceae; genus Nonomuraea; species Nonomuraea sp. KM88. The sequence continues at coordinate 22,388 of NZ_JBQQCC010000003.1, read as the reverse complement.
CTGGCGGCACAATAGATCTGCATCCCCCAAACGGCCCAGGTCACCAGGTTGGCGAGCATGGCGGGCAGGGCGTCCAGGCTGTTGGGGTCTTTCGTGCCGTAGGAGAGCACCAGCCCCAGGCCACCGGAGATCGGCAGCGACGCCCACACGATCCACCCCAGCGACCTCGTCACGAGCCGGGGCCGCTGGATCCACCGGGCGCCCCGGCTCAGCGCGAACAGCGCGATCCCGCCGTACGCGCCGGTGGCCAGCTGGACGCCGTCGAGCAGCTGCGAGAGCGTGTGGTACCACTCCGGCTGGTAGGTCCAGGTGTCGTCGCTGGGCGGGTAGAGGCGCCACAGCAGAGACCACATGAGCACCGTGATCGGGAGGCCGGCGAACAGCAGGACGCCGAGCCGCCGGCCGGCGGATGCGGTCAGCTCGGCCTGGTAGCCGGGAGCGATCCTGGCGACCTCCCCGAACTCGGCCACCGCGGCCCGCTCCGCCTCGGCCCGGTCCAGGCCCTCCGACTCCAGCGCGTCGGCGGTGTCGGTCAGGCTGTCGCGTGCTTCGACGACCAGGTCACGCTTCAGGCCGTGCGGGCCGGCCAGGGCGCGGTCGAGATCGGCCACGTAGTCGTCGATACGCATGAGGTCAAGTCTAGGGAGTGAGAACCCGGGGGCCCATCCGGGATTTCCCCGATGTTTCCCAGGGCGGGCTTGATATGTAGGAAAAATCCTACGTATAGTGTCCGACATGCTGATCTCTTCCGCACAGACATGACGCCCGACCACGTGTTCACCGCGCTGGCCAGCCCGGCCAGGCGCGAGCTGCTCCGCCTGCTGCGCGACGAGGGCGCGCAGCCCGCGGGCCGGCTGGCCGAACGGTTCGACATGAGCAGGCCCAGCGTGTCGGAGCACCTGCGGGTGCTCAGGGACGCGGGGCTGGTGTCGGAGACGCGCAAGGGGCGCGAACGGCACTACCGGCTGGAGGCGGCGCCGCTCATGGAGATCCGCGACTGGCTCAGCCCGTACGAACGGTTCTGGCGGGAGAGGCTCGCCACCCTCACGACCGTGCTCGACGAGATGGAGGACGACGATGCCCCACGACACGACGGCTGACGACCTGCGCGCGATCAGGGTCGACCAGTTCATCGCGCACCCGCCCGCGAAGGTGTGGCGCGCGCTGACCGAGCCCGAGCTGGTCGCCCGCTGGCTGATGCCCAACGATTTCAAGCCGGAGGTCGGGCACCGGTTCACGTTCACCACGGAGCCCAAGAAGCAGGTGGGCTTCGACGGCGTCGTCCACTGCGAGGTGCTGGAGATCCGGCAGGAGCGGCTGCTGAAGATCAGCTGGAGCGACGGCAAGCTCGCCGACTGGACGGTCACCTGGCGGCTCGTGCCCGAGGGCAGGGGCACGCGGCTGTTCCTCGACCACGAGGGCTTCGACCCGGACGACGAGCTGCAGCAGCTGTCGCGCCGGATCATGGGCGGCGGCTGGCGCAACGCCGTCTTCCGGGCCATCACCGCCGTCGTGGACGGGCTCTGAGGGGCCCACGGCCTACGACCACCAGCGGTGGCCGGCCAGGCGGCGCATCTCCACGGCGGCGGAGGCGAAGTCGGCGGAGGTGGCGTGGTCGCCCTCGGACAGCCCGGCGTAGAGGGCGGCCAGGTGGGCCGGCGTCGCGGCGGGATCTCCCTGGTCCGCGCGCATGGTACGCTCGTCGGCCAGCGCGCGGCGGCGGGAGAACCAGCGCACCATCGGCCGGCGCAGGCTCACCCGTACGCCGCGCGGGGTGAGCGCGAACACGCAGTCCTTGACCCGCACCCCCGAGGGATGGGCCAGCCCGGCGAACCGGCACGCCGACAGGTCCAGCCCCGACAGCGCCAGGTCGTCGGCGTCCACCCGGCGCAGCGAGGTCAGCGTGGAGCTGCCCGTGCCCGTCACGACGGCGGGGCCGCGCAGCACCGCGCCCTCCAGGTCGGCCTGCGAGTCGGTCAGCCGCAGCGTCGTCGGACCCGACACCGACACTCCGCGCAGGTCCACGCCGCAGCGGGCGACGACCACGTCGAGCAGGCCGTCCGCGCGGGCCCTGGCCGCCGAGAGCCGGCCGGTGGCCGACAGGTACGCGTCCGCCGCGAAGTGGGCGGCGTCGAACCCGGCGTTCCCCATGACCTTGCGGAACGAGAGCGTGCGGCCGAAGCGCGTCCCCCTGAAGGCGGCCCCGCCGCCGAGCCGGGCGCCGTCGAAGGCGGCGTACCCGTCGAACCTGGCCCGCTCGCACGACAGCCCGTGGCCGAACACGGCCTGGCTGAACAGCGCGTCGCGGGACATCAGCGACCGGTCGAGCGAGACGTGCCCGCGCACGGTGACGCCGTGGAAGGAGAGCTCGCGGGCGAACCTGGCGCCGGCCAGCGACACGTTGCCCTCGAACCGGGCGCCGAAGAACGAGGCCAGCCGGTCGAACCTGGCCTCGTCGAGCGACACGTCGCCCGCGAACGTCACGCCCGGCAGCCGGACGTCGCCGGTGAACCGGGCGCGGTCGAAGCGCGCCCGGCCCGGTCTGCCGCCGGCGGCCTCCATGACCTGGGCCAGCAGTTCGCCGGTGACGGTCGTGCCGCGCAGGTCGAGCAGGCGGCCGGGGCGCAGCTCGCCCAGTGCTTCGGACAGGCGGTCAGGGGAGAGGTGGGCGAGGCAGTGGCCGGCCGGAGGGACGGCGACCCCGGTGCAGCTGACGGAATGCGCGCAGGTGACCCAGTCCATGGGGTCGTCATACCCGCGACGGCGCATGTCAAGGTTCGATGATTTAACGTTCTATCCACTTTTATGTGGAAAAATGCGGGCCAATTAACCTCTATTGTGCCGGACATGCGCGCTTTATCCCGAGCATCCCTGACCGCCCTGATCGTGGCGGCCATGCCCGCGGCCCTCCTCGCGGCGCCGGCCACACCGGCCCTCGCCACACCGGCCCTCGCCGCGCCGGCCGCTCCCTGCGACACCCCCGCCATGCACCGGATCTCCCAGGTCCAGGGCGACGGCGACGCCACCCCGCTGGCCGGCCGGACCGTGCGGGTCGAGGGCGTCGTCACCGGCGACTTCCAGCGGACCGACCAGCTCGGCGGCTTCTTCCTGCAGGATCCCCGGCCGGACGCCGACCCGCGGACCTCCGAAGGGCTCTTCGCGTACGCGGGGGAGCCGGTCAGGGACGTCAAGCCCGGCGACCGGGTGCTGGTCACCGGACGGGCCACCGAGTTCAACGGGTGGACGGAGCTGTCGCCGGTCACCGCCGTGGACGTGTGCGGCACGGGACGCGTGGCGGCGCGGCCGTACCGGCTGCCCTCCGGTGAGCTGGAGGCCGTCGAGAACACCCTGCTGACGTTCCCGCAGCCGCTGACCGTCAGCGAGCACTACAACCTGGGCCGCTACGGCGAGGTCACGCTCTCCACCCAGGGCAGGCTCTACCAGCCGACCGACCGGCCGGGCGTGGACCCGGCGCGGAACGCCCGCCGCTCGCTGCTCGTCGACGACGGCTCCACCAGGGAGAACCCTGCCACGCTGCCGCCCGTCGTGCGCGCCGGCGACGTGGCCTCCGGGCTCACGGGCGTGCTCGGGTACGGGTTCGGCGCGTACCGGCTGCAGCCCACGAAGCCGATCGCGTACAGGCCCGCCAATCCGCGCCCGCGCAGGCCGTCCCCGGTGGCCGGGAACGTGAAGGTGGCCTCGTTCAACACCCTCAACTGGTTCACCACGCTCGGCTCGCGCGGGGCGGGCGACGCCGAGGAGCAGCGGCGCCAGCTGGCCAAACTGGTCGCCGCGCTCAAGGGCCTGGACGCCGACGCGGTGGCTCTCATGGAGGTCGAGAACAACGGCCAGACCGCGCTCCAGGCGCTCGTGGACGCCGTCAACGCCGAGGTCGGAGCGGGCACGTACGCCGCGCTCGCCCACCCCCACCCGGGCACCGACGCCATCCAGGTGGGCCTGATCTACAAGCCCGCCAGGCTGACCCCGGTGGGGGAGCCCCGGGCGTCGCGGGACGCGGTGTTCAGCCGGCCGCCGCTGATCCAGACGTTCCGCGGGAAGAGCGGCGGGCGGCCGTTCACGATGGTGGTCAACCACCTCAAGTCAAAGGGCAGCTGCCCCTCCAGCGGTCCCGACGCCGACCAGGGCGACGGCCAGAGTTGCTGGAACGCCACCCGCGTCGCCCAGGCCCGGGCGCTGCTCGGCGTCGTCGCGGACCTGCCAGGCCCGATCGTGCTCGGCGACCTCAACGCCTACGGCGAGGAGGACCCGATCAGGACCCTCGAGAAGGGCGGCCTGACCAGCGTGACCAAGAAGTTCGTGCCCGCGCGGCAGCGCTACAGCTACGTGTTCGACGGGCTCGCGGGCGAGCTCGACCACGTGCTCGTCGGCGGGGAGCTGCGCAGGAGGGTGACGGGCGCGACGATCTGGCACATCAACGCCGACGAGCCCCGCATCCGCGACTACAACACCGAGTTCAACCCGCCCGATCTCTACCGGCCGGACGCCTACCGTTCCTCCGACCACGACCCCCTGGTCGTCGGGCTGACCTTGCCCGGCGGCGGACGGTAAAACAGCAGAAGGGGGACAGTAGATGATATTTGGCAAACTGCCCCCCTTTTCTAGCTGTGTGAGGAGTCGTAATCTCAACGCAAGGGGATCTTACTGACGTCAAGAGGGTTTGATGGGCGGCCACGCGTTCAATCGCCTCACGAGTTCACCGGCCACCGGCGCCTACCCTGTGAGCGCGGAGGCTCTGTCGCCCGAGAGGGCCCACGCCGTGCTGCGGATGGCTCTCGGAAATCTCGCCGGTGACGCGGAGCAGCGGAAAACGGTGGCGGCGCGTTCGTACGCGCATCCGAATGGATTCGACCGGATCTCGTTGCACCGCGAGCCCCAAGGGCTGGAAGTCCGGGTGCATCTCTGGTGGACCGGCGTTGTTTCGGACGAGACCATTCATAATCACGCATGGGATTTCAGCTCGCTCGTGCTGTCCGGATCGTTGCGCTTCCAGTTGCTGCACCGGGCGCGGGAAGGCGAGACCTACGACTGTTACGAGTCCACGATGCCGCCCGGCGGCGTGCTGGGCGACTACGGTTTCGCGCGGACCGGCCGCGTCTCGCTCGGCGTGTCACTCGACGCGGAGGTCACGGCGGGGTCGTTCTACCGGATGCACCGTGACACCTATCATCGTGTGCTGGCCGCGCCCGGGCGGGATCCGATGACCGCCACCATGGTGGTCAGGGGCCCGGTGCGGCGGAGCTTCTCGCACGTGCTGGTGCCCTCGGGGACGCGGATGCCGCCGTCGCGGTCGATGCGGCACCTCGCGGAGGGCGAGATCATGGACAAGCTCGGCTCACTGCTCGACGTGCTCACCGGAGCGTGAGCGTCAGTCCGCGTCGTCGAAGACCCGCTCCTGCGCGGGCCCCCACGGCGGCGTCGAAGTCAGCAACATCTTCAGCGCGTCGCCCTCGTAGGTGAACTTCGTGCCTCTCGGAATGGTGACGAGATTGCCCTGCTTGCAGTTTTCCTGCCGGTTTTCGATGTGGAACGTCCCGTGGCCCTCGAGGACGTAGTAGACGAAGTCGCACTCCAGTTGGCACAACCACGCGGGAAGGCGGCCGTCGATCTCGATGATGAGGTGGTTGCTGCTCGTCACCGCGCTGCCCGACTCGAAGAGTTTGCCCCGATGCCCGAGTTTCTGGAAGCTCCATTCGTGCGGCTCGAAGAACACGTGGGTGCTCATCCTCACCTTCCCGGTCCGTGGAGGGCTGTGAACCTGCCGGTGCTCCACTGGGAGCCTAGGCCGTGCTCTGGCCGCGCGTGGCCGAACGTACAAACCTAAATTCTTTCATCTTCGAACGCGGTTATCAATGAACCTCGCGTTCGCCTGCCTTTCCTTTGTGGATCCGCTTGCCGAGCCAGGCCAGAGCGAGGCAGAGGCCCGCCCACAGGACGGAGCTGATGAGGTTGGTCCAGATGCCCTCGACATCTATCTTGAATCCGGTCAGGACGGCCGACAGTACCGGCTGGATGAATTCCCATGTTTGGGCCACGGACAAAGCGCCGAAAGCCAGGTAGAGAAACGATTCGCGTGTCCATGCGGCCAGCCGGCGTGCCGCGCTCGCCCGCTCGGCGGCCCGCCGGGTTTCCACCGTTCCAACCGGCCGCATGCGGCGGATCTCCAGCCATTTCGTCAGCGCGACCATGACCTGCGTGGTGCACCAGACGAACTCCGTCGGGTCGTACTCCTCGAAGAGCCAGGCGCCGGAGGGGCGCTGGCGCTCCATCAGATAGCGCACCGCCCGCTCCGCCGCCTCATGGCAGCGCGGATCGGAGGGAAAGTCGGTGAGGGCGAGCAGGGCCCAGCCGGTGCCGAAGTGCACACACCGGCACGGCGTGCGGTCCAGGGCGGCCGTGAACCACTCGTCGTAGCTGTTCTCCCACGACCCGTCGGCCTTCTGCCGATCAAGGAGGTACGTCACGCCCTCCCTGACCCAGTCGAAGTCCTCCGGCACCCCGGCCAGCCGCACGGCGTGCAGGACCTGCGCCGTCGTGGCGGCGTTGGGGGCGGCGCCGACCGTGATGCCCCAGCCCTTGCTCTCGGGCTCCTGCATGTGCCGCAGCCGCGTGGTGATCTGCCCGCGGATGTCGTCCAGGCGGTCCTGCAGGGACAGCGCCCAGAGCGTGAGCGCCGTGGGCAGGGTGCGCGGGTTGCCGATGTCGTCCTTCGTGGTGGCCGCGGCGCCCTGCTCGTCCACGCACTGACGCAGGTAGTCCACGGCCCGCCGGACGTGCTCGTCGTTGCCGCAGTGCCAGCCCATGTCGCGCAGCGCGATGACGACCCACGCGGTGGCCTCGGCGGGGGAGTACTTCATCTCCCTGGCGGGAAAGCCGCCGTCGGGGTTCTGCCGGCCGCGTAGCCAGCCGGCCGCGCTGGTCAGCATCTCCGAGGTGGGCTCCGCCTTCATCGCCAGCATGCCGCGGATGCCGTCGAGCGTCCCGCCCCACTCCGTCGGATCCTCGTCGACGTGGTGACCCCACCCGGACGAGGCCGGCGAGGACTTGTAACACGATCGCAGCCACTGCTCCGCCCGGCGCAGGCCGCGCTGGACGTCAGGCTCCTCCTGACCCACCACTCCAGGCATGTTCCCCCAAGCGGTACACGATGGACCTCATATCCTTTTATCGCGGCAATGAGGGCTGGCGTCACAAGGATGCTCATTCGGTTGGAGTGTCCTCCTGGCGTGTCGCATCGTAGGCTTGCTCGCATCCGGACGACGACGGAGTCGTCCGGTGGACGACCCCCATACAGAAGGCGGCGTGCAATGGCGCACGTGAATCAACCGCCGGCGCGCGGGTTGCGCGTCGGGACATGGAACGTCCGGGAGGGCTGGAAGGGCGACGGAGACGACACGGGCACGCACGACGTGGTGCGGCTGATCCAGGAGCTGGACCTGGACGTGATCGCTCTCCAGGAGGTGCCCTTCCGCGGCGGTCGCTCCCCGATGCTGGAGTCGATCGCCGGGCAGACCCCGCTGCGGCACGTCGCCGGCCACGTGCTGTCGCAGGCGATGCACGTGCCGGGCTCCGCCGGCATCGCCCTGGCGGCCAGGCTCCCGCTCGACGGCGTCAACCGCGTCATCCTGCCCAACCCCGAGCTGGCCGCGAACGGCCTGCGCTCCTTCGACAAGGGCCTGATGACCGCCCGGATGGCCTGGCACGGCCGCATGATCGCGGTCGCCGCCCTGCACATGGTGCCCTTCGGACGGTTCGGGCACCGGGCTGAGGACCCGGCCTTCAGCCACATCTGGGACCGGGCGGGCAAGGAGATCGAGCGGGTCATGCTGCCCCTCACGTTCGTGGGCGGCGACTTCAACACCCCCAGGCGGGACCTGCTCGACCTGCCTCTCGAGCCGGTTCACTCGACGGGGCGCGACGCCGTGCTGCACGGCGAAGGGGCGCGTGCGGTGACGCTGAAGACCGTCGAGACCTTCTCCGACCACCCCGCCCAGGTGGTGGAGTTCGCTCTGGCGTAGAGCCGGAATCACCGGGCAGGGTAATGAGTTCTAACCGTCACAGACGTACCAACGAACGAGGAGCCTTTTGTGGCGACCATCGAAGTGACAGAGAAAACCTTCAACGACATCGCCGACAAGGGGATCGTCCTGCTCGATTTCTGGGCCGAGTGGTGCCCTCCGTGCAAGAAGTTCGGACCGATCTTCGAACAGGCGTCGGAGAAGCACGACGACATCACGTTCGGAAAGATTGACACTGACGCAGAGCAGGGGCTCGCGCAGGGGTTCGACATCACCTCGATCCCCACGCTGATGGCCATCCGCGACGGCATCGTGGTCTTCGCCCAGGCGGGCGCCATCCCGGCTCCCGCGCTGGAAGACCTGATCAGGCAGGTTCGGGCGCTCGACATGGACGCCATCAGGGCGGAGCTCAACGAAGAGCTGAAGAACGCCCAGAAGAACTGACCCTGGCGAGCCCCGCCGGTACCGGCGGGGCTCTCGCGCGCCCGGCGGGCTAGGGCTTGCGGCCGACTCCGACGTACCCGAAGGTGATGCCCTTGCCCGGGTCGCCCGGGTCGTCCGTGCGCCAGTCGTACGGGTGCACCAGCCCGGGCTCGGCCAGCTCATAACCGTCGAAGAAGCGCAGGATGTCCTCGCGGGTGCGCAGGTTGAGCGCGGCCGTGGCCGTGCGGTAGACCTCCAGGGCCTGCGGGGTGATGTCGGGCGTGGGGTCCACGGCGTGGCTGACGACCAGGTGGCTGCCGGGCGCGCTCGCGTCCCGCAGTTTCGCCACCACCTCGTGGGCGAGCTCGTCGGGGACGAAGTGCAGCACGGTCAGCATCAGGAACGCCACCGGCCGGTCGAAGTCGACCAGGCCGTCCAGCCTGTCCAGCAGCGTCTCCGGCCGTCGTACGTCTGCCTGGAGGAAGTCCACGTCGTCGCGGCGGGCCAGCAGCGCCCTGCCGTGCACGCACACCACGGCGTCGTAGTCGACGTACACGACGCGCGCCTCCGGGGCGATCTCGTGCGTGTTGCCCTGGGTCGGCAGGCCGGCTCCGAGGTCCACGATCTGCCGCGTGCCCTCGTCCACGAGATGGCGTACGGCGCGGCGCAGGAACGCCCGGTTCGAGCGGGCGGCCTCCTTGGTATGGGGGAAGTTCTTGAGGATCTGCTCCGCCGCTGCACGGTCGGCCGCGAAATTGTCCTTGCCGTCGAGAAAGTAGTCGTACATTCGCGCGACGTTAGGGACGTTGGGGTCGACCCCCTCGGGGGCATCATCCACGTTTTTCTCCCGAAATTTCGCCCTGTTTGCGGCGATCATAGCGGGGTAAACGCCCGAAATCTCCGGAAAACGGGATGACCGAGAGCGCCATTGAGACGCATGTCACGTTCTGTGACAGGCATGCCCGGCGCGGTGCGCAGGCGAAAGCCCGGCCACCCCGCGACGGGACGGCCGGGCCGCTCGTGTCCGGTGCCGTAAAGGGGCCGGACGCGTGGTCAGGGGTCAGCCGCGGTAGAGCTCGGCCACCTCGAAGGCGAGGTCGAGCGACTGGCTGCGGTTGAGCCGCGGGTCGCAGGCCGTCTCGTAACGCGTGGCGAGGTCGGTCTCGCCGATCTCGTGGCCCCCGCCCACGCACTCGGTCACGTCGTCGCCGGTGAACTCGATGTGGATGCCGCCCGGATGCGTGCCGAGCGACCTGTGCACCTCGAAGAAGCCGGCCACCTCGTCGAGCACGTCGTCGACCCGCCGCGTCTTGTGGCCGCTCGGCGCCTCGAAGGTGTTGCCGTGCATCGGGTCGCAGATCCAGGCCACCCGGGCCCCCGTCGCGCTGACCTCCTTGACCAGCGCGGGAAGGGACTCGCGGATCTTGGAGGCGCCCATCCGGGTGATGAACGTGAGCCGTCCCGCCTCGTTGCCGGGATTGAGCTTCTCGACGAGCGAGACGGCCTCCTCCGGCGTGGTCGTGGGGCCGAGCTTGACGCCGATCGGGTTGCGGATGCGCGAGAAGAAGTCGACGTGCGCGCCGTCGAGCTGGCGGGTGCGCTCGCCGATCCAGACCATGTGCGCCGACACGTCGTAGGGCAGGCCGGTGCGGGAGTCGATGCGGGTGAGCGCCCGGTCGTAGTCGAGGATGAGCGCCTCGTGCGAGGAGTAGAACTCTACCGTGTGGAACTCCTCGGGGTCGGCCCCGCAGGCCCGCATGAACGCCAGCGCCTGGTCGATCTCCCTGGCCAGCTTCTCGTAACGGCGCCCGGCCGGTGACTCGGCGACGAAGTCCTGGTTCCAGGCGTGCACCTGGCGCAGGTCGGCGTAGCCGCCCTTGGTGAACGCGCGCGCGAGATTGAGCGTCACGGCCGAGGAGTGGTAGGCCTTGAGCAGCCGCCACGGGTCGGGCCTGCGGGCCTCGGGCGTGAACTCGACGCCGTTGACCATGTCACCGCGGTAGGCGGGCAGCTCCACGCCGTCGCGGATCTCGGTGCCCTTGGAGCGCGGCTTGGCGAACTGCCCGGCGACCCGGCCGATCTTCACGACCGGCACCTTGCCCGCGTAGGTCAGCACGATCGCCATCTGCAGCAGCGTCTTGAGTTTGTTGCGCACGTTGTCGGCGGTGGCGCCGGCGAAGGTCTCGGCGCAGTCGCCGCCCTGCAGGACGAACGCCTCGCCGCGGGCCACGGCGGCCAGCTGGTCCTTCAGCTGGTCGCACTCGCCCGCGAAGACGAGTGGGGGCAGGCCGCCGAGCTCGGCGACGACCTTGTCGAGCTCACTGGGGTCGGGCCAGTCGGGCTGCTGCGCCGCGGGGAGGGCTCGCCAGGAATCGAGATCCACGAGATTGCTGCTCACGAGATACGAGGGTATTCCACTGCGTCGGCCCCACCGACCCCATTGTCCACGTTGTGAGAAGGCAGTTATCCGGATACGGGCTCACAGCGGCGGGCTTTCCCTGACGTACACGTGCTCGGGACGCACACCGAGCCCGACGAACCGCGGGATCATCCGGTTGACCAGCGGGACCTTCGTCAGGTCCGTGGGCAGCCCTGACGGGTCGAACCGGCGCGACAGGGCCGGGCGGATCACCAGGTTCTGGACCAGCCGCTGGGCCGCCTGCGTGACCCTGGTCGGCGCCATCCGCCTCCGCTGCACCAGGTGCAGCGTCGGCTCGGGGACGGGCGCGCCGGACCTGAGCGAGCCGGCCAGCAGGTTGGCGGCGGCGACCGCGTCCTGGACGGCCAGGTTGATGCCCACCCCGAACACCGGCGACATGGCGTGCGCGGCGTCCCCGATGCACAGCAGCCCGGGCCGGTGCCAGCGGCGCAGCCGGTTGAGCTTGACCGTGAGCACGCTCACGTCGTCGTAGCCGCCGATCCCGCCGGTCCGGTCGGCCAGCCACGGCAGCAGCCTGGCCACCGGCTCGCGCAGCGCGTCGATGCCACCGCTCACGAGCGCGGAGTATCCTCCCTTGGGAATCAGGTACGCCAGCTGCCAGTAGGTCTCCCGGTTGATCGCGACCATCATGTTGCCGCTCGAGATCCGCAGGAACGTGTCGTCACGATCCCCGTCGTTCCTGGGCAGCGCGAACCACACCACGTCCATGGGCGCCCTGAGATCCTCGGGCACGAGCCCGGCCCGCTCGCGCAGCGTCGAGGAACGCCCGTCGGCGGCCACGGTCAGGGCTGCCCTGATCTCGTGCTCGCCGGACGCGTCCCGGTAGCGGAGCCCCCGCACGGCGTCGCCCTCGCGGACCAGGTCGTACGCCTCCGCGTTCATCAGCAGCCGGAAGTTCGGATATCTGCCGGCCGCCGACGTGACGAGGTTGAGGAACTCCCACTGCGGGACGAACGCGATGTAGTCATACTTGCCCGGCAGACCGCGCAGGTTCGCCAGCCTGATCTCGCCGGTGTCGGTGACGATTCCGACCTCGTAGGCCTTCCTGTGCGGGAGGCGCAGGAACTCCCGCGCCAGCCCCAGCTCGTCGAGCACCTGCAGGGTCGACGGGTGGATGGTGTCGCCCCTGAAGTCGCGCAGGAAGTCGCCGTGCTTCTCCAGCAGCGTCACCTCGACGCCCGCCCTGGCCAGCACCAGCGCGAGGACCGCGCCCGCCGGCCCGCCGCCCGCTATCACGCATCCCATGAGCCATCACCCGGTGAACCAGAAGAGCCGGGGCCGTGGGCATCCGACATGCCCGGGCAGCCGAAGTACATGCGTGAGCCGCCTCTCTCACAGGGGAGTGGACATTGACTTCCTTCCCACGCCCGCAGGCGGGACATCCCCGGACCGGGATCTCCAGCGAAGGAGGAACCGATGGACGACGACCTCCACGCCCTGTCCGGCGCCTACGCCGTGCACGCGCTGCCGTACGCCGAGGAGGTTCTGTTCGAGGACCACCTGCGCGCGTGCCCCGGCTGCGCGGCCGAGGTGCGGCACCTGCGTGAGACGGCCGCCTGGCTGGCGGAGGCGGCGGCCGAACCCCCACCCGCCACCCTGCGCGCCCGCCTGCTGGCCGCCGCACACCGCCGCACCAGCCCGCAGGAGGGCCCTCGCGCCGGTCCGCCGGAGGATCGTCGCGCCGGGTCGCGTGGCCGCCGCCGTACCGGTGCGCGGGAACGCCGCCGTACCGGTCCGCCGGACGGGTGGCGGCGGTCCAAGGTGCCGGCAGGGCTGGCGGCGGTGTGCGCCGCGGCCGCGGCGGCGTTCGGGGCGGTGGCCGTCGACGCCCGCCGCGACCTCGGCGACCTGACCGCCAGGACGGGGGAGGTCGCCGCCGTGCTGGCCGCGCCCGACGTCCGGACGGTGCGCCTGCCCGTCTTCACCGGCGGCACCGGCACGGTGGTGGTCTCGCGCTCCGCGGGACGGATGGTGTTCACCTCGTCGGGGCTGCGGGACCTGCCCGACTCCCACGACTACGAGCTGTGGCTGACGGGGCCGGAAGGCGCACGCCCCGCCGGGCTGCTCGACCGGGCGGCCGGCGGGGTGACCGTGCCCGTGGTGGCCCCGCTGGAGGGCGGGCGGCGGGTGGCGCTCACCGTCGAGCCCGCGGGCGGCTCCGAGAGGCCCACCACGCGCCCCATCATGGTGGCCCGCCTGCCCGCCGCCTGAACGCGCGGACCCCGCGCGCCCGACGGCGCGCCACGCGCGCGGCCGGGCTTTTCCGTCAGCCGTGGGAGAGGCGGCGCAGGACGACGTCCAGCGCGGACAGCGAGCGGTCGCGGACCCTGGCGTACTCCTCCTCCGGATACTGCCGGGGCCCGTTCTCGACCAGCAGGATCAGGTAGAGGTAGGCGCGGTAGAGGTCGAGCCGGGTCAGCGCCGAGGGGGTGAGCTCCAGCGGCGTCACCTCGCGGTAGCCGGCCAGCAGCGGATCGTCCTCGCGCAGCTCACCGAAGATCGTCGGGGTGACGAACTCGGCGATCGGGTCGCCCCAGAAGGCTCGCTCGTGGTCGATGATGGCCTGGATCCTGGGCGGGCCGCTCAGGTCGAGGAAGACGTTGCCCGCCCACACGTCGAAGTGCACCAGCCGGGGTGTCGTCACCTCGCCGAGCACCGGAGAGGCGGCCTCGAACACGGCCATGAGCTCGGCCGCCGGGCGCGGCAGCGGGGCGGGATAACGTTCGGTGTCGCCGAGCAGCGCGGCCACCATCGACAGGAACGCCTCGCGCCACGTGGCGCCCACGATGCCGGCGTGCGGGTAGCCGAACACCTCGCCCGTCACCGTGTTGAACCTGGCCAGGTGGCGGCCGAGCTCCCTGCGCAGCGCGTCCTCGCCGTCGGGCTTGACGTCGTTCCACGACACGCCGTCGAGGGCGCTCAGCAACAGGTAGTCGCCGCCGAGCACCGGGTCGTCGAAGCCGGCCCGCAGCAGCGACGGCACCGGGACGCCCGCCTTGAGGGCGTGCTCGTAGGCGGCGGCCTCCATGCGCAGCAGGTTGCGTTCGTAGCTGAGCTGGTCGAGCTCGGGCGGCGGCGACAGCTTGAGCACCACCTCGCGGCCGTCGTCGAGCGCGAGCCGCCAGACCGCGTTGGCGAAGCCGTCGGTCAGCTCGGTGGCGAACGCGACGCCCGCGCCCAGCGCGCGCCGGGCCAGCGCGTCGAGCTCGGCCGCGGATAACCGGCGCTTCGTCCTGCTGTCCACGAGAACCCCTTTTCCTCAGGCGGACTCCCTGCGTACCAGGTGCGTGTCGAGAATGACGACGGGCTGGCGCAGCTCCTCGCCGTTGATGCGGGCGACGAGCAGCCGGGCCATCTGGCGGCCCATGGCCTCGGTCGGCTGGTGGACGGTGGTCAGTGGCGGGTCGGCGCTGAGCGCGGCCTTGGAGTCGTCGAACCCGATCACGGCCACGTCGCCGGGGATCGACCGCCCCGCGGCCTTGAGCACGCGCATCGCGCCCAGCGCCATCGGGTCGGACGCGGCGAAGACCGCGTCGAGCTCGGGATGCGTCCGCAGCAGCTCGGCCATCGCGACGGCCCCGCTCTGCTCGGAGAAGTCGCCGTAGGACACCAGCTCCGGCAGGCCCGAGGGCAGCAGCGCGTCCCGGTAGCCGGAGAGCCGGTCGACGCCCACGCCCATGTCCTGCGGGCCGGCGATCGCGGCGATCGCGCGGCGGCCGAGGCTCAGCAGGTGTTTGACCGCCTGCCGGGCCCCGGCCCTGTTGTCCATGTCGACGTAGCTGTAGGGGTCGAGGCCGACGGGCCGGCCACCGAGCACGGTGGGCACGCCCATCGCCTCCAGCCGGCCCGGCAGCGGATCGGCGCCGTGCAGCGACAGGAGCAGCACGCCGTCGACGTGCTGCCCCGTCAGGTAGTTCTCGAGTCGCTCGTGCTCCTCCGGCGACCTGGCCATGGCCAGGATCAGCTGCAGGCCGGTCTCGGCCAGCGCCGAGCCGATGCCGCGGATGGTGCCCGCGAAGTACGGCTCGTCGAAGACGCGCAGCTGCGACTCGGACACCACCAGCGCCACGGTGTCCGTGCGGCGCGTCACCAGCGCCCGCGCCGCGCGGTTGGGCACGTAGCCCAGCTCGCGTATGGCCAGCTCAACGGCCTCGCGGGCCCTGGCGCTGACGTTCGGCGAGCCGTTGATGACTCTCGACACCGTGCCCCGGCCCACCCCGGCCCGAGCCGCGACTGCCTCAAGAGTCGGTCGGTTCATGTCGCCTATTCTGCCGGATGATCTCCGAGTACCAGAGCGCGCTGTCCTTGGGCAGCCGTTCCAGCGTCTCGTAGTCCACCCGAACCAGGCCGAACCGCTTGCCGTAACCCCAGGCCCACTCGAAGTTGTCCATGAGCGACCAGGCGAAATAGCCCTCCAGGGGCACGCCCGCGTCGATGGCCTGCTTGCAGGCGCCGAGGTGCGCCTCGACGTACGCCCGCCGCTCGTGGTCGTGCACGCGGCCGTCGTCGAGCACGTCGTCGAAGGCGGCCCCGTTCTCGGCGATCACCATCGGGATCGCGGGGTAGTCGCGGGCCACCCTGGTGAGCACCTCGACCAGGCCGGACTCGTCGATCTCCCAGCCCATCGCCGTCGTCGGACGGCCGCCGTTGACGAACGACACGTGCTCGCTGCCGACCCACGGCGACCCCGTGTCCGTGGGGGCCGCGGCGGCCGACTGGGCGCCGCCTGGTGCTCCCGAGACCGTGAAGCGGCTGTAGTAGTTGACGAGCAGCACGTCGATGGGCGCGTTGACGATCTTCATGTCGCCGGGCTGGACGAAGTCCATCTCGACGGGCAGGTCGGCCAGCACGTCCTCCGGATAGTTGCCCAGCAGCAGGGCGTCCAGGAAGAACCGGTTCTGCAGGCCGTCGATGCGCCGGGCCGCGTCGAGGTCCTCCGCGCTGTCGGTGGCGGGCGTGACCGCGTACAGGTTCACGCTGCCGCCGACGCGCCGGGCGCCCATCGCCTGCACGGCCAGGCCGTGCGCCAGGTTGAGGTGGTGCGCGCCCCTGATCGCGTTCTCCGGTTCGCGCCTGCCAGGAGCGTGCTCGCCGGAGGCGTAACCGAGGAACGCGGCGCACCACGGCTCGTTGACGGTGCTGAACGTGTGCACGTGGTCCTTCAGCGCCTCGTGCACCGTCGCCGCGTAGTCGGCGAAGCAGTAGGCGACGTCGCGGTTGGGCCAGCCGCCCCTGTCCTCCAGCTCCTGGGGCAGGTCCCAGTGGTAGAGGGTCAGCCAGGGGTCGATGCCGTGCTCGCGCAGCTCGTCGGTGAGCCGCTTGTAGAAGTCGAGGCCCTTCTGGTTGATCCTGCCGGTGCCGGCCGGCTGGATGCGGGGCCAGGAGACCGAGAAGCGGTAGGCCGACAGGCCCAGCCGCGCCATGACGGCGACGTCGTCCTTGTACCGGTGGTAGTGGTCGATGGCCACGTCCGCGTTGTGCCCGTTGAGCACCCGTCCCGGCTTCCTGGTGAAGGTGTCCCAGATGGACCGCCCTCGCCCGTCCTCCTCGACGGCCCCCTCGATCTGGTAGGCCGAGGTCGCCGCGCCCCACGCGAAGCCCGCGGGGAAGCGCAGCCCGGTACGCGTCTGTTCCTCTTGTGTCGTCACGCCTTGACCGCACCTTCCATGAGTCCGCCGACGATTTGGCGGCCGAATGCGACGAATACTGCGATGAGCGGGATGATGGACAGCGCCGTTCCCGCGAAGATCAACGAGTACTCCGTGGAGAACCTCGCGTTGAGCGAGTTGATCGCGATCTGCACGGTCGGGTTGTCCTGGTTGAGCACGATCAGAGGCCACATGTAGTCGTTCCACATGAGCATGAACGTGTTGATGCCGAGCACGGCCATGCCGGGCCTGACCGCGGGCAGCACGACGTTCCACCAGATGCGCAGCGTGGCGGCGCCGTCGACCCGGGCGGCCTCGACCAGCTCCATCGGCACGGACTGCCGCGTGTACTGCGTCATCAGGAAGACACCGAACCCGTTGAGCAGGTACGGCAGGATGACCGCCTTGAGCGTGCCCGTCCACTCCAGGCTCACCATGAGCCGGTAGAGCGGGACCACGCCCATCTGCTGCAGGGGCACCGCCATCGTCAGCAGCACGAGCAGCAGCAGCGCGTTGCGTCCCTTGAAGTTCAGGTTGGCGAACGCGAAGCCGGCCAGCGTCGAGATGATGATGACCGAGAGGGTGACGACGCTCGCCACGATGAACGAGTTGGTCAGGCCGGCCACGAACTTGGCCTCGGGGTGGTTGAGCACCGCGATGATGTTCTGGCCCAGGTTCCCGCCCGGCAGGAACTTCGGCGGGGAGGCCACCGCGTCGGAGTTCGTACGCGAGGCGATGACCAGCATCCAGTACAGCGGGAAGGCCGACAGGAAGATGGCCAGCCCGAGCAGGACCCTCGTGAGGACGGACGGTTTCCAGATGGTCATCGCGTGCCCCCGATCCTGCGCACGAACAGGAAGTTGATCGCCGCTCCGATGAGGATCAGCAGGAACAGCAGCCAGGCGGCCGCGGAGGCGTAGCCGTAGTCGAACTCGCGGAAGGCCTCCTTGTAGACGAACATGGCCACCGTCTGGAACTGGCCCTGCGACCCGCCGTCGGGATTGCCGTTGTAGAACGTCATCGGCTCCGAGAACAACGTCAGGCCGCCGATCGTGGAGTTGAGCACCACGAAGATCATGGTGGGGCGCAACATCGGCAGCGTGATCTGCCAGAACTGCCTGCGCTGGGAGGCGCCGTCGATGGAGGCGGCCTCGTACAGGTCGCGCGGGATCGTCTGCATGCCGGCCAGGAAGATGATCGCGTTGTAGCCGGTCCAGCGCCAGTCGACCATGGTGGCGATGGCGATCCATGACGGCACCCGTTCGGCCCGCCAGTTCGTGTTCTCGACGCCGAACATGCCGAGCAGCCAGTTGACCAGGCCCCAGTCGCGGGCGAACAGCTGGGTGAACACCACCGCGACGGCGACGACCGACGTGACGAGCGGCAGCAGCACGCTCATGCGGATCGCCAGCCGGAAGCGCAACCGCTTGTTCAGCGCGTTGGCCAGGAACAGCGCCAGCAACATCTGCGGGACGGTGGCCATGACGAACATGGCCACCGTGTTCACCGTGGCGCGCCAGAAGTCGTCGTCGCCCAGCAGCGCGGTGTAGTTGCCCAGCCCGGCCCACTCGGTGGTGCCGGTCAGGTCGTAGTCGTACAGCGAGTAGTAGAGCGTGAACGCCAGCGGGAACAGCCCGAAGGCGGCGAACAGCAGGAAATACGGGGACACCAGTGCGTACGGCATCGCCTTGACGTCCAGGCGGGAACGCCAGCGGCGGCCGGGCGGACGGGCGCGGCGATTACCGCTCCGCGTCGCCCGGGGAAGGGTGTCGATGCTCATAACAGACCTTTCACGGCAACGTGCCCGGCCCGCCGCGGGGCGGGCCGGGCGGGGAGATCAGCCCGCGGCCTTGACCGCGTCGTCGACCAGTTGCTGCCAGGCCTTGCCGTAGGGGACCGAGCCGTCGTCCATGCCCTGAATGACCGCCTCGGTGGCGTTCTTGACCTGGGCGTGCTTCACGCCGAGGAAGACCGGCTGGAGGCTGGCGGCGGACTTGGCGAAGATGTCACCGATGGGGGCGTCGTTGAAGTACTCGTTCTTCGCGCCCTGCACCGCCGGGTCCTGCTGGGCCTTGGTGTTGCTCGGCATGTTGCCGAAGTCGGTGAAGACGCTCGCCTGGGTCTGCGCCTGCGTCAGGTAGTCGGCGACCATGGCCGCTTCCTTCGGGTGCTTCGACTGCTTGGGCACGGCCAGCCAGGAGCCGCCCCAGTTGCCGCCGCCGCCGGGCACCGCGGCCACGTCCCACTTGCCCTTGCCGTCGTCACCGGCGTTGCCGCTGACCGCGCCGAGCATCCAGGACGGGCAGCCCAGCGTGGCGAACGCGCCCTTCTGGGTGCCCGTCGCCCACTCGTCGGTGAAGTTGCGCAGCTTGGCGGTCAGGCCGTCCTGGCTCAGCTTCTGCACGAAGTCGAACGCCGTCCTGACCGCCGGGTTCTTGTCGACGATGAGGTTGTTGTCCTTGTCGAAGTAGGAGACGTTGCCGTTCTTGGCCGCCTCCTGGTACAGCACCACCTGGTACAGCGTGTTGGTGCCGTCGGCCCACTTGGTGTCCTTGACCTTCGACTGGAACCGCTTGCCGACCTCGAGATATTCGTCCCAGGTGGGCCACAGCGCGCTGACCTCGTCACGGTCGGTCGGCAGCCCGGCCTTCTCGAACAGGTCCTTGCGGTAGCACAGGCTCATGCCGCCGATGTCGGTGCCCAGGGCGAACAGCTTGCCGTCGGGGGCGACACCGTTCTCCCACTTCCACGCGGGGTAGTCGGCCTTGCGCGACTCGAGGCCGTGCTCCTTCAGGTCGGCCCACCACTCGGTGCGCGCCTTGGCCAGGCCCATGCCGCCCTCGTCGATGCCGACCACGTCGCCCGCGCCGCTGCCGGCCTGCAGCCACTGGATCATCTGCGGCCAGTACTGCTGCTCGAACTGGTCGGTCAGGTTCTCGTGCTGGATCTGGATGTCCTTGTGCTCGGCGTTCCACTTCTCGACGGCGTTCTTGTAGCCGAAGTTGGTGCCGCCGCCGAACGTCTGCACGCGGATGGTGACCGGTCCCGCAGGGGCGGACGAGGCCGGCGCGCCGCTTGACTCGGAACTGCCGCCGGAACCGCACGACGCCACGGTCAGCGCGACCGCAGCCAGGGCCGAGGCCGCGGCGAGACCGCCGCGACGCTTGCTGATCATCATGGTGGACCCCTTCTCGGGTGAATGTGTTGGGGAGAGCACCGCGGCCTCGGATTCCGCCGCGGTGGGAGTGTTTGGGAGCGCTCCCACAAAGGGTGCACTTGCCCGCTCTGTGCGTCAATCCCGCGAAACGCAACCGTTACCAATGGTGCGGTTTATCACTGTGTAACCGGATGTATGGCCTCAAACCTCGCAAAGAGCCGATTGGGAGCGCTCCCACCACAAGAGACATCTTTTGTGTCGCATCAAGGGCATGTCTCCAGCGCGGCCGTCACCGCGCCTGGCGGCAATGCCGGTCAGTTAAGGGCTTTGGGCCATGCCTGGAGACGGTTCTGACAGAGAGGGACCGGGCAGTGGTGTGCCGCGCGCATCGTCCGCACGGCGTCCTGACCGCGGCGTCGGCGCCCGGACTTTGTGACAGTGCAGGCATATGACGTGTGTCACCGGTCTCGGGTGTCACACAGTGGCGGGCGTCGGCGCCTTGTGCATAGAGCAACGATTACGGGTGGACAGGCGGGAGCCGGGTATGGACGAGCGCGGGGATGCGGCGACGGGCAGCGCCGGGCCGGTGGCCGGTGGCGGCCGGATGGGCCCGGCGACCGAGGCGTTCCTCGCCCACCGCAACCTGCTGTTCACCGTCGCCTACGAGATGCTCGGCTCGGCGGCCGACGCCGAGGACGCGCTGCAGGAGACCTGGCTACGGTGGGTCAGGGTCGACCTGGAGCAGGTGTCCGA
This sequence comes from Nonomuraea sp. KM88, assembly GCF_052245635.1. Classification (NCBI taxonomy): domain Bacteria; kingdom Bacillati; phylum Actinomycetota; class Actinomycetes; order Streptosporangiales; family Streptosporangiaceae; genus Nonomuraea; species Nonomuraea sp. KM88. Next base: position 1,931 of record NZ_JBQQCC010000003.1, on the reverse strand, counting down.
CCAGCGCGCCTACCTGGTACGGATCGTCACCCGGCGCTCGCTGGACCGGCTGCGCACCATGCGGCGCCGCAAGGAGGACTACGTCGGCTCCTGGTTGCCCGAGCCGCTGCTCACCGCGCCGGACGTGGCCGAGGACGTCGAGCTCGCCGAGAGTGTGTCGATGGCGCTGATGCTGGTCATGGAGACGCTGTCGCCGACCGAGCGGGCTGTTTTCGTGCTGCGTGAGGTCTTCGGTGTCAGTCACGAGGAGATCGCGGCCGCCGTCGGCAAGAGTTGCGCGGCCGTCCGCCAGATCGCGCACCGCGCCCGCCGGCACGTCGAGGCACGCCGCCCGCGCGAGGCGGTCTCGCCGGGCCAGGCCCGGGCGGCTCTGGAGTCGTTCCGGCGCGCGCTGGAGACCAGGGACCTGCAGGGGCTGCTGGACGTGCTCGCCCCGCAGGTCGTTCTGGTGAGCGACGGCGGCGGCGTCAAGCAGGCCGTGCCGCAGCCGATCACCGGCGCCGGCAAGGTGGCCCGCATGATCGTCAACGGTCTCGGCAGAGCCCGGATCGCGCTCACCAGCGAGCCCACCGTGGTCAACGGCAACCCGGCGCTCCTGCTCCGCGTGGACGGCGAGATCGACGGCGTCATCGCGGTCCGGGTCGAGGACGCCCGCATCACCGGCCTCTACTACGTCCGCAACCCGGCCAAGCTGACCCGCATCGCATCCGAGACCCCACTCACGCTGAGGTAGTCCGTCAGCCGCCGCGCCTTGATCACGGCATCGCGGCAGTGCGGAGCATCCCGAGCGAAGGCATCCGTTCATCGGCACACGTGCGTACCGGCCCGCCTTGTGACCACGTCAATCGGCAGTGTCACAGGAATCGGGTCGGCACCGTCACATGGCCATAAGTACAACGACGTCAGGAGAGAACATGACCTCAGTATTGATCACTGGAGCGAACAAAGGGCTGGGCTACGAGACCGCGCGTAGGCTCGGAGAGCTGGGCTGGACGGTCTTCCTCGGCTCACGTGACGAGGGTCGGGGAAGGGCCGCCGCGCAGAAGCTGGCCGCCGACGGCGCACACGTCATCATGGTTCCGTTGGACGTGACCTCGGATGAGTCGGTGGCCGGGGCTGTGCGGCTGGTCCGGGAGCACACCGACCGGATCGACGTGCTGATCAACAACGCCGGCACGCCGGGCGGCGGTGTCAACCCGGCGGACGCGACAGCCAAGGACATCCACGCCGTCTACGACACCAATGTGTACGGGCCGGTCCGGGTCACGCACGGGTTCCTGCCGCTGTTGCAGGCGGCCGACAACCCGCGGGTGGTGATGGTCACCGGCGCCGGGGGGTCTATCGCCGTCGTAACCGACCCCGCGCAAGCCGTCTCGAAGATGTACGAACTTGCCTACACCTCGTCGAAGGCGGCGTTGAACATGATCACCGTCCGATACGCCCAGGCGCTGCCGGCCATCAAGTTCAACGCCGTGACCCCCGGCGAGGTGGCCAACGGCAAGTTCACCGCCACCGACATGAACATCCACACGGGCGAGCTGACGGTCGCCGAGGGCAGCGATCCGATCATCGAGCTCGCGACGCTCGCCTCTGACGGGCCGACCGGGATCTTCATCGATCGCCTCGGCCCCATCGCCTGGTGAAAATCTGGGCGAGCGCCGGCACGAGCCGAGATGTTTCTGACAGCCATCCGTTTGCACCGACTCATGAAACAGCTTCGCCCTGGACGCGGCCCGACCGGGGCGGTGTTTCAGAGGTGTGATCACAGAGAGCTACTCTGGGGCTGGTCGCGCGGACCCGAGTGGGTGGCTCTGTTCCAGGCCAGCAGCACCGGCACTCCCGCGACCAGCCCGGCGGCGCCGGCGATCGCCAGGCCGTGCTCCGGTCCGGCCGCTTCGACGAGGAGGCCGCCGAGCAGGATGCCCAGCCCC